>JBPCKF010000114.1:0-12221 GCA_051004555.1 Phycisphaerales bacterium | reverse complement strand
GCCTCAACGCAACCCGCGAGATGCGGATCTATCCAATCCGGGAGCTGCTCTTTGAGCCGCTGATGTTTGACAATGCACCCAGCCTCGACTTGCAGGGAGCCCTTCAGGGTGGCGGCGGTGGTGGTGGTGGTGGCGGCGGCTTCGGTGGCGGCGGCGGCGGCCTCGGTGGCGGTGGCGGCGGCTTCGGCGGCGGCCTCGGCGGCGGCGGTGGCGGCGGCGGCTTCGGTGGTGGTGGCGGCGGCCAGGGCGGCGGTGGCGGTGGTGGCGGGAACATCTTCAATGAGCCCGGCGAAGACATCGAACGCCCCGATATTCAGGACCTCGCAAATGAGCTCATCGATATCATCACCAGCGCAATCGAGCCCACAGCCTGGGAACAGGCAGGCGGCCTCGCAGCAAGCATCCGATACTACAAGGGCAACATCATCGTCCTTGCTCCCGACTACATTCATCGTCAGTTGGGCGGTTACCCATTCGCAGTACGGCCGGTACAGCGCACCTCAGCGATGACCATTGATCGTCGCTATGTGACATGGACTGGCGTTGGCGAAATCTCACGCGTGACCAGCCTCGAGACCGTACGCTTTAATGGCGGCGCTGGCCAGTAACCAGCACAACAATCTCCTGTAAACCTCAAAGAAGGGGCACCAACACGGTGCCCCTTCTTTCGTCTGGAACCGATCGAAGATGGTGTCAACCTGACTTCAGTCGTGCCGTGATGCGCGAACGATGTGAATCGTGCCGCGCATGATCGTGTTCCCCGCAATCGCGCCTGCATCTGGTCCGATCCCGATGAACATATCCGCCCGACCAGCGCCGATGATCGCGCCGCCACGATCCTGCGCGATCATCACATACGAGATGCCATCATCCAGCTCAAGCAGCAGCAGCGAGCCGGGCGGATAGATCGTCGGGTCAATTGCGACCGAACACATTGGCGTGATGACCATGCCCAGCCCGCCACGTGGCCAGGCTTCATCGGGCACAAAGTCGAAGAATACAAACCGCTCATTCTGATGGGCGTACTCCTCAAACTGTTCAGGATTCAATGCGAAATAGCTGCGAATGGCATCAAGACTCATCTCACTCTCTGCGATCAGGTCTGTATCAATCAGCAGACGGCCGATGCTTGTGTATGGTCGTTCATTGGTGTGTGTATGCGATACGTTGCGATGACTCCCGTCAGGCAACTGAATCCGTGCAGAGCCGTTGACGTGGATGACATACGCATCGAAACGATCGCGAAGCCAAATGACTTCATATCCAAGAAGGAGGTCGCGTGTTTCAATTTCACGCCGCGATCGCAGGGCTATCGGTCGGGAAGGATCGTCCGCATCGGGCATGCGATAGAGCGGGAAGCGATGCAGGATGTCCTCTTCTAACTGTCCGCTGAAGACCGGCGCGTAGTAGGCTGTGACAAGGGCAGATCCGGGTGGGGTCATTGCTTCCGTCGAGAACATCTGAGCGAGATGGCCAACAGTCGGGTTGTGCTGAGCGAGTTCATCGCGGAAGAGCAGGAGTGTTGCACGAGTGTCATTGAGATCCTCGTCGATCGCAGACGGCTGTGTATCAAGCCAGCGCAGGGCTTCATCGATGGCTGCGACCATCCCGACCTGCCGAGCGGTGCTGTTGCAGATGTCGCGCAGCGCCGTTTCGAGCGCAGGAGACGGTGATTGATAGTGTGTGCTGCACGAGGCACTGATCGCGGTCAACAGACACGCAAGGATCATTCGAACACAGCAGATCATTGCCTTCGCTCGATCTCTCATTCCCATCCAAAGGGCATCGACCATACCCCTGCAACCGGAGGCGGCTCGGAGCAGCCCGTCACCTGCGTGAGCGTGATGGGGACGCCATCGGCCGAGAGGGCGCCAAGAATTGTCATGCAGAACGCTTCGCGAATCGACTCTGGCACACCCAGCTCCGCGCTGCTGCGAATGGGAACATCGGTTGCCTTCGCCAGCGCTGTCATCAGAGCGACATTGTGAGCGCTCCCGCCGGAAACAATTGCTTCAGCAGCCTGCGAGCGATTGAGTTCATCGCCGATGCACATCGCGACGGCCATGGTGGCGCTGGCTGCAAGATCGTTGGGTTTGGTCTTCTTGAGATGCGCCCTCACCCAGTCGATCGATTCATCACCGGTCCCAAGTGAACGCTCGCTTTCGCGCTGGGCGACCAGCGTTTCGTAGAGCGAGGTGCAAAGACCTTCGCAGATCGTACCTTCAAGCGCTGCGCGTCCATCTTCATCGTACTGCATATCGAGCGCCAGCATCGCCACCGCGTTGAGCACCTGATTGCACGCACACACGTCAAAGCCCTGGATCGCCCGGATCGTCTCAACGCCAGCGCCTGCTTCAAGAATCGTGACATTGCAGAATCCGCCAAGATTGACAATCACGCGCGAATGCAACGCCTCGCGGAAGAGAATCCAATCGGCAAGCGGCGTGATGGGAGCGCCCTGCCCGCCCGCTGCCAGGTCAGCCTGACGCAGCGCGCTGACAACAGGACATCCGAACTGCTGCGCAATCGGGGCAGGGTTGAGCAGCTGCCATGAGATGGGCGGATCGTGAAACACCGTCTGTCCGTGAATGGCAATGAGATCAACCGGATCTCCCGTTTCGATGATCGAGTCGATGCAGTCAGCGTGGATGCGCCCGAACTCAAAGGCAAGGGTTGCAAAGTCGCCCGCAGTCATGGGCTGCTGTGCAGCAGCATTGCGCAGCTGAAACGACAGCGGTCCCAGTGAATGCGATGCATAACGGATCAGTTCAGCCCGCATCTCCAGACCGATGCCATGAATCCGCGCCAGCGCCACATCGATACCATCGATGCTTGTGCCAGTCATCGTCCCGACAACAAGTCGTTCACTGCGGGTTTCATCCATAAGCAATACTTGGCAGGCTGCGCCCTTTCATCCACCTGTTTCGCGAAAATGCTTTGTATGGGTCCTATGCTGCACCCGGTTGGTTCAGCCACTGGACGCCTTCATCTACTCTTGATTTTCAACACCTATGATCAAACGCATCCTCGTGACTGGCGGAGCCGGGTTTCTCGGCTCGCATCTGTGTGACCGCCTCGTTGGAGCCGGGCACGATGTGATCTGTCTGGACAATCTCTTCACATCGCAGAAGTCGAACATTCAGCATCTGCTGGACTGCCGTAACTTCGAGTTTATCCGACATGATGTCACGCATCCCCTCTTCCTCGAAGTCGATGAGATTTACAATCTTGCGTGTCCCGCTGCGCCCGGCCACTATCAGTTCAATCCCATCAAGACCATCAAGACCAGCGTGCTTGGTGCGATCAACATGCTCGGCCTTGCCAAGCGCGTGCACGCGAAGTTCTTTCACGCCTCAACCAGCGAAGTGTATGGCGATCCCGATATCCATCCACAGCCGGAAAGCTATCGTGGCAACGTCAACCCCATCGGACCACGCGCCTGTTATGACGAAGGCAAACGCTGCGCTGAGACGCTGTGTTTCGACTATCACCGCCAGAACAACGTCAACATTCGCGTCGTGCGAATCTTCAACACCTACGGCCCGCGCATGCACCCATATGACGGCCGCGTGGTGTCCAACTTCATCCGGCAAGCCATCGCAGGGGAAAACATCACCATCTATGGCGACGGCAGTCAGACGCGATCATTCTGCTTCGTCGACGATCTGATCGAAGGATTTCTGCGATTCATGGATGCTCCTGACACCGTCACAGGGCCGATGAATCTCGGCAATCCGGGCGAGTTCACCATCCGCGAACTTGCGGAGCTGGCAGTCGAGCTTTCGGGGTCGAAGTCGAAAATCATCGTCGATCGTCCGCTGCCTGTAGATGATCCGCTGCAGCGTCAGCCCGACATCACCTTGGCCCGCAAGACGCTCGGCTGGGAACCCAAGGTGGAACTGCGGGAAGGTCTTGCCCGGACGATTGAGTGGTTCCGCTCGATTGATCTGAGCCACTATCGTCCGCCCACGCCGAACTACTAAAGGTGAGCGATTGGCAGCACCAGAGCCGTGCCTTTCCACTGCGAGTCGGGCTGTTTGGGCCGGGGGGAGCACCTAAATCCGATCCGGCACACCGAAGCGCGATGCGGATTTCCGACGCCAACCCAAAAAGAAAAAGGGCCCGGCGCTGGAACCTGAGTAGCGTCGGGCCCCTCGTGGGGGGGGCAAAGTAGTCGGTCGTCATTCTATCCGCCTCAGGATTCCAGCGGTTCCGCTGGTTCCGAGAAAACATCAAAAATTTCTTTTATGAAGCTGGAATCACGCCGCCAGCCTTGACGCACCTCATCACCGCCTGGATGTCCGACCACACGCGGCTGCGCGTCTCCTGGGTGTAGTTTCGCAACAGATACGCCGGGTGAAACGTTGGCATGACCGGGATTTGTCTGGTACCAATGTCATACGACGCCCAGATGCCGCGCAACCTGGTGATCCCTTCGGGCCGCTCGAGAATCAGTTTCGTCGCAGGACCGCCAAGCGTCACAAGTACCAGCGGCTGAATGATGCGAATCTGTTCGACAAGGTATGGCCCACAGCGCGCTGCTTCTTCAGCAGTGGGGGTCCGATTGTCGGGCGGCCGCGCCTTGAGCACATTTGCGATGTACACATCCTCGCGCGTGAGTCCCATCGCCTTGATGATTTCCTCGAGCTTCTGCCCGGCCCTGCCGACGAATGGCCTGCCGGTGCGATCTTCCTCAGCGCCAGGCGCTTCGCCGATGAACATAATCGCTGCCTCAGGCGAGCCTTCACCAAACACTGTCTGGGTGTGGCTGGTGACAACTGTACAGTGCGGACACTCTGCATCATGCCGCTCGCGCAACGCTGCCAGGGCTGCTGCCTTGTCGCTGTTGTGTTGCATCTGTTGCTGCTGCGGGCGCTGTACAGTTGCGCTCCGTGACGAATCCTGCCGCGCAACTTCTGGTGCCTGATCATCATGATCACCACCACCAGCAACATCGCGCGCGATCGCAGACGATGGCACAAAATCAACACCAAGCAACATGCATGTGTGAAGCGATTGCGCCCGCCGCGCAGACAACATCAGGTCATTCGCTGACATGCCCAATCATAGCGAGCATCTTCCGCGCGGCTGGTCACCTTCGCCACAACTCCCGCGCCAGGACTACCATCGCATCTCATGGTTGTTGGCGAGTTCACACAGGAAACTGATCTGCTCATTATCGGCGGCGGGCCGGCCGGATATGCCGCTGCCTTCCGTGCCCGCGCGCTCGGGATCGACTGCGCAATTCTCGACAATCGCGACGAACTTGGGGGAATCTGCCTTCATTCCGGCTGCATTCCGTCCAAATCGCTGACGCACGCCGCGGGCCTCCTGCGCGGCTCGGCTGATGCGCACCACATGGGCATCGGCAGCGCTGAAACGCCCGCAACGTGCGCCCTGGAACAGACGCAAAAGTGGATGCACGACACCATCGCGGCGCTGGCCAAAGGTCTTGCCAGCCGCGCGAAATCGCTGGGTGTCGCGCGACTCAAAGGCCTCGCAACATTTGAAGATGGCAGGACCGTTGCCATCACCGGCGGGTCGGTGCCGCGCGTTCGCTTTCGCCGCTGCATCATCGCAACCGGATCGCGACCGCGCCTATGGAACGATGTTGCGTTCGATGACTCGCAGATATGGTCGCCCGACCATGCCGTGACATTGCCAGCCATCCCTGCATCCATGCTCATTATCGGCTGCGATTACATGGCTGTTGAAATCGCGTCGGTCTATGCAGCCCTGGGAGCGCGGGTGTCACTGCTTACCGAGGCCAGCACGCTTCTCGAAGATGAATGTCGTGGCGACGCTGATCTCATCAAACCAGTTATGCGGCGACTGAAGAAACATCTGCACGAAATCGTCTTCGATGCGAAGATCGAACTGGTACAGAAAGATGACAAAGGCATCACTGTCGCCGTCACACAAAAGAACAGCCGCGAAACAATCACCGCAGATGTGTGCGTTGCATGTATGGGCCGAAGTGCAACTGTTGAGTCGCTCAATCTTGCTGCAACCAAAGTGACGCGTGATGATGCAGGGTTTATCATCGTCGATCAAACCATGCATACGAATGATCCGCGCATCTTCGCAATTGGTGATGTCACCGGGCCGCCCTTTCTTGCGAATGTTGCGCTGCTGCAGGGACGCATTGCAGCTGAGGTCATCAGTGGCGACACATCAGCTGCGTTCGATGTGCTGGCTGTTCCCACGGTGATTCACGCCGATCCCGAAACTGCAGTGTGCGGCCACACAGAAGTCAGCGCCCGCGCAGCTGGATATGAGGATGTGGCAACATCAACGCTGCCACTTGGCGCGTCCGGCCGTGCAGTGCTGATGGGGCGGAATGATGGCATTGTCAAACTCATATTTGATCGCGCAACCAGCGTGATTCTCGGAGCAGCCATCGTCGCGCCGGGAGCAGGTGAGATGATCGCGACCGCAGCGCTCGCCATCGAAATGGGGGCAACGCTCGAAGAGCTTGCAGCAACGCTGCATCCGCATCCATCAATCTGCGAACTCCTCTGCGACGCAGCCCGCAACGCAATCGGAGCGTGAAGTTCCGCGGCTCTTCAGAGGTCCGCGGAGAGCGCGATTCCTGCAGGGACGTGTAAACCCGTGTATCATGCTGGCATGATGCATAGACGCGAAAACAGTCGCGGAACATCGTTGGCAATCGTTGGCTGCACCGGGGCTGTCGGGCAGGAATGCTGCAGCATTCTCGAAAGCCGGGCGACATCTTTCGACAGCAACATCACGCTCTTCGCGTCGCCGCGCAGCGCAGGACAGCAGCGTACGCTTGGCGGGAAAACGCTCACCATCAGGCCGCTCGAACGTGGCTGCTTTGATGATATCGACATTGCCATCTTCGCAGCTGGCAGCGCCATCAGCCGCGAGTGGGCAGCGATCGCTGTTGATGCTGACACATATGTCATCGACAACTCCAGCGCGTTTCGAATGCATGCAGAAGTGCCGCTGATCGTGCCCGAAGTGAACGGCGACACACTCAACAACGTTCGCGAACGTCCCTGCATCATTGCCAACCCCAACTGTTCAACGATTATTGCGCTGCTTGTCGTGACGCCGCTGCATCGCGTGGCCCGCATCACCCGCATGGTGATCAGCACCTATCAGGCTGTCTCGGGCGCTGGCGCAGCTGCGATGCACGAACTCGAAGCGCAGGCCCGCGACTACGCAGCCGGGCGGGCACTCTCACACAACATTTTCCCGCAGCCGATCCTCTTCAATCTCTTCAGTCACAACTCAAGCATCGGCCCCGATGGCTGCAACGAAGAAGAACGCAAGCTCAGCAATGAAACGCACAAGATCTGGAACGATGGCACAATCGCCATCACTGCAACATGTGTCCGCGTGCCGGTCCTGCGCTGTCATGCAGAAGCGATCAATCTTTCCTTCGCCTCGCCACTCGATGAAACCCGAGCGCGGGACATTCTCGCGGGCGCGGCGGGCGTGAGCGTCATCGATGACCGCGAGAACAACCAGTTCCCCGAGCCGCGGCTTGCAACGGGGCAGGATGACATCTTCGTCGGCCGCATCCGCAACGACCCCTCGCAGCCGCCCGGCATGGGGCTGAACCTCTTTGTGTGTGGCGACCAACTCCGCAAGGGCGCAGCCCTCAATGCGATACAGATTGCAGAGATGATCGCTGAGAAGCGCGTCGTATCGGGCTGTGACCAGAATCGCGAGCGTTTGCCTGATCCCCCAATTGCTTCTCGCCATGCGGCGCGATAGGCTCGCCACATGCGGTTTGCGTTGATCGATGCCATTCTGGAGTGCTCGGCCGAGCGGATCGTCGCAATGAAACAGGTCAGCCGGGCCGAAGAATATCTGGCTGACCATTTTCCGACGTTCGCTGTTCTGCCGGGCGTGCTCATGGTGGAGACGATGGTGCAGGCTGCCAGGCACATGCTGCGGGAAGTCTCCCCGGAGCGGCTGGTGCTGGGCGAAGTGAAGGCGCTGCGGTTCGGCAACCTCGTGCGGCCGGGCGAGCAGTTGATCGTTGAAGTGACATTACACAAACGTGATGTCGAGGCTGGCACATTCACATGCACCGGCAAGGGCCACGTCGTACGGGCCGGGCAGACAATCTCAGCAGGCGGCGAGACAGCCGTCTCCGGGCGGTTTACCATGCGAGCAGTCACATTCGACCAGCAGCACATGCAAGGAGTCCAGAGCAGATGAATCGAGAAGATATTTACGCAACGGTCAAGGATGTCCTCGAACAGGCGCTGGGCGTTGAGGATGACGAGATCTCGCCGGGTGCCAGCCTCACTGCCGACCTCGGGGCCGAGTCGATCGACTATCTCGACATTCAGTTTCGACTGGAGAAGGCGTTTTCCAAACCCGACCAGCCCTTCAAGATCGAGCAGGGCGAACTCTTTCCCGAGAATCTTCTTGACAATGACGACTGGGTGCAGGGCGGCTCGTTCACCGAAGCTGGCCTTGCCATGCTCAAGCAGCGCATGCCGCATGTTGATTTCACAGCGTTCGATGAGAATCCCGAAGTGACAGCAGTCGGAGAACTCATCACCGTCAACTCGCTGGTTGAGTTTGTTGATCGCAAACTTGCTGCTGCGGGCACGCATTGATCTTCTCATGCGCTGGATGTGGATTGACACCATCACGAACTTTCAGCCGGGCAAGAGCATGACTGCGCTCAAACATGTCAGCCGGGCTGAGGAACATCTTGCAGATCACTTTGCAGAAGATCATCAGCGGAACATGCCTGCACTTGCAGTCATGCCTGCATCGCTCGTGATCGAGGGCATGGCCCAGACTGCGGGCATTCTCGTGGGTGCGTGCAACGATTTTCAGGAGAAGGTCATCCTTGCAAAGGTCGTGATCGCAAGGCTCAGCCGCGATGCACGGCCGGGCGACAGTCTGCGCTATCACGCAACGCTCGACCGTATCGATCGGGCCGGCGCTGCAACCTCGGGCGAAGTCGCACTGCGCAGTGGTGGCGAAGATGCGTGGAACGTGATCGGACAGATCGACCTGCTCTTCAGTCACATCGACAACAACATGGCAGGGATCGAGTTTCCCGAAGAGAACTTTGTATTCAGCGACAACTTCCGGTCCATTCTGCGCGATGTAGGGATTGTCAGCGACGGATCGAGTTGAAACAGTGGCGCAGTGCCTCCGGCCTGTGAGGGCGGCTGTGATTTGCACCCTGCGTGACAAATGCAGTTGTGAAGGAGCGGGCCGGGCAGCCGTGTCATGCTACGATCCGGCATGACCACTTCTCCGCTCCACGCAGCCGCCGAAGTTCTCCGCAGCGAAACCCGCGACATCGAAGCGGGGGGCGGCGAAAAGGGTATCGAACGCCAGCATCGACTGGGCAGGCTCACCGCCCGTGAACGGATTGCCCGCCTTGCAGATACTTCGCTTCCGCAACTTGAGTGCGGGCTTTTCGCAGCCTGGAACATGTACGAAGAATTCGGCGGCGCGCCTGCCGCAAGTGTGGTGACAACCATCGCTGCGGTGGGTGGCCGCTGGTGCATGATCATTGCCAACGATGCCACAGTCAAGGCTGGCGCCTTTTTTCCCATGACATGTAAGAAGATCATTCGGGCCCAGATGATTGCGGAGCGGGCTCATCTCCCATTGATTTATCTGGTGGATTCCGCAGGTGTGTTCCTGCCTCTGCAGGAAGATGTGTTTCCCGATACGGATGACTTTGGTCGCATCTTCCGCAACAACGCGGTCTTCAGCGCCAAGGGGATTCCGCAGATTGCAGCCATCATGGGGAACTGCGTGGCTGGCGGCGGGTATCTTCCCGTCCTGTGCGACACGCTGCTGATGACTGACGGTTCGGGCCTGTACCTAGCAGGTTCAGCGCTGGTGAAAGCAGCCATCGGTCAGGAAGTGGATTCCGATGAGTTGGGTGGCGCTCAGATGCATGCGGAAATCTCCGGCACGATTGATTTCCGCGAAAAGGATGATGATGCCTGCATCAAACGTCTGCGCGCGATCGTGCATGCGGATCTCGCCACGGAACTCATTGGTGCTCCGCCTTTCCCGGTGACATCCCCATCACGGCAGCCGGCTGATGTCTTTGATATTTTCACCTCTGAAGGCAACGAACAATATGACATGGTCGAGCTGCTTTCGTGCATTGTGGATAATCACACGTTCAATGAATATAAGGCGGAGTACGGCCGTTCGCTGGTATGCGCGTATTCCCGTATCGGCGGCTGGCCCTGCGGGATCGTTGCGAACCAGCGCATGCTGACCACGCGCACCTTGCCGGGTGGCAAGGCTGGTCCCAGCAAATCGATGAATATGCCTGCGGTGATTTATGATGACTCAGCGGATAAAGCAGCCCGCTTTATTATGGACTGCAATCAGAAGCGCCTGCCCATTCTCTTCGTCAACGATACAACAGGATTCATGGTTGGCCGCGATTCCGAACAGGGCGGCATTATTCGCTCCGGCGCAAAGATGGTGAACGCCATGAGCAACTGCATTGTGCCCAAGATCACGCTGATCGTCGGCAGCAGTTACGGAGCGGGAAACTATGCCATGTGCGGCAGGGCGTTTGATCCTCTTCTGACATTCGCCTGGCCGGGCGCGAAATGCGCTGTGATGAGTGGGGCCAGTGCAGCCAAAACGCTGTCTGAAATCCGCATTAAGTCCGAAGAGCGGCGTGGCATTACCGTTTCCGAGGAAGAGAAGCGCGAGATTCATGATGCAATCGCTGCATCTTATAATGAACAGCAGGATATTCGTTACGGAGCAGCCCGCGGCTGGGTTGATCGCATCATTGCGCCCGATGAAACGCGCAGCGAACTCACAACAGCACTTGCGATTGCCCATCACGCTCCTATTGAAGGAGTGTTCCGCACGGGCGTGTTGCAGGTGTGAACGCGCGCGTCATTCACTTCGCCTGGCTGCGCAGAACGCGATCGTACAACGCAACATGCTGGCGGGCAGATTCGTTCCACGAGAAGCGGGCTGCCTGAGCCCGGCCGGCAACAGCGTATTGCAATGCAACGTCTTTATTCTTCAGAATGCGTTCAATGTCGCGAGCAAAGCCGCCTGCATCCATCGGATCATTCAACAGCGCAGCATTCCCCAGCACTTCAGGCAACGATGCTGCATTGCTTGCAACCACTGGCACTCCCAGCGACATCGCTTCCAGTGGAGGCAGGCCGAAGCCTTCGTAACGTGAAGGAAACACAAATACAGAGCTCGCCTGCAAAAGTGCAATGCGCTGCTGCTCGGTCACATACCCGGGAAACTGAATGCGATCGCCGAGCTGAAGCGACTGCCCCAACGTTCGCGCCTCGGTATAGCGCGGATCAAGCTGACCTGCAATCACACATATTGCATTCAACTCCGGCGAGGTGCGCGTGACAATATCACGCGCCCGCACCAGCGTGACAATGTTCTTATAAGGATCCTGCCTGCCCACGTATGAAATCACTGGCCCCTGTCCATCACGCACTGAGGCTGGCAGATGACCTGTTTCATTGGCTTGAACCGCAGGCCGGTCGACGCCGTTGTAGATGCGTGTCACACGATCAGCATCAATCCCTGCATACTGAATCAACTCCTTACGGGAAAAGTCGCTGACAGTAACAATCGCTGCTGCGGCGCGATACTGCGCCTTACTCCACTGTTTCCAGAAAAAGCGCGCTCTCACCTTCCACGACTTCATCAGACCTTCGGGCATGCGCTCGGGAATGAGGTCATGAACAGTCACCACAATGGGAACGCGCATCCGCAGCGGCGCAGTGAGATAAGGCGCATGATACAGAGATGCATTGAGACTTCGAAGCAGGCGTGGAAGGTGAGTCTGCGTCTTTACTGACAATGGTCGATACGGCAGCGCGACAAGATCAAGACCATGCACCGCAGGCAGATGCGAGTTCAGAACATCGACATCGCTGCTCAACACACGCACATTCGCAAGCCCCTGCACTTCAGCAATGCTTCGCACAATGCCCAGCACATATCTGCCAATCCCTGACAGCGTGGGTGTAACATCGCGAGCGTCAATCACAATCGACATGGTGTGATGGTACCACATCGAGAACAAACAAAGCCGCCCGAAGGTTCGGGCGGCTTTTGTGCGAATCGATGACGTTGGATGGTGCTGTTCAGTTGATGTAAATCTTCTGATAGGCGTAGTTATTATTGCCATCGGTCTCTGCAATGACGTTGGTGCGGTCGACGATCACGCCCAGCCAATAGTATTGATTGCG
>JBPCKF010000113.1:0-7484 GCA_051004555.1 Phycisphaerales bacterium | reverse complement strand
ATGCACCACTGGCCCGCAATACCTCAAGCAAGTTTGACATTGGCAGAGCGTTCTGCAATAAGCTCTGGAACGCGGTGCGCTTTGCCATCAGCAACCTCGACCACGTCGGCAGTGCTGATCGGACGCTGACACTCCCTGATCGGTGGATGCTCACGCGGCTGCACAGGGCGGTACATCGCATTGAAGATGCTGTTGCAGCTTATCAGGTCAACACCTATGCTGACGCCATCTACGACCTCGCCCGCCGCGACTTCTGCGACTGGTATCTCGAAGCGATCAAACCCACGATTCAATCCAGCCCGCAACAGCAGATCGTGCTGCGCTGCGTGCTTGATAGCATTCTCCGCCTGCTGCATCCCATCTGTCCCTTCATCACCGAAACACTCTGGCCGCACGTTCGCAGCAAACAGAACGACGCGAACGCTACCATCCCCGGCATCACGCTCGGCCCCAGCGATCTGCTGGCAACCGCGCCCTGGCCGGACATCGCATGCTCGATCGAGGACGCATCGGGTCATGATGCGTTCGAGCGCATTCGCAATCTTGTAGAAGCCATCCGGGCATTGCGGGGCGAACACAAGGTGCCGGACAAACGCAGAATCACACTTTGTGCATCGCCGGATGTCTTCGACCTAATCAACAGCAGCGGTCCGGTTGCAGCAGCACTTGCCGGACTCGAGACCATCAAACCATTCGATCGCAGCGCAGCAGAATCGGGCGATCAGGTCGTTGTGTTTACGTTCGAAGGGCAGGAGCAACTTCTGCTGGATCTTGCTGAGGCAGCCGATCCTGCGGTCGAACGGGCTCGACTGGAACAGGAAGTTACAGCCCTCGAGAAATCCATCGCAGCCCTCAGCGGCCGCCTGAACAACCCCGGCTACGCGCAGAAAGCACCCGAAAAGCTCGTGAACGAAACCCGTCAACAACTAGCAGATGCAGAACGCGAACGTACTCTGAAGCAGGCGGCCATCGACCGACTTGGCCGATGAAACACTGCATGAATCAACGCGCTTTTCCAACGCTGGGTCCGCTGCTCGTCATGGCTGCGATAGCATTCACCTGCACGTCCGGCTGCGCCGGGGCAAAGCGCACTCGCCAGCCCGCATCGACGAGCGTCCACACCAACGCTGCATCCACAACCCCAACCACAACAACCGCACAGCCGAACCCTGCGGAACAGCCCGCATCTTTCGCAGCATTGCCGTGGGACTTTGAAGGCGCGACCGGCATCCAGCTCACATCACAGCATCACCGCCTCTTTACCACCGGCTCAACACACTGGATGCGCGAGGGAGTTGCTGCGTTCTGCGACGTTGCGCTGCTGCACTATCGAACAGTGTTCTGCGAGCTGCCCGAGCCGCCCCGTCCGCTCGACATCTACCTCTTTGCAGATCGTCCCCAATGGCAGCGGTACACCGAGTTGCTGATGAAGGAACACGCAGCTGTCTATCTCAGTCTCGGACGTGGCGGCTACACGACTCGCGGCACTGCGGTGCTCTACGACCTTGGCTACGACGACACCTTTGCAATGCTCTCGCACGAAGGCTGGCATCAATACACACAGGTTGCTTTCAAACACCCTCTGCCCACCTGGCTCGAAGAAGGCATTGCAGCCTGGATGGAAGGGCGACAGCAATCGCCCGGCAGTCCCATTGTCTTTGATGCCTGGGCCAATCCTCATCGCATGTTTTCACTTCGCAGAGCAGCCCGTCGCGATGCACTTGTGCCACTCATTCAACTCATCGATCGCAGCCCGCAACACTTTCTGCAGCGCGATGATGAAGGGCTGCTGACGTACTACGCGCAGGTCTGGCTGCTGGTGCACTTTCTCAACGAAGGTGAAGGCGGCCGCTATCGCGATGGCTTGCGGCGGGTGCTGAGGGATGCTGCCAATGGCCGCATCACATCAACGGTCCTCACCGCCCTGAACGCTTCCCCGCCCGGCGAGCGGCGCCGATTGGCGACAAGTCAACTCGGGCCGGGCGTCATTCTCACATATTTCAACAGCGATCTCAACGCATTCGCTCTTGAGTACGACGCCTTTGTTGCAGACGTCCTCAAGCGGCGGCGATGATTTCAATCACTCACCGGCGTGGACTGCGGCCGGGATTGCTGCGGCCACGGCGGGCTGATCCTGTGGGATCAGTATGACGAGGCTGCGATGTTGCTGCACTGGCAGCATTTGACGCCCGGGATGCAGCGCTGTCATCTTCTTGTGCTGAAGAACCATTGCCATCACTGTCTGTTTCAACACGGGCAAAGATCATGCGGCCAGCACTGGTCTGCAGCGAGTTGGTTACCACAACATCAACTGATGCTCCGATACATTCCTTGGCGTTCTCAACAACAATCATCGTGCCATCGGGCATATAGCCAACGCCCTGCCCCTCGTTTTCGCCACGCTTGACGATTTCCACGTGCATGCTTTCGCCCGGCACAACCACAGTCTTCAGGCCCGACGCAAGATCATTCACATTCAGCACCGCAGCACCATTGATCTTCGCAACTTTCATGAGGTTGTAATCGGTCGTGAGAATGCGCATCTGCTGGGTGCGGGCAAGCTCCACGAGCTTATGATCAACAGAATGCCCAGGGACTTCGACATCATCAATCGACAGTTCAATGAGGGCTTCCTTCTGCAGGCGCGTGACAACATCCAGCCCGCGCCTGCCGCGCGAACGTTTCAGGCGATCGCCCGAATCTGAAAGAATCTGCAACTCCTCAACCACAAAAACAGGCACGACCAGCGGGGCATCAATAAAGCCAGACTGCACCATCGCTTCAATGCGACCATCAATCAATACTGATGTATCGAGCAGCATCGGCCGCGTGCCCCGCACCTGCTTGGCAAACTCTACATACGGAATCACCAGACGGAAATCGTCCTTCGTGGTCAACACAAACGACACCGCAAGATAACACAGGACAATGCCGACCACCACCTTGGCGAGTTCGATATATGGATTGGTCTCAAGGCCCCACGCCTGCGCCACGGTGTCGATGAGCCGCGCAATCGCAATGGCGCCCAGCAGACCCACGCAGATGCCCAGGTACACACCAACAGTCGACGCCAGCCGTTTGTTGGGCGTGAGATAATCAACCGCCAGAACGATCACACCCACAGCCATCGTCGAAAGAATAATCGCAATGACAGTCGTCGGACTGAAATCGCCCGGCTCGTTGGGATCGGCCCGGGCCCAGATGGTGAGCGTGGTCACGCTGGCAAGCATCACCAGAAAAAGAGCGCGAACTACCAGGAGCACAACCCGCTCGGAACGACGCTGGTCTCGAATACGATCAGAAACCGAAAGACGCCCACGCCGTCGAGCACCCGAAGCATCATCTGCAGTCGGCCGCTTTTGCACTGCTTCCGCGGCTACGCCATCATCGTCAGGAACATTCGGGTCGAAGAACTCGCTCATTGCATGATTCTAGCCGGGCCGAGAACGAGTGGATGAGTAGGGAAGTGGGGCGTATCAGAGTCGCGCAGGTCAGCAAGCGGTCCTCGGCGCAACACAGCAAGGCACCTGTCACACTTGCGGTCCTGAGTTACTGTTGTGAGCCGGTGACAGTAATTTTGACGTGATCCAGCCGGGAGCGGAATCCGCTTGCGGAGAACGTCGCGACGATGACGTGCTTGATTTCGATCTCGATACGACCATCCTCAGGGCGGGCATGATGCATCCCATCGACTGTTAACAACTCGATCGCTTCCCATGTGCCGATCTGATACCTACCGACGAAGTCCAGCGCGCGGGTTCCCCAGTTGCGAATTTGAACGGTCGCAGTTCCATCGGGGTTGTTGGTGCGAGCCTCGATCGAGAGGCCTATCGACCCGGGCTCTTGCTCGGTGATCGCACCGATGGTGAGACTCATGCGGTTAGGTTCCGACGAAAGGAAGCCGAAAGCTGATTGGGTTTCGAGATATACGTCATCAGACTGAGTCAGAGACTCGACATCGCCCGAGATCACTTCGCCGAAGGTTACGCTGATGTCGGTAATGTCAGCATCACTTGATGAGATTCACGTGATCGCTTCGCCTGTGCCCCATCAGAGCCGCGCAGATCAGCAAGCGATCCTCCGCGCAAGAATCCGCGCATGTGTTCACGTACGACGACACGCGATCGCAACGTCGGAAGTGTCCGAATGCCAAATCTTCATGAGCGCAGGAAGTGCGCTGGATGACGATCGCTCTCATCGCGGTCTGGAGTGTGCGATCGCGGTCGTGAGGTCGTTTTCACTGAGGGTTCATCCGGGGTTCATTTCAGTGACGCATAGTCATTCTGCTCGCGCATCGTGTGACAGGTGATGCGCATTCTTTGATGAACTAGTGGAAGGAAGAAATAATATGAAAGAAGTCCTCAATGGGAACAATCCCCGAGGTGATCAGCGTCTGCTTGCAGCTCTGTTCGGCGATGGTGTCGCGCGCGAGGGCAAGGTGCCAAAATCACGCCGCGATCGCAGGGCCGACTCTCCTGTTTGTGAATACGTGACTCGGTCGCAGAGGAAGTTGGTAGCAGGATCGAAGAACAACAACGGGAAAAAAGCCGCTCGTTGAAGGCTGACCGTCCCGGATCAACGTATTGATAATGTTGGCTGTATCAGTTTGCCGCTGGATGTGTTGATTGAGACTTGTTGGGCGACTGCCTGGCAGACTGCGTCGAGTTCGCGTGCGAGGTCGTTGCTGTCGGTCCAGTTTTTCAGTGGGGTTCCTTCATCGCCATTGCGCCGCAGGCAGGTGTGGATTGGGACTGCGCCGAGGAATGGCAGGTTCATTTCGGCTGCGAGCGCTTCTGCGCCGCCTTTTCCGAAGAGGTCGTAGGTGACGCCATCGTTGCCGACGAAGTACGACATGTTTTCGACAACGCCGAGCACATCGACGCCGAGTTGCTGAAACATGCGAACGGCTCTGCGTGCGTCGTCCTGGGCGACGATCTGGGGCGTGCAGACGACAACTGCGCCGGAGAGAGGCAGCATCTGACAGAGGCTGAGTGGCACATCGCCGGTGCCGGGTGGCAGGTCGACGATGAGATAATCGAGTTCGCCCCATTCGGTTTGCAGTGCAAGCTGCCGGAATGCGCCGTGTGCCATCGGGCCACGCCAGATGAGGGCTTTGTCGGTGGGAACAAGTTTGCCGATGGACATGGAACGAATGCCATGCTTTTCGAATGGGAGCATGGTTTGTTCGTCGCGCATTCGTGGTCGTTCGCTCGCAAGGCCAAGCATGGTGGGGGCGCTGGGGCCGTAGATGTCGCCATCGAGCAAGCCGGTGCGTGCTCCGAGTCGCGCGAGTCCGACTGCGAGATTGACTGCGACGGTTGATTTTCCAACGCCGCCTTTGCCGGCTCCGACAGCGACGATGTGGCGAACGCCGGGGAGCGGGCTGTTTTCGTTGGCCTGATCCTGGGGGGTTTTGGCTTTGACGTTGGCTGTGAATGTGACGTTCACATTCAGGTTGGCCTCGCCGGATTCCCGGGCACGGCTGGTGACCGCGGCCTGGATGTCGCTTTGGATACGATCCTTCATGGGACAGGCTGGGGTTGTGAGCTCGATGGTGATGTTCACCTGATCGGGCTGAATGTCGATGTCCTTGACCATGTTGAGCGAGACGAGGTCGCGTTTGAGGTCGGGATCATCAACGGTGCGGAGGGCATCAAGAATGACGTCGCGTGTGAGGGGCATGATGGAGCATATGCAGCGGGAATGAGGGTGTATGCAATCAGGGTAAAGTTGGGGCGTTGGTCTGGTGTTGTGGTCTGGTTTTCTCTGTAAGAGGAGTGTGTGATGGTGCATGAACGTTGTTATCGAAGGCATCTGCGTGCTTTGGTTGTGATTGTTGTGATGATGGGAGGGGGAATTGGTGGACTTGCGTTTGCGCAGACCTCGCAGCCCGATCGTCCTGTTCAGTCGCAGCAGAAAGATGAGGGCATTCTGAGCGGACCGATTGTGCGTGAGACGCCAGGCGAAGCGGGTGGCTTTATGCCCGGCACGCGTGAGGCTGCCCGTAATCGCGGAGGAGCGATGACGCCTCAGCGATGGTTGGAAATGGTGCGCGAGCTGAATCTCACCGACGAGCAGCGAGCAGCGATCGAGGGCCAGGTTGCCGCGTTCGAGAATCAGCAGCGCGCGTTTCAAGCGGAACATGGCGAGACGCTTCGCAAGTTCAATGAGGCCAGGCAGCAGGCCCGCAGAGATGGCAATGACGGGCGGCTTGATCGCGAACTTATCGAGAAGGTGCAGGCCGCCCAAGCCGTTGCACCCAAGCCCGAAGCGTTTCAGCAGGCTGTGTGGGACCTGCTCAATGATGAACAGCAGGATGTGATTATCGAGCAGATCGAGACCACTCGCAGAAGGCAGATGCAACGGCGTGAGCAACAGCAGCGCGAGCGCGCCAATGCAGAAGATGGCGCTGCGATGTCAGACACGATGGCAATGAGGGAGAATGCAGATGGTGCGGGGGATCGCCCACGATCGCGTGCCCGCACGGCGCTCGACCCAGCCAGTCGCAGGCGCCTGGAGTTTCTGCGCAGGCATCAGTCAGACCGTCCTGCAGGTACGCCGCCAAGCACCGATGATCTTGAATTTGATTTCGAGACTGAATCCGAAGGTGACGACGGCCGCGGCTGAGGCAAGTTTCGAAACCGAAGCAAAAATGACGCGAGCCTCCGAAGTGTTCGGAGGCTCGCGTTGATTGTTCATCGATTGCCTTTGGTCAATCAATCAGTTGGTGATTGGCTTGTACTTCACGTTGCAACCGTAGGGCTTGGTCTCAGCGGGTTCAACGGTTTCGCCAGCCAGAATCAGCTTGACAGCATTGACTGCGTAGTTGGTGGCATCGTCACGGCTGCCGCGGGGATCGTTGTCGAAGGCACCTGCGTAGCGAAGCACACCTTCAGCATCGATGACGAACATGTGAGGTGTGGTCTTGGCACCGTAGAGCTTGCCAACCTTGCCTTCTGAATCGACCAGACCGGGAACCTCAAGTTTATACTCTTTGAGATACTCAGCGGTGTGTTCGGGCGTCTGCGAGTGGGTGCTGTTGATGGCGAGATGGACGATGTTTGCATCAAGCTCCTTCAACTCCTTGGCCATGGCAGTGACAAGGCCACTCTCCATGCAGCGGACGCACACGGGGCACTGCGGGTTGATCCATTGCAGCACGACGATGTGACCTTCAAAATCAGACAGGCTGACTTCTTTGCCTTCGGTGTCGTTGAGCGTGAAGGCAGGGGCAGCATTGCCGACCTTCGCCTTGTCGTCCTTGACAACCTGGCCATCCTGCGGCGCGGTGAGGGCGGTGGTTGCGCCGAGAACAAGTGTCAGACCCATGAGCGTAAAGAAACTGCGACGACTCTTCATAATTTGAATCTCCATTGAAAGTGCCTGTGTGTGTGTTGGTGAACAGTGAATGTTGTTCGTTTACATTCCAACGCAGCAGCCGGGATGAGTATTGCGTCCGGCTGCGGTGATGCTGATTATACACC
>JBPCKF010000112.1:0-26705 GCA_051004555.1 Phycisphaerales bacterium | reverse complement strand
ATCGAATACTCTGCATCCACATGTTCGACTGCTGGCACATCGACAGTTCCATTGAAGTAGCCGACAATCTGTCCCAGCGTTTCGACGCCGATCACGGAGATTGTGTCGACAGCAGCTGCCTCGTGTGCATTGGCGTCAGGAACGATGACGCCGCGCTTGCCGAGTTGGCGGGCCAGCAGTGCAAGGCTGATGACGCCGTTGACAGGACGGATGCGACCATCGAGCGCAAGTTCGCCCGCGATGAGATAGTCACGCAACTGTCCCGCGTTGCCGTTGCTGGCTCCCGCAGGTTGAATGCTCCCTTCGGCTGCGAGTATTGCCAGCGCGATGGGAACGTCATACACCGGCCCTTCCTTGCGAATATCAGCAGGGGCAAGATTGATGGTCATGCGGGTCTGAGGAAAGCGGTAGCCGCAGTTGAGGACGGCTGTGCGAACCCGCTCGATCGACTCGCGCACAGCAGCATCGGGCAGGCCGACGATCGTCTGCTTGGGCAAACCAACAGGACTGAGATCGACTTCGAGTTCGCATAGAACTGCGTCGATGCCCTGTAACACAAAGCTGTCAACCCGTGCCAGCATGGGCGAGAGTGTAGCAGATGTCGCCGCGCTCACCAGTCCATTTCCCTGATAGGCAGGCTGCTCGATTGAAGATCATGGCTGTTCTGAGCCGATGCGCATAGTTGGATGGACGACTCATGGCATCGATTCCGCAAAGAACCGAACTTGTCGCAGCAGCTGAAGATGCAGCTGGCGACATGCCATCCTTTGCCAATGGCGCTCTGGTCTGGCGCTCACGCCGGTGTCCGACGCGGCCACGTGCCAACCAGGACAGCGCTGTCGCAATCGCGGTCAATGGAACGCGAGGCGTGTTCGCCGTCGCAGACGGCATGGGCGGTATGGCTGGGGGCGATCGTGCATCAGCCATTGCGGTTGAATCGCTGCGCGATGCGATTGAGGACATGCCGTCCGACAAGGATGCACTCCGCGTTGCTGTGATGGACGGCATCGAACGTGCCAACGAGCGCGTCATGCAACTCGGGATCGGCGCCGGCTCCACCATCGCAGCGGTCGAAGTCGACAATGGCGCGGTACGGCCATATCACGTTGGCGATTCAATGATTCTTGTCATCGGACAGCGCGGAGCAAGGCGGCTCATCACAGTGGCTCATGGTCCGGTTGCGTATGCAGTCGAAGCTGGGATGCTCAGCGAAGACGAAGCGATGCATCACGCAGAGCGGCATCTGATCTCGAACATGGTTGGCAGCGCAACCATGCGCATCGATGTCGGCCCGATTGTGCAACTGCAGCAGCGCGATACGGTCCTGCTTGGAAGTGATGGACTCTTTGACAATCTCCACCTGCGCGAAGTCATCGAAATCATCCGCAAGGGTCCGCTGCAGGAAGCGGCTGATGCGCTGATCGAGCAGGCATCAGTCCGCATGGCTGAACGCGCGACTCCGCATGCGCCCTCAAAGCCCGACGACATCACCTTCATGTTGTTTCGGCAGGGGTAACAGATTTGCAAGTGGCTGGTGCGCCGTGTGTGTTTCGCGCATACGATTCACAGTTCACCTCACGCCTCCACAAGTTTTAAGGATTCTCCCATGTCAACCGAACGCAAGCCCGGCAGTCGAGGCGTCAGAAGCGCATCCAGCATCCCCAGCAGCAAGGATGCTCCAAACTTCGGCACCGATCGAGACCCTCGCGATGGTGAGCAGAAGCCCAAAGGCTCCACCAAGACTGTCTCGCCCAGCGCATCATTCAAACGCAAACCTCGCAAGGGGAAGAAGTAGATCTGCAGACGCATGATCGCGATTGATCCCAGGGATCACACAGCGAGGGGTGGAGCTTCTATCATCGCGGCGGAGATCCAGCGACATGCCTTCCACCCCTTCAACAGCGTCGTCCGCTGCCGCCGCAACTTCGCAACGTGTCATTCGCGCCCCGCGTGGCCCACACAAGACCTGCAAGACCTGGCAGGCCGAGGCTGCGATGCGCATGCTCATGAACAACCTCGACCCGGAGGTTGCAGAGAATCCAAGCGAGCTTGTTGTGTATGGCGGTCGCGGTCAGGCTGCACGCAACTGGGAATGCTTTGATGCAATCGTTGCGTGTCTGAAGAATCTCGAAGCAGATGAAACGCTGCTCGTGCAATCCGGAAAGCCAGTCGGCATCGCGCGGACCACACCAGACTCGCCTCGTGTCATCATCGCCAACTCGAACCTCGTTCCCCACTGGGCAACGCAGGAACATTTTGATGAACTCGCAGCCAAAGGCCTCATCATGTTTGGCCAGATGACTGCGGGATCGTGGATTTACATCGGTACGCAGGGCATCCTGCAAGGTACTTATGAGACATATGCAGAATGCGCGCGGCAGCATTTCGCGTCTTCCGATGGCGGCGGCTCATTGAGAGGAACGCTGAATGTCACCGCAGGGTGTGGTGGAATGGGTGGGGCTCAACCGCTGGCCATCACCATGAATGAAGGCGTCTGTCTGATAGCGGAGATATGCATCGAGCGCCTCGAGAAGCGCAAGCACGACAAGTATCTCGATGAGATCGAGCCTGATCTCGATCGCGCCATTGATCGAGCTTTAGACGCAAAGCAACAAGGCGTGCCGATTTCAATCGGGCTGCTCGGCAACGCTGTCGATCTCCTCGAACGTTTGATCAAGCGCGACATCACCCCCGACACACTCACCGATCAGACGTCAGCGCATGATCCACTCAACGGCTATTACCCGCCAGGCATGAGCCGTGCCAAAGCAGATGAGCTCCGCCGGCGCGATCCGCAGGCATACACAGATGCAGCAATGGCTGGGATGCACCGCCATGTGGAACTCATGGTCGAACTCATGCAGCGTGGCGCAAAGACGTTTGACTACGGGAACAACATTCGTCAACGCGCTCATGAACATGGCCTTGACCGCGCAACAGCGTTCGCTTTTCCGGGTTTCGTTCCTGCATTTATTCGGCCGCAGTTCTGCCTGGGTAGAGGCCCATTCAGATGGTGTGCCCTTTCCGGCGATCCGGAAGACATTCGCGTGACGGATGAAGCGATTCTTGATCTGTTTCCCGACGATCGGTCACAGAAAACTGATGAGACGCAACCGTCAGACGGCGGTGCAGATTACCGCGCTGGCTTGCATCGCTGGATTCATAAAGTTCAGGAGCGCCTGCCGATGGGTGGTGCACAGGGACTGCCCTGCCGCATCTGCTGGCTGGGCCTGGGCGAACGCGACCGGGCTGGCCTTGCGTTCAACAAACTTGTGCGCGAAGGCAAAGTGAAAGCCCCCATCGTCATCGGTCGCGATCATCTTGACTGTGGCAGCGTCGCATCACCCAACCGTGAGACCGAAGCAATGAAAGATGGCAGCGATGCCATTTCAGATTGGCCGCTGCTCAACTTTGCGGTCAACGCGGTCTCGGGCGCAAGTTGGGTGAGCTTCCACCACGGCGGTGGGGTCGGCATCGGCTATTCGCAACATGCGGGACAGGTGATCGTGTGCGACGGCACGACCGAAGCTGATGAGAGAATCAAACGCGTGCTGTGGAACGATCCCCTGATGGGAATCTTGAGGCACGTGGATGCGGGATATGAGGAAGCACTCGAATGCGCGCGGGCGCAAGGGGTCCACATTCCGATGAAATCATCGGTATGATTAAGCTGGGCCCCAGCTGATTAAGCTCAAGCCGCGCTCTCTTCCAACTCAGCATCGGGTGGGTCAACCTCTATCTTCTTCCGCCTTGCTTCAGCGCGGTTGATGTGGAACATCAGCAAGACCATGCCCGCGAGCAGCATCATGTCTGCGATGTTGAAGACCCAGGGGAACACTTCCGGATTGCCGCCTGGCCAGTGAACGTTGAATGGCAGGTGGAGGTCTGGAAAGAGATGGAGAAAGTCGCGCACAGCCACGTATTGAAACCGGTCCCACAGATTCCCGACGCCGCCTGCGAGGATCAGGCCAATGGCGAGATGTGCAAGACGATGGTGCACCGCGGTCCAGCGGGCAAAGAGCAACACGCCTATGAAAATGGCAACGACAGTGAATGCAATAAAAAACGGTCGACGATTCTGTCCGATGCCGAACACCGCGCCGCGATTGACGACAAGGCGAAAGTCAAGCACCCCTGGAACGACATGACGGGGTGTGTGATAGGGGACCGGGTTGTAGTTGGGATCGGCCAGCATCAGATCGCGGGGAATGTTGACGGGGAAATTCGCAACGTTGTTGAATGCCCACGACTTTGAGCCCAGATCGAGCGCGAGCCCGCCTGCAAAAACGAACAGCAAGAGCATCCACGCAGACGGCGATCGCCACGCCCGCGGTCTGCGCAGCGCAGGCATTTGAGGATCATTCTCAGCAGCGATGATTGTGCGATCTTTCTCCGGCATGGTTCACACAATCTGTCCGTTCTCAACCATGCGTGCCGCCTCGATGGTGTACTTGGCCCAGGGTTTCGCGTTCAGCCGCGTCTTGGGAATCGGCTTGCCCGTCAGCTGGCACACGCCATAGGTCTTGTCCTCGATCCGCCGCAGAGCATCATCAATCTCGCGCAACAGTTTGCGCTCGGATTCGGCCATGCTCAGCATGAAGTCCTGCTCGTATGTGTCGGTGCCCACATCAGCCATATGGATCGGCATGTGCGAGAGGTTTCCACCCGAGCTTCGCAGGGCTTCAGCTTCCATCGCGTTGAGGTCACCCAGCTGTTCAGCCCGCTGGATCAGAAGAAGATCGCGAAAGCGATCAAGATCCTTGGCAGAGAGCTTTGTCTTGATAGGCTTGTCGATCACCTTGGGCTGATCATCAGCTCCTGAAGATGCGCTTGAACGCTTCTTTTTCTTTTTGCTGAGATTCTTGGTGCTGATCATACGAACGCGACGGCCGTTGATAATGATGTACCCATCAGCATCCGGGGCGGGTGGCGGCTGTGGTGTTGCAGTTGCTGCCTTCTTGCGTCGAGATGGACTTGAGCGCTTCTTTTTGGTCGGCTGTTGGGCAGCAACTTCGGGGGAATCAACAGCAGTATCGCTGGCCGATCCGGTCTTCTTCTTTGGCGAAATTTTCTTCGTCGTGCTTGTCGTTTTGGTTTTGGATTTCTTTGCTGTTGTCTTCTTCTTGCCGGTCTTCTTCGACGTCTTCCTGTTGGTTTTCTTCGCGCTCGCTGCTGTCTTCTTTTTGGAAGTGCGACTCTTCTTGTTCGCGGTGGACTTTTTGGCAGTCGACTTCTTGCTGGCCGCCTTCCTTCTGGATGACGCTTTCGCAGTTGTCTTTTTCTTCTTCGAAGAAGAGCGGCTGGTGGTCCCTTTGGAGGTGGACTTCTTCTTCCTGGTGGTCGTGGACTTCGATCGCGCAGCCGAAGATGTTTTCCTGGCTGCGGTGGTTTTCTTTCGGGCTGTCGAGGTCTTTCTGGCCACGATTCAGACTCCTGACAAGGCGTTCATGTGTATAACTCCTTGTCTTTGAAAGATTTACGATCTTTCGCCTCGCCGGGCGAACGACGATAATAGACCAGTTGGGAAATATGGTCAATTCCACATCGCTTTCAGGTAGAACCCGCAGCGGTTGCTCTGTTTCAACTTGGGTGCCATGACGACTCTCGTCGTGAGCGCCAGGCATCTCGGAAGCGTACCAGTGCCTCGCGATACTTCGCCTCCGGATCTTCCGGTTCGACTGGGCGATTCAGTGCTCGCAGAGCCTGAGCGCGAGCCCGCGCATCGACCCCGCGAACAGTCATCATTTCATTGCGCAGTTCGATGAGTTGCTCGCGGGCATTCTGAAGTTCGCGTCGATCCCTCTCATCAACATCCGTCTCGTCGGTCCCGACGGTTCGATAGATTGCACCGTACAGGATGCGATGGGCCTGTTCTTCAAATACACGAGCGGAGTCAGCGGGGAGCTGTGTCGTGATCCTTGGGACATGGCGTAAGGTGGCGAGGTGCAAACGAGATTCGTCCTCGATCTGTTGTTTGAAGTGTTCGATCAATCCGGGCAGATCATCGCTCCTGATGAACTCGGCAATCGCATTTCTGGCCGTATCCGAGGGCTGCTGCGGCTGCCGCCACGCCAATCGCAACAGTCGGTCGATATCCATGGCATATTGCTCGATCACATGCGACAGCGCTTCGGAGCCGGAAATGCTCGACGGGTCCAACAGAGCGATCAGGTCAGGTATCTGATCTTGCGCGGAGGGTTCCTGAGCGAGGAATGCTTTGCGAAGGAACTCACGCTCAAGCGAACCAACGATCGAAGGGTCGCAGAACTCTCTGAGAGTCGCGAAGTACTGGTCGACCAGACGTCGTTGCTCAGTTCGCCATCTCGCAGCAAACCTGCGTCCATCAGCTGCAAACATTGGATCGACTCCATCATCAAGAGCCACCAAATTCTGAGGAGCGTTCGCCCACGCAAGGAAAGCGGCTTCGGCACGCTCACCCCGCTCAAACGCGATGCGGTACTCTGAAACTGCACTCTCCAACAGCACCTGTCCAGCGGGAGTAAGTTCAAGCGATTCTGAATGATGCGCGAAATCAGCCGTTGATAGAGCCTGAGCGAGTGTGGGCACCGACGCCAACGACCCCAATGAGCCAGCGACGGCTGCCAGCATGCGTGAACCAAGGACTATGGAGAAAGTGCAATTCTGCATTTGACGAAGCAATAGGCTGGTCAGTATCCTTTATGTATGCGATAGGCACCACTCATACTGACCAGCCTATTCATATGATTTGAAATGAGACATGTTCTTGCATCGATCGTGCTCGTGTTCGGAGTCGGCCTCGAATCGGTCGTCGCTCAGCCTGACTTGGGGGATGCCATCGGCGAAGGCTTCAATTGCAGCCCAAGTAATGTCTTGTGCGGTATGTATCGTCGCAATAACTGTCCGCTGGCCACATGCGCCGGTACGTGCTACCGATGCACGGACACGACAGGAGAGTTGGACAAGTATTGCTATTACACGGGGAATCCCGCGGATAACTGCCAGAAAACAGTGCAGCAACCAGTGGATTGCGGGTTCTGGGATTACGGTGCAACCTGCGCGCCAAGCACTGTTCCGAACGAATGTCTTTGCAACCTCGGAACCGGGTGTCCAAGCGCTGATGTGTGCCGTGTATTCATTTGCGGCGACTAAGTCGTCGACTTCTGCGAGCTCGCGTTGACATGGGCGATTATGAGGGCACTTTCCCCGCCCGAGTCGTTCTGCGATCGGAGTCTGGCGCCGAGTGCGAGATAGTGGTCGAGGGAAGGTCAAGAGAATGATGACTTCCGTCCACCTTGGCTTGCTGATAGTCGTTACGATGTGCGAGCTGTTGAGCACCCGTGTCATGCAAAGCGGGGGTGAGCCGATCGACGTGTCACCCATCGTTGAATCGAGCGAGTTGGATGAAACTCTGCATCAGGCAGGTGTCAACGACGAAGAGATCATGCTGTGCCGCGCGCTGTATGAGCAATACACCAGTGACTTTGATGATGCTCGCAGAACCCTGTACGCGCAGGTTCGCGAGAACATGGCTCACAATCGCGCCCAGGCCGCGTTGATCGACCCCTCGCAGCGGACGCAGCCACCGTTCCCAAACGCGTACGATTCGTGGCGGAAGCGGCGTCATGATCTGGACACGCGACTCCTGAACGACGTTGGTGCGCTGCTTGATGATGAAGCCGCAAAGAGGTGGATCAGTGCAGCGCGGCGGTTTCGTCGCGCCTGTCTACTGAACGAAGCCGCCCGTCTTGGTACTGGCAGGACCGTCGACCTGGCTGCAGTGCTCGTGGAGACTGTTCAAGAGCCATTCCCACTGCGGGTGCGCGAGCTTGTCGCTGAGTACGAGACGAGCATGGATCATGCGCTCAACGCACTTCTCCATCAGTACCCCCAGCGAGTTGCACAGGTGACAAGCAATCTTTCCGACAAAGTCGACCCGGGAGTTCAAGCTGAGATTGTCGCAGCGTTCCGGATCGGTATCGAAGAGTTGAGGTACGCGGTCGAGCAGACGAACACGCAATACGCCGTACTGATCTCACAACAGCTGGACGAAGTTAAAGGCGCGACATTCCTCGATCGAGCCTATGCGAGTATGTATCCTGAAATCTTCGTGCTCACACCCGTCGAATACATCGAGCAGGCATTGGCTGATCGACACGTTTCTCAAGCCAGTCGCAACGTCATAGGGCGCGTGATGGAAGAGTACGCGAGGCGGCAGCAGCAGCTTCGAATGGAGCTGGTCGGAAGGTGGGAGCGGTGGGATACGCTCGCCACGCGCTTGTCGCTGTTCGAGGCGAAGCAGCGCATGCAGCAGATGTCTGGCCCGGGGCTGCCCTCGTTCCGTGACGCATTTCCACACGGCAATCTCCTGCTCAGAGGGCGAGAACTCGTTGAAACAACCTGCATTCAGCTTCGAAGTGCATTGACCGCGGCCGAATACGATGGTCTGCCGCTTGACATTCGAATGATGCTCGAGTGGTACGAATGACACCCTCTGTGTCACTCATCATCGGCTGATGCCTGCACGTTGTCGGGTTCGGGTTCGAGAAACTCCCCGAAGGCGCGGAAGCGCTGCATTCGTCTTCGCACGAGTGTCTGCGGCTTGAAGCGTTTGAGACTGCGAATCTGCTCGCCGATCCACGCCGCCAGGCGATCAGCTGCCTCCTGAGGGCCGCGATGTGCACCTCCCAGCGGTTCTTCGATGACAGCATCGATGATGCCGTTCTTGAGGTTCTCTCGCGCAGTCAGCGCCAGCGCCCGCGCCGCTGAGACGCGCGTTGCTTCGGTGGATTCTTTCCACAGAATCGCGGCGCAACCTTCGGGACTGATGACCGAGTACCAGGCATGTTCGAGCATGGCCACGCGATCAGCCACGCCGATCCCCAGTGCGCCGCCCGACCCGCCCTCTCCAATCACAACACTGATGATGATGGTCTTGAGGCGTGCCATCTCGCGCAGGTTCACTGCGATGGCTTCAGCGATGCCGCGCTGTTCCGACCCGATCCCGGGATACGCGCCTTGCGTATCGATGAGTGTCACGATTGGCAGGCCAAACTTCTCAGCCAGTTTCATCTTGTGGAGCGCTTTGCGATAGCCTTCAGGATGGGCGCAGCCGAAGTGGCAGGCCATGCGCTCGGATGTTGTCTTGCCTTTCTGATGTCCGATGAGCATGACTTTCTCGGAGCCAATGCGGGCAAAGCCTGTGATCATTGCAGGATCGTCACCAAATCTTCGATCGCCATGCAACTCTGCAAAGTCGCGACACATGCGCTCGATGTAGTCGGATGTCTGAGGACGATGGGGGTGTCGCGCGACCAGCACGGTGTCCCACGGCCGCAGGTCTCGATAGAGATTGGTGAGGAGGCTGTCTCTGTTCGCTTCGAGCGCTTTGAGCTTCTCAGCAGCGCTGGCGTCCTGGCTGTCGCTCTCGCTCCGCAAGCGGGCCATCTGCTTCTCAAGCTCAATGATGGAAAGCTCGAAGGGAAGCTTATAGGTTGTGACGGGAGATTGCGTCGCCATATGCAGTGAGTAGTGTACGCATGGCAAAGCGGTGATGCGGCCCGGCTGCCCCCGATGAGATGCAATCAATTGGAAGGAATCACACTCCCACGGCTGTTGAGAATCTGATAGAGTGTACGTTGGCACATGCATCACATTCACCCAACAGACAAGGATGTCGCACGGTGGCAAAGAGAGAAGTGATCCCACAGGCAGCAGTGATCCCCTATCAGATCAACGGCGACGGCAAGCTGCGCATCGCGCTGATCACAAGTGCCAGTGGCCGTCGCTGGACGATTCCCAAGGGCATCGTTGATCCCGGCGAAGATGCCCGAACAGCTGCAGCCCGCGAATGCGCAGAGGAAGCAGGACTGCGTGGCGAACTGGGCGATGAGGTGATCACCACTTTCTGCTACGAGAAGTGGGGAGCGACATGCGCTGTTGAAGTTTTTCTCCTGCATGTCACACGCATCGAATCGACCTGGCCCGAAGATGATGTGCGTTCGCGCAAGTGGTTTTCACAGGCAGCAGCCTCGAAAGAAATGCGGGAAGCCGAACTCCGCGAGTTGCTCCTCAATGTTCATACCATGATTCAGGGTGACATACCAAGGTGATGGA
Source organism: Phycisphaerales bacterium (assembly GCA_051004555.1). Lineage (GTDB taxonomy): Bacteria > Planctomycetota > Phycisphaerae > Phycisphaerales > SM1A02 > JBPCKF01. Next base: position 16,610 of record JBPCKF010000112.1, on the reverse strand, counting down.
GGTGTGGGGAGCGGTGAGTGGACGAAAACAGATGAGTGATGTGCAACGAATATTCCTGGGGTGGTCCACGCCGCCCATCGAGCGGGCAGCGGCATGGCTGGTGCAAAATGCGCATGAGCAGGATCAGTTCCTTCATGGCGCGATTGATCTTGCCAGCACCATTTGCGTTGTGAATGGCGGGCGGACGCAGCGTCTTCTGGAAGCGGAACTCATGAGGGCTGCTACTGCGATGCAGCTGAACCTTTTGCCACCGCGCGTCGTGACACTTCGCCATCTTCCGTCACTGCTAGTGTCGGGCGCTGCCGGGGCTGTTGCAAGCGAACTGGAACTCGAGATGGCGTGGCTGGCAGCATTGGTGACACAATCGCGCGACATGCTTCACGCGCTTCTGCCCCAGCCGCCGGCGCACGAGGATCATGCCAGCTGGTTAGCGATTGCGCGCGAGCTCGCCGAACTGCATGAACTTCTGGCAGGACACGAGTTGACATTCGCAGATGTGTCAGCTGCGCTGGAAGATTTCGATCTGCCACGCGAGAGCGCCCGTTGGAATGTGCTGACACATGTTCAGCAGGCAGTTGATGACAATCTTCACGCTGCAGGCCTGAGTACTCAGGCAGATGCGATCAGAAACGCGATCGAGCACGCGACCAGGGCCGGGACTGTGATTCCGAACAATCATGACCGTGTCGTCCTGATCGGCCTGGTCGAATGTCCGCCCCTCATGCGCCAAATGCTTGCGCGCACCGCAGCCCGCGTCACAGCGCTGATTGCAGCATCCGAAGAGATGAGTGAGCGGTTTGATGCGATGGGCGCGCTGGTTGCTGGACCCTGGTGCAATACGCCGCTGCCGATTGCTGAGTCGGATGTGATCGTTGCTGACCGCCCCCGCGATCAGGTGCAGGCTGCGTTGCGCGCCATTGCGGCCATGACACCAGAGCAGGCAAAGGGTGGCGTGACGATCGGCCTGGGCGATGAGACAGTTGCACAGTCGCTCAAGCGGAACGGGCGGATCGCAGGCATCGAAATCCGACTTGCCTCAGGCAGCGCGTTGATCCATACACGGCCGATGCAAGCTCTTCAGCGAGCCGGGCAATGGCTGCGCGAACCGCGCTTTCATCACTTTGCAGAACTCGTCAGACAGATTGACATCGAAAGTATTGCTTCGATGTCGGTCCGGCAATCGGGCAACGCGGTCCATCGCTGGATCGAACTCATCGATCGCTATTTCAACGAACATCTTTCGGGATCACTCGATGGCCAATGGCTGGGAGATGAGAGAAACCAACAGAGTATGGCAGAACTTTACCATGCGGTGAATGCAATCCTTGAGCCGCTTGCTGGCGACGCGCGGCCGTTGCATGAGTGGGCTGGACCACTTCTGAAGGTGCTGGACACGCTCTTTGGATGGATTCCCTGGTCAAGCGAAGTTGAGTCGCAACGCGAAGCGGCTGAGGCATGTCTGCAGGTATTTGGCGTGCTGAAAGATCTGCAGCGCGTGCCCGCATCGCTTCAGCCGACAGTGGATGGGCCGGGCGCGATTGAACTGATCACAACGCGCGCGCGTCACGCCACAGTTCCTGAAGCAACTGATGCAGGTGATGTCGAAGCAGTCGGCTGGCTGGAACTGGCGGGCGATCTTTCGCATCATGTTGTGCTGCTGAATGTGAACGACGGCTCGATTCCATCGACGTCGCACAGCCACCGCTTTCTGCCTGACATGTTGCGCACGCGACTGGGACTGCCGGATGATCGTCAACGCACAACGCGCGACCGCTTTCTTCTGGAACAACTGATTCATTCGCGAACGAAAGTCACCTTGATTGTGGGGCGACGTGATCGCTATCTCGAACCGCTCGCGCCCAGTCGTTTTCTGCTGGCCTGCGAGCGTGAGCGACTGCCAGCACGGTTGCTTCAATTGGCAGATCATAAGAATGCCCGTGCGTGGTCGACGCCGCTACATGGTCCAGTTGCATCACCACGCTCAGTGTTTGTCCTCACGCCCGCGCCGGCGGATGTGCCTGTGATGGAATCGCTGCGCGTGACGCACTTCAAGACATACATGGAATGCCCGTACCGCTTCTGGCTGGGGCAGGTCTTGCGTCTCGACGATTGCAGCGACGACATCGATGAAATGGATGGCGGCGCGTTCGGATCGCTGGCCCATGACGTTCTCGAAGCGTTCACCAGCGATGCGTCGATGCGTGCGTGCAGTGATGTACCCACGATCGCTGCAGCGTTGTCCGAGATTCTCGATGCCCAGGCTGCGGAGCGCTTCGGACCCGCTGCACTTCCCGCGGTGCGCGTGCAGGTGGAACGGCTGCGCGAGCGACTGCGCGCGTTTGCGCCGCTCCATGCTGAATGGGTGCGCGACGGCTGGCGGACGATCTACAGCGAGCTGAATCTGCCCGAACATGCCACGCTCACGCTTGATGACGGTTCATGCATCCGCATCACTGGCAAGATCGATCGCATCGACCAGCATGCTGATGGACGCATTCGCATTCTCGATTACAAGACCGGCAAAGCGTCGTCACCTGAGAAAGCCCATCGCAGCAAACGCGGGTGGATCGACCTGCAACTGCCGCTCTATCACCACTTTTATGTGAACGCGATTGATGAAAAGGCTGATGCTGAGCGTGTTGAACTCGCGTACATTCAGATTCCGCCTTCGCCAGCTGGCGTGTGTCTCGACGCTGCCTCGTGGACCAGTGCGGAACTGCAGCAGGCTGTCGATCGCGCCCGCGAGATCGCAGGGGACATTCGATCGTGCCAGTTCAAGATGGAGCAAGGCAAGAAGGTGAAGTTCGACAAGTTTGAGAACATCTGCCAGACCGCGGCCTTTGTCGCTGAGGATGTCACCTATGACGGGTAAGGCGCATGGCTCAGCCATTCCTGCGATGGGGGCGCTCGATCACCGCGTCATCATGGCATCAGCCGGGACGGGCAAGACCTATCAGCTGGTGGTGCGCTATCTGAGTCTGCTGCTTCACGACGTTGATCCGGCTCACATCCTGGCGACGACATTCACGCGCGCTGCTGCAGCTGAGATACGTGATCGCATCTTCGAGCGGCTGGCATCGGCTGCTGTGTGCGACAAGGCGCGGGCTGCGCTGGCGAGCGATGTGTTTGGAGACGATGCCACGTTCCATGATGATGCTGACCCAGCTGCGCCGCCGCTCTTTCGGGTTGTGAATGAGCCGCGAACGCTGAGCCGCGAGCGCGTGCTCGACCTTCTCGAAAAGCTGGCTGGCAATGTGCACCGCATGCAGGTACGCACGTTTGACAGTTTCTTCGCTGGTGTGGTCCGCTGCTTTGGTTATGAACTCGGCGTGGGAGCAGATGCATCGATCGTCGAAGATTACCGCATCTCTGAACTTCGCCGTGATGCCATCAGGTTGATGCTCGATGAGCGCGATGCACAGAAACTCATCGACACACTCAGGCGACTCATCATCGGCAGGGCTGATAGCCACGTCACCAAAACGATTGAAGAGACGGTCAGCAGCATGCGGGCCGTGTTCGATGACTCAACGCAATCCGCATGGGAGTTGGAGACGGGTCGCTGGACGTTGTTGAGCGAGGATGAACTGGCTGCGGCGCTGGATGAAACGCGCGATGTCGTTGCGGGTTTGAAGAAGGGCAATTTGCAGAAAAGCGCTCAAGATCAGTTCAGGGTAGCAGCCCAGGCCCGCAGAACGATGGGCGACGACTGGACGGAGTTTCTGACGAAGGGTGTCAGCAGCAAAGTGCTTGGAGGTGCCAAGAAGTTTTCGAGATCGACCATTCCGCCTGAGCTTGACCGTTCGTTTCGCGTGCTGATCAACCACGCCCTGGGCGCAATCCGCCTGATGCTGCAGCAGCGCAATCAGGCCACTTGGGAACTGCTCTGCCAGTTTGTCGGCGCCTACGACCTGGCTGCGCAGCGCATGCATGCGATCACGTTCGAGGACCTCACCCGCCTGGTCGCTCGCGCTGCAGCAACTTTCGATCTGCATGATCTCTTCTTCCGCCTGGATGGCCGTATCACGCATCTGTTGATTGATGAGATGCAGGACACCAACATCCCGCAATGGCGGGCGATCTCGCCTCTGGTTGAAGAGATTCTCGCAACCGGGCCCGGCGCGGGAGTCGATCAGCGCACGTTCTTCTGCGTCGGCGATGTGAAGCAGTCGATCTATGGCTGGCGGGCTGGTCGGCCGGAGTTGCTGGAACACATCGCAGCGAATGCTGAGGGTCGGCTGGAAGTTCACAGCATTGCGGAGAGTCGTCGCTCATCGCCCATCGTACTTGATGTGGTGAATCGCGTTTTCGCATCGCTGGAAACAAATGAGACATTAGCCGATCACAGCGATGCTGCAACCGCATGGAGCGCGCAGTTTCAGCAGCATGGGACAGTCCGGAGCGAACTGCCCGGCTACGTCGAGGTGCGGTCTATCACGAGTGGTGACCGGACCACGGTGACGCAGCGGTCGATCGAAGCTGGCGCGGAACTGGTGAAGCAGCTTCACACCCGCAATCCCACGCTCTCGATTGGCATTCTCACGCGGACCAACGACGCGGTCAACCACATGTTGTACGAACTCGGACCCTCACGCCACAACCTCAACGCGTCGGGAAGGGGTGGTTCGCCGCTCACTGATGCGCCGCCGGTGCAGGCAATTCTCGATCTGCTGATTGTTGCAGATCATCCCAGCCACACCACTGCGGGGTTCAATGTCCTGCGTTCACCTCTGGGAGCGCACGTGGACATCACGTGTGACTTTGAACGCGACAGCATTAAAGGCGCGACACGAAAACTGAGTGAGTATGCACGCCGCAACTGTCAGACGCTAGGCCTGGCGCGCTTCGTTGGCGAGCTTGCTCAAGCCATGGTGCAGCATGCTGATCCCCGTGAAGCCCGCCGTCTCTGGGAGTTGGCTGATCTTGCAGATGCGTATCAGGGAGAGTCAGGTTCGATCCGCGCAAGTGGATTTGTTCGCGCTGTTGTTGAAACCAATGTGGCAGACCCCAAGCCCGCGCCGATCGAAGTGATGACTGTCCACCAGGCCAAGGGGCTGGAGTTTGATATTGTGGTGCTGCCGCAACTTGAATCTGAACTGGCGCGCAACGATGCCAAAGTTGTGAGCCATCGCGAGGGTCCAGCCGGTGATGTGACCCTGGCATCGTGCACAACCTCCGCGCCCATCATGCAGGCGTTTGATGACATCGGCCCGTTGCGAACGGAGGATCACAATCGCAAGATTCGCGAAGGGTTGAACATGCTGTATGTCATGATGACACGGCCAAGGCAGGGGCTGTACATGCTGATCAACCCGCGCGAGTCGAGATCGAGATCGAGATCGAAATCGTTTTCCAGTGTGCTCCGCCATGCGCTGCTCAATAGTCCTGACAACGTTGAGCCGGAGCGCGTTGTGTTTTCGCATGGTGAGGAGTCGTGGATCGACAATGCAGGAGCGGGCGAGGACAGCCGCGAAGTCTGGAGTGATGATGAGGGAGGAACGAAATCTGATCTCGCGCTTATTCTGCCAACGCTTCGGGCCCGCACCATGGCAGCCCTTGTGCGTCCATCCCCTGCGGACACAGCCTCGCGTGGCAGCCAGTTGCGTGAGGGTTTGCGCTCGATCCCCGCTGACTCGCGCGATCGTGGCATCCTCTGGCACGGACTGTTCGAGACGATCGAATGGCTCGATAAAGGGAGCACGCCCGATCAGGCAGCGCTCGTGTCTGCTGCTGCGCGCATCACGTCTCGCAGAGATCGTGCATGGCTCGAAGATGAAGTGCACGAGTTTCTTCAGTGTCTTGAGCACGCAGAGATCCGCAGAGTGTTTCAGCGGCCTGACGATGATCCGCACGCGACCATACTGCACGAACACCGTTTCATTCTGTCCTCAGATCAGGGTCTGCAGCGGGGCACCATTGATCGCCTTGTCATTTCCACAGCAGATGCCAGTGCAGCCCGGGCGCAGATCATCGACTTCAAGACCGATGCGATCAGCAAGAGCAAATGTACTGAAGCGGTTGCACGTTATTCGGTACAGATCGCAGCCTATCGCGCTGCAGTCACCGCCCAGTTTGCGATCCCCGAAGAGCGCATCGATGCTCAACTGGCATTTGTAAACCTGGGCGTGGTGATTGAAGTGGAGTAAACGCGACAGCGTGTTCTACGCAGCTTCCAATGAATCCTGCTCTGCCTCGGGGTGGGTTGCAAGCTCAGCTGCTCCGCCTTCCATCATCAGTGATGCAATGGGTGTGCCGTCGGGAATGACATTGCCATCGAGATCGCGAATCACAGGGACAGGATTGGCCTTGAGATGATTCGCCAGCGCAACTTCCAGCTTCTTCTGCTCAGCTTCATCAAGTTTGGTCCAGCCCATGCGGCCACGACATTTGGGAAATGCAGAGCACCCCAGCCACGGCCCGCGCTTGCCATCACGGAGGTTGAGCGGCGAGCCGCACTTGTCGCATTTGAGTTCCGTCGCATAAGGCGGCGGCGAGGGATAGTTGAGATTCCCTTTCCGATCCACGTTGATGATGTATTCAACCTCAGGATAGTTGCTGCTGGCCAGAAACTGTCCGAAGCGGCCGGTCCGCAGGACCATTTCCGAATCGTCGATCGGGCACGCGACATTCACGCGCTCGGGCATGCGTGGCCGACCTTCGCGATCAATCGGGGTTGCGTACTTGCAGTCGGGATACCCGCTGCATGAAAGGAAGCGCCCGTTCTTGCCGAATCGGTAGCAGGTGCGTCGCCCGCACTCCGGACATGCGTATGGGGCGGGCTGAATCTCAGCCTTGGCGTGCGTGACATTCTCCATGGCATGTTCCAGGTCTTCCGCAAAGCCATCGTAGAAGTGATGCAACATGTCCACCCAGTCGGTGTGCGCCTCTTCGATGGAATCCAGCTTTGATTCAAGATCACGGGTGTAGCCCACATCCATGATGTGCGGGAAGCACTCAATCAGTTTGTCCGTCACGACTTCGCCCAGATCAGTTGAATAGAAGCGGCGGTCGATCTGTTCAACATAATCGCGATCCTGAATCACCTGGATAATCGCTGCATAGGTCGAGGGCCGGCCAATGCCTTCAGACTCGAGTTCCTTCACAAGTGATGCCTCGGTAAAGCGCGGCGGGGGATTGCTGAATGACTGTTGCGGATCGATGTCAAAGGGCGCGAGCTGCTGCTCCTCACGCAACTCTGGCAGCATCTGTTCGTCGGAAGCTGTGGGCACGCCAGCCACGCGATAAAAACCATCGAATGTCAGCACGCGGCCGCTGGCCTTGAGCACCACACCTGTGTTCTTGTCCGAACGGGCCAGGCGGACGGTTGTCGAATCCCACTCTGCGGGAGTCATCTGCGAGGCGACGAAGCGCTTCCAGATCAGGCGATAAAGTTTGGCCTGTTCCGGTTTGAGATACTGTTCAATCTTGTCTGGATGGCGCGATGCATCAGTTGGACGGATGGCTTCATGTGCTTCCTGCGCTGCCTTGTTGCGCGAGCCGTACACGTGCGGCTTTGCAGGCAGATAACGATCGCCGAAGGTCTTGCTGATGTATGCCCGCGCACTCTGAATCGCTTCGGGTGAGATATGCGTTGAATCGGTACGCATGTATGTGATGAGGCCGACTTGACCCTCGCCTTTGATATCCACACCTTCGTACAGCGACTGAGCGGTTCGCATGGTGCGTTGGGCGCCGAAGCTGAGCAACGATGAGGCTGCCATCTGCAGTGTCGATGTGATGAAAGGCGCATTCGGCCTGGATGTGGTCTTGCGGGTTTCAATCGACTCGACCTGATAGCGGGCTGCGGGATCAACCTCAGCAGACACGGTCCGCAGCGTGCGCGCTGGTCCCTTGCCCTCGGGGTTCTCGGTGTTGTTGATGCTGATGTTGCGGAGGCCGACAGCTATTGCGATACGCTCGACTTCACTGGAGAGATCAGCTGCTTCATCTGCTGTGGTGGTGAGGGAAAACTTCTCGCCATTCACTTCGATAAGTTCAGCCAGCAGGCCGTTGTGTTCGCTGAGCCATGCGTTCTGCGACTTGATGGTGGGGGTATTTCCCCGTTCATCTTTGGTTACGATAAATGTCTGCCAGTGCTTCATCAACCTGGCTTGATCGTCGGGGTTGATCGCCAGCCTTGCGGTGACCTTCCAGCTTTCATCCGGGATAAACGCGCGAATGGCCCGCTCACGTTCAACCACCAGCCGCACTGCGACCGACTGCACCCGTCCAGCGCTCAGACCTCGCGCCACTTTCTTCCACAGCAGAGGTGACACCTGATAGCCGACAATGCGGTCGAGGATCCGCCGGGCCTGCTGGGCGTTGACTTTGAACTCATCGATCGGAAGGGGATTGGTAAAGGCACGTTCGATCTCTGCGCGCGTGATTGCGTTGAAGATGACGCGCTTGGCCTGACTCGCCTCGATGCCCAGCTCCTGTGCCAGATGCCAGGCAATGGCTTCACCTTCACGGTCAAGGTCAGTTGCGAACCACACATCGTCAGCCTGCTTTGCGGCCCGCTTGAGCTCGGTGACAGTTTTCTTCTTGCCGGGCAGAATCTCATAGGTCGGCTCGAAGTTGGATTCGAGATCAACGCCGGGGACGGGCTGTTTCACGCCTTTGGGATTTTTGCTGGGCAGATCGCGGACATGCCCGATCGAAGCACGAACGACGTAGCCCGGGCCAAGATACTTGTTGATCGTCTTGGCCTTTGCAGGCGATTCGACGATGACCAACTGCTTGCCGGTCGCGGAGGGGGCACTGCCTGAGCTGGAACGCTTCCCAGCGGCCGAGCCCGCCTTTTTCGGGGTGGTCTTCTTCTTGGTGCTCGTCGGGCTGGTTTTCTTTTTGGTCGTCTTTGCCATGTCGCTCCATCGGTATCGGCCGGGGAGCCTTCCCCGGATCAGTCACGGCGATGATAGGGAAGGGTGGCGGCCGATGGGCATCTCATACGCTGGCAAGGGCGGGACGGTTCGATTGATCCGTGGCGGCGACAACCGCGGGAGGACCGGCGGTGCGCCTGCCAAAGTAGCAGATCAACCCCTCTGAGCCGGGAATCCGCGCTGCGACGTTCATCGCTGCAAAGCAGCCCGTGCCACGTAGGAGCAGGTCCAGCTCGTGGACTCGGAACCAGTGCACGCCCTCATCCTCGCCTTCGAAGATCGACTGGCGTTGACGACTGATGATGGCGACCAGGCCATCGTTCCGCAATACTCTGTGGACCTCACGCAGCAGCCCCGCCGGGTTGCGATCGCGCTCGATCACATCGGCCAGCAACACAAGATCGAAGGCGCCGCTTTCAACGGGCAGCTTCTTTCGATCAGGCTGATGCGTGAATCGCATTGAGAGCGAAGCGTGATCCTGCTTTGCAACCTGCTTCGCGAGTCGTATCAGGTTTTGGTTGCGGTCGACGCCTACACACTGCATGCCTTCCTTCGCCATGAGGTGACAGTACAACCCTGCTCCACAACTGATGTGCAGCACATCGCGCACCTCGCGCAAGCCTCGCGCAAGACCAACCATACTCAAACGCAGGCGCGTTGCATGTTGAAACGCCTCGTCCCTTGCAAATCGGCTCCATTCGGACTGTTCGATCGTCGCTGGCTGTGCAGCTTGAACGTGTTCCGCTTCATCACCTGCAGCCGGCCCGAAGATGCGGGCGTTCCACAGGAGTGGCGTTGCTTTGTACCGTTCCCGCACAACATCCAGATCAGGCGCAATCCTGCTGAAACCCCACTTGTCCTGGAAACGCTGCAACGAGCGCTTCACGCCTTCATCTGTATCTGCTCCCGTCGCGCGTGCCTTGCGAAGTGCATGGCGATGCATGAACTCGACATTCGGAATCGCAAATGTTGTCCATCCCTTCAGGCGCGCCATCATGCCAAAGTCAACAGTCTGCCCACGAAGATATGTCTCATCAAAGCCGCCGACATCTTCCCAGACCTCGCGCCGGTAGCAATAAAAGCATCCCATGACATGGTCGACTTCAATCGAGCGCGTGATGGCGGAGCGCGCTGCACCCTGCGCAATGTGATGGTTGCCACGCGGATGAAGAATCCAGTCGCCTGCTGCATGAATGCGGCTGTCGACTCCCAGTTGCTTGGGGCCGATGACGCCAAGGCGTGGCGGTCCTTCTGCAAACGCGCGGGCGATCTTCGAGACCCAGCTGGGCGTGAGACATGTAATATCGCCATCAAGGCGAACGAGAATGTTGCCCTGCGCCTCGCGCGTGAGTTGATTAGCTGTGATTGACAGAATGCCGCAGTGTGGCTGTTCATGCAGCTTCAGAAACGTGCGGCCATCGGGCCAGAGGCGCCCGGCCCAGTCTCGCGCTGTGGCCAGCGAATCATCCGTCGAACCATCATCTCGCACAATGATCTCGAAAGGGACCGGATCGTCCTGCAGCGTGAGACGCAATGACTCAAGCAGGTCACCCAGCAGGTCAACACTGCCATCGTGCGAACTCTCACGGCCATTGTTGAAGTTGGGAATCAGGATCGAAACATGTGGCCCGTTGGACATAGCACCGATATCGGCTGAAACGACAGCGTCATTCCAGATGTTCCGCAGCCGTTCGCAGTTTCGTGATGCGCAGCTGCACGAATGCCGCCGCGCGATCACCTGCCGATCTGCCCACCAGCATCCCATCGCCTCCTATACTGATAAGCCCGCACAATCGTCCATCCACCTCTGGGTCGAGGGAGTTTGAACAATGACCACAGCCCATACTGATCATCCAATCACCGAAGCCGCCCGCAGTGGCGATCCGCTGCAGTTGATTGATGTTGACCACGTCCGCTTTTTCGTCGGAAATGCCAAACAATCCGCGTACTTCTATGCTCACACATTCGGCTTTCAGATCGAGCAGTTTGCAGATCTCACCACCGGCATGCGCGACAAAGCCAGCTATGTGCTGACACAGGGGAATATCCGCCTCATCCTCACGTCTCCGCTGAACGCGAATCACCCTGCTGCTGAAGAAGTGAAGAAGTATGGCGATGGAGTCAAAGACGTTGCGATGACGGTGTTCGATGCGGAGAAGGCATATGAGCGCGCCATCAGCAATGGTGCTGAGGGTGCATATGAGCCAGAGACATGCAGTGATGAGAAGGGATCAGTCACCACGGCTGGCATCAAAACCTACGGCCGTGTTGTGCATTCTTTCGTATCGCGCACGGGTGCATATGCACTGCCCGAGGTAAAGAAGGGCGGACTCATGGGGCCCGAGTATCGATGCATGCGCGATATTGCAGTCAACGAATACAACCGCCGCAATCCCTGCGGTCTCAAGTTTGTCGATCACTGCGTTGGCAACGTCGAAGAAGGCAAGATGAACCACTGGGTGGAGTGGTACGAGCGCGTCCTCGAGTTCAAGATGTTCAAGCACTTTGATGACAAGGACATTTCAACTGAATATTCCGCGCTCATGAGCAAGGTGATGGCGTCGGGCAATCACCTCATCAAGATGCCGATCAACGAGCCGGCTCAGGGCAAGAAGAAGAGCCAGATTCAGGAGTATCTCGACTGGCACGACAACACCCCCGGCATCCAGCATCTTGCGCTGCGTACGGATGATGAACTCCGATCCGTCGCAGAGCTGCGGACCCGCGGCGTCGATTTTCTTGCCCTGCCCGACGTCTATTACGACAGGGTGTGGGACCGCGTGAACACCATGCTCCGCTCGCACGGCCACGAGCCTGTGCGTGAAGATCATGATCGTGTGCGCGATCTGGGAATCCTGGTTGATGCTGATGATGAAGGTTACCTGTTGCAGCTCTTTACCAAGCCACTGCAGGATCGGCCGACGCTGTTTTTCGAGATCATCTGCCGCCGTGGAAGTCAGAGCTTCGGCAAGGGCAACTTCAAGGCGCTCTTTGAGGCGCTTGAACTCGAACAGGACCGACGCGGAAATCTGTGACCCCCTCTGCCCGCTGCGGTGTTAGCCGGCTTGGCGTCTTCGCTCTTTGTTCTCGCGGCGACGGCGCTTGAAGAACTCGACAAGCATGCGGCTGCATTCGGTTTCCATGACGCCGCTGATGATCTGTGCCCGATGATTGAGGCGTTCATCAGATGCGATCTCATACAGACTCTCGCATGCCCCCGCCTTGGGATCGCGTGCGCCATACACAACTCGATCAAGACGAGCGTTCACGATGGCTCCCGCGCACATCGGACAGGGTTCGAGTGTCACTGCAAGTGAACAGCCACTGAGGCGCCAACTCTTGAGGCGATCAGATGCGCGGCGAATGGCCAGCACTTCTGCGTGCCCGAGCGGATCATGATTGGCTTCGCGCACGTTACATGCTTCAGCAATAATCTCTTCGCCCCGGTAGACAACCGCGCCTACGGGGACTTCGTCCATGGCTGCAGCCTGCTGCGCGAGTTCGATGGCCCGCTGCATCATGCGGTAGTCAATCGCGCTGGCATCGGCGCTGCTCGCAACTGCCAGTTTCAATGGTGCGGTCACTCTGTCTCCCCTCTGGCGCAGTGCTGCCACGATGCGCGACAGCCACCCTCGTGTGCTGCGTCCTTTTCCGGTTGTGGTCACTCGGTCGGGCACGCAGCGTGGTTCTTTCTCCGAAGTTAATGTCGGCGTGTTGAGGGAGGGACTGCATCTGTGGGCGAACTGGTGCCCGGCAGCGTGTCAAGTGGCGCAGTGTATGCCTGCTGCGACAAATGTGCAGTTGGAAAGGGCATGATTATCGGGGTTCCGCGCGCTATTCTCTGCTTCATGCACATTGCTGTTCCCAGGGAAATCTGGCCAGGAGAGAACCGTGTCGCAGCGACGCCATCGACTGTGCAGCGGTTGATCAAGCTGGGGTTCAGCGTCGTGATCGAATCCGGCGCGGGGGATGCAGCCAACTTCTCGGACGCAGGCTACGCGGAGGCCGGGGCAACCATCGAGCATGACGCAGCCGCTCTGTGGAAGGCTGGGGATATCGTGCTCAAGGTGCGGCCGCCTGATGCCAGCCAGGCGCTGGGAATGTACGAAGCTGACCTGCTGCGCGAAGGCGCGACTGTGATCTCGTTTCTCGCTCCCGCCCAGAGCGGGCCCCTGCTGGCGCTGCTTGCCTCGCGGAAGGTCACCTTGCTCTCGATGGACTGCGTGCCGCGCATGACCCGAGCGCAGAAGATGGATGCACTCAGCGCGATGGCCAACCTCGCAGGGTACCGCGCGGTGATCGAGGCTGCATCAGCCCTGCCGCGACTCTTTGGCGGGCAGATTACCGCAGCCGGCCGTGTCGATCCGGCACGTGTACTGGTGATCGGCGCTGGCGTGGCTGGATTAAGCGCGATCGGCCTGGCCCGCGCCATGGGCGCCATCGTGCGAGCTTTCGACACTCGGCCCGAGGTGAAGGAGCAGGTCCAGAGCATGGGCGCCGAGTTTCTCGAACTCGACTTTGATGAAGAAGGTGCGGGAGAGGGCGGCTATGCACGGGTGATGTCTGATGCATTTATCGAAGCCGAGATGGCGCTCTTTGCTGAACAGGCGATGGAAGTGGATGTCATTATCACGACCGCGCTGATTCCCGGCAAAGAAGCGCCGCGCCTCATCACCGCAGGAATGGTCGAGGCCATGCACGAAGGGTCCGTGATTGTGGACCTTGCTTCGGAGCAGGGCGGCAACTGTGCATTGACGCAGCCCGGAACATCGACGACACACGCAGGCGTGACCATCATCGGTTACACCGATTTGCCCAGTCGCATGGCCAGCCAGGCCAGTGAACTCTACGGCACCACGCTGGTGCACATGCTTGAAGAGATGGGTGGAAACGAACACTTCAATATTGATGCAGACAATGAAGTCATCCGCGGGGCGCTGATTCTCAACCAGGGAGTTTTGAGTTGGCCGCCGCCCCGGCGTGAGCCGCCCGAACAGCCGGTGGTACACGAACGGCGTGATTCGGTCGATTTGCCGGCTCGTTCGCTTGAGCCGTTGCCGAAGGGGCGCGTTGCGGGCAGCCCACGACGATTCTGGCAGTTGGGTGTTGCGATGGGCGCGATTCTGCTGCTTCTCATCGTCGGGCTGTTTGCACCCGCATCGTTCATCGGCCACCTTACTGTTTTTGTGCTTGCGTGTTTCATTGGTTGGGGGGTGATCTGGAATGTCACACCCGCGTTGCACACGCCGCTGATGAGCATGACCAATGCCATCAGTGGCATCATTGTCATAGGCGGTCTGCTGCAGGTTTCCAGTCCGCGCGTCGCGACTGTGATTCTCGGGGCTGTTGCGGTGTTTGTCGCCACCATCAATATCAGCGGCGGGTTACTCGTCACCAAGCGCATGCTGCGCATGTTTCAGCGTTAGGCGTTTGCGGTCACAATCACTATGAGTGAGTCATTCAGCAACACCGCGTTTCTTGTCGCATCCGTGCTGTTCATTTTCAGCCTGGGCGGACTGTCAAAGCATGAAACCGCCCGGCGCGGCATTGCGTGCGGACTTGCGGGCATGGCCATCGCGCTGACCGCTGCGATCCTCAGTGATGCGGTGTCAGGATGGGGTTATCTCTGGCTGGCAGTGGCGATCATTCCCGCAGCCATCATCGGCTGGCATCTTGCGCGCCGCGTCGAGATGACGGCCATGCCGGAACTTGTGGCAATCCTGCATTCCTTCGTTGGCCTGGCTGCAGTCCTCGTCGGCTTCGGACAGTGCATTGCCCACCCGCCTGGTGCTGAGCTCACGGCTGAGATGGCGATTCACCAGGTCGAAGTTGCGATTGGCGTGTGGATCGGAGCGATCACATTCACAGGTTCAATCATCGCCTTCCTCAAACTTCGTGGCAGCATGTCGGGCAAGCCGCTGTTGTTGCCGGGGCGGCACTGGCTGAATCTGGCCATGCTGATTGCGTCCATCGTCCTTGCGATTGTCTTCGTCAATGCGGACTTTACCCTGGGCGTGATCGTGCTTGTCCTGCTCACGCTGGTCGCATCAGCCCTGGGCGTGCACCTAGTGGTTGCGATCGGCGGCGCTGATATGCCGGTGGTGGTTTCCATGCTCAACAGCTACTCGGGCTGGGCGGCTGCAGCAGCGGGGTTCATGCTTTCAAATGATCTACTCATCATCACGGGCGCGCTGGTTGGTTCCAGTGGCGCGATTCTCAGCGTGATCATGTGTCGTGGCATGAACCGATCGATTGTGAATGTGATCTTCGGCGGATTCGGAACGGCTGACAGCGGTGGCAGCGCATCGGGCGCGAGCATGATCGATGGCGACTTGAGCGTTCAATCGATTGAGACCGCTGAAGCAGTTGCACTTCTGCGAAGTGCGAACCGCATTGTGATTGTGCCCGGCTATGGCATGGCTGTCGCGCGAGCGCAGCATGCACTGGCGGAAACGGTGAGCATCCTCCGCAAAGCGGGCAAAGAGGTGCACTTTGCGATTCACCCGGTTGCGGGTCGATTGCCTGGCCACATGAACGTGCTGCTCGCGGAAGCCAACGTGCCTTACGGCATCGTGCTTGAGATGGATGAGGTCAACCAAGATCTGCCACGCACTGATGTTGCAATGGTGATCGGCGCCAATGACATTGTCAATCCCAGTGCCGAGACGGATCCTGCCAGTCCCATCGCAGGCATGCCTGTGATTGAAGTGTGGAACGCCGCGACAGTGATTGTGATGAAGCGCAGTCTTGCCAGCGGATATGCAGGTGTTGAGAATCCGCTCTTCTTCCTCGAGAACACGCGCATGCTGTTCGGCGACGCCCGCACCAACTGCGAAGCGCTTCTGGCAGGCTTGCGTGAACCGGCAGCGGTTCCCGTGTAGCGAACCGCTTGCGACTGAGCACTGCGCGAAAGTGTGCTACGATCCGTTCCTATGCCCACGCAGCCGTTGAAGACCGAGCCTCTGACTCCCGAACAACTCCGCTGGCGATGTGATCCTGCGACCTTCGCATTCGAGACGACTGCAGAGGTCGAACCCATCCGCGGCATCGTCGGCCAGGATGCAGCACTTGAGGCGCTGCGCTTCGGACTGGAGTGTGCTGCGCCCGGGCAGAACATTTATGTTCGCGGCTTGAGTGGCACCGGGCGCATGACGCTGGTTCGACGTGTGCTTGAAGATATTCGGCCTGATTGTCCAATTGCGCCTGATCGCATCTATGTGCACAACTTTGATGATCCACTCCAGCCGCGCTTGATCACACTGCCGCGCGGAGCAGCCAGCAAGCTTCTGGAGATGATGGAAGAGGTCGTCACATTCATTCGCGATCAACTGGCAGCTGCGCTCACATCAGAAGCGGTGGCTGCGCGTTTCAGCGCGCTACAGGAGCGATCGCGAACAGCAGTACGAAACGCAGCCCAGTCACTCGAAGATGAACTCAAGGAGACCGATCTGGCTTTGGTCATGGTGAGTGGGGGGGCTGCCTCACGTCCAGCCATTTTTCCACGTGTGAATGGCGAGCCAGTGCCGCCCGAAGTCTTTGAGACAAAAGTCGCAGAAGGCGAAGTCGACGAGGCCGCCGCTGCAAAGGTGCGGGAACACCTCGAACAACTGGAAGATCGGGTCGAGCGACTTGCGGTCGAGATGCATCGCATCATGCAGGAGTATCAGAAGAATCTGCGCGAACTCATGGCGATCGAACCCAGGCTCATCCTTCGCCCCATGCTCGATG
>JBPCKF010000111.1:0-5014 GCA_051004555.1 Phycisphaerales bacterium | reverse complement strand
AGGCAGCCAAGCGGGCCATGACCATCGCAGCCGCGGGCGGGCACAATATTCTCATGATCGGCCCTGCAGGAACAGGCAAAACCATGATGGCACGCGCGCTGCCGGGTGTGTTGCCACTGCTCACGCGCGATGAAGCACTCGAAGTCACGCGCATCTATTCCAGCGTTGGCAAAGTTGAACGCGGACAATCGCTCATCGTCGAACGTCCCGTGCGTATGCCGCATCATACTGCATCAGCGCCTGCAATCATCGGCGGCGGCAGTGTGCCACGTCCCGGCGATGTCAGTCTTGCCCATCGCGGCGTCCTCTTCCTTGATGAACTTCCCGAGTTTGGAAGGCACGTCCTCGAAACACTGCGCGAGCCACTGGAGAATGGCGACATCACTGTCGCGCGCTCTTCCGGATCGGTCACCTTCCCCGCGCGATTCATGCTGGTCGCAGCCATGAATCCCTCGCCACGCGGCGACTTTGCAACTGATGAGATCTCTCAGCGATCAATGGACCGCTACCTCTCCCGCCTCTCCGGCCCGCTCATCGACCGCATCGACATTCATGTCGAAGTCCCAGCTGTGCCATTCAAACAACTGACGGGACAGGCCCGCGGCACAGACTCCGCAACCATTCGCGAACGTGTCATTCGCTGTCGATCGCTGCAGCAGGCTCGGCAAGGCACGCGAACCAACTCAGAACTGCGTGGCAAGAAACTCGATGCGCTGGTCCCGCTTGATATCCCATCGAAAACGCTGCTCGAACAGGCGATGCGCGAGTTGGGCCTCAGCGCGCGAGCATACGACAAGATCCGCAGAGTCGCCCGCACCATTGCTGATCTTGATGAAAAGGAACACGTCGAACTCAGCCACATCGCGGAAGCGGTGCAGTATCGTTTGCTCGATCGCATGCGGTGAAGCACTCTCATGCATTCTGCGGATTCACGAACTTCAATTTGACTGCGAGACAACGCAATGAAACAGATCAACATCTCTCGCCGCACATTTCTTCAGTCCTCGACTGCTCTGGGCGCGACGCTCATTGCAGGACGACCCAGTCTGGGGTGGACGTTCACCGACACGCAGCTGCGCGTCCTCTCGATCGGCGTGATCGGCACCATCGGCGGCACTGATCGCAGCAAGATTCAGGCCCATCCATCCGCTGAGATCGTCGGCCTGTGTGATGTGGATGCTTCTGCGCTCGCGCAGGCTGCGCTGGATCATCCAGATGCGTTCACATGTGCTGATTATCGCGAAGCATTTGATCAGCATGGCGACAAGTTCGATGCGGTGATTGTCGCGACTCCCGATCACTCACACTGCAGCATCATGACACTCGCTCTTGCGCGCGGCAAACATGTGTATGGACAGAAGCCGCTCGTTCAACAACTGGAAGAACTCGAGTTTCTCAGTAAAGCGATCAACGCCCGTCCCGACCTCGTCACGCAAACCGGAGCGCAGCGCATCGAGTCTGTAGCCCGCCGCGCTGCAGTTGATATTCTCAAACGCGGCGATCTTGGAGCGGTACATGAAGTGCATGTCTGCTTTGGTGGCGGAGCCATATCGGGCGGTCATTACTTCGCAGATGGGACACTCGGCGATCCGATCGACCCGCCCGCCGGTTTCGACTACAACCTCTGGCTGAACGGCGCTCAGGAAGAACCCTGCCGTCCCGACATGGTGCAACGCCGTTGGCGCAGCTGGTGGAAATATGGTGGCGGGCAGATCGCTGACTGGGTCGTGCATCTCACAGATGTTCTTTTTTATGCGTTCCCCGAACTGCAAAGTCCGACACACGTCTGCTCGCGCACACCTTCGCGTGATCTCACGTGGTTTCACGCGGACAAAGTGTTGTCAACACTCACGTATCCCGTGAGTGGAAGCCGCTTTGCCAACTCAACCTGCAACTTCTATTTCTATGACACGCACATGCAACCCGACCGCGCTCACCTCGGGATCGGCGAAGGAGAGTGGCCGGACGGTATTCTCACAATTGTCGTGTGCCAGGGTGGGACGCTGGTGCTGGGACCAAGTGGTCCACTTGAAATCTGGCGGGACGGACAGATGACAGATGGCCTGCAGTGGCCGGGCCTTCCCGTATACGAAAGTTTCAACCATTGGCATGCATGGGTTGACAAGGCGATTGGCCGTGAGACGCAGCACTTGTGGGCACCCTTCCGCGACAGCCTGCGCTGCACCGAGGCTGGCCTGCTGGCCGTCAAGGCTGCGAAGTATTCAGGCCAGGTTTTGCAATGGGACCGCAAAACCCTGACGTTTCCAAATCACGCCGACGCATCGAAGACAATCGTCAGGCGCGAATACCGCGAAGGATTTCGCCCTGTGATATTGTGAGTGCTCACCTTACTCTGATTGTCGCTTGAGCGCCACTGCGAGAATCGTCATATCAGCGGGGTTTACGCCTGCGATGCGGCCAGCCTGCCCCATGGTGCCGGGTTGAAATCGCAGGAGCGCTTCACGGGCTTCGCTGCGCAGGCCGTTCACTGTTGTGAAATCAAAACCATCTGGAATCATCTGCGTTGCTGCCCGCCGTTGCCGCTTGATATCAGCATGCTGACGCTTCACATAGCCTTCATATTGATAATCAACAATGGTGCGTTCGATCAAAGCCTCGTGCGATGCAAGCGCATCGGGCAGATGCGACTGCACGTCCGCAACACCAGCACGCGGCTGACGTGCCCGGTCGCACAGCGTTCTGCCTTCGATGCGGATCGTCTGGAACGCATCACGCAGTTGCGCAAGACTGTGTTGTGTCTGCTCAAACAGATCCCAATGATCATCATCAATCAGGCCATGTTCACGGGCCAATGGCGTCAGACGTGCATCTGCATTATCCGAGCGCAACAGGAGACGATGCTCTGCTCTACTGGTAAACATGCGATATGGCTCGCGGGGCGTCTTGGTCACAAGGTCATCCATCATCACGCCGATGTACGCCTGCTCGCGGCCGAGGCGAATCATCTCATTTCCTCGCGCAAGCATGGCTGCGTTGAGACCAGCAATCAGGCCCTGGCCCCCTGCTTCTTCGTACCCGCTCGTGCCATTGATCTGTCCCGCCAGGAACAGGCCGTACACGCGCTTGGTCATGCATGTTGCATCAATCTGATGCGGCCAGACCATGTCATATTCAACCGCATAGCCAGGCTTGATGATCTCCGCCTGTTCGCAGCCGGGCATTGCCTGCACAATGATCTTCTGCACATCAAGCGGCAGTGACGTTGAAATGCCATTGCAATAGATTTCGCTGGTGTAAAGCGACTCAGGCTCAAGGAAAACGTGATGCGATTCGCGATCAGCAAAACGAACAACCTTGTCTTCAATCGAAGGGCAATAGCGCGGCCCACATTCTGCATCAATCGCATCGTTATACATCGGAGCGCGATGCAGATTGGCTCGGATCACTTCATGCGCTGCTGCAGTTGTCTGCGTTGCATAGCAGCACACCTGCTCCAGCACAGGAAAACGCCTCATACCATTCACAACAGAAACTCCACCCAGGGTGCGATCTGAAAACGGCACCGGCACAGCATCGCCCCACTGCTGCGTCGTCGCGGAAAAATCGATCGAACCACGAGCAAGGCGTGGCGGCGTCCCCGTCTTCAATCGCCCAAGATCAAAGCCAAGCGAGCGCAACATCGCAGAAATGCCAACCGCACTGCCTTCGCCAATGCGCCCGCCTTGTGTGCGCTCTTCACCTGTATGCATGAGAGCGCGCATGAACGTGCCTGTCGTCAGCACCACCGCATCGCTCAACAGCACAACGTCATGCTTCGCGCGATCATGCACCGCTGGCGTCGCTGCAAAGAGTGGCTGAGCCGCTTCGCCACGCAAGTGTGCTGGCTGTCCCGGCGTTGCATGCACAATGCCACATCCCGCAGGCAGCCGCACGCCGCGAATGCGCCTGCCACCATCAGGAACGCCCGCACTCTCGACAAGCAGTTCATCAACGCAGCCTGCGATCACATCAATCGCTGGGTGTAATGCAATCAACCGCTGCACTTCAGATGCATACGCATACTTGTCGCACTGCGCCCGTGGCCCACGAACAGCTGGCCCCTTGCTCATATTCAGCATGCGAAACTGAATGCCAGTCGCATCCGTTGCCAACCCCATCAGACCACCCAGTGCATCAATCTCGCGAACGATCTGTCCCTTTGCCAAACCGCCGATCGCCGGGTTGCATGACATGGCACCCATCTTTGAAGGGTCCATGGTGATCAGTGCCACGCGCCCATCAACAGGCCGCAGCGCATTGGCTGCTGCCCACGCTGCTTCTGTGCCAGCATGTCCGCCGCCAATGATAATGATGTCGTATCGCTCGCGCATGATGAAGGCTTGGGGGGGGCCACACGCATCATAGAACGAATGCAATGCAACTCAACCAAACCGCTTCGCCAATACAGCGCAACCGCTGGTCGCGGCTTTATGGCACTGCATACAGAAACCGGCGACCGTTCATGACGAAGGGTCGCCGGCTTCTTGATTCCTCTGGGTTCATCACAAACCCTGTGTGTGGATGCGGCTCTCAAGTTGGATCAGCCTCGGATCGGTCATCGGCCCTAGGAACAACCTCGCAACCCGCGCTCACCACATCCACCGCCTGGCCCGCAATGACGAAACGGGCCCATACCATGCCGGACTACATTCCACACTGCCTATCGGCGTGCACGTGGGCCGACTTGAGGGCGTCTAAAACGAGTAGGGTGCGCCCGGGCGCAGCCGCAACGCACCATCCGACACTCCAATCACTCACTCGCCCGGCGCATCAGCCCGGATTTCTTCTGCCAAACGGAGGATGCCGGTGGACTGAGTGTCATCCAACTCTGTAAGGAAATCGCCTGCGAATGATTCATCACGCCAGCTGATGGCGAGAGGCGTGATATCACCTTCTTCTGTCACATGCACGACTGCAATCTTCTGCGTCATCTGATCTTCGAAGATGATCGTCAAGGTGGTTTCACGGGGACCGTGGTATTGCTGAAACGTTCCGATCTGGCGATGCTCACGAT
>JBPCKF010000110.1:0-102393 GCA_051004555.1 Phycisphaerales bacterium | reverse complement strand
GTTGCGGCTGCTATCGCATTTTCACAAAGATCTTCGTGCGCTTTGGTGTGGCCTTCTCGCTCATGGATGCAATGCGCCCGCACAGCGTGGGGCAGGCGCTGCGGCCGGAAACAAAGCTGCTCTGGCTGGAGACCCCATCCAATCCACTGCTGCGCATCACTGATATTGCGACATGCAGCGCCATCGCCCGCCGCGCTGGCGTCGACACACTGGTCGACAACACCTTCGCCACGCCGGTCTTTCAGCGGCCACTCGAACTCGGGGCCGACCTGGTGCTGCACTCGACCACCAAATATATTGGCGGCCACTGTGATGTGCTGGGCGGTGCGGTCGTGACCTCAGACCCTGCATGGGCAGAGCGCCTGAAGTTTGTGCAAAACGCGACAGGAGCAGTTCCAGGCGCGCAGGATTGCTTTCTCCTCTTGCGGGGCATCAAGACGCTGCCGCTGCGGGCTCGCGCTCATGCAGAAAACGCAGTGCGTATCGCGCAGTTTCTCGAAACACACAGCGAAGTCGAGCGCACCATTCATCCCGGCCTCGTATCGCATCCGCAGCACCGCCTGGCTCAGGCGCAGACCGTGGCCAAGTATCAGCAGCCATTTCTGGGAGGCGGGGCCATCATCAGCGCTGAACTCAAAGGCGGCGTCGAGCGCATCCGCGACTTCGTCCGGCACCTGCGATTCTGGCCACTGGCAGAAAGCCTGGGCGGCGTGAAGTCGCTGCTGTGCCACCCGGCCACAATGACGCACGCTGCAGTCGAACCAGCAGAACGCGCGAACGTCGGCATCGGCGATGGCCTGCTGCGTTTCTCAGTGGGGCTTGAAGATGCGGATGATCTCATCGCTGACCTCGAACGGGCGCTGGAGCTCTCACGCTTGAAAGCAGGCACGAGCGACGGTGCTCCCGTTGGCACGGAGGTGGCAGCGTGAGCACGATTCAACTTGCAGGTATCGCGCGCGATGTCATCATCAGACCCACCTCGCATCAGGCGCAGCCTGCCGCTGTGCGCGTAGCCCTGCTGGGCTGCGGCACTGTCGGCTCCTGTGTTGCAAAGAACATTGTGACCCAGCAGCGATGGCTGCGGCAGCGCGCTGGTGCCCGCGTGACGCTCGAACACATCCTGGTGCGCGATGCAGCAAGGCCACGCGACTTCACATCGAAGTCATTGCTGAGCGAATCCTTTGATGCGATCATCGCATCAAAGCCGCATGTCATCATCGAGGTGTTGGGTGGCATTGAGCCGGCAGCCACGTACATTCGCCGTGCGATTGAAGCGGGTATCCACGTAATCACGGCCAACAAAACAGTGATCGCCCACTACGGCCACGAGCTGCGGTCCCTGGCTGCGCAGCACAATGTCGGGCTGTACTATGAAGCAGCGGTGTGTGCAGCGATTCCACTTCTGCAAACGCTGGATGCGCTCCGTGCTGATCGGGTCGATTCGGTCAAAGGCATTCTCAACGGTTCCACGAACTATCTTCTGAGCCGCATGCATGACAACGGACTGTCGCAGGCAGAAGCCCTGGCTGAAGCGAAGGAGCGCGGCCTGATCGAGCCTGATCCATCAGCCGACTTGAGCGGCAGGGATGCAGCTGAAAAGCTGTGCATTCTCGCGCACGAACTGGGCGAGAGCCATGTGTCGCTTCGCGATATCGATGTGTCGGGCATTGAGACGATCACCGCAGATGATGTGCTGGCTGCCCGTCGCCTCGGCTATGTCTTGAAGCTGGTGGCCACGCTGCAACGCACTCGCGAAGGCGCACAGTTGCGGGTACAACCCGAGTTGTTGCGGCGCAACCACCCGCTGGCGCGGATCGCAGGGGCCGACAACGGTGTGGTGATTCGCTCTCGCCTCGCAGGTGAGACTTTTTTGTCGGGCGCTGGCGCGGGGCCAGAGCCGACGACCAGCGCCATTATGAACGACCTGCTGCGCGGCATTGCAGGCGATCAACTTCAGCGTGCTCGGACGCGAACTCAGCGAACGCGCAGCGCGGCAACTTCCTCTGCGGCGCGAGCCACTCCCAAACTCGGAGAGGAGCAGGCATTCTTCGTGTGCATTGGCCGCGATCCAGCAAGTTCGTGGCGGCCACACGACATTATTGAAGCGCTGCGTGAGAACGGCGTGGCCCTCAAGCGCGTCGACGTGGTGCCCGCCGCTGCACGCGTGCTCACGCATCCGGCCACGCGCTGCCAGGTTGCACGGGCCGTGCGCAAAGTGGCTGGCGAGGCGGCGGTTCTTGTTGCACCACTGATCGAGCAGCAGCGAGAAGCGGTCGCGCAAGTGTGCCACCATCATCTTCGTACAGGCAGCGTATTCTGAGCCTTTGATGGTGGCAGAGCGATCGTCATTCCACGCATACGATTGGGCGTGTTCTCTTCGACATCGAACAAAAAGGTACTGCTTGCCATGTCAGGCGGCGTCGACTCTTCAGTCGCAGCGGCCCTGCTGCTGCGCGAAGGATTTGAAGTGGTTGGTTGTTTCATGCGGCTGGGCTCACCCGGCGAGTCGCTGGATGTTCTTGAAACCTGCGACGTCGCACCACGCGATACGCCTCTCAAGATTGGCCATCAAGGCTGCTGTTCGATCAACGATGCAGCAGATGCGCGGCTGGTGGCAGCCCAACTGGAGATTCCGTTCTACGTGGTGAACTTCAAAAAGGAGTTCAACCGCATCATTGATTACTTCGTGCAGGAATATGACAATGGCCGCACCCCTAATCCCTGCGTTCGTTGCAATGACTGGCTGAAGTTCGGCCGCCTGCACGAATACGCTGAGCAGATCGGCGCTGGCTTTATTGCATCGGGTCATTATGCTCGCGTTGATCGAGATCGACATCTGCTCATGCGTGGCGTCGATGCTGAGAAGGATCAGTCATATGTCCTGTTCGGCACGCCACGGGCGCAGCTTGCTTCCATGCTGCTTCCGATCGGCGGATACACCAAGCCCGAGATTCGCGACCTTGCCCGTGCGTTTGTTTTGCCTGTCTTCGACAAGCCGGATTCGCAGGAAATCTGCTTCGTTCCTGATAATGATTATGCTGGCCTTGTGGCAAGGCGGACCGAGCGCGGCATCGAGCCGGGACGCATTCTCGATCGCGACGGCAATCAACTTGGTGAACATCCCGGCCATCAGCATTTCACCATCGGTCAGCGGCGCGGCATCGGTATTGCGGGCAGCCAACCACTGTATGTCATCAACCGCAATGCCGAAGCAAACACCATCACAGTGGGTCAGCGCGAACAGCTGCAGGCCAGCGGCTGCATTGCAACGAACACCAACTGGCTGGCAGCTTCGCCTTCGCCCCAGTGGATGCGCTGCATGCTGAAGATTCGTTACAACGCTCAGCCGGTACCGGGACAGATGCGCGCGATTGATGCAGATGGATCGTCGCTGGAAGTTCGCTTCGACACACCACAACTCGCAGTTGCGCCCGGACAGGCTGTTGTGTGTTATTCGGATGAGCCCGAAGCAAGTGTGGTCTTGTGTGGCGGGTGGATTGATCGAGCGACGTGAGGGAGGCGGACGATCTACACATCTGCGAAGTCGTCGATGGATGCGTAGCTGCCATGCCTGGTTTTCATGAGTTGCCTGAGGATGTCGTTGAGCAGCGATGATGCGCCGATGCGAAAGAGGTGTGGCTGCAACCAGGCATCGCCCAGGGTTTCCTTGACCAGCACAAGATACTGCAGGGCCTGCTTTGCGGTGCGGATCCCACCTGCTGGTTTGATGCCGATGCGGTTGCCGGTGGCGCGGAAGTGATCGCGAATGGCTTCGAGCATCACAAGGGTGACGGGGAGTGTTGCAGCTGAGCTGATTTTCCCGGTCGATGTCTTGATGAAGATGCCACCATCCTGACTGCGCAAGCGGGTTGATGCGGACGTCGCAGCATCAATGGCGCAGTCAGCTGCATAGCGAATGGCGCGATAGCTGCCAAGCTCGCCGGTTTCGAGAATGATCTTGAGATGGACATCGCGGCTGGAAGATTCGCATTGCATGAGCACAGCGCGAATCTCATCGCACATTTCATCGATTCTGCCTGCGAGAAATGCGCTGCGGTTGATGACCATGTCAATCTCATCTGCACCTGCATCAATGGCAGCCTGGGTATCGCGCAGGCGGACATCGAGCGGATACTGACCGCTGGGGAATCCGGTTGCGACGGATGCGACCTTGACGCTCGAACCTTCAAGGGCGTCGCGGGCAACAGTCACCATACTTGGAAAAACGCATACAGCTGCAACCGACGGCACACACTCGCCCAGCAGTGATTCTGACCCGGGCAGCGGATCAATCGCCTTTCGGCACAAGCCGCGCACCTTTTCGGGCGTATCGGCCCCCTCCAGCGTAGTGAGGTCTATCATCGAAACTGCGAGCCTGAGGCCTCGCTCTTTCGCTTCAGCCTTGATGGAACGCTGCGACAGAGCCAAGGCCCGTTGCTCCAGCATGACCGGGTCAACCGAACGCATTGACCTGCGGGTGAGATGCGACATGTAACGAGGATAGCAGGCGCAATGCACAGTCACTGAGATTATGTTATCCTCATCCCAACGCAGACCGCCTGTGCGGCTGCAAGTGGCGAACTGAGAGCGAGGTTCTGAATCCGAAAGCTGTTCCGCCGAATCAAACAGTGCTATCGACGCCTTCACCTCCGCACGCTGGGTGTGCGTGCAGTGCTGGACATCGATGCGCTTCCGATTGCCTACCGCAACAGTGGGTGGATGATCCACCCGGCTGGGATGAGATCGGGAAGTATCGTGTATTCGTTTGGCGTCGGTCACGACATCGAATGGGACCTTGCCATGATTCAAAAGTTTGGCGTGACTGTCCATGCCTTCGATCCCACGCCCCGTTCGATCAACTGGGTGCGGAACCAGCGACTGCCGGAGCGATTCAGATTTCACGAGTATGGCGTGGCTGATTGCGATGGCAGTCTCACGCTGTTTGCACCGCGGCGGCCCAGTTCGTTTCACTATTCAAGCATCCGGCGCAGTCTGCGCCAGGATGCGCGTGATGTCATCAGCGCTCCGGTCTACCGCCTGTCCACGATCATGCGGATGCTTGGGCACGATCACATCGACGTTCTGAAGATGGACATCGAAGGGGCGGAGTATGGCGTGATTAATGACATTGTCGAATCTGGCATCTCAGTTGGCCAGTTCCTGCTCGAGTTCCACCACAACTTCCGTGGCGTGGGAGCAAGGCGAACAGTAAAGGCTGTCTCGCGCCTTCGCAGTCTGGGATTTGAAGTGTTTCACATCTCCGATCGTTCCTACGAAATGTCGCTCATTCACTGTGATGCTCTGAGCGCGCCAGCAGCAACCCCTGCTGCGCCTGCGATGGCGTGATGCAGCGATGAATATGTACTGGGTCGACGGCCATCTTGACCTGGCAATGAACGGCGTCACGGGCATTGACATGACTCAGCCGGTGCTGCGCGACGGCGAGCGCTCGATCAGCCTGCCCGACCTTACAGCTGCGAACGTCACCATCGCGTTCGCGACGATCTTCACCGAACGCAGCGCTCCACAGTTTCCGTATGGATATGCAGACTCGAGCGATCGCGCGGGAGCATTCGCAGCAGGCCTGCGACAACTCGAGTATTACGAAACGCTCGAAACCGCTGGCCACATCTGCATCATCCGTTCACGGGCTGATCTGGGAGAGGCGGTTGCCCGCGAAGGTGGACATCCTCGCCTCAATATCATTCTGCTGATGGAAGGCGCGGACCCCATCCGCACGCCCGATGATGTCCAGACCTGGCGCGAACGCGGCGTCCGCATCGTCGGCCTCACCTGGGCACGCGGCAGCCGTTATGCAGCGGGCAACGCTGAGCCAGGGCCGCTCTCATCTGAAGGAAGGGAACTCATCAGTGCGCTGGATGCATGCAACATGATCCATGATTGCTCGCATCTGGCTGATGAAGCGCTGGCCGGGCTGCTGGAGTGTGCAACCGGGTCGGTGATTGCCAGTCACTCCAATTGCCGTGCACTCTTGCCGGGTGACAATCAGCGGCATCTCACAGATGCTGCCATCACAGCGATTGCGTTGCGAAAGGGTGTCATCGGCATCAACCTCTTCTCGAAATTTCTGGCCGATGGCCGCCGCGCGACGGTTCAGGATGTGGTCGCACATATTCAGCACATCGAGGCAGTTGCCGGGTCGCGCGGCTGCATCGCTCTGGGTTCGGATGCCGATGGCGGATTTCCAGCGCGTGATCTGCCCGTCGGGCTGGACCACCCCGAGCTGTTGCCCAATCTTGCTGATGCGCTCAGGACCGATGCAGGGTGGAGCGAGGCTGAGATCCGCAACTTTGCATCGGGCAACTGGGTGGGCTTCCTCGAGCACGCCCTTCCATGACGGCGATCTGGTTTGCGTGGCGATGACACGATCCGCACCGGAACGCAACATCATGCGCCTATTATCTGCCGGTTCATCATGCGAATGTGTTGTGAGAGGCACTGCACATTTGAAAGCCTGAATGTCTGTCACGGAGGAAGTACGCAAATGAGTGTGGCTGCACTCGACGAAAAAGTTCTGGTTCTCAATCGGCTTTACCACGCAGTGCGTGTGGTCAGCGCCCGCCGCGCCTTCATGCTGCTGGTGGGTGATCGTGCTGAAGTCATCTCTGTGGAAGATGGCCAGTATCGCAATTACAACTTTGCGACCTGGTCGGATATCGCCGACCTGCAGCGGGAGTTTGAACCCGAGGCTCACAGCTGGGTACGCACGCCACGCTTCGAAATCGCAGTCCCGCGCATTATTCGTCTGCTGGGGTATGACCGCCTTCCTCAGCAGCGTGTCCGCCTGACTCGTCGGAACATTTTCGCGCGTGATCGCAATCAATGTCAGTATTGCGGCAAGACGTTCCCCACCAGCGAACTGAGCCTCGACCATGTCACGCCACGCGTGCAGGGTGGCACCAACATCTGGGAGAACATCGTCTGTGCATGTGTGAAGTGCAACATGCGCAAAGGCGGCCGCACGCCCGATCAGGCCCGCATGAAACTTGTGCGATCGCCGCTGCGCCCCCGCCGCAATCCCACCATCACCATCCGCATGGGTGAACAGAAGTATCACTCCTGGAAAGCATTCCTTGATGATGCATACTGGCATGTCGAGCTGCGCTGAGTTCTCATGCGGATTCTGCTGACGAATGATGATGGTTTCGATGCGCCCGGCATCCTTGCGCTGTACCAGGCCATCCAACACCTCGGCGAGGTGTTCCCCATCGCGCCGCTGACGGTGCAGTCTGCAACCAGTCACGGCATTACGTTCAATGACCCGCTCATGACACGCGCCCTCACCGCGGGGACGTGCATGCAGGGCATTGCTGTCGACGGCAGGCCCGCAGATTGTGTCAAGCTCGCGATCAGCGCCTTGTGGCCCGAACGCTTCGGCAGCGGCGAGAAGCCTGACCTCACAATCAGCGGCATGAATGCGGGCGCAAACGTCGGCATCAATGTGCTCTATTCAGGAACCGTGGCAGCAGCTGTCGAATCGGCGTACCTCGGCGTTCCTGCCATCGCGGTCAGTCTGCATCTGGGTCCCAATCGCAAGCCGCACTTCCAACGGGCCGCGGAGATTGCAGCGGTGGTCGTTGAGCGCATTCTCGAACATCCGCTCGATCCTCATGCAGTTGTCAATGTGAATGTGCCAATCACTGAATCTGCCGATGCACCACAGCCACCCGTGCATGTCACGGAGATGAATCTTGCTCCCGGGCGCGACCTTTATGAAAGACGCACCAGCCCTGCAGGCGATGCGTATTACTGGATGACGAACAATGGCATGGATTTCACACACAGCGGCCCGGAAACCGATGTCGAGGCGCTGGCCAGGTTGGCTGTCTCGGTGACGCCGTTGAGTTACCTTCTGACAGATCGGCATCGGCTTGATGTATGGCGCTCTCGGCTGGCCGAGTAACCTTGCGCGGTGCACACTCGCGACGAAAGTCGGGGCGCATCATCTGAGTTTTTGGACCGTCTAGTTGTGGATCATGCGGCCTTCGGTTGCGAGCGCTGCTTCATGCACACCTTCTGCCATGGTGGGATGTGCATGCACCGTCGAGATGATGTCTTCGGCTGTGGCTTCAAGACGCTTGGCAAGGCCGATTTCCGCGATGAGTTCACTTGCATCTTCGCCGATGATGTGGGCCCCGAGAATCTCGCCGTAAGGTTTGCTGGTGATAAGTTTCACCATGCCATCATCCGCGCCGACTGCAATTGCCTTGCCGTGGGCTTTGAGCGAATACTTGCCAACGTTGTATTCGATGCCCGCCTCCTTCACCGCCTTCTCAGTCATGCCGATCGAGGCAATCTGCGGATTGCAATAGGTGCATCCGGGGATGGAATCGTAGTCGATGCCGATGGTGTGATGTCCGAACATCCGCTCGACACATGCAACAGCTTCTTCCGATCCCTTGTGCGCCAGCCAGGGCGGACCGATGACATCGCCCACTGCGTACACGCCCTTCAGAGATGTCTCATAGGTCGGCTCGCGGCTGCTGCGATAATCTGTCTTGATGTGTCCCTTGACCACTTCAAGGTTGAGATCATCCGCAAGCAGGCCCTCGAAACGGGCAGTCACGCCGATGGCGACCAAGACCACATCCACATCTGCTGAGCTTGTCTTCTTCTCATCGTTGACATCCACCATGGTCACCTTCGCCCCGCCACGTTTCTTCACGTCGACGGACTTCACTGTGGTACCGGTGTGGAACGTAATGCCCTGCTTTGTGAACATGCGCAGGGCCATCTTGGAGATTTCTTCATCTTCAACAGGCAGAATGCGATCGAGCATTTCGACGACAGTCACTTCTGTACCAAACGCGTTGTAGAAGTATGCGAACTCCATGCCGATTGCGCCCGAGCCGACGATGAGCATCTTCTTGGGCTGCTCTGGCAACACCATCGCTTCGTATGAAGAGATAATCGTCTTGCCATCCGTCGGAGAACCCGGCAACTCGCGCGGTGCAGCGCCCGTTGCGATCATGACATGATCAGCCGTCAGGGTCCGCACAACCGCTCCGCCAGTCCCGTGGTAGTAATTGTCGTCCGGCTTGCGGACTTCGACTGTGCAGGGAGTCGAGCGGCTCTTGGCAGTGACGATTCGTGCATGGCCTTCGAAGTGTTCGATCTTGTTCTTCTTGAAGAGATACGCAACGCCTTTGTTGAGCTGATCCGTCACGCCACGCGAGCGTTTGATGACGGTCTCCCAGTTGACCTTCACATTGTCAAACTCAATCCCCCACTCTTTTCCGTGCTTCACAGCTTCAGTGTAAATCTCTGCATTATGCAGGAGGGCCTTTGACGGGATGCAGCCCCAGTTCAGGCAAACTCCGCCGAGGCGGTTGCGTTCGATGCAGGCAACCTTCTTCCCAAGTTGAGCAGCACGGATGGCGCCGACATACCCAGCCGGACCGGAACCGATGACGATGAGATCAAAGTGTGTTGTTTCAGCCACGAATGCGAATCCTCTGCAGCAGGGTCACGAACGGATAGGGCCGCATTGTAGACAGGCACCCGTCAAGTGTAGCGGCGGCGTTTACGCCGCGCTGGACGCATTCGTCACCCACGCGCCCGGAAACATGATCGAACCGCATTTTTTGCACACCGTGTAGCGGCGGCGTTTACGCCGCGCGGGACGCATTCATCAACCTCAGCGCCAGAACTTGGAATCGCGCATCACGACGCGCCGAGCTTGCACATAAACATACAACATCACATCGCGCGAACGCGATTTCGTTCAGGTGCCGCCACCCACAACCACGACATCATCGAAATCTTCGACGACTGCTGCCTGCTGAATCTCATCGACCGGGTTGGTGCTGGTGCCACCGCCATCCGTGCGTGAAAAGTAGATGCCATCGCTGCCTGCCGAGATGAGCACGTAGGAACCGCGCGGTTCGGTGTACACCAGATTGCCATTGCCACAGGTGCCCTGGGCGAACGAGGAATGGCCGATGATCATCATGAAGTTCCACACTTCGTAGGTGAACGTGTTGTTGCAGGTCGGACTCCCGCCGGAAACATTGAGGATGCTGTAATCAACCTGGCCGTTGTCAGTCTGATCGACGAGTGCTTCGCCCAGACCAGTCGATTGCAGATATGGATCGGCACCCGACCGGAAGAACTGTTGCCCGATGAGCAGCCCGATTGAGCGTGCCCGGCGAATGTAGATGACGGGGTTGCCCCACGAGTCGACCAGATCGGGCAGTTGCACATTGCCTTCGCCAGCCTGGCCGCGCACGACGCGCAACTCTTCCTTGCCGGGATTGAAGTATGCGTCGTAGCGCTTGCCATCGATGGTCGGACCGTTGCCGATCTCATTGACATTCACCTTGACGTTGAATGCGCCCGAGGGCCGGGTGAGACTGATGAGCTGCCAGTCTGGTCCGGAGAACTCGGAACCATTGAAGCGGGCAGTGCCAACATCTTCTTCGCGGACGTAGCCACCCATGAGATGCAGAATGGCTGCTTCGGTGCCGCTGATCTGCGGAGCCCCGCCATTGGCTGCTGCATCGCTGAAGAGAACCTCATCAGGAATGATGCCGGGGTTGAAGCCGTGCTGTTGAAAGAAGAGGTCGCACGCCTTGCTGAAATCGTTGAGGATCGACGACGTCTCGGTGCGCTTGGCAGCTTTGTTGACTGCAGCCAGGGCTGGCAGCAGGATGCCGATGAGCAGCACGATGATGCCGATCACAAGCAGGAGTTCAACCAGCGTAAAGCCGGTTCGACTGGATGTGTTCGATAGGGATTGAATGGGAGTGGTCTGGCGTGTCATGAGCGCAATCCTCGAAGTGATGCCCCTGCTGCCCCGGCATGATTGGCCAGGATTCGATGTGATGCAGGCAGGGAAAGAGCCGTCGTCGCGAAGAGTACCGGCCCCGTCACGCTCATCCAGATACATCAGTATACGCCAGCATCCGCGCCTGGGGTGCAGAAATCTTGAGAAACAGACCCCGTACATGGGGTTGCCCGATTTCACATTCACCACAGGCGAAAAATAAAACAGCCGCTGCCCGGAAGACAGCGGCTGCTTTCATGCCGGACCCGTGCAGAAGGAGGTTCCGGAGTCGTTGCTAAAGGCCCCGATCGAGGAGGCGATTCGAAAGGGGCCGATCCAGGGAATCGGGTCCACCCGATTACTACTGAAGAATGCAATGTGGAAGCCCGCGTTGCAAGCACGAGTATGGAGTACGCCATAGACAAGTTCCGTTTGTGAGGCTGGTGCCGTTTGAGAGACCGCCGGAATCTCAGGGCAATCGAGTTTTTTCTTGTCGTCCCCGTGCAGGCGGGGACCCAGTATGATTTCAAACAGATGGTCGAGTACCCCTGGATGCCGGGTGCCACGGCTTCGCCCGGAGGGCAAGCCGTGCGAGTGGAAGTGGATCGCGCAAGCCGGTTCGCACGTTGATCGCGCGGCGGGTACGGCTTGGCTACCGCCGAAGCCGTGGCACCCGCCCCGACCCCCATCAACTCATCTGATCTCTCTCGGCGCCTCGGCGGTTGAACTCGCGCCGAGCCACGTGCTGATGCCGAGGAGATTGACCGCAGAGGCGCAGAGGCACCGAGGGGGAAGAGGTGAATGAAGATGCACAAAACCGGCGGGGCACCTAGTTGTCATTCCCGCGCAGCACCGAGAACCCTGGATCAAATCAAGCCACCTCCACCTGCTCATGGATTAACTTATAGCCATAACTGAATATATTGACATAGCCGGGTGCCACTGCTTCGCCCGCAGGGCAAGCCGTGCGAGTGGAAGTGGATCGCGCAAGCCGGTTCGCACGTTGATCGCGCGGCGGGTACGGCTTGGCTACCGCCGAAGCCGTGGCACCCGGCTTGCAGCACTTCTGAATGATGACCAGTTGCTTGGCATGCCGCGCGTGCAGGCAGCTCGGCTGCGCGACTGGAACTCACGCATGCCGATATTGCTCTCAGGCGCGCAGTTTGATCTGCCGGGCGAACTGCGCAAGCACCGCGATGACCTGCAGCTTCTTCCGGAGGAGCAACGGGCAGCCATCGAGCAGCTCATGCTCGAGTATGAGATTGCGATCACGCCGCTGTATCAGTTGCGCATTCGGAGCGCTGTGGAAACGAATGTGAAGGAGCTCCAACTCCAGACAGAATGGCGGTTCCATGACGATGGTTCGCCGCGAACTGCCGAGGGTGAAGCGGCAATCGCGCATGAACATGCAAATGATCGAGCGCATGGCTGAGAACAATCGCAGACAGGTGCAGCTTGAGAATCGCATTCGACAACTCAACCGGCGATACATTGATCGACTCGCTGCACTGCTTCCCCTGCCGATCGTGTGGGATGTATGGAGAAGTTACGTGAGCACGACGTATCCCAATCCGGGACTCCGTGACCAGGGCGAATACCTCGCGACGGTCCTTGGCGAGACTCTCGAGCGGGATGATCTCACTGATGAGGAGCGCGAGGTTGTGAGGCTGCTCTACGCAGAATATGTCCAGCGCATCCGCGCAGTTGTTCGTGAGCTGGAGCAGGCATACGACGACGTGTACATCGATATTGCAATCACCAATTTCGGTCATGTCGATACGATGAATCAATACAAGGCAAAGATCGAAGCCGGCATCCAGACATGCAACGAGATCCGCAAGAGCATTCACGATCGGCTCATCATGATCATGGGCGAAGAGCGAATGAGCACCAGCAACGCCTATCGCATGTATCGTTCAATCATCAGGAAAAGAGACTGAGCGGCTTCGGCCGTTCCTATCATGCAGGCGTGAGCAGACATCATCAACACCATCACCTTGCGATCTATCCCGGCTCGTTTGACCCCATCACGCTGGGGCACCTTGATGTCATTCGCCGCGCTCGGCGGATGTTTGATGAGATCTGCGTTGCCATCGGGCACAATCCTGCCAAGCAGGCCATGTTCAGCTATCAGGAACGCCTGGAGATCACGCAGACGCTCATCGACGAGATGCTCGCAGCCGAACCCGACGGCTGTGGGGTGCGGGTCGAACATTACATGGGCCTTACCGTTGACTTTGCCAGGCAGGTGAACGCGGTCGCCATCGTGCGCGGCATCCGCAACACCAGCGACGTTGCAGATGAATGTCAGATCGCCATCACCAACCGCACAGTTGCGGACATCGAAACGGTGTTCATAGTGACGGGCGAAATGTATGCTTACACCAGCTCCAGCCTGATCAAACAGATCGCAGCGTTTGGCGGACCACTCGAGCGACTGGCCGGAATCGTGTCGCCACTTGTGATCGAAAGATTGCGAAAGCGGCTGGCCGATCCAGATCACCCGTTGATGCGCATGATGAATGATCAGTTGGCGGAATAGCCCCGCGCGCCCACCAACGGCATCACTCGAGCGCAGTCGTCCCCGGCACCGCGACCGGCGGCACATCCAACGATGACCATGCATACGCTGGCGGCGCGAGATCAAGCGACGATTCAAGCGCCTGCTCCCATGTCACTTCCTTGCCTGTGTACGCACTCATGCGCCCCATGATTGCGGTGAGCGTTGATTCTGCAACCTGCTTCGCTTCGTTGAAGTATTGCCCCGCGCCGGTAAGACTTGCGATGAGATTCTGATGTTCAACAACATAAGGGTTGGGATTCTCGCCATCGAAGCGCCACTTGCGCGGGCCATGCGTGATGCGGGCCTGACCGGACGATGACCACGTGCGGCCGTTCGTGCCGACAAGAACCTCCGCAACCCGCCCGGCACAGCCATCGATCTGGCGACACTGGCTGTTCACGATCTGCCCGTCCGGATACTCGTATTCGATCGCAAAGTGATCAAAGATGTTGCCGAACTTCGCTTCGGTGCGGACCTGCCGCCCGCCCATGCCCATGCACTTGGCAGGATGACTCCCAATAGCCCAATTGCATACATCGAGATTGTGCACATGCTGCTCGACAATGTGATCGCCGCTCAGCCAGGTGAAGTAGAGCCAGTTGCGCAGCTGCCACTCCATGTCCGACCAGTTTGGCTGCTGTTCATTCACCCACAAGCCACCCTGATTCCAGTAGCATTGGGCCGCGACAATGTCGCCAATGGCTCCGTCCTGAATCTGCTCCATCATGGCGAGATAGCAGGCTTCGTGGCGTCTCTGTGTTCCTGCGACCACACTGAGTTTGGCTGCCCTGGCCCGCTCAGCTGCCGCGAGCACGGTGCGAATGCCAGCCGGATCAGTCGCGACCGGCTTTTCCATGAATACATGCTTCCCCGCAGTGACCGCTGCATCAAAATGCATGGGCCTGAAGTGTGGCGGCGTGGCAAGAATCACAACATCAACGTCGCCCGCTGCCAGCAGTTGTGCATACGCATCAAAGCCGACGAATCCGCGCTCAGCACTGACCGTTGCGCGAGCTGCATCTTTGCCGATGAGTGAGTTGCGACATCCACTCAGCCGATCCTGAAATGCATCTGCAAGTGCGGTAATGTGCACGCGCGGATCAGCATCGAGCGCGTTGTGTGCTGCTCCAGTGCCGCGCCCTCCGCAGCCGATCACGCCCACACGGATCACTTCATCGTCACTCAGGTGAAACCCGCGCGCCAATGCTGCCGGACCAACCAGCGATGCAGCCGCAAGACCAGCGCCACTCAACATGAAATCGCGGCGAGAGAAGTCGTTTCTGCGGTCATGTGTCATTCTCTGATCTCCTTGGTGTGCGTTTTTGCGAGCGGCATGTTGTTGATGCTCTAATCATGAAGCGCTTGCTACGGGCGCTTCAACAGCGACGGGGATGCGTGACTGCACAACATTGTACCGCTGCGCAACAAAAGCGGTGTCGGTGAGGGTCGCGTTTCCAGCAGGGTTTGCGCCCGAGACGTGAAAATCGCTGAACGCAGCCGCCTGGTTGACCCAGATCGAACCGGTGAGATTGCACGACAGCGCAACGCCTGCATCGGCGCAGCCTTCTTCAGCCTGTTCAAGAACTGCCTGATCTGTCGAATAGATCGCGCAGGTGATGGCGCCATGTTCACGGGCAGCGCGAGTTGCAATCTCGAGTGAGTGGTCAGTGTCGCGGGTCTTGATGATGTAGATGATGGGGCCAAACATCTCGCGCATGTAGAGATGTTCATCATCTGCATCCACTGCCACAATCAGCGGAGTGCGCACGCGCGCATCGGGAAACTGTTCATTGCTGATTGCCTGCGACTGTCGCACCACCGTGCCCCCTGCTGCAGCTGCTTCATCAATGCGCTTTGCAGTTGCGTCGCTGTTGATCGCGCCCAGAATCTCCGTTGCCCGCGCGGGTTCGCTCAGCAGCCAGTCAATCGCCTTCACAATCGCGCTGCAGATTTCATCAAAGCTCAAGGGTGCGCCGCCAGCCATGATCCCATCTTTCGGGACGAAGACGTTCTGACTTGTGGTACACATCTGGCCGGAATACAGGCAGAAGGTAAACGCAAGGTTGCCTGTCACCGCCTTGATGTTCTCGACACTGTCGAGGATGACGGAGTTCACGCCCGCCTTTTCGGTGTAGATGCGTGCATGGGTCGCATTGGTTTCAATCCACTCACCAAATGCGCTGCCGCCAGTGTAGTCGATGATGCCCACCTCAGGCCGCATGACAAGTTCTTTGGTGATGGGCTGCTCGCGAGTGTCCGCAGCGAGCATGATGACGTTGGGATCGATCCCCTGCTCGCGCAGCACGTCGCGGGCGACGGCGACCGTGATCGCAAGCGGGAGGATGGCATTGGGATGCGGCTTGACGATCACGACATTTCCTGTAGCCAGGCTGGCAAAGATGCCGGGATACGAGTTCCATGTTGGGAATGTCGAGCAGCCGATGGTGATCGCAATACCGCGCGGGACGATGCGATAGTGCTTCTGCAAGGTGACAGTTTCGTCGCGTCCGACACGCTTGGTCCAGGTGGCATCGGGCGGCGTGCGCTGCATGGAGTCCCATGAATAGGCAACTGCTTCGAGGCCGCGATCCTGAGCGTGCGGACCGCCAGCCTGAAACGCCATCATCCAGCCCTGGCCGGTGGTGTGCATGACTGCGTTCGCCATCTCGAAGCTGTGTTTGTTCAGACGATCGAGAATCTCAAGGCAGATGCCAATGCGCGTCTGCACGTCCAACCGCTTCCACTGTGCGAACGCTTCCCGGGCTCCGTGGATCAGGGCATCGAGCTTGACGCGCGGATACTTCACACCGAGGGACGGCCCATATGGCGAGGCTTCTGCGCCCAGCCAACCATCTTCCCCCGGCATGTCCAACTCGAAGCGTCTGTTCAACCGGGCCTGATAGGCAGCATCGCCTTCCGCGCGGGCGTTTTCGCCATAAATCTTTCCGCTGGGAACTTCGGGATACGCGCTCCAGTAGCCGCGCGAGCGGATCGCGTCCAGCGCCCCGGTAAGTGTCTTCTGATGATTGACAAAAAGTGTGCTCATCGCAATGCCTCTTTATGTATTCGTGCAATCCTGAGTTGATCGAATGACATCATATCGCGCGAAACATTCGATGTGCATTGCCAGGTCCACCGCTATCCGCCCTTTCTGAACCCGACAAAGTACGTCGCTGCATCCAGAGGCGTGAACACCACCCAATCGCCCGGCTGCGCTTCCATCTGGTCGAACCAGTTGCCCCAGTGCTTGCGCGAGCGAAAGAGCCGGCGCGATTCGACAATGTCGGTCTGAAATGTCGGCCCGTCGCGCAGCATGAGCGTGATTGGCCGTCCCGACTCATTGCGGTTATTGCCACCCATCGTCCACGCTGGAAAGTGATCGATCACGGAGGTCACATACAGACTGCGGTTGCGAATGTTTCCTTCAGTAATGGCAACCGCGAACGAAAGCCGTGCTGGCCCATCTGCATGTGCGCTCGCTGGAGACGCGGTGTCTGTGACACCAGCCTCTTCATCTGATGTTGCGCTGGGAAGCACATACCACGCAAGACCCTGCAGCGGACGGATGCCGGGACCGGTGTCGATATGCTCGACATCCCGCAGCCAGATCAGACTGAGATAGTTGCTGCTCTTCTTCGCCTTCCAGAAATCTGCCTCGCCTTGAATGAGATCGTTGTAATCACGCTTTACTTCGCGGATGCGACTGGGCGTGAGTTCCGATTCAAACAGCACATGATCCGCAATCGCAGTGAGGCGATATGGCCCTGACGACTGCTTGAAATAGATGCGATCGCCCGGTTCGATCTGTTCATATGGCGCGCGGGCCTGCTGTGTCAGCCTGCATTCGACAGACTTTTTGCCACTGGCAATCAGTTCCAGATATTGTCGCAACAGTACAGCCACGTGAATCATGGCAGCATGGTATCATCCGCGCATGCCCACGACCCCAATGCTCACTCTGGACTACGCCAACTGCCTGGCTGAGCGCGTCGGCGCTGCTCACGGCATTGATGCAGCAGACCTCACTCAGGCTGGCGCTGCCCTCAAGACCATCACGCAGGACCTCGAACGGACGCGGGATACAGGATGGGAGCGCTGGCGAAGCCTGCCATTCCGACCCATGCGAACAAAGCATGTCGATGCCGTCATGGAGCTTGTCGAACGCTATCGCGGCCAGATCGACAATCTCATCGTGCTCGGCATCGGCGGCAGCGCACTTGGCAACATTGCTCTGCATCAGGCGCTGCGCCCGCTCACCTGGAATCTCATGCCCGACAAGGCTCGCGGCGGTCCACGCCTGTTTGTGCTCGACAAT
The DNA here is from genome assembly GCA_051004555.1 of Phycisphaerales bacterium. Classification (GTDB taxonomy): domain Bacteria; phylum Planctomycetota; class Phycisphaerae; order Phycisphaerales; family SM1A02; genus JBPCKF01. The sequence continues at coordinate 84,729 of JBPCKF010000110.1, read as the reverse complement.
GTCGATCCGCTCCTCATCAGCCAGACCATTCATGAGGTGAAACGCAGCGACCCATCACTTGAGCGCACGCTCCTCAACGTTGTCAGCAAATCGGGCGAGACCGCAGAGACCGCAGCTCAGTTCATGATCCTGCGCTCGATGCTCAAGAAGGCGCTGGGTGATCGTTACGCAAAGCAGATTGTTGCGGTGACTGATCCGGAACGCGGGACAATGCGCAGCATCTGCGAACGCGAGGGTTTCGCGACACTTCCCGTCCCCGAAGGAGTGGGCGGCAGGTTCAGTGTGCTCTCGCCAGTCGGCCTGTTCAGCGCAGCCATGTGCGGGATTGATATTGATGCGCTGCTTGATGGAGCTGCTGCCATGGACTCGCGCTGCTCCAGCGAAGACATTGCGGCAAATCCAGCTGCGATTCTCGCCTGGCTGTTGATGGAGTTCACCAGCCGCGGCAAGAAGAACCATGTGCTCATGCCATATGCCAACTCGCTCTATTCCTTGGCGGACTGGTTCCGTCAACTCTGGGCGGAGTCGTTGGGGAAGCAGCACGATGTCGATGGCAACGAAGTCTTCGCAGGCGCAACGCCAATCAAGGCCCTGGGCACAACAGATCAACACAGTCAGGTGCAACTCTATCGCGAAGGTCCCAACGATAAAGTCGTCGGATTCCTCAGTGTCGATGCGTTCAGCGATGATGTCACTATCCCCGCTGGAATGGGCGTCGACGCATTGGAGTATCTTGAAGGTGCAACCATCAGCCAACTTCTGGCTGCAGAAAAGCGCGCCACCGAGTTTGCACTATTGGAAAGCCAGCGACCCAACTTCACGATCCGATTCCCCAGCCTGAGTGCATATCACGTCGGCGAGTTCATTCAACTCTGGGAAGTCGTGACTGCCTACGCAGGCAGGCTGTTGCGAATCGATGCCTATGACCAGCCTGCAGTCGAGACCGGCAAAGTCGCAACCTTCGGCCTCATGGGACGAGCGGGCTATGAAGAGTGGAAGTCGAAGGTTGATGCACGATTGACATCATCGGAATATGTCGCGTAATCGCGGCAAGCCGCGGGGTGTCACCTCATGCCTACGAGCGCAGCCGCTTTCGCAGCGCATCGAGCATGAGATTGGCGCAGGCTCCCGCTGAGATGCGCAACTGGATGCTGGCTTCCGCGCTCAACTCCGCTGGCAGTCCGTCCTTTGCCAGTTCCTCCGCGACTTGCTGATACGCATCGCGGAAGGGCATGCCCGCAGCTGCAAGTTCAACCGCGCGATCGGTCGCGAGCATTGATGCATCCACAGCGCTTTTCATGATTTCTGTCTGCCAGGTGCAGGCACCAAGCAGCGTCGGCAGAAGTGCGCAGGTGCGCTGCGTCATTGTGAGGCCGCGAATCACGGGCTCCTTTGTCAACTGCAGGTCGCGATGATAACCGCTTGGCAAACCGAGAAGTGATTGCAACTCGGCCATCGCGCCAGCCACCACTGCAGGAGCAGCTCGCATGAGTTCCGCAAGATCGGGATTGCGCTTGTTCGGCATGATGGATGATCCGGTCGAGACTTCATCATCGAATCTCACAAAGCCGAATTCCTGACTTGCAAAGAGCGAGAGATCCCAGGTCATGCGGCGAACATCGCTCATGACTGCGTAACACGCTGCAAGGGCCTGATGTTCAAACTTCCCGCGACTGTTCTGAGCCGCCAGAGGGTTGACAAGCAGCCGGGCAAAACCGAGTTCATCTGCAACGCCCTGACGATCGAGCGGCAGATTCACCCCATAGCCCGCAGCAGTTCCGAGCGGTGATGCACTCAGCCACACTGCAGTATCATGCAGCAGTTGCGCGCTGTCGAGAAAACCCTCAGCATGACCTGCTGCCCACAATGCCAGTGTCGATGGCACTGCTCGCTGCAGATGCGTGTAGCCGGGCATGATGGTGTCGACATGCTGCTCTGCAAGGTCGAGCGAAACGCTGGCGGTTACTCGCGCGCTTGTCTCAATCTTCTCGATCGCGTGCATCATGTACAAACGCTGCGCAGCCAGAACCTGATCATTGCGACTGCGGCCGAGGTGTACTCTGCGGCCCAGCTCGCCCAGCTCCTGCGAGAGAAACCATTCGATCGCGCTGTGTCCATCTTCAAAGCGGCTGTCGAGCACAAATGCGCCTGATGCGTGAAGCTCCTCCAGCTTTCGCAGAGCGGTGCAGAGTGTCTGGCAATCTGACTCGCTCAACATGCCAATGCGGGCCAGGCCACGCACATGCGCAATCGTTGCCGTGATGTCGAATGGCAACAGATGATCATCCAGCGCCACATCATCGCCAGCCAGATATGCCTGTACATCAGCACCCGGAGCACTTGCGTTCGCTTTCTGCCAGAGGGGATCAGCCACGCACGAGTCCTTCCAGATGCGGAAACCCGCATGCCAGGTTGATGTTTTCGATCGCCTGTGAAGCTGCGCCTTTAAGAAGATTATCGAGAGCGCTGACAATCACGATATTGTGCGGATCGTCTGCAGACACTGCGAAGCCGCCGATATGCACATGGACCGAATCGGCAGCATCGCGCGCACTCGGCGCATCTGCTGAAGCGTCATACACCTTGACACATGCATCGTCACCGTACGTTGAGGCAAAGCGCTCGCGCAGGTCATGCACGCTGAGCAACTGCTTCAATCGCGCATGCACCGTCACACTCAGCCCGCGAAAGAATGGAGCCACATGGGGCGTGAATCGTACCGGATGATCAAGATGTCGCGCGACTTCACTGCCGTGCACGTGATCGACAAGTGCATACGGCACAATCGTGTCGCGCAACTGCTCAGGATCGTTCCGCTTTGAAGGCGATGTGCCAGCTCCGGAATACCCTGATATGCCGAAGCAGCATGGCGCTCCGTCCAAGAGCGCTCGAATGGGGAAGAGGGCCAGCATCATTGCCGTTGCATAGCAGCCCGGATTGGCAATGTGCGTTGCGTGTACAAGTGCAGCCGCGTTCATTTGTGGCAGGCCGTAGGTCCATGCATCATCAAAGCGAAAGTCCGCGCTCAGGTCGACGATGATGCGCGTGTCGCTGCCCGCGCTCTGATTGATCGCGTTGACGTACTCGCCTGCCACGCCATTGGGCATTGCCAGAACATAAATGTCGGCCTCCATCTCATGCATCAGTTCAGGCGATGCATCAGAGACGACAATGTGACTGGCGCTGCCGGGCTGGACAGTTGTCAACGGCTGACCCGCATGCGCTCGTGAGGCTGCAGCTGTGAGTGAGAGTTGGGGATGCTGTTCAATCAGGCGAACCAGTTCACCACCCGCGTAACCGCGCACGCCGATCAGAGCCACACTGCGGGTGCGCGGCGGCCGAGGTTGCGCGACAGGTTCGCGTTCACGCTGCATGCACAACCTCCGGGACGGGTTCGATGGAAGGTGCCAGCGATGCAGCATGTTCGACGCATTGCTGCGCCTGCGTGAGTGAATCGAGTCCATACCAGAAGACGATCCACTCCCCCGCCCGCATCGTGCCCTCTGACTTGCGAAAGTACCAGTCGTTGATGGGATTGTCCGGCCGCGCCCGCCAGAACATGCGTGGGACTGCTTCACGAACTCGCGACCACACGGACGCGCCGTGGCCAGCACCCTGAGCTTCCTGACTGACTGCAAACTTATCGAGATATGCCATGTCGGCTTCGGTGGTGATAATCGCAGCTGCGGAATAGCTGTGCGTGACAAAGATCGCGCGCGGCTGGCGGGTTTCGAAGTAGTTGGCCCGCAACGGCCTGCCGAAGCTTCGTTCCACAAGGTCGCGCATGCGCTGTTGATCAATCTGGTCAAACGAATCAAAGTGGTGAATCGGCTCACCCGAGCGAATGAGCGTGCCACTTCCGCGATGCGTGAACAGTTCGCGGGCAAGATGATCGGGACGCGTGATCGAGACCGATGTGCTCGCTGGCATGTCATCAAGCAGTTGTTTGATCTCGCGCAGCTTGAGCGCCATGCCGCCCTGCACCCAGGGTTCAGCGATCAGTCGCTCATAATCTTCCGCGAGGTTGACTGCAGGAATAATACTGCCGTGTTCGTCAAGTAGCCCGCCAGTCGGCGTGAGAAAAATAATCTTGTAGGGCTGCACTGCCTTGGCCAGCGCGCGTGCTGCAACATCACCATTCACATTCACGATCTGCCCATCTGCAGTCTCGCCCAGACATGCCACAATGGGAAGATGCCTGGATCTGATCGCTGCTTCAATCGGCTCGATGTGGACACGCTCGACCTTGCCGACGAATCCCAGCCGGTCAGCATCAATCAGGCTCGCCTCAAACACGCCACTGGTGATGGGTCGAGCACGGGTCGATCGTTCTTCAAGCGCATCCACCAGGGCAACGTTCTCTTCATGAAGAACACGGCGAACGATGCGCAGGACATCAGGCGTGGTCACGCGCAGTCCATCGAGCGTCTGACTCTCGATCGATGCCTCTTTCAGTGCGCGATCAAGCTGCGGCCCTCCGCCATGGACGACAATGGGAAACAGGCCCACGCGCTGCAGAAACGAGAGCGCTGCAGCCAGATCATCGCGTGCATCGCGCAGAATGCCGCCTCCAACTTTGATCACCGCAAACTTGAGCGAATCAACACCAGTAAAGTCGCGCAGGTATCGATCAATCTCAGCCCGACTGGCAAGGTTGTGCAAGAGATTGGTGAGGATGTCGCGAATCGAGTCCATTGCGGGCAACGCTCCTTCTCAGACAGAAAGCGAAACAGATGACGTCATGACCTGGCTGTACAGTGTGCAGGCCCGCTCCAGCTGCTCGATGGCAACCCATTCATCCGCGGTATGCGCCTGAGCAATGTTACCTGGACCCAGAACGATCGCTGGCAATCCAGCTGCCGCGAACAACGCAGCCTCTGTGCCGAAATCCACCGGCTCTGCAATCTGCAGGTTGAGCGCGCGTGCTGCTGCAACACTTGCGTCTGTGGGAATGAGTGACGGCAGGCAATATCGCTGCGTCCATTCTGCATGCTTTCCTTCCCCAAGATTGCACAGAACCTTGAGCAGCACATTTGCATCATCACCAGGTCGTGGCCGCATGCCGAATACGACGCGCGCCCGCGATGCAATCATGTTGGCTTTGAGACCACCCTCAATCACGCCGGTGTTGAATCGCAATCCCTTCATGCCAAACGCATCAGGCTCCTGAAATCCTGATGCATGTTCGAGCGCCGTGGTCACCCACTGGCAGGCAGCATGGATTGCGCTGCGCGTGTGTTCAAGTGACTTCGATGCATGGCCTGCTTCGCCGTGAAACACACCCTCCACCGTGCGCAGTCCCCGATGCCCGAGCACAGCGCTGCATTCGGTGGGCTCAGCCACAATCACGCACGCGGGCTCGAATGGCAATGCATCGAGAAATGCCAGTACACATCGGCCCGGCCCGGCTTCTTCATCCGATGAAAACAATACCGCAGCAGGCGCATCAGCGCGCGACTCAATCGCTGCGATCAATGCTGCAGCAGCGCCTTTGATGTCGCATGCACCCAGGCCGATGGCATGGTTGCCCTTGATTCGCAATACATGTGGATCAGCAGACCATGTGGCATCTGCAGGAACCGTGTCGAGGTGCACGTTGAACAGGATGGATGGATGGCCGCGCTCAGCGTAGAGATTGACCGAACCATCACCCAGATCGTTGATCGTGACATCGCAGCCAGCAGCCGACAGTCGATCTGCAATCATCGGAAAGATGCCAGCATCGCCAACGATGGCTCGCGGTGGATTGCGAGTGTCATATGCAACCATTTCACCAAGCAGGCTGAGTATTGCATCACGCATGTTGCACGCTCCCGGCCGGGGCTGATGCATTGCGACGTTCGCGATCAGCAGCCATGCGCGAGCTTTGGCCGTAGAGTCGAATGAACCCGACTGCTTCTTCGCCACTCCAGCGCGCTCCTTGAGCGTAACTCGCTTCACGATCATGCAGCATGTGGTCGCTCTGTACCGCAACCGCGTTGACACTGGCACCTTCAGATGCCAGCGTCACTGTGCCTGTGACATGATCCTGCGTTGATGTGATCATCGCTTCCAGGTCATGTCGCAATGGTTCGTAGAAGAAGCCTTCATAGACAAGTTCCGTCCAGCGCCTGGCAACGACTGGCTTAAACGCATTCTGATGCTTCGTGAGCGTGATTTCTTCGAGCGCGCGATGGGCTGCGAGCAGGGCTGTCAGCCCGGGAGCTTCGAACACAATTCGCCCCTTGAGGCCGATGGTGGTATCGCCGGTGTAGATGCCGCGTCCGATCCCGTACTTGCCGCACAGAGTGTTCAGCGCCTGCAACAGTTGTGGACCACGCATGCGTTCATCGTTGAGCGCCACCGCGACACCCTCTTCGAAAGTAATCTTGACCTCAAGCTCTTTGGCGGGCCATTCTGCACGCGGACGCACCATTCGCCATGTGTCATGTGACGGCGCTGCGAATGCATCGATTTCCGAGCCCGAGACGGTTGTTCCGAGAATATTCTCATTGATGGTGTATTTGCGATACTGCGTGCGAACGCCGAACCCTCGCTCGCGCAACCATGCTTCTTCATAACTGCGCAGCGATGTTGTTTCGGATTGGATTTCACGAATCGGCGCGAGGATATTCACATCACCAAGAGAGCGCAGCGACTGATCAAATCGAAACTGATCATTTCCAGCTGCGGTACATCCGTGGGCCACAAAGGGCGTCCCCATCTCACGTGCCAGTTCCACCATCCGCTTTGCAATCACGTATCGATCAGAACATAGGAGTGGATACTGCTGCTGATAGCGCTCGCCACCCATGACGAAGGGAATGACGAATGAATCCCACAGTTCATCTGACGCGTCCTGCGTGATGTGCTGATGCACACCAAGTTCATGCGCTCGCGCTTCGATGGCATTTCGTTCCTCATCATCAGTGCCGCCCGTATCCACAAACAGCGTTGTGACACGGTAGTCGCGCTCGCGCAGCCAGGGCACGCAGAAGCTGGTATCCAGCCCTCCGGAAAACGCAAGAACAACATCTCGCTCATGAGCCATGCATCACCTCCCACCTTCCGCATCGTTATGTGTTTCACCCAGCAACTCACACATGATTGCCTTCTGCACATGCAGCCGATTCTCAGCCTCTTCAATCACAAGCGATTGCGGCGAGTCAATCACGCCATCCGTCACTTTAACATTCCGTCGTGCGGGCAGGCAGTGGCTGAAGACTGCATTATTCGTCAGCGCCATTTTTGCTTCATCCACAATAAAATGCTTGTGATTCTCCCGGGGCGGCTGCTCCTGATCCCATCTACCATAAAAAGGCAGACTGCCCCAGCTCTTGGCATAAATGATCTCCGCATCTCGGTACGCATGTTCGATATTGTGCGAGATCGTAAATGACCCGGCACTTTCTTTTGCATTGTCGCGCGCAGCCTGCATGTACCGTTCGTCGAGCAGATAGTGCTCATTGGGGCAGAGCAGCGTGACATCCATGCCGAATCGCGTTGCGATCATCGCAGCCGAGTTGGCGACAGCTGTATTCAAAGGCTTGGGATGCCACGTCCAGGTCAATACATACTTCTTCTTGCGCAGCCCGCCCAGACGCTCCCGCAATGCAAGAATGTGCGCAAGCTCCTGACAGGGATGCGTGATCGTTTCAAGATTGATGATCGGCACTGTTGCATACCGCGCAAACTGCCTGATCACGCTGTCCTGGCGATCGACCGACCAGTCCTTGAACTTTGGAAACGCGCGGACTGCAATCAGATCAACGTACCGCGACAGCACCCGAGCGGCTTCTGCGACATGCTCCTCTGCGTCGCCGTCCATGATGACATTGTCCTGAAACTCGATGGGCCAGGCCCCCTGCCCGGGCTGCAATACCACTGCGTGCATGCCCATTTGCCAGGCCCCGATTTCAAACGAAGTGCGCGTGCGCAGCGAGGGATTGAAAAACACCAGCGCGATGGAGCGACCCTTCAGCGATGGTTCCCACCGCCTCGCTTTGAGCGCAGATGCAGCTGTGAGCAACGACTCAAGCGACGCGACTGGCCAATCCTGAGTTGTAATGAAGTGACGCGTTTCTGACAATGGAACTTCTCTTCACTGATGTGGGGTGGCTCGAACAGATGTGTCACGATGACTCAAGACTCAATCCAGCGCCTGCGAAGGGTACGCGTCAGTTCCCGAGCGGTCGTGCGGCTGCGGGCTGCGAGAAAAACAGTGTCATCGCCAGCGATTGTGCCAACCACACCACGCGGCGCCGCCCGATCGAGAACAACAGCCAGAGCGTTGGCATACCCCGGCGCGGTTCGCACGACAATAAGTGAATCAGCCTGGATGATGTCGACAACCTGCCGCCGCGCCTGGGAATCGAGTTCGCCAGACGCGCTGGCTCGATCGGGAGTCGCAGCCCGCGCAGCCCTGGCGGTGGGCAACGTGTATCCCTCGCTGGTGCGAATGGCTCCGAGCGCTGCAAGGTCGCGCGACACCGTGGCCTGCGTCACCGTCTGGCCAGCTGCATCTTCAAGCTCTGCGACCAGGGCTTCCTGACTGGCAACGGGCCCGCGCCGCAGGCGTGTTTCGATCCATTGTCGACGAGCGGTTCGGGTCATGCATGATTATACACCGTCGTGCATGGATATGTCAAGAGGCGAACTGCGTACAGCGATGGCAGGCCTGACAGATCAGAGCCGCGAGGGGGATGTATGACTCGTGCAGCGGCTGCTGCGTCTGCTGGCACGGCTACACTTTCTCCATCATGCAGACCATCCCCAGCGAACTCAAACCAGCCCTGGCAGATTTTCTTCTCGCGATTGCGGATGACAAACTGATCCTCGGCCATCGCAACAGTGACTGGACCGGGCTGGGGCCCATCCTCGAAGAAGACATCGCATTCTCGTCGCTGGCTCAGGACAATATTGCACATGCCTCTGCGCTCTACGAGTTTGTGAGTAGCCTCATCGGGAAGAATGCTCATCAGATTGCGTTCGGCCGCGATGTGCACGCTTTTCGATCGGCTGCGATCCTCGAAGGGCCAGATGACTTCAATTACGCAACAGCACTGGCCCGGCAGTTGTTCTACGCACACTTTGAAGTGCTGCGACTTGGCCGCGTTGCTGCATCGGTTCATCCGCCACTTGCAGCACTTGCAAAGCGTCTCGCAAAGGAGCAGGGTGTGCAGGTTGAGCACGTCGACGGCTGGATCGCGCGGCTGGGACAGGGCAGCGACGAGGCACAGCAACGCCTGCAAGTGGCGCTCACGCAACTTGCAAGGGAGGCACCCATGCTCTTTGAGATGACAGCAGATCAGCAGTCGCTGCAGGATGCAGGGCTGATTGGCGGGTGCGGACCAGAGCTGTTCGAAGAGTGGGTAGCACGCGTGCAGGCAGTCACGACGCCAGCAGGATTGACGGTTCGCCTGCAGCCACCGAGCGCCACTGACGAAGGTGGCCGCCACGGCGTGCATAGCGCACACCTCCAGCCGTTGCTGGAAGAGATGACCGAAGTCTTCCGCATCGAGCCTGAAGCAGCCTGGTGAGTTGAAGATGTGCGCGCGTTGAGCGCTGGTGCCCGCAGCGCGCTATGATTCAAACTATGGGACTTGAAGCAGCACTTGAAGGCGACGGCTTTCTGACAACACGGCTCAACCGCGTCATCAACTGGGCGAGGCGATCTTCGCTCTGGCCGATGCCTTTCGCAACAGCGTGTTGCGGCATCGAACTGATGGCGACTGCATCGTCGCGCTTCGATCTTGCCCGTTTCGGCGCAGAGGTGATGCGATTCAGTCCCAGACAGAGCGACCTTATGATTGTCGCAGGTCGCGTTGCTGTAAAGATGCTGCCTGTATTACAACGCATTTACATTCAGATGGCTGAGCCCAAGTGGGTGATCTCGATGGGCGCGTGTGCTTCAACCGGGGGCGTATTCGATACCTACGCAGTTGTGCAGGGTGTTGATCAGTTCATTCCCGTCGATGTGTATGTGCCCGGCTGCCCGCCACGCCCGGAACAGTTGATCGAAGGCATCATGGCCATTCAGCGGATTATTGATGAAGAGAACATCCCCAAGGGCCCCGATGGCAAGCGCCTGCCACTCGAAATTGCGCTGCAGCCCAACTACACCCCCGCGAGGCAGCCACGTCCGGTGACGATCGGCGCGACGTGATTTCAGAGTGAGTCCCCGCGCAGCTTACGATCCGCCCGGGTGCCAGAGGTAATAAAACCCTGGAGGCGGCGGCAAGAGCGGCAACGAGCCGTGGAGATTGATGTTCACCATATTCACTTGACTTGTGATTGGCGTTGATGCATACGCGCTGCCGACATACTCGAGCGGGCGGTGATATTTAATCACTTCGGCTGCTTCGAGATTCGCGAGTCGCTTCGCAGCATTGACAGCATCGTACAAATCGCCAGTTGCGTCGATCAGGCCAATGTCTGCGGCTCGCGCCCCGCTCACAACGCGCCCGTCTGTGGTCCAGGCCAGATCGTCAACTGAAAGTTCTGGCCTTCTCGCTGCGACAATGTCGTGAAAACGCACGTAAAACTCATCAACCATTCCCTGCATCAGGGCCCGATGCTCACTCGACATGGGCTGGAAGGGCGACCCCATGGCCTTGTTCGGGCCGGACGTAACTGCATCAGCGGAAATGCCAATCTTGCGCATGCCTTCTGAGAAGTTCACCGTCTGCATGATGACGCCAATGGAACCTGTGATGGTTGTCGGTGCTGCGATCACTTCATCGCCCGCGCAGGCGATGTAGAACGCTCCCGAAGCTGCGAGGTCGGCCATGAGCATGACGACTGGCTTGCGCGTTGTTTCTTTGAAACGCAGCACTTCGCGGTAGAGCATGTCCGAGGCGGTGACAGTTCCGCCGGGTGAGTTCAGGCGGATGATGACAGCCTTGACGCGTCCATCCCTGCCTGCGACGCGCAGTGATTCGACGAAACGCGAGGATGGATTCTCGCCCGGCCCAAGCAGACCAGGCGCATCTGCGTCGTAGATCAGGCCGGTGAGATCAATGATGGCAATCCGGCTGCGCGATGGACCGGGAATGACGACCGTTTCCGTGAGTTTCTCTGGCGGCACTCCCGTATCAACGACAAATCGCGTGGGCATGCAGGAAGTGAGCGTCAGCGCAATACACAGCAACGTGACGCTCCAGATGACTTTGTATCGCGATCTCATGATCATCCTCATCACTCAGGATTCCTGCCTGGCCATCTTGCGCAGTACGGTGTGCAAAATGCCGCCGTTGCGGTAGTACTCAACTTCGACGGGCGTGTCGATTCTGCAGCGCGTTTGGAAGTTCACGCTGGTTCGATCAGTCCGAGTCGCTTTGACAGAAATCTTCTGCCTCGGCTGCAGGTTCTCGGGCACATCAATATCAAATGTCTCCGTGCCATCAAGTTTGAGTGAATCTGCGCTTTCGCCTTCGAGATATGTCAGTGGCAGAACGCCCATCCCCACGAGATTCGAGCGGTGAATGCGCTCGAACGACTCAGCAATCACAGCCCGAATGCCAAGCAGATAGGTGCCTTTGGCAGCCCAGTCGCGCGAAGAACCCATGCCATAGTCTTTCCCCGCCAGCACAATGAGCGGCGTGCCGTCTGCATCGCGCGAAACATCTTCGTCGCTGGTCAGACATGCACCATACGCACATGATGCATCAAAGATTGATGTCACGCTGCCATGAGCCACGCCCTGTGCATCGTGGCCGAGAAACGTTGTGAAACCACCTTCTGTGCCCGGGGCCAGATGATTGCGCACGCGAATGTTTGCAAACGTGCCGCGCGTCATGACACGATCGTTGCCACGACGTGAGCCATAGCTGTTGAACATGGAAACGGGCACGCCATGTTCCTGCAGGAACTTCCCTGCTGGCGAATCCTTCTTTATAGAGCCGGCTGGGGAGATATGATCCGTCGTCACCGAATCTCCCACCTTTACAAGACAGCGGGCTCGATAGATCGATGTGATTGCAACTGGCTCAACTGGCATATCCACAAAGAATGGCGGCTCCTGTACATATGTTGAGTCAGCGTCCCACGCAAACATCTCGCCCTGGGCAACATCAATCGACTTCCATTCATCAGAACCTTCAAACACATTTGCATATTGCGTAATGAACTGCTCGCGCGTGACGCAGCGATCGATGGTGCTCTGAATCTCCGCCTGGCTGGGCCAGAGTTCGCGAAGGTATACATCCTTGCCCGAAGAGTCCTGCCCGAGCGGCTCTGTCGTCAGATCAATATTCACGGTCCCCGCAATTGCATATGCAACCACAAGTGGCGGCGAGGCAAGATAGTTGGCACGCACATCGGGACTGATGCGGCCTTCAAAGTTGCGATTGCCTGACAGCACGGAGGCTGCAACAAGATCATGCTCATGAATCGCCCGCGAAATCGGATCGGGAAGCGGGCCGGAGTTGCCGATGCAGGTCGTGCATCCATATCCGACCAGATAAAACCCAAGCGACTCGAGCTCATCCGTGAGACCCGCTGCGTCCAGATATTCAGTCACAACCTTCGAGCCGGGCGCAAGCGATGTCTTGACCCACGGCTGACGGGTGAGGCCACGCTTTCGGGCGTTGCGGGCCAGCAGTCCAGCCCCCACCATCACCTGCGGATTGCTGGTGTTGGTGCAGCTGGTAATGGCTGCAATCACGACTGCGCCGTGTTTGAGGGTAAATGTTTCATCGTCATACATGACTTCAACGCCATCGCGTCCAGGGTCGGTGACAACAACAGCTGTTGCTTCGCCACTCTTGAGCATGGCTGACTGTCCGCCCTCCGCCATGAACGTTTCCGGTGTTGAATGGTTGGCGGCCGTGGGTTTGTTAAATGTCGTCGAAAGATCCTGCTGCCATTGCGATTTCATTCCGGAGAGGTCGATGCGATCCTGCGGGCGTTTGGGTCCAGAAAGTGACGGCTCAACCGTCGCCATATCCAACTTCAGTGCGGATGTATAGCGAATCTGGCCCGCCCTGGCATCACGCCACAAGTTCTGCTCTTTGTAATATTGCTCCACAGTGTCGATCAGATTCTGATCACGCCCTGTGAGATGCATGTAGCGCAGCGTTTGATGGTCGACCGGGAAGAATCCGATGGTCGCTCCATATTCCGGGGCCATGTTTGCAATGGTCGCGCGCGTGGCAAGCGGCATGGAATCAAGACCAGAGCCAAAGAACTCCACGAACTTGCCAACCACTCCATGCTGACGCAGCATCTGTGTGACGGTCAGAACAAGATCGGTCGCGGTGCATCCTTCTTTCAACGCGCCGGTGAGTTCGAAGCCGACAACCTCCGGCAGCAACATATAGATGGGTTGTCCCAACATGACTGCCTCAGCCTCGATGCCGCCCACACCCCACCCGACAATTCCCATGCCGTTGATCATGGTTGTGTGCGAATCAGTTCCCACCAGCGAGTCGGGATAAAGATATGTATTGTCATCCCATACAACCTTGCCGAGATATTCGAGATTCACCTGATGCACAATTCCCGTTGCAGGTGGAACGACACGGAAATTATGAAACGCGCCCTGAGCCCATTTCAGAAGTTCGTAACGTTCCGCGTTGCGCTCAAACTCCTTTTGTGAGTTAATGGTGATGGCCATTCCCGAGTTGAACGCATCGACCTGGACGGAATGATCGATCACCAGATCACAAGGCACCAGCGGGTTCACACGTCCGGGATCGCCACCCATGCGCTGCATGGCGCTGCGCAAGGCTGCGAGATCCACCACCGCAGGAACGCCTGTAAAATCCTGCAGCACGACACGGCCCGGCATGAAGGGAGTCTCGATCTCTCCAACCTTGCTGGCGTCGTAACGTGCGATGGATTCGACATCCTTCTGTTCGACAATGAACCCATCCAGATTGCGCAGACACGCTTCGAGCAAAACCCGGATCGAGTAAGGCAGACTGGCAATGTCGCCGACTGATGCGAGCGCATCAAGCCGACAGATCATGCGTTTGCCAAGTGGGGTTGAGAGCGGGACGCGGGCGTTGAACGGATCGTTATGCGTACTCATCAATCGATGGTAGCCACCGAGTGGCTGCCGTTCTGCGCCTGAGGCGGTACCATGCTGTTCCAATGGCTGTGTTCCCCGCAAACATCCCGGATTCGCTGCTTCGTATTGTGCATGCCTCTTCGATCGGTGCGGCCACATTCAAGCGTCTGCAGCAACACTTTTCGACATGTGATGCGATCGCTGGCGCAACGATTTCACAGCTGCGCGACGTGGATGGCCTCGGCAGCGTTCGAGCTGACGCAATCCGATCGAGTCTTGATGATGTTGATGTCGCTGCCTGCCGCGATGCCATGCATGAAGCGGATGTCGGGCTGATCGCGCTGGGCGATGCCGACTATCCCCCACTGCTGAGCATGATTGATGATCCGCCCATTGCGCTCTTTGTGCAAGGCAGCATCACTCCCGAAGATACGATCAGCATTGCGATTGTTGGTTCGCGACGTTGCACAGCCTACGGACGCGAACAGGCAGCCCGTTTCGCAGGATTGCTTGCGCAGTCGGGGTTGACGATTGTCTCGGGCGGCGCACGCGGCATCGATGGCGAAGCGCATCGTGCAGCCATGCGCCATGGTGGCAGAACCATCGTGATCATGGGCAGCGGCCATTCCAATCCCTACCCCGCAGAGCATGCAGAGCTGTTCGCGCATATCGCTGCTGAACAGCACGGGGCTGTCCTGAGTGAGTATCCTCCACTGGCGGGTCCTCGCCGCGAACACTTTCCGCGCCGCAATCGCATTATCTCCGGCATGAGTCTGGGTGTGCTTGTTGTTGAAGCTGCGCGAGGCTCGGGCGCATTGATTACCGCGCGGGCAGCAGCAGAGCATCACGGCCGCGAAGTGATGGCCATTCCTGGCAGGGTGGATGCGCCTGCGTCGCGCGGCTGTTTGCAGGCAATGCGGGACGGCTGGGCGTCGATGGTCCTCGATCACGCAGATGTCCTCACGCAACTCGAAACCTCTGCGCAACATCTTCTGCGGGGCGCGCATGCCAGTCAGAGCCTGCCCGCAGCACAACCCGCACCTGATGAGCAGGACGACACCTCCGCTTCAGAGTATTCGCTTCTTGCACAAATGAACCTTACAACCACGCAGGAGTCGATTGTGAATCAACTGAAGATCGCGGGCGATCGCATTCTGATCGATGATCTGCCTGCGATGACGCAACTCCCCATGCAGACCATCATGGCGGACCTCACCATTCTGCAAATCCGTGGTGTGATCGCGCGGCAAGATGCACACATCCGCCTCGGCAAGAAACGTTGAGGCGGCGTGAGAATTCTTCGTTGACGAGAGATTCAGTGCGGAGCGCCGATTTACCGATACGGGCGAATCGAGTCCACCACATCACGGTCAATTTCTGCGCGGACGGCGTTTATGCGTTCATCACGCAGTGCGTTGCGGGCACGGATGGAGCTGTCCCAATCGATCACCCGCCGCAGCAGCCACAGATGCACCCCGGCCTTGGCCATGAAGAAAAGATACACAAGCAGAATGGGCGCAAAGACCAGGAAAAACACCAGCCAGATAATCGATTGTGGAAACACCGCTGCCAGGCCGCCGAATATCACAATGCCCCAGGCTGATCCCATCAATGGACCTGCCTGATCATCATTCTCAAGTTCAGCCGCTGCGATACTGACAAGCACGAGAAACGCGACTGCTCCGATTGTTGCCAGGATAAGAAACGGGATTCGTCCCCAGTACACGACAGTCGCAAGTTGCGAAATCGTACCACCAGCCTTGAGCGCAAGCGTGCTCGCAAAGGCGAGTATCCACATCGGCTGGGAGACGAGGACAAACGTCCGGGCCCATTTCATTTTTGCGTTCATACGAGCGAAATCAGGCACCAGCACAAGAAACGCGCCAACTGTCCAGAGCAGCGCGAGAACCAGATAGCAGACTGTAATAATCCGGGGATCAATCGCCAGCCACCACATCACCGCCAACAGACGCACGCCTGCAGTTACGAAAATCGCGACGGCTGTACATGTCAGCCCCCACTGAATGCGCGAGCGCTTGCCGCGATCGCCAGGAAGCAGGATTGCTGCCTTCCCCGGCTTGCGCGGAATGCTTGTGCCGCATTCCGGACAGCGACCTCCAACCAAAAGTCCCCGCAGGTTGTAGCCGCAGTTCAGGCATGCAACATCCTCTGCAAGTGGGGTTGCCCCACGAGCGGTCTGTTGCATCTCCAGAAACTTGCGGGAAAAGAATGATGACATTCGTATAACTTACCCCAAAGAAACTTCGTGCGGCAAGGGATTTCCAGTCAATCCTGCAACAATATTGTCAACTGCAATCTGCGTCATCCACGTTCGATCTTCTGTCGTTGCGCTGCCAAGATGCGGAAGGAGAAACACATTGGGCAACGCAGCGAGGCCGGGCGCCAGGCGTGGTTCGTGTTCATACACATCCAGCCCCGCAGCTGCAATCTGCCTGTTGCTGAGCGCATCGACCAGAGCAGCTTCGTCGATGACCGCACCACGAGCCGTATTGACAAGAATCGCGCTGGCTTTCATCAATTGGAGGCGTTCGCGATTCATCAGGTGCCGCGTCTGGTCGGTCAGCGGCGTGTGCAGACTGACAATATCTGCCTGTTGCAAACCTTCTTCAAGCATCACGCGCTGAGCGTTGAGCGGCGACGCTTCGAACTCAGGATGCGATGATCGCGCGTGATAGAGAACGCGCATGTTCCAGCCCAGCGACCGCCGGGCTGTGGCATAGCCGATGCGTCCCGCGCCGACAATGAAGAGCGTCTTGCCAATGAGTCTCATGCCACAGAGTTCATTGGGACTGACGCCCTTCCAGTTTCCGCTGCGCACCAGATCGCTGCCTTCCTGGGCATGCCGGGCCGCTGCGAGCATCAGTAGCCATGCAACATCCGCGGTTGGCTCGGTCACGGCATCAGGCGTGTGGCCAACAACAATGTTGCGGCTGCGACAGGCGGCGACATCGACATTGTCATACCCCACCGCGTAATTGCTGACGATGCGCAACTGCGGCCCGGCAGCGTCAAGCACTTCTGCATCAATGCGGTCGACAGGGGTTGACAGGATGGCGTGCACGCCGGGCACCAGGTCGAGAAGTTCAGGGCGCATCAGCGCGCGGTCGATTTCGTTGCAGCGAAGCTCCAGATCGATTCCACTGCCACGCAACATGGCCGCAGCATTTCCCGGCAGTGGCCGCGTGATCGCTACAAGAGGAACGCTGCTGTTCATGATGTACCCAGCGTAGGCGCGGAGGCTTCACGCGCAGTTTCTGCGCCCAGCAACCCCTTTGGACACGATCCGCGAATTCTGTATGATGATGGCGCTTCTGCCTGGGGCTTCAAGGATGATTGCCAATCCAGGTCAGGATGATATCTGCAGAAGGGATGAGCCATGGTCTGGGCTCTTGCGCTGGTACTTTTGCTGTGTTCGTGGCCATGCCTGTTGATCGGTCTGGTGCGACTTGCACGCCGATTCAAAGGTGCGCGATGCTATTGCCCCGGCCAGCGTGCCCGCTGGTGGATGCGGTTTCTCCCCACAACCTGGCTGCGCATCACACGCTGCGGCTACAACCTCAGCGGCCATCTGCAACAGTGCGATTCAACTGATGATGGCCAGGTTGATATTCGCTGTCCGGAATGCGGGCGCGAAATCAGTCGCAGGAATCAGTTGAAACGCGACCAGCGCGGCTGGCGATTGATTCCGCTGGGGCTGGCGCTTTGTGCTCTTTCATTGTCAATGCTGGGGTTCCTCTTCCGCGACACTGATCCGATCAGAACAGTGCCAACCTGGGTGCTGCTGCGCCTGAATCCGATGCTGGATCACGAGTCGATTGTTCCAGTGTTGCGAGAGCTCCATCGGCGTTGGAGCGAGGAGGCGATCGGTCAATCCGACCACGAACTTCTGGCCTACACCCTGGCTGAAGGCCTGCGATCTGATGCGGTCGCATGGAATGCGTATCAGAGCCGGTTCTCGCTGTACATGCTCGGAGCTGATGCAACTCCTGCACTCGAAGCGTCGCTCCATTCATCAGACTGGCAACAAAGGCAACTGGCAGCACATATGTTGCGCGATCTGTGCCGGAAACACCAAACGCCGCCCAGCGATCGACTGATCGAAATCACGATCGAAGGATTGCACGATGATAACGTTGAGGTTCGCAACGAAAGCGACGGCGTGGCGTTTCTTGTGAACTATCCCGCGCAAGCGCGCGAACAATTGCAACATGTTGTTCAGACCAGCAAAGATCCACAACAGCGCCTGCTGGCTGCAGCTGTGCTGGGATTCTCCGGCGATTCGCGCAGCATGAGTGTGGCGGTCCCGGTTCTGGTCGATCACCTGCGCGACAACGACGTCGGGTACGATGGCGTGTTGGCGCTGAGCGCTCTGTACCGCTTCGGCCCTGATGTGCTTTCGCACCTGCAGCCATTTGCAGATCATACTGATGCCCAGGCCCAAACCGCGATTCGCTGGCTGATCTGGAAACTCGAGACGGATGCGAACCTCCGCCCGAAATCGGAGCGGCCACCACCCGACCCCAGATTAAGTACCAGAGGCTCGATCAGCGCAACACCAGGATACTTTAAGGTGCCGAAGTTTCCGAACGACTGAGACAATTTGCGAGGGTGCATGTCCTAATGCATCATCAGCAGAACGTCCTGCCAGTTGCTGAGGTTTGCAAAAAGGGCGTCCAGCGACTGCGCGAGTGATTCAGAATGTGTCACAAGTTCCGGAGCGGGCGGCCCATCATTCATCGCAACATCACTCCCGACCGCAGTATCATCTTCAGCATGCTGCAGGAAATCGAATGTTGGCAGCGCGCTGCGGGCTTCAGCCAATCGTTCACGCAGGCCATCCTGACTGAGGGGATTCACAAGAAGCGTCGAGAGCGCCAACACTGCAGCAGCTGCGGAAATCCACATCGTCCGCCAGGGCACCGGATCGCTCCCATCCATCTGCTCTTTCACTTCGCGAGCCAGCATGACATCGACGACCCGAACCACATCAGTCTGCCAGCGCTCTTGCTGGTGCGGAGCGGGCTCGATCGAATCAAACGCCTCGCGCATGGAATCGAGTTGTTCAAACGCGTCATTCATCCTGCAACTTCCTCCGGCAACTGCTGACGCAGTGCATGCAGACCCTGATGCGTCAGGGCTTTGACTGTTCCCTGTGCACACTGCATCGCTTGAGATGCTTCAGCCACGCTCAACCCCATCAGCACTCGCAATGTCACCGCTTCCCGCTGACGTTCACTCAAACGCAGCATGGCGTGCACGAGTTCGGCTCGTTGCTGACCGTGCTCAGTTGCGGCCATTTGCCAGCGTTCAATGCGGTAGGCTTCCATGCGGTAGCTGGCTTGCTGAGTTCCACATGCATCGTCGCCAGTATTCAGAGCCTGTGTGCGCGGCCGACGACTGATCTCGCGGCAAACATTCACAACACATCGGACACACCACCCGTGCACATGACTTCTCGGACCATCAACGCCGGGCCCCTTCTCGATCAGCCTGCAGAGGGTCTCGCTCACTGCATCTTCGGCGAGATCGACACGGCCCAGCCGCACCAGTGCATAGCGATACAGCCGTGGCGTGAACTCGGCCAACAGGGCAGCGGCGGCGTTGCTGGTGTCGGATTGGGGTGTCATGGCTGTCATCCTATAGTGTCGCACGGATCGGATCGGTTGAGGGAACAATCTCAGAAATCTCTTGGGAAAATCGTGATCCACCTTGCTCACAAAGGCCGCGCAGCCGATGCTGTACGGTTGGATTGATTGATTATGGCGGACGAAACCTTCGACAACCAACAGCCCGAGAACGCGGCCGACGGTGATGACGCCGATGCCCTCGAACTTGAACCCGATGGCGACGAGCCTCTGTACACCGGCCGCAAGAGTCGCCCGCGGAAGCCCGAGCGTGCTGCACCGGCCTCTTCCAATCCGACCCAACCCCCTCACCTCGGACCGCGCCAGGATGATGCAACGCATCGCGACCGCATGAGCAGTCACGAACTTGCCACCGTCCTCAGTCATTACGACATTGGCATCATCGAGCGGCTGCGCGAGTATCCGCGCGGCTCACGCAGATCACCCAAGGTTCGCATTCTCACGCGCACGGGCGAGTACCTGCTGAAGCGTCGTTCCCCCGCCCAGAATCCGTATCGTGTTGCATTTTCGCATCGCCTGCAGTTGCATCTTGCCGACAGCGGATTCCCGGTCGCGCGGCTGATCGGAACCCGCAGTGACAACAACTCAATGGTGCAGCAGGACAACTTTGTCTACGAGATGTTCGAGTATGTGCGCGGCCAGTTCTTCTGCGCTTCCAATCGCGAATCACAGTATGCTGGATTCACCATGGGGCGGCTGCACGGCCTGCTTGCGGCCCATGAGATCATCTACAACCCGCCCGAGGGAACATATCACGCTGCTCCCGGCATCTTCAAACACATCGCTGCCATCCCGCAGGCTGTGACGACGGTTGATGTCGATGCAGATGAAGCAGACCTGCTCGCGACCTGTGCGTATCTGCGCAATGCGTATGAGCAGGCTGTTGCGCATGTTGATGCGGCTGGGTTCAACACCTGGCAGAAGTCGGTGATTCATGGTGACTGGCATCCGGGGAATCTGCTTTTCAATGACGCGCACAAAGTGATTGCAGTCCTCGACTTCGATTCAGCCAGGCTGGAACATCGCACCGCTGACCTGGCCAACGGTGCTCTCCAGTTTGCCATGCTGATTGGTGATACTGATGATCCGCTCACCTGGCCGGACGGCCTGGCATCGGAGCGACTGCGGGCGTTCGTGCGTGGCTATGACCAGGCAGCCCGTGTCAAACTCAGCGACGCAGAACTGAGCGTCCTGCCCTGGCTGATCGTGGAAGCTCTGGTCGCAGAAAGCGTGGTTCCGATCGCCCAGACGGGTCGATTCGCAAGATTGGCTGGGCAGCCTTTCCTCACTATGATTGAGCGAAAGGTTCGCTGGATCGAACCCCGAGCTGAGAAGCTCTGCCTCTTCCTCAAGGAATAGGTGGTCTCTGCCATGGTGAACACTCGACAACCACAATCAACCGCACGCCCGCCTGTATCCGCCGCGCGAATGCTGCTTGCAGCTGTGATTTCACTCGGCATTGCGATGTTGGCAACGCGAACAACTATGGCGCAAGCGCGCCAGCCTGATGAGGTGATCCCCATCGAACTCGATCTCGACGCGACATTCGAAGTGCGCGTGGATGCTGATGGCCAACTTTCGGTTGTGGGCAGAAGGTTGCGAGTTGAACGCCCGGATCGTGATGATGATCCGAGTATTCCCCCCGCTCTCCGTGAAGAGTTTGGCAGGCAGCTGAACGCGCTTGCAGATGATCGCTATCAGGTGCGGACCGCAGCTGCGGAATGGTTCCGCGAGGTGAGTGTTCCCAACGCAGTCTTTGAAGCAATGCTGCGGGCTGACTATCTGACACTTGAACAGGGGGCACAGTTGCTGGCGGTGCTGCGCAGGCGTGTCCTCGAACGGCCGAGTGGGGCGCTGGGTGTCCAGATGATACAGGCCACTGATCTGCGCGGCGTGATCATCAACGAGCTACTCCCGCGCATGCCTGCTGCAGAGGTCCTCAAGCGCGGCGATCGGGTGACACATGTCGAAGGCGTCGAGATTTACTCGCAGGCGCAGTTCAGCATGCTGATCGCAGCCTATCGGCCCGGCGAAACTGTTCGCCTGGTTGTCGAGCGCATGCTTCAATCCGATCCCGATGCAGAAGCGCCCGACCTGCGACCAGCGATGTCGATGGAGACTGTGGAGGTCGACATCACCCTGGCAGATGACAGCGGCCTGGGCGATGATGTTGTCATGCGCAATCAACAGGAGCGCCGCATCGAAGCGGCTGGGGTCGTGCAGGAGTTTTCCAATCAGCCGATCATCCTGGAAGTGACAGGCGAAGTGCAGCAATTCGATGCAGCGACAGATCCGACCATCATCGAACTCAAGCGCCAACTCGACCAGTTCGTCGAAACGGATAACGCACGAATGCGCCAGACACTACTGCGCAGCTGGGAAGTGCAACGGGATCTCCTGCTCCGTCAGGCCAACCAGCCCGGCTTGGACGCCTCGGAACGGGAGCGCAGACGATCACTCTTCGAGGCCTACCAGAACCTGCTTTCTGGTGTTTTGTAAGACGCTGAGCCAATCGCAGCAAGCACGTTGAGATTCGTCAGGTCCGCGCCGCTTCCAGATAGTGCGTGTAGTTCGCGCGCAACTCTCTCATGGTGTCGCCTGCGAACTTCTCACAGAACGCTCGCGCCACCTCGAACGCCACTGCGTATTCCATCACCACGCTGGCTGCAGGCAGCGCGCACACATCCGAACGCTCGTACGCACTTGTCTGCGATTCATGCGTATGCATATCGACGCTGGGCAGGCCGCGCAGAAGTGTCGAAATCGGCTTCATGGTTCCGGTGACAACGATCGGCATGCCGTTGGTCATACCACCTTCAAGTCCGCCTGCATTGTTGCTCGGACGGGTGTAGCCGATCGCGGGCGTGTCGCGCAACGAGGCATCGAACGCAATCGGGTCATGCACGTTCGACCCGGTGCGGAACGCACACTCGCGTCCCAGGCCAATCTCGACCGCTTTGAAAGCCTGTATACCCATCACTGCTGCTGCAACGCGTGAATCGAGTTTGTCCTGCCATTGCACGCATGAACCCAGACCGATCGGGCACCCGAATACATGCACTTCACACAATCCCCCGACGGTGTCCTTGTCGACTTTCGCCTGGCGGATGTGCTCGATGATGCGTTCACTTGTCGCAGCATCAGGGCAATAGACTTCCGAAACATCGCGGGCCTTGCGGAGTTGAACAAGCTGCGCTGCTGATACATCGACATTCGTCGACGCATCGAGCATGCCCCGCACGAAGCCGAAGGTCTCAATGCCAACATCGCGCAACAGGAGTGCAGCAAGAGCGCCGCCAGCTGTTCTCGCTGCGGTCTCGCGGGCGCTGGCTCGTTCGAGAATGTTGCGGGCATCGTGTGTCAGCCATTTGATGGAGCCAGCCAGGTCTGCATGGCCGGGGCGTGGCCGATGGACAGGTGGCGTTTTTTCAAGGTCATCAAGACGTGCATCCCGGTTTTCGATCGTGAAGACGATGGGAGCGCCGGTCGTCAAGTTCAGTCGCACACCTGCGGTGATCGTGACTGTATCGGTTTCGATGCGTTGCCTGCCGCCGCGACCGTAGCCGCCCTGGCGTCTGCTGAGCGCCTCGTTGATGAAGTCGACATCGACACTGAGGCCTGAAGGCATGCCTTCGATGAGGCAGGTGAGACGCGGCCCATGTGATTCGCCTGCGGTTGTGATGCGGAGCGTTGGCATTGGTTGTGAGAGTGTAGCTCGCGCGAGCGGGCACATCATCATTGCCATTGGCGAGGCAGCGCGTGCACAGCGCTCTACCGGATTCCCGGCGCGTCTGAGCCGATCTGCATCGTATGCACATCGCGACGGTGAATGGGAGCACGGCCATCTGCAGGTTCGAAGCGGCAGATCAGATCAGCGCTCATCAGCGGAAACTGATCGCCGCCTTCATCCAGCAGACTCAGCGCGAAGCGATATGTGAGGCCGTAGATCGTGTTCCCAACCTGAGCAGCGCGAAGGCGCTCGCCGCCGATGCGCCACTCGCGGATCGGCCTGGCATCTGGAACGTCAGAACGACCTGACGGATACATCTGAAAGACAAATGTGCCATCTTCATACATCGGCATGGGATGATCGGAGAAAAGATTGGCCATGACTTCGATGAGATCGGGATAGCGATTGCCATTCGTATCGCGCGGCTTGGCCGCAACCTGCATGGCAATGCGCTTTGCATGCGCGCCAGGTGGACCCGATTGGCCCGCGCGCGGCGCAGGCGGCAAGGGACGCGAATCACCACCGCCGCGCTCGACAGTGCTGCGACAGCCGGCTGGGCCGACAAGCAGCATGATTACTGTGCCAAGAAGGACAACTGTGTATATCCGGCTTAGAAAACGGTTCCAATCCAAACCTGGCACTGTAATGCGCTCACGCGCGATCGCTCTCTTTTCATGCTGATGCTTCAATTCTCGAGTTCCTTCTTTCCTTCTCCGCGCCCTGAGCGATGAATCTTCCTGTCGCAACGCTTCAACTGGTCACGGCTTCGGAACAGGCGGTATGCGTGGATCGCTGTCTGCTTCTGCTTCGCCGTCGCCATCGACTTCACGAAAGTCCGCCGGTTGAATGTCCTCTTCATCGCGCCAGTAGGGACTCTGGTTGATCGTACTTTCATTCTCCTGGCGGAACAGCTCTTCGAGGCGATTGATGCGTTCGCCTCGCAGGTCGACGACGCCATTGGTGGAATCGAGTTCGCCGCGACGAATCTGCTGCTTGATCGACTCGGGAAGTGAAAGGCGATCGATTTCCTTGTTGGTCACAGTGCCGACCGACTTGTCGACATCAGGGCGAATGCCAGTCGGGCTGGTGATGACATGAGGCGTGAGCACGATGAGCAGTTCGGTCTTGGCGCGCTGTTCGCTCTTGCTGCGGAAGAGTTTGCCGAGGATGGGAAGATCAGCCAGGAATGGCACCGCTTCTTCGCGAATCTCAAAGCGATCGGAAATCAACCCGCCCAGCACAATCGTCTGACCATCAAGCACGGTGACAGTGGTGTCCGCTCGACGGACGGTAATGACAGGCGATGAGAATCCTTCTGAGAGCTGCGTCTCGCGCGTCGACAGATTCGAAATCTCCGGGTTGATATCCAGCCGAACAAATCCCTCGGGGTTGATCGTGGGCGTCACATTGAGAATCACGCCAAGATCGACCGGCTCGACAGAAAGCAGATCGCGACTCGAGTTGCCACTGGTGACGAGATTGCTGGGCACACGAATGGTTTCGCCGATCTGAATCTCAGCGGGTTCGTTGTTGGCAGCCATGATGGACGGATTGCTCAATACCTGCAGTCGGCCCTGCGATTCCAAAGCGCGCAGCAGGAGTTCGAAGTCGCTTCCAACCACGGAGAGGTTGGGCACCCCCATGCCAGAAAGGAAGGCCGATGCCAACCCGAATCCAGCACCGACATTCACATCACCCGTGCGGGCAGTGACGCCGAAATCCACGCCCCACTCGTCGCCACTGTCGAGTGTGATCTCAGCCAACAGCACTTGGATCAGCACCTGCGGGGGATCGACATCAAGCTGATCGATCATCTCAAGCACTCGCCGCATGTAACGCGGGCTGGCACTGACCAGGAGCGTGTTGGATTTCTGATCGCCGACGATCGTCACTTCGCGTTCAAGCAGTCGCGTCGCTGATCCGAGCTGGTCCGGAGGCAACGTACCAAGCAATTTCTCCTGATCCTGATCGACGAACTGGCCGACGACCCGCGCGACCTCCTCAGCCACAGCGTTCTTGAGGGCGACGACTGTCTGCTCGCGCTCATTGCCTGTCTCGGAATCCAGCTCTTCCACAACCTGCTCGACAAGTTCGAGGTAGCGCGGCGTTCCTGCGACCAGAAGGCTGTTGGTGCGACTGTCGACCGTGATCGAAAGCTGCTTACGCTGATCCGGCACCTGCGTGAGTTCAGTTGTTGTGTAGGTTGTGGGCGCAGCATCAAGAGCATTCTCATCCGGCACAAGACCCTGCTGCTGATTCACGGGCATCAGCACTTCACGTTCGGGTGTTCGAAAGAGCTGCGTCAGAATCGCAGCGGTCGCATCAGCATCCGCGTTGACAAGTGTAAAGACGCGCAACTGAAGATTGCCGGTTTCTGATTGATCCCACCCCTGAATCAGTTGGCGAATGAGCGCCATCGATTCTTTGGGGGCTGTCACAATCACAGAGTTTGTTCGCCGATCCGGGACCAGCGAAATCGACTCGCGAATCGCCATGGAGATTTCGACTTCATCAACAGCATCATCGCGCACGATGCCATCCTCTTCCGCAGCCTGAGTGATGAGTTTGAAGACAACTGCCTGGTCTGCATTGCGACGTCCACCCAGCCCCGGCCCGCGCAGCACATCTTCGAGCAGGCCAACGATTTCGAGGGGATCAGCACTCGAGAGCGGGATAGTCTGAATCTCAAACACATCAGTCTGGCGACCTTCAAGGCGCTCGACCAGGGCCCGAATGCGAGCGATGTCGCCCTCCGGCGCGCTGACCAGCAGTGCGTTCAGTCGTTCATCTGCACTGATGCGGATGGTGTCAGGCCCACGCCTTGCATTCTCACCTGCGACATACATCTCATCAATCACATCAACAACATTGCGGGCATCGATGCGGGCAAGGTTGATGACATCGATGCCGTGCACGGGCGCGCCTTCTTCAGCCTTAATCAACGCATCAACCAGCGTGCGCAGGGCTTCGAGATGTTCGGGTGGCGCGCTCACAATCAGGCTGTTGCTGGCTGGATCAGCTTCGATCGAAACCCGATCTGCATCTGTGCGGGCGGCGCCCAGCGTTTCCATGCGTTCGCGCATCAGACGTTCAAGTCGCGGAGCCAGCTCTTGAGCACGCTTGGTTTCAAGTGGAAGGACGGTAATCGCCACCAGCGGATCAAGGTCGGTCGCTTCAAGTGTGTCAACCAAAGCTCGTATCGAACGGACATCTTCAGGACTGGCCGCCACCAGCAGGCTGTTGGTGCGTGCATCCACCATGATCAATGGCCGCTGCGCCTCGCGCACATCTGCAGGCAGTTCTGCATATCTGCGTTCCATGATCTGTGCGATCACATCTGCAAGCCGATCGCCATTGCCCTTTTCGAGTTTGATGATCTCGATTTCGCCACTCTGCAGTTGATGTTCATCATCGAGTTCCGCGATGATTCGCTGGATGACGCCGAACGCATCGTTGCTGGCCGCGACAATCAGACTGTTGGTGCGTGAATCCGCGACGATTGATGCCTTCTCGAGTTCAGCACCTTCGGGGTCGACAGCTGCGATGCGTTCATAGCGGGCATCCATGAGTTGTTGAATGATCTGCTCCAGCCGCGTCGCAGAAGCGGTTGTGAGCGGGATTCTGCGAATCTCTGCAAAGTCAGCTGCGACTTCTGCATCAAGTGATTCCAACAGTGATTCAACAATCCTGAAACTCGATTCACTTGTCGACACGACCAATGCATTGGTGCGTTCATCCGCTTCAATCGTGATCCGATCTTCTTCGCGCAGTTCATTCCGCTGGGCCTGCTGCTGAAAGAGGCGCTCGATGGTCGTTGCCACCCTGCTGGCTGATGCATGCTGCACGGGATAAATGCGAATCTTGGAATCGGGCGCGAGTTCCGGCACATCAAACATCTGCACAAGTTCTTCGATCACTGTGAGGTTGGCCTGTGTGCCCACAACCACCAGCGCGTTGAGCTGATCTTCGGCGCGTACAACCAGCCGCGTCATCGGGACGAAGACATCACTCACCTGCTGTTGCCCAAGAGCCGAACGAATGCGTCCGACCTGCTTCTGCAATGGTGTTGACTGTGGCAGATCGCCCGCGCCATCAATCAGAATCGATTGAATCGTCTCAGCCAGATCTGCTGCATTGGCGTGCTCCAGCCGGATGATGCGCGGCTCGATCCAGCCGATCTCAACCTGGGAATCCAGCCGCTGCCGCATCACATCAACAAACGCAACAGCCTCTTCGGTGCCCGCAACGACAAGCGTGTTGGTGCGTTCATCAGCAGTCATCGCAATCTCGCCAGCCAGGGCGCGGCCGGTCTGCGACGCAGGCACACCCGGAGCATCGCGAAATGGCACTTCGCCCAGCGTCTTGCCTTGCGCGAAGAGGTCACTCACAATGCGCTCGAAGTGTGTGACATCAATATTTTCAAGCGGGTAGATCTGAACGATGACTGCATCTGTAATCGGCAGCGTGTCGAACGATTTCACGATCGCTTCCAGAGCAGTCACATTCTCAGCGGTCGAGCCGAGGATGATCGAGTTGAGTCGATCATCAACAATCACTCGGATGGGTGTTGTGAGATCAAGGTTGATGACAGCACCATCAACGCCGTTCTGTCGCAATGACAATCGCCGTACCTGCTCCTGCACGGCCTGTGCCAGCGGATTGGGCGACTGCTGATCCTGCGGCGCGAGCATGCTGGTGATGATGTCCGCAACCGCGCCTGCATCAGCGTTGGCAAGACGAACGATGCGCATCTGCGATGTGCCGAACTCCGGCTGCGCATCGAACGCTTTGAGGATGCCAATGATGGTGTCGCGATCAGATGGATTGGCAACGACAATGATGGCATTGCGGCCGCGCAGGGGTGCGACAGTGATGGGCTCGGTCACCAGCCGCGACAGCGAATCTTCAGCGTGCGGCTTGTTGAGGCCGATGGTCTCGATCATCTGAGTTGCGGTCTCGGGATCAATGTTCTCGAGTTCGATGATGAAGATGCCCTGACCTGCAGCTGGCTGCAGCGCATCAAGCTGCTTCACGGTCGCTTCGATTTCTGCGAACATCGCAGCAGTGCACGCAACAATCAGCGAGTTGCCTGATGCGTCTGCATGAATCGAAAGCGGCTGACCATTCTGTTCTGCCTTGGCGCTGAATGCTTCGCGAATGGCGCGCTCCACGCGGGCTGCGGGAGCAGCGGTGAGTGTAAGCACATGTACGCCCAACCCGGCAGCGGCTGCTTCCTGCTGCAGCGCTTCAGCCAGAGCGCGAATCTGGTTGTACTCATCTTCTTCGGCGCGAACAATGATTGTGTTGGACGCTTCGTTGGCAATGATCTTGAGCTTGCCCAGGCCGGGCGCTCCCCCACCGCCTCGTCGGCCGCGAGCCTCGGGCATCGAACTTTCGTACACTTCGCGCAATGATGATGCAAACTGTTCCGGACTGCCATGCATCACGGGAATCAATCGCGGGGGCGGACCCTGAGCAAACTCGAGCGAGTCAATCTCAGCCACGATCTTTTCAATTTTCGTCATGTTCTGCCGACTCGCAGAGACGACGACCGTATTTGTCATCGGTTCCGCTGATGCCCGCACCCAGTCTTCCACTTCGACGAGCTGTGTGATGACGGGTTGATCGCGACGCTCACCCTCGCCTCCGCCTTGACCGTCACCTTGGCCGCGTGGCTGACGGCCATTGCCCTGCTCGTTGCCACCGATCTGTGCCTGAAACGCATCGTTGATCGCCTGGGCCACCGAACCTGCATCTGCATATCGCAGCGCGATGACTTTAAGCTGCAATGAAGGATCGAACTCTTCAATGTCAATCTCACTCAGGAGCGCGCGAATGTTTTCCCATTCGCTGGTTTCTGCGGAGATGAGCAGACTGTTGGTCGCGGGGTTGGCAACCACACGGGCGCTGATCTTTGAGGGCGTGTCAGCTGCTGGAGCAAACTTGCCATAGAAATAGCCAAGTGCGTCGCGGGCCACTTCGGCATCTGCAAACTGCAGCTTGATGAACTCCGTCGTCGGCTTCTCGCGCTCGATGTCGATCTGCGCGATGAGATTTTCGATCTGCTTGAACTGATCAGGCGTGGCTGAGATGAGGAGCTGATTCTCTTCTTCGTTATAGTCGATGGCTGGCTCGGGCATGCCCTCTTCACGGCCGCTGCGCAGAAAGTCGCGCAGCGTCCAGTAGGTGTTGTACGCACCTGCATGCTTGAGCGTGATGATTCGCCAGTCAACGGGAGCGCGGGTTTCCACTTTGTTGAAGCGCGCGATGAGTGCTTCGATCACGGGAATCGACTCGGGCGTCGCGCGAACAACCACGCTGTTGGAACGGCGATCACTGGTAATACGTGCATCAACGATGACAGCCTCGGTGCCAAGTTCCTCGAGCTGCACCAACGTGCCAGTTGCTTCGCCTGCTGCATCGAGGCCAAGCGACTCGGTGAGCAGCCGCACCACATCCGTTGCCTGAGCCCCTCCATCCAGCGCATAAGTGCGAATGATCATTGCGTCGCTGGGCGGCGGCGCATCGAGTGTGTGAATCATCTCCTCTGCTGTTGCGTACATTTCCCTGGGGGCGCTCACAATCACGCTGTTGCTGCGGACATCGGCAGTCACTTTAACGCCTTGGGCCCCGGTTGCGCGCGAGTCAAACACGTTACTGATAATGCGGGCAATGTCTTCGGCATCAGCTTTCCGCAGCGCAATGATGTTCATCACACGATTGTCGTTGGACTGGCGGTCCAGCTGCGAAAGCAGGTCGCGGATCGTGGCAAGATCAGCTGCGTTGGCAGAGACTGCCAGATTGTTGGCTGTCTCGCTGGGCACAATCACAGCCGTCGGTGCTGGTTGCTTGGCAACTTCGGCCCGCTCGCTCAGGAACGTCGTGAGAATGTCTGCAATGTCGGCTGCGGATGCAAACTCAACCGGCAGCACCGTGATCGACTGATCGGGCAGGCGCGCAGCTGAATCCAGCTCGCCCACAAGAGATGAGACCCGTTCGTGCTCAGCTTCAGAACCACCGACAATGAGTGATTTCGTCGCTTCATCAATGCGGATTGACGCTTCATGCGGATCACGCGGCTGCCAGCGACGGCGTGGATCGTCCATCTGCACAGCCAATGATTCAAGCGCCACTTCACGCACCGTGTTGAGGTCTGCGTGTTCAAGGCGATAGATGCGGACGACGCGAGTTGCACCTTCACCCAGTGGCGCATCCAGCGATTGAATAATCTTCTCAACCATCTCAAACTTGTCACCCTCACCAGTCACAATTAGAGCATTCAATCGCTGATCGGCAGTGACTGCCAGGGCATCGCGGGTGGCGCTGCGGCCACGATTTCGCCCACCGCCACCAAACGACCATGGATCCCAGTATCCCATGTCACTCCACAAGAGTGTGTTGACGAGGGTCTGCACTTGATCAGAAATGTCGCTGGCGCGGGCGTGCTCGAGTCGGTAGACCGCAAGCTCAAGTCCTGCTGCTTCCTGCGAATCGAACGTCTTCACGAGTTCTGAGATAGCTGCGAAGTCTTCATTGGAGGCTGCGATGAGGAGCGTCTTACTGACCTCATCACCAACGATGGTCACTCGACGACCAGCTTGCGGATCGCGCTGATTGCGGTTGCGCGTGCTCATCGCTCGGCGGCCATCGTACAACTGCTGCAATGTCTCAGAAACGCTTGCAGGGTTGGCGCGACGGAGTGTGATGGTTCGCACCGGCCACTCTCCTGCTGTATCACGATCGAGCATGATCAGGACACGATCAATCTCTGCTCCCACTTCTTCTGATGTCCGCACCAGCAGCACATTGGCGCTGGTGGCTGGAACAATCTGCATGGTCTGACGGCCATCGACATCGCGCATCACCACTTCGTTGAGAAGATCAGCTGCTTCGTCTGCAGCAAGATGCTGAAGTTCCACAATGCGTAGGGGAAACGCGCCTTCTGCAACGTCCAGATCAAGCTCTTCGATCAATCCCGCTGCCTGGGCAAGAAGTTCAGGTGAGGCTGTGATCAGCAGCGCGTTGGTGCGTTCATCTGCGACGACCTGCGGCTCGATGGTGGTTCGCTGCGTGTTGCGATCGAGCGCGTTGTAGCGAGCCTGCAGAATGTCAGTCACCGCGCGCGTGAGATCAACAGCCTCTGCGTTCTTGAGCCTGAACATTCTCATCAAGGCCTGGCCTTCAACTGAACGCTGATCAATAAGCTCGACGAATCGATCAATAAACGCAATGGCTTTGTCGGGCGCGGTCACAACGATCGCGTTGGTATGTTCATCTGAGGAGATGCGGATGGAAGATGGATCAAAGACAGCCTCGATGGTCTGACCCATCGCTCGCAGTTCGACTTCCAATGCCCGCTGCATGCGTTCGGTCTGCATGCCACGGCCGCGCGCTGGGGCTTGGGCTGGACCAAGTCCCACCAGGTCGCGCACGCTTTGGGCAGCGCGATCAGCTGAAGTGTTGGCAAGCGGGTAGACCTTCACGATCAGCCGCTCGGCTGATGGCGGGTTTGACATCGCGACCAGCAGATCAGCAACAATCTCAAAGTCTGCATCGTTGGCAGTGACGATCAGGCCGTTGGCAGTGGGATCCGCAATGACACTTGCGCGAGCTGCAATACTGCTGCGCTCCACCCCCTGGCCGGGCAGCGCCCGCAGCGATTCCATCATCACCGTCGCAAGAGACTGGGCATCCAGCGATTCAGGCAGGGGAATGTAACGGATGCGACCAGGCATGCCCGGCAGTTGCATCTGCACCTGTTCAGCCAGGGCCCTCACACGTTCGACTGCACGTGGAGAGCCGATGACGATCAGGGTATTGGTCGCTTCATCAACCGCAATGGTAACATCTGCATCACCTGCGCGGGGATGCACCTGTGGGTCCTGCTGTTCCTGAACCTTACAGATCACTTTCATTGAGACATGCTGCGCATCATTAACGCAACCAACGCGATCTTCCTCCACAGCTTCATCTGATGGCGGTGCAGGCTTCGGATCATCTGCGGTGTTCGAACGATTGCGAAGAAGATCTTCGAGCGTCATCACCTCGACGCGCGACCCTGAGCGGGTTTCCAGCAGGCGCTCCAGCGTGGCTGCCACATCACGAGCATTCGCGCGACCCGGATCGATGGGAATCTGCATCATCTGCTGCTCACGGCCGAACGCAGCCCGGTCGAGTGATGCAATCACGCTGTCGATCAACTCGAACTGGCTGGCGGATGCGCGGACAATCAGACTGTTGCTTGAAGCGCTCAGATGCAGCGAAGGTGCGGGCTCATCTGCATCACCCACCATCTCTGTAAAAACCCCCTCGAGTGCAGCGATCAGTTCGCTTGCATCCATATTCTGAACAGAGATCACTCGTACCTCTCGCTGCGTCTGGGTTGGGGATACTGCACGGTCCACATCCAACTGTTCAACAAGCGCTTCTGCGACATCCAGCTCAGCAGGGGTCGCAGACACAATCACTGCATTGAGGCGGGGATCAGCAACGACGCGCACTGCAGATGATGCGTTTTGAGCCTGGTATGCCATCATCTCAAACTGCATCCATCTGGGCATCGACTGGATGTCTTGCGATGCGCCTCCCCCTGCAAGCAGAGTTTCCATGATGGGGGCAATCTGCTCAGCCCGCGCGTGCTTGAGCATGATCGTTCGCACCTGAGCTGATGCAGGCGCTGCCCGTTCATCGAGCGATGCGACCAGCGATTCAATCTCCTGCATGCGCTTGGGCGAGGCGCTGATGATG
Organism: Phycisphaerales bacterium; assembly: GCA_051004555.1. Lineage (GTDB taxonomy): Bacteria > Planctomycetota > Phycisphaerae > Phycisphaerales > SM1A02 > JBPCKF01. The sequence continues at coordinate 51,596 of JBPCKF010000110.1, read as the reverse complement.
AGCGAGTTACTCGAAGGTGCAGCGCTGATGCTGGGCGGCAACTCACCGGGATGCGATGCGGATTGCGCAGCGACGGCCTGATTGATCGCAGCCGCAGCTTCGGTTGCGTCGGCAACACGAAGGGCAATGATGCGGATATCCGCAGGAGCAGAGCCAGGGGCGCTGTCGAGTTGTTCGATGATGCCGCGAGCGCGTTCGATAAGTTCAGGCGGCGCGCTGATGAGCAGGCGATTTGCCGATGCATCTGCGGTGACCGTGGGTTCAGCAATTGTCACGCCGCGCGCCAGCGCCTGTCGCAGCGGTTCCGGCCAGCCAGCCCGATCGCGCAAAAGAGATGTGACGGTCGGAGCCACCACATCTGCCCTCGCATTGGTCAGGTCGATGATCGTCAGATCCATGCTGGGAGCGACCGGTGTCTGATTGTCAAACTGCTCCAGCATCGCGAGCGCCGATGCAACCTGTTCCTCGCTGCCGATCACCATGATCGATCCCGAGCCTGGTTCTGCGACAAGTTCCAGACGGGTTCTGCCCTCCGCGACACCCGACGCTTCGATTGCGCGGCTGACACTTGCAGTCAATGACGCTGGATCTGCATGACGCGGCGAGAAGGTGGTGACCGATCGGGCACTTTCACCTGGCTGATCCAGCTGTTCGATAAGGACGCGCGCCAGTTGCACCGTGCCCGCAGTCCCTGAAACCAACAGCGTGTTGGTGCGCTGGTTGGCTTCGACCTGAATCTCGGGAGTGAGATTGATTTCGCCACGCCTGATGCGGAGTTGTTGAGCGATGATGCGCGGATCCGTCATCTGCTGATTCGTGAGCAGGCGCTTGAGGACGGGCGCAATCGTCACTGCATCTGCGTGCTCAAGCGAGAACGATTCTGCAGCCATCTCATCAACAGACTGCTGTTGTGTATCCAATCCTGCGATGAGGGTTTCCACCTGCGCAAGATCCGCTTCAAGGCCAATGAGCATGATCGAGTTGGAACCGGCAGTGGGAATCACTTCAACATCAAGTACGTCGCCGGTCGAAGTACTCATCAACTGCGGCATGGCTGTACTCAGACTCTGGCCAACATCGACCGCGCTTGCGAACGTGAGTGGCCGCACCCGCACAACGCGATTCAGCGACGATGCTGCTTCGCCAGTGTCGAGCAGCCGGATCACTTCCTCAGCGATGGGCATGAGCACATCTGGTGCTGAGATAATCAGAAGATTCGTCTTGCGATCCGTCGTGACATTGAGCAGCGCTGAGGCATCGATGTTGCCGGGCATCTCATCAGCCAGACGAGCAATGAGAATCTCGCGCAACATGGGGGCGAGCGCTTCAGCCCGGGCGCTCTCAAGGGTGAAGAATCGCAATGACGTCACCGGTCCTGCTGGCCTGACATCCAGCGCCTTGAGCAACTCTTCAACCTGCGTGAAGATCTCCGATGGGCCTGATACGACCAGTGTGCGCGACATCGGCTCGCTGGTGATCGTAATCGAGTTGCGCCGATCCGCAGCCCCTGGCAGACTGCCTGCATCGCGCAACTGATTGAGTGCATTGACCATCACCTGCGGATCCGCAAACTGCAATGGATAGACCCGCACTTCGGTGTCGGCTTCGATCTTCTGCCTGTCCAGCTGCTCGACCAGTTTCTCAAATCCAGCCATTCGCTGCGAGGTTGCATCGACGATGAGCGAGTTGGTCTGCGTATCTGCCCGAACCACAACTTCGCGGGGCAGCTGCGGACCAGGAATCTGATTGCCACGGCGATCAAGCAGCGGCTCGGGGGCAGGGTACATCTCGTCGATCACGCGCGCCAGTTCATCAGCACGCGCAACCTTGAGCGGGAAGACGCGAATCTCGCGATCCTCTGCATCCATGACGGTCGCGTTGTTGAGTTCGAGGACGATCGTCTGAATCTCGCTGAGCATGTCGGGATGAGCCGCGACAATCAGCGAGTTGGTCGCCTGATCAGCGGTGATCGAAACCGGACGCAATCGCTTCTCTTCGGCAGAACGCTGGTTGTATTGATTGGTGAGAACCCCCGCGAGATTCGCAGCATCTGCAGCTCGCAGTTGCAGAATGCGCAGCGGCGGCATCGCTTCTGATTCAGGGCGATCAAGATGCGCGATCACAGCTGTGATAATGTCCAGCTGCGCAGGTGTCGCATCAACAATGATGAGTTCAAGCTCATCCAGTGGTGTGTAAATGGGATCAGGTTCGCGCGAGCCGCGTGGCGATCCGCTGGCAGCTTGGGCGATCGCCCGCAGCGACTCGACCATGTGACTGGGCGCAACATTCTGGAGGACAAACTGTCGGCGTTCGCGCTCCACGCCACGCTGCTCTTCAACCATTTCGAGTGACGCGACAAAGAGCGCCACTGCATCGTTTTCGCCAACCACCAGAGCGCTGGAGGACGCAACATCGAGTTCGACATCAATATCAGTTGCTGGATCTGCTGACGTCGACTGCTTCGTGTAGATCTCAAGAGCGCGATCGACTGCTGCCTGTGGATCATCCGCATTGAGCTGCAGCAATCGCACGCTGCGCTCAACAGTTGTTGGACGATCGAGCATGGCAATCATGGTTTCGATCATGCTCACATCGCGGGCGGTTCCTGCGATAATCAGTGAACGGTCATCCGTCCCGCTCAGCAGTCTCACCTGAGCGAGTTGTCTGGGATTGAGCAGCGCTTCCAGTGCGGCCCGCACATCATTTCCACGTCCGTGTTCAAGCGGAATCACGGAAACCGCCTGCTGCTGCGCATTCTCGCCACCTGGGAAATCGCTTGCGATAACACCATCATCGATCTCCGCAAGCAGTTTCTCGGCTTCCTGCACTTCTTCCTCTGATCCGATGATCGTGACCTTGCGGGCAGACTCCAGCGCGACAATGGTCGGCTTCTCTTCCTTGGGAACTCGTTCGAACAGCTGATTCAGCTTGGCAACCGCATCGCCCGGAGAAAGGACAAGCAGCGTGAAGGTCCGCATGAGGCGACCGGTGCTTCCGCCCGGCACATCAAGCAGCGTGATCGCTTCACGGAGCTGCTCAATCTTCGACTGCAGGCCCTTGGCAACGATCGAGTTGGAGCGATCATCGTGGGTGATGGTCAGCCCGCGCACTTCCTCTTCTTCAAGCAGCTTCTGCTCGCCGTTCTGATTGATGACATATTTCTGCACGCGCTCGGCCAGCAGACCCTTGAGGGGTTTCAATATCTCGCTGGCCTTCATGTGCTGGATCTTGAAGATTTCCATATCGCCCTGCGGATCTTCAGTATCAAGTTCCTGAATGATGCGGCTCAGTTGGCGAATCTTGCCCGCCGTCTCGACAATCACCAGCGAGTTCTGTGCATCCATGCTGGTCACCGAACCGTAACTGGCGACCATTTCCTTGATGCGCTCAGCCATTGGCTTGGAAAGCGCATTCTGCAGCGGGATGACGTTGACGACAATCTGATCGTCCGTCACCTCTTCGGGCAGCGTGCCGCGAAAGGTGGGGATGTTCTCGCGTACCATATCTTCAAGTTTCTGCAGATACAGCTTTTCCTTATCAACGCGCAGCATCACGTCATGTGTCTGCAGCAGCACGTTGAGAACCCGCAGGGCTTCAGCCAGTTCATACGCTTCGGGAGCGTGATAGCGCACGGTCACATCACCCGGCACCGCAGCCTCGCGCACAACAGGCAGGCCGGTTTCACGCGAGAAAAACTCAATCACCTGATCGAGCGTCGCGCCGTCAAAGCTGAAACGAATGCGCTTGGGTGCGTCGTCGGGCGGAGCGTCGGGGGGGGCGTCGGACGGGGTGTCGGGGGCGGATGCAGGTTCTTCCTGCATCACTAGCGCGTGGGCTGATGTGATGACGCTTGCGCTGCAGAACATCACTCCGGAAAGAAGCAGCGTCTTTACGATGTCGATTCCACATGCGCGCGAGCGACCACCGTCACGCTCCCCCAGCCTCTTTCTGAGCGAGTGAGGCGGCGAAGGTTTCGCGGTGTTCGTGTTGGTCGGGTTCATCGTGCGTTGTTGAATCTTCTTCATCATCTCTTCACCACTCCTATTGCGGGGCTGCATCAGCCACCATACTTCCGACGCGTACTGCGAACACTTTCTCTGCAAACTTGAACTCTGCTTCATCCTCGCGCGTGACGATCAGCTCGAGGCCGCGGAAACTCTCACCAACGGCCAGGGTCTGCCACTGCTTGTTCTCGGTATTAAGCAGCCACACTTCCGGCCCAACGCTGCTCTCTGTCACCATCGTCACCTTCCAGTTCTTCAGCTTGTCGCGGGCTGATGGCGGAGGAGGTGGTGGCGGCGGCGGTTCATCTGGAGGTGTCACCGGCGCGGGCGGGTCGGGCACCTGCGCAACTGCAACGGGCGGAGCTGGCAACGCAAAGGGATTCACCGCAGCAACATGCAGGCCATGCTCAAGCCCGCGATCGTCATATTGCGCAAGCGATTCGACATTGCTCGGCGAGCGGCCCGGCAGAAACATGGTGGTCAGCCGCACCGTCACTTTAAAGCGTCCGTCACTTGCGACCGGATCAATCACGAGAGAATCGATGCGATTGGTCCACGCCTCAGCGCTGATGCGATGCACCAGGCGGATCACCTGTTCCAGTGTGCCTTCGCCAGTGATTGACGCGTCAAGTTCGCCAAAGTCCGGTTCATCGCGGAAGGGGTTGCGACGGTTCATACTTCGCCGGGCTGGTGAGGCTTTCAGCGCAGCCTGTCCGGTCGAGACGACAGGCGACACAAGAGCGATATCTTCAGCAATGCGATTGAGCCTGGCCCGCAAGGCAGATTCGACGCTCTCGCGATTGGGCCCGAAGGTATGGTCTGCGATATCTTGAAGTTCAACCACCATTTTTTCGTGGGCAGTTTCCGCAATGCTGAACTGATCGAGCGCGCCGCGCAGCTGATCAATCTCATCGCGCAACTCGGCACGGGGCGTAAAGTAGATGCGGCCAGCAATACTTTTCAGCACCAGTCCTCCGATGATGAGGCCCACAGCGGCGCCAGCAATTTGCATTCTGCTGCGTGGCTTCATGGCTGCTCCTCGAACGTAGGCGCGGGCAACTCGGGCGCGCGAGTCGATGAACGCAGCGAAAGTTTGAAGGGATAGGGATAGCGTTTGCCGCCCAATGAATCAGGCCCGCTCGGAGCTGTGATATAGGTGTCATCATCGACGAAGGATGCGCGGAAGGCATCAGCCGCAGCCCTGGTGGTCGCTTCACCTTCAAGATTGATGGTGAGGTCGATGGGCACCGACCAGCGATTGTCCTCAGCAGCGCGATCGTCATAGCGAACCTCGCTGGAGCGCAGCGAACCAGACCATTGATCCAGCACAATGGATTCCGGGCCCGGCCAACGCGTTTCGATCGATGCCAGATGAGCCAGCCAGTCGACTGTGCTCTGATCCCAACGTCGAAGATGTTCCAGTCGCATCTGATCGCGTTTGGTCTGCCAGAACCCGCGGTCGCCAGCGCTCACCTGCTCACGCAGTTCGTCGCGCTCAGACCGCAGATCGCGCAGGGATTTCCAGGCCACCGCGTACGCACCGGCGCCGATGACAATGGCTGCGCCAACACCCGCCAAAACCATTTGCCGGGTGCGGGCGTGTCGATCAGGCGCCTGCGTGGGCGACGCGAAGTTGATGACGTCGCGACCAGCGAGTTCCGCAGCCAGCAGCCCCAGCAGCGGCCAGGCTGCTCCCGGTTCGTGGCCGTTGCGATCAATCGCTTCGTGATCCGCAATCGCACGCGCGCGAACGCCCAGCAACCGTTCAATATCATGCACTGCCTCCTGGCCGATCAGTTCCGAACCGAACACGACAGCGCCATTGATCCCCGGGGCATCTTCGACAATGCGATAGCTCATCCAACTGCGACGAGTTTCAGTCACCACCGCTTTGGCACGGTCCTGCATTGCTTCGACATGCGGAATCGCAGCAGCCCGCGAGAAACGAATCGCACCGTCATGCAGCACGCAGAGTTCAACGCCACCTTCGGTGACATCAACACCCAGCCACGCGGTTGCTTCGTCGATGGCGCGATCTGTCAGCGAGAACATCAACTCCGCCACACCCAGACAGCGCAGACAGACCGAACCTGCAGCCAGCCCAGCCGCCTGCATGGCAGCAAGAATCTCATTCAACCGCTCCCGCCTCATGGCTGCAGCCATCACTGATGTCTCATCACTCCTGCGCGATGGTTGAGCAGCAACGAAATCGATCACAGCTTCGCCCGGCTCGAACGGTACCTCGCGCTGCATGGCAAAGCGCACCATGTCGGGAAGATCAAAGGGATCGTTGCCTGGCAGAGTCAGCCGCTTCATTGCGACTTGCTCGCGCGGCACTGCAACAATGGCGCGCCTGCTCCCGCCTCGTGAACTCTTGGAAAATCCAGCTGCATCCAACCGCTCACGTACCCATGCGCCAAGTTCAGCAGCGCTGCTACCTGCAACCGATTCAGGAATGTCCACAGCCAGCAATCGCTCAACCCGCAGCCGCCCATGATGAACCTCTGCTTCGACAGCCCGCAGCACCGGACCTGAGAGATCAATCGCAATCGTGCTTCGGCGTGGCTGTGTCAGTTTTCGCGCAGGGTTCTTCATGAGCCAGCTCTCCAACGACCAACAGGGCGAGGCGCAGGCGGACCTGCGCTCTCAGTTGCAGCATCATCCTCGTCGTCACGATCGGTACCTTCGGGCCGCCCGACCTCTGGCCGATTCCCCGAGCCAAAGTTGAGATCGCGCGATGATGAACTGCGGCTGTTTTCGCCTGAACTCGAGTCATTGTCTTCATCGTCGAGAAACCGATCATCGTCCGGAGCATCATCAGCCAGATCGTTATCGGAGCTGCGGCGCGGATCATCACCCACGCGCTCCGTGTTATCGGAATCCTCCATCCAATCCAGAGCTGCGTTGGTGGAAATCGCCCGCGCGTCATTGAGATATGTCACATCGCGGAGGTATGCCAGCCGAGCCCGGGGGCTTGAGAGATCAACCACAGCCTCATACACCACGCGGTGTTCAAGAGCATCATCTTCAGAATCCAGCACGTTGATGCCAGCTTCGATCCTTACCCGCCAGTTCCATGAGCGCGTCGCAATGCGGCCGGCGAGTGGTTGAAACTGTTCAGGCGTCATCAGTTCATACATCACCGGCCAGACGATCGTCGCTCGGTCATCGCCACTCAACTTCTCGCGCAGATCGATCATTGCAACAGCCATCTCCGCAGTCATGCCTGGCAGCCCCATCAATGCTTCGTAGGAAGCAAGGTTGATATCCAGCCGTCCCTTCCAGGCTTCATGCGGCGTTGTCGTGATGGCATCAACCGATTCGATCCACTCTTTGAGTTCGACGTTAAACTGACGAAGCAGGGCAACCAGGCTGCCATCATTCTCAAACTTGAAACCGCTCTCGAAGATCTGCCGCAGTGCATCTGCCACCTGCTCGCCCCAGCGCTTCGCCACGCGGGCGCGCAGCTCATCTGTCCATTCCACATTCAGGTTGATGCAAAGGTCGCCCGACCGCTGCAGTGCAGGCGCAAAGGAGAACACTGTCACAACATCTGCCAATGCCGGGACTGTTTCCTGCGCGGAAGAACGCAACTCGGCATCGCCGTTCTCAGGTTCGAGCGCGCCCAGAAGAAGTTCAGGCGTCATGCCTTCGACGAAGAGAAGTTCTGCAGGCGATTGAAACGGCCGTCCCAGTGCATTGCGATGCGCGATGATTGAATCAGCCAGGATTGGATCAATAAGTCCCGTTGCGATGAGCCCTGCTGCATCGACCGAGTTGAGGTCGAGTTTCGCGTCTTCAGAGACCAGCAACTCCTGTTGCGGACCAATGGGCACGATGCGCACGATGCCAAGTTCGCCTGCGGTCTCATAGATGGTGTACTCTGCATCAAGCGTGGGGGCTTCGCCATTGAGAATGGCATCGCGTTGCTGATCGAGCTGCTGCTGAATGATCGCAAGACCCGAGCGGGCCAGGGCGCGACTCTGTTCCGCAGAAGCCACCACTGCTGTCGTCGCAGCACTTGCCTGCATCATGAAGATGAGACCAGTCGCAAGAAAGAGCAGACTGCCCACCATCACCATCACCATGAGCAGCACCGCGCCGCGGCGGCGACAACGATCTGTGCGTCTCATGCTGCTCGTGCTGCGTCTCATTCTGCGCCCGCCCTTCGATCAGCAAGGTTTGCAACGTCATCGGGCTGCGGCGAATCAGCATCAACGATGTAGATCACGCGCAGACGATCCGGCGGAAGCGCCTGCTGCGGTCGTTGTGAAGCCCGATCATCAGCTGTGAGAAAATCCAGTTCCTCAAAGGCAAGATCATCATCGTCTTCAGATTCAACAAAATCATCTTCTGTTTCGGTCTGCTGATCACGAATCCAGATCGCGACTTCAATCGCGCGGGGGAGGTGGCCGTGCACAAGGCTGTCAAATGTGTCGACCCACTCGCCCCGATCGTGCAGGTAGCGGAAGCGCACATCGCCTGCGGTGCCGATAGTCCAGGCGCGCGAGTTGTCATTCGCAGCAGACGTTGGCGTTGCCAATGCCTGCATACGTCCCGTGAGTGTTCCATCGCCCGGGCTGAAGGTAAAGTCGAGAGCCTGCAGATCACCCACAGCCAGCGCTTGCAGATCGCCGCGCGAAGCAAGATGAATGGCAGTTGCGCGGCTGAGGATTCGCAGTGAAGTTGCGTTGCCGTTGATGCCCGCACCTGCAATGTTGTCGCCCACGAGTGTCGTCGCCAGCGCACGTTCGATACGATCGATCATGATCGACGCAGCCAGGCCGCGAGCAGTCTGGTCCTGGATGCGGCTGCGAGTCGCGAGCATCTGCTGGTAGAGCGTAAACATCGTGCCCAGCAGCGCCACCAGAAGGGCAATCGCAATCAGAACTTCAATAAGTGTGAAGCCACGCACCGGCTGTGATGAGCGCGAACGCTTCATCGGGCTGGCTCCAGATCGAGCCCGCGAAGAAGATCATCCTGCTCGAATGACTCTTCTCCCTCGGCCCGCAATCGCATGACCTGGCGCAGCGTTGCTGACACAGTTGCCCCAGCTTCATTCTCTCGCTCGAATGTGACGGTGAGGGTGACAAGTGACAATCCACGAAACTCGGTGGGTGATGTGTCAACGGTTGCAAGCCACATGCCACGGCTGCCATCATCATTCTCGCGCACAATGGCCGTCGAGCCGATCTCTTCGATGACGCCATCCACCTGTGTGATGGAGATCGCGCCCGATTCAAGCTCAGCCAGGATTGATCGCGCGTAGTCGATGGCCTGTTCGCGCAACTGTACAACTTCGAGGTTCTGCCAGCCGGTGCCAACCACCGAAAGCGTGAGCGCGCCAGCGCCCGCGAAGATGGCAATGGCGAGCACCATCTCGAACAGAATGGCTGCGCGGCGAAGCGCCATCACTCGAGCGTTCATGACGCACCGTCCCTCGCGCCTTCACGCTCATGGTTGCGATCGTGATCGGGCGGCGCGGGACGATCCTCATCTGACGCATCATCCGCAGGCTCCTCGCGCACGACAGCTGCAGGAAGAAGCGATGGCACGCCTGTGAAAGGATTGACCTCGATCGTTGCGCGCCGCCCATCTCGATCGCGCAAATCGACAGCATCACTCACAAGCGCAGAGCCATCGGGCAGGTACACAACCACTCGCACATCCGACTGTTCGGCCGTACCTGCCTCTGCCTGGGCATCGTCGAGCACTACCCAGTCATCGCCTGCATGCTCGATATCTTCAGCAGACAGGCTGGGCTGGACTGCGATATCTCCAGGAAGAAAGAGTGTCTCGACGGCTGGCTGTGCAACCTGTGAGGAGTACTCAGCAGCGCCACTCCCGGCCCCCGTCCCCCCCGTGAGATCGAGGCGACTGGCAACACGATCATCGCGCCGAACTGCATCGCGCAACTCGCGCTCATCGAGAACCTGCATCGCAGCATTGAATGGTTGCACCACAAGACGGCCGCGACCATTCCACTGGGGTGAACCTGGCAGGAATCGCACCTCCAGCGAACGACCTTCCTGCATCGCTGTTGCCCGCACCAGCAGAAGGTGTTGCACAACCTGCTCTCCAGCTGATGCAAACGATCGCTCAGCCAACCGTTCACTGAGAGCAGGCAACACCAGAGCGCCCAGCGAAAGCAGCAGCGCAATCACAATCAGCAGTTCAATCAATGAAACGCCACGGCGTGGAGCGCGATCAGGCTGCGGGTTGGTGCAGGCAGCGTGATTCATTCTTCGAAAGAGTAGTTGCTGTTGGAATCGATCTCGCCATCTGCATTGCGATTTCGGTCGTGATTCGTGATGTCATCGTCGGTACCTTCTTCGCCATCGGGGCCGACAGAAATCAGGTCGTAAGGCGCGCCGGGATTGAGTTCGCTGGGAGCGCGATAGATCAGCTCATGGCCCCACTTGTCCTTCTCGACTTTGGTCTCGAGATATGGCCGCCAGTTGGCTTCATCTTCTTCGTTCTCCAGCGTGCTCTTGTCCCACAGCGCAGCCAGTCCTTCATCCTCGGTGGGATAGCGTTTCATATCGATCTTGAACATCTTGAGGCCGTCGCGCTCGATCATGTCGAGCTGGACGCGTTGCAGATCGACATCTGCCTTGTCGCCCACACTCATGAGTGTGCCTGCCACAATGCCAAAGAGCGCCAGCAGAATCGCAATCACGATGAGAAGTTCGATGAGTGTGAAGCCGCGGACGGTGCGCGGCTGAAGGTGACGACGACGATGAATTGTTGAAACTGAAACGGGCATGGGAGTTTCCTCGCACTGAATGAACGGAAGAGACAGAAGGGGAAGACAAAGTCAACGGCCAATGGCACTGCTCATTTGCATCATGGGCATGAACAGTGCAATGAATATGAAAACGACAACGCCTGCAAGCAGCAAAAGCAACAGCGGCTCCATCAGGCGCAACAATGTGGCAAGCATTCGGTCAATGCGTTTTTCGATTGTGTCAGCAACAGTGACCAGGACATCGGGAAGGTTGTTGGCTGCTTCGCCAACGCTCACCATTTCAATGACGTCATCTGCAATCATGCCCGATGCAGCCAGCGGTTCAGCCAGCGTCTCACCAGCCCGCACAGCCTCAACCGCAGCATCAACTGCATCTGCGAGAACCGGATGTCCCGCTGCGTCGCGACTGATGCGCATCGACTGCAGCATGGGAATGCCATTGCCCAAGAGGGTGCCGAGCATGCGGGCGAACCGGGCCACTGCCAGGCTGCTGATGAAGGGCCCCAACCCGGGAACCCGCAACGTGAGCTCTGCAATCCTGCGACGAACACTTGGCTGACGCAGCATCCACAGCAGCGTTGCGACAAGAACACCAGTCACAATCACGCACATCAGCCAGTGTTGAGTCAACGCGTTGGACATGCCCAGAAGCAATCGCGTCGGCAGTGGCAACTCCAGCCGCGCGAACATCGTCTCAAACTTGGGAACGAAAAACACCAGCGCTCCCACCACCACAGCCAGCGCCAACGCCAGCAACACAATCGGGTAGATCAGGTTGCCAACCACTTTGGACTTCATGTCAGCTTGATGTTCGAGAAACGCTCCCAGGCGCAGAAGCACCTCTTCGAGGAAGCCGCCAGTCTCACCAGCCCGCACCATGGCCACCTGCACGCTGGGGAACACCTCGGGCGCAGCAGCCATCGCATCTGCAAGGCGTTCGCCTTCAGCAACCTGTTCGCTGATGATGCGGACCACAGCTGCCAGACGCGGCTGCGACTTCCCCCGTGCCAAAAGTTTCAGCGCACGCAACAACGGCACTCCTGCTCGCAGAAGATCAGCCAACTGTCGATAAAACCCTGCAAGCGTTCGCGTACGTACCCCGCGATTGCCAAGCACCGGCAGCGCGTGACTCTCGCGCACTTCGTCGATGCGGACAGGCGACAGTGACCGCGCATGCAATTCTGCAAGGACTACCTGTTCAGTAGACCCGCTCAGCCGTCCTGCGATGCGCGCACCGTTGGTGTCTCGCGCGATGTAGCTGTACGTTCCCATATGGGACGATGCGTCTCCTCTCTCGCTGGCCATCCGTTGCCCATGTCAGCCGAGTGAGATGCACCTGGTCACGTCGAACGAACGCCTTGGTAACTCGCTGCCAATGCTGCGGTTGCGCCCTGCCCAGTGACGAGATCATCTCGCCCGCCAATTCCAAAGACAGCCACCGCTGTGAATCCATTCCCTGGAATTGCAAGATCGACTACATCTTCAGCTGAAAAAGTCAGACGCCCGCTGCGCTTCTTCAACTGCATGCGTATCGGCCCGATCCCATCGAATGCTCGATAAACCACCTCGGTACACACGATGCGATCAGCCCGGGAAAAATCGAACTCAAAGTCGTACAGCTTGCCCTCATGCACCAGCGCCCTGCCGATCGCTGCTTCGACCTGCTCGCGGCTGAGCTGCGGCCTTAGAATCGTAAATGCATCCACCGCAAACGTATCTTCCAGCTCGCGCAAGAGGACGCCATCCTTACGGGCCTCAAGCACTCGCCTCGCTCCCGTCCACCCAGCCGGAACGCGCTCGCCACTCGACAGGCTCCCCGGCAATCCCACATGCAGCGCAGCATGCGGCCAGAAGCCCGGCAGAAAGAGATTGCTCAGAGCGTTGTCGTGACGGGTAATGATCACATCGCCCGGCTGCAGCAACTGCGCAACTTCTGCGATGATCGCCGGACTCACGCGATCGCGATGCAGCGGGTTTCGCACATCAGCCACAACTCGCCCCACGCCTTCAAACAGCGCGAACATCGTCTGCTGCCAGGCTGAGCGGTTGCGGCGAGCCCACGAGTACCAGCGATAGCGCAATCTAGCCTTGAGATAACGCCTCGCATCCAGACGGATCGCTGACTCACAACTCGCCAGCATGGCCTGAATGTGCTGCAAATCCGGCGTTTCTGCAGCAAGGGCAGTCAGATCATCGCGATGTGCATCTGCAAACTGCATTGCCTTCCGCAGCGCCCACGCATTGCGCGGATGTGTCATCGAAGCATAGATTGCTGCAAACTGATTGCGCGGCACGCCCCGCTCAGGAATAGCCTCATTCAGCTTGGCTCGTATCGTGGATGAATCCCGCGAAACATCAACCAGAAACCTCCCGGCCCGCACCAGCAGACACGCAGCTGTGTACGCAATCAGAAACGCTGAATGACGCGCGACCGGATCAGCCATCGCAACAGCATGGGCATCTTCCGTCAACGGCCGCAGTTCCGCAATGGTCTCAAGCAGGCCCGCGCGGGCGGTGAGATAGTTGGTATAGCGCTCGCGCAGATGTTCATTTTCGACTGGCGTGAAGTAGCCGCGCGTCCCAGCTCTGCGGGCGTGCACCTGTTCGCGCAACAGGCCGTGATCACCCGCAAGCAGCGGCGCAAGCGAACGCAACGATCGAGCAGCGCCCATGATGCGATCACTGTCGCGCTCTTCAATCTGATCGGATGATTGTTGTTTCAGCTCACGCATGACGAAGGTTATTGTCCACTAGCTGTCCACAGCCGCGTGCGCAAATGCTGCGCACCGGTGCATGTTTTTAGGACACCCTCCCTGCCCGTCAACACTACGAAATCGGCCGATTCTCGCGATAGTTGCAGGAAATCTCAGATTTTGAACGCCGCGGCCTTGCAAAAACAGTGGTTTTGCATCACACTGTCGTCGCGGGTGCCGGAAACACCCGACGATCGGACCATCGGCGAGCAAGGACGTTCGCCTCTGTCACCTCACCTGGAGAGAACCATGACCGGCAAGGAAGCCACCTTTGTGAATACGCTCGCAAGCATGTTCGACCGACACGAACGCACCATTGTGTCACTCTACTACGGCGAGTCGCTCAACGAAGATGAAATCGCAACCGTGCTCCAGAGCACGCCCGAGATCGTGGGCGCGACGCTCGATTCCATCCGCGCTCGGGCTGAAAAGGCGATCATGAGCACGCAGCCCAAGCAGCATGTCTCTCCGCATGCAGCTGCCTGAAACCCAACCTGTGTGAAGAGTCCCGCGCACTGTGATGAGACTCCTGCTGCAGTCGTCCGCATCGCGATGTGGTCGGGGCCGCGCAACATCTCAACAGCCATGATGCGCTCCTTCGAAAACCGCGCTGACTGCACTGTTGTCGATGAGCCGCTGTACGCCCACTACCTGCGCGAAACCAGGCACAACCATCCTGGCCGCGATGAGATCATTGCCCATCACGAATGCGAGCTCGGCCGTCTCATCAGGCTGCTCACTGTCGATCCGCCGCCCGACCCCGCATCCACGGTCTTCTATCAGAAGCACATGGCCCACCACCTGCTGCCCGGCATGGCACGCGAGTGGATCAGCAGCCTGCGCAACTGTTTTCTGATTCGCGAACCCAGAGCCATGTTCGCCTCACTGGCCAAGGTCATCGACAACCCCACCATCGAGCAGACTGGTCTGCCCCAACAGCTCGAACTCTTCAAAGCAGAACACGATCGCACAGGCGACATTCCCATTGTCATCGATTCGCGCGATGTCCTCGAACAGCCCGAGCGGATGCTGAGGACGCTTTGCCACGCAATTGGCATTCGATTTTCGAAAATGATGCTCACCTGGCCACCCGGCCCGCGTCCCACCGATGGCATCTGGGCCAGGCACTGGTACGCAAGCGTCTGGCAGTCGACGGGATTCGAACCCTATCAGCAGCGCGAAGTCAGCCTGCCACCAGAGCTGGAAGCCAGCGCACAACGCTGCGAAGAAATCTACGCGCAACTGCATAGGCAGCGGTTGACGTAAGCCCGCCATCACAGAGGACTGCGTTTGCGGTGAATTGAGTACCATGCTTCCATGCCAGCGCGCCGACGCGAACCTGAACACCCAGCCTGTCCCCGCTGCGGCTATGACCAGCGCGGCGTGGTGTCGACATGGACCCAGGCGTGTCCTGTCCGTGGCACATGTGCGGAGTGTGGTCTTGAGTTCGAGTGGTCGCGGGTTTTGAATCGCGCCAGATACGAGCCGCAGTGGTGCATCGAGTTTTCGCCAGGCAAATCCCCAGTGAGAATATTGCAATCGTTCTGCACCACCGCATGGCGGTCATTCCACCCGTGGACTTTCTGGCAGTCGATCTCAATGGAACATCGCATCCGCTGGCGGCGACTGGTGATGTACGTAGCCATACTGATCCTGCCATTTGTGCTGCTGTATGTCGCAGCGCAGAGTTGGGCTGCATTACAGGTACGGGCGTCATACATCTCGCGGTTTGCAGAGATCTTCAACGTGCAGATTGCTGCTGATTCCCAACAGGTTGCAACCCTCAAGTCAAACCTCGAACTCTGGGGACAGCCTGAATCGCGCTACGCCGATCGTGTGAACAACGCAATCGCAGCGCTTGAAATAAGCATGGCGCAAAATCGAAAGTTGGCGGCCAATCCACTGGTCCCTACGCCTCTGCAGGTAACGTGGGAGCATGTGATCTCGCCACTGAAGCAGCGGTCATCGTTGCAGATGACATATCCCAGCGGGCTTCGACAGCCTTATGTTGCGCCGGTCGACATCTGGGACAGCGTGATCGATGCTCGATTTATACCAACCGCTGCAGCCTGGCAACCTTCGTACTGGTGGAACATGCAATACCGCGCCAAGCGCGGGGCTTTGTGGTTCATCACCGCGTGCACGTATGTGCTGCTCTTTCCGCTGACGCTGCTGGTGCTGCCTGCCACGCTGCGGCGTCGAAAGGTGCGGCTGGCGCATGTCGGCAGAGTGGTGATGTACAGCGTGTTGATGGTTCCGGTGCTGTTCGTGATTGTTGCGCTCTGCGTGGGCGTCTTCACAACCGCGAGTCGGGTTTCGCCTGTCATCTGCCGTATCGCGATCGGCTCGACGCTGGTGATGCTGCTGGTGTATTACGGATTCGCCCTGAGCCGGTACATGAAGCTGCCACGTGCGTGGTTTGTGACGGCCATGCTGAGCTGGATGTCGCTGCTGCTGCCGATTGCTCTGGTGTGGATCATGAGTGAGAACACCGCTATTCAGATCCTGCAGGGTTTCTAGGACAGGAACCGCGATCGTAAAGCAGCGACCCTCAATCGCCGCCAGGCAGCAGATCGCACTCGCCCAGCAGGCGAAAGTTCTTACGGCGAAGAATCTGGCCTGCCAGAACGTGATCATCCACAGCCACAGCAATCGTCGGCGAGCCGTTGGGCCGCAGCATGAGCGGGTAGACAAAGCGAATGTTCAGTTCCGCTCCCAGCAGATACAGGCAAAGCCCGCTGAGTGAGTGACCTTCGCCGAGTTCAACGACCAGCAGGTCAAACTCGGAGAATGGCAGCTTGTGCTCGCGCAGGAGTTGCCGCGTGCCTTCCGCGTTGTTGGCAATGAGCCTCACCACCGCGTGGTCGGACGCTTCGACGACACTGAACCCGCACAGCGTGATGTCATGGGCATCTTCAAATCGCTGCACAACATCCAGCAGTTTGCCGGGCCGATTTTCGAGGAAGACGCTGAACTGACGCACGCTGGGCGGTTGATGGCCCCGCATGGTTTGGCCTGGCGTTGTGGCCTGACTCAATATGCACCCCATTGCAAGAAAGAACGCGCGGTCGGGCACTGGCCCTGCTTCGCCAGAGCCTACCACAAAGTGAGGCTGGCGCGAAGAGGAGAAATGGCTGGATTTGGCGAGATTCCGGCAGTTATGCACGGCGGGTCTTCGCTGCAGCGATCCTGTGGAAGTGATGTGGTTCGGGCCGGACTGGTTTCCCGCCGCCGGGTGCCACGGCTTCGGCGATAGCCAAGCCGTGCCCGCCGCCGCGATCAACGTGTGAAATGGCTTTCGCGATCCGCTTCCATTCGCACGGCTTGCCCTCCGGGCGAAGCCGTGGCACCCGGCATGACGACGTATTGTCGTCATTCCCCTGCGTGAATAATGTCGATGGCACCGCACGCAGGGATCAGCCCCGCTGCTGAGCCGCGCCGGAGCAACTCTGTGATGGCGTCTCTGCCCCGGCTGCCACAGTCGAGTGTGAGCGGATTGACGTACATCTTCACGAACTCATCTGCTTCCGCGAATGTGACATCGCGAGCGAACCCCAGCGCATAGCGCAGTGCATCTTCGCGATTGATGTGTGCCTGCTCGATCGACCAGCGCAGCAGCCCAGCGATCTGGTCGCGCTCAGGCAGGCTGCGGCGAATGACATTCAATCCCAGTGGCAAAGGCAGGCCGGTCTGGCTGCCCCACCACTTTCCGACATCTGCAATCAGGTGCAGATCTGCTTTGCCGAATGTCAACTGTCCTTCGTGAATGACAACGCCAGCCTGAACGTCGCCGCGCGCGATGGCTGGAATGATCTCCTGAAAGTCGATTGCAACCAGTCGATCAGGTGAGCAGCCAAGCATGAGGGCTGTCACCAGCGCTGCAGTGGTGTGCGTGCCGGGCACCGCGATGTCGCAGTCACTTTCAACAAGTGCGTCGAGTGTCATTGCTTCGCGCGCCACCAGTCGCGGGCCATAGTGTTCGCCAAATGATGCGCCGCACGATGTGATTGCGTATGCATCGCAGATGTGCGGATAACAGGCTGCGCTGATGGCTGTGATGTCGAACGTCTGCTGCTGGGCTGCGTGGTTGAGCGACTCGATGTCGTTCATCACAATGCGGATGTTGCTGCAGGATGCTGGCGACCATGCGGGCAGCGGGATCACGCCGGTGAGGGCCCACCACATGAATGCATCATCTGCATCGGGGCTGTGCGCGAGCGACAATCCCACGGATGTTTGCCGCGGGGCTGGTGATGTCATTGTTGCAGGGTTCCACCATCGGGCTCGCCGTCATCAGGTTCGCCGTCATCCGGTTCGCTTTCCACGGGTTCGGTGGGAGGGCCAGTTTCATCGCCAGTGTTTTCCGGCAAGTCTGCGTTGTCGTCCTCGGGCGCGGGGGTTGATTGTTCGCCTTCACCTTCTCCAGTCGCAGGATCAGCTGGAGGCGTGGGCGCTGGCGGTGTTTGCGAGAACTTGTTGGGCAGATATTCGTGCTCGCGCTTTCGCACAACAGTTGCGGTCTGAATGACGTCATCTGTTGTGAGCGTCTCGACAACCTCCATGCCTTCGATGATGCGGCCGAAGGATGTGTAGCGGCCGTTGCGTTCGGGACGCGCCCTGAGTGTGATGAGGAACTCGCTTGCGCCGGTATTTGGAAGCGCGTTGGCCATCGACAGCGTGCCGGTGTAATGATGGCGGGCGAGGCCATCTTCGACTTCATCTGCGATGGTGTAGCCGAGCGGATCGCGCGGCTGGGTGACAAGATCAGCCCGCTCGTTCGGGTTGCCTGTCTGAACCTGTGATCCCGGGATCACGCGATGAAACTTGAGGCCATCGTAAAAGCCTGACTCGACGAGTGAGATGAAGTTGGCAACGGTGTTGGGCGCTTCGTTTTCGAAGAGTTCGACGACTATCGTTCCTTTAGTGGTTGCAAGTTCAACACGGGGAAGATCGTTGGTCGCTGCTTCTGCCTCGCGCAGTGCAGACTCTCGCTGCCAATCTTCGGTGAAGTCATCAATGTCGCGCCTGAGACGGTAGATGTTGTCGAGAATGCGCTCGCGGCCTTTGGCATCTGCGGGGATTGTGTCGAGCGCTGCGCTGGCATCTGCGAAGCGGCTGAGCGTGGTGAGCGCCTGAGCACGCAACAGAGCTGCGGATGGATAGGACGCGAGATCGAGCGGCTGCGCATCGAGTACAGCCAGAGCCTGTGTCGGCCGAAATCTGCGATTGATGAGATAATCAGCCCAGACCAACCGCAGGCCTGGATGCGTGAGATCAATATTCTCGAAGCGATCGAAGTACGCATCAAACACATCAGGCGATGCTGTCGAGGCCCACTGCATCAGTTGATACTCGATTGCCAGACTGCGGGTTGTGGGCGCGCGCGCTTCGTTGAAGCTGCGAACATCCGGCAACAACGCATCGATCGCATCAGACTCAGCCTGTGCGAAACCGCCTGCTTCGTTGATTTTCGTGAGCAGCTCGCGAAAACGGGTGTCAAGCTCATCAAACGTTTCAGGGGCAAGTGCGGTCTCTGCCTCGGGATCGGTGCCGGGGGCGCTTTCGACATCTGTATCAGATGCCTGCTCACCATCCTGCACTTCTGCTGGTGGGGGTTCTGCTGGCGGGGTCGGCTGGGCCGGGTCATCCTGGGCAGCGCTGGTGAGCGTGAATCCCAGCAAAATGGCTGTGACACAACATGTAGCAGTAAGCGTCTTCATCGTCAGGCAGGATAGGCGCACGAGGTCTTCTCCGTTTCCCAGATGCGGACCTGTTGCAACTCAGCACCACAACTGGCGATCGGCTGGCTGAGCAGGGAAAAACAGAGCTGGGCAATATTCTCAACCGAAGAGGTTCGGCTGCTGAACTCTGGAACATCGCGATCAAGATGTTGATGATCAAATCGCTGCACGACTTCAGCATCGACGATCTGCTCAATCGCGACGAAATCGAGATCGAGGTCGAGCGGCTTGCGGATGCGGACTTCACATCGATAGTTGTGGCCGTGCCCGCTGGGGTTGTTGCATTTGCCGAAGGCAGCCCGGTTTTCTTCATCGCTGAGATGCTGGCAGTGAAGACGATGAGCCGCTGCGAACTCAAATCGCTCAATGACAATCACATGATGAAGATCGGCCTGGTGCATCGCGATAGCATGATATGGCGTGAGGCAGAGTTCGATGAAATGCACGATGCTACCAAGTTGCCTGATGAGCTGCCTGACCATCTCGGGGAGGAGCGCTTCGGGCGAAGCAGAACCTCCGACGCCACGCTCGAGAACCGGAAGCACAGCCAGTCTGGTGGCTGCATCGATCTCCTTGATATTGATAAGGTAGCCAGTTTCATCAGCTGGGCGTCCCGAGCATGTGACGATGACCTCGTACCAGGCACAAAACCCCACTGGTGATGGCCAGGCTGCAAAGGTGTTCTTCCCGGAATTCCCCCGCCGCTCCCCGGGCCTCAGGGGCACCGCCATTCGCACGGCGCGCGATAAAGTTATGTCATACATAGGTTTAAGCGCTCTTTCATGCTGCAAGTCAAACTGACGATGATACACCCTGGCTGGGGGATGGAAAAAAATCTCGGGTTTTCACAGGATAGACCCTTGCACGCCGGGCAACCATTCAGTATAATGCGGCCGTTGTGAATCGGTATTCATTTTGCCCCCGGAAGGGCTCGGTACGAGGCTTGCCTCTGCCGGGCCTTTTTTCTTTTCCGCGTGGGTGGTGAACATGGGGGCTTGCGAACCGGTAGGCTATGGATATGCCAACCATCACTCCACTTGCCATCACTGCAGTCATCATGGTGTTCCTGGCTGGCTGTACCACCACGCCCAAGCATGCTGTCGAGACCGGCGAAGTAGTGACCACACAAGTTGAGCCGATTGAATCACAAGCACAGGCACCACCAGCCGAGTCGCAGCCAATCGAAGATCGCGCGGAAGTCGAGAGCGTGCAACCCACATTGGTCGTTGAAACACAAGAGACCGCGCCCGATACGGCCGAACCTCAGCAGCCCCTTCAACCGCGACCGTCAATCGTCACACCCTTCCCGCATATCACGGTCGATCTCGATCAGAAGCTTGTGATTGTCGAGTCGATTGCCTGTCTTGATGTTGGCTGGCTCGAACAGGTTCTGTGTGGCGAGGGATCGCGCGAGCACGAATCGCTCGTCGTCACCAAGGCCACGCCGAGCCAGATTCATGCAGCCCTGCTCATGGCTGGTTTCACGCCAGGCAAGCCGGGCGAGTGGAGCTACGACAATCAGAAGGTCACCGTCACCAAACCGCAGGGCGATCAACTGGAAGTGCTGGCCCGCTACCAGGATGAAGATGGGACGACCATTATCGAACCATTGCGCTCATGGATACGCGATCATCATGGCGAGAAGCAGTTCCCCCAAGACGCCTGGATCTTTGGCGGTTCATACATGCGGCCTGCTCCGCGCGCGATGAATATCGAAGGTGATGTCTATGTCGCGGATTACAGCGGTTCGATCATCGGCATCGTGACGTTCGGGGATGAAGTTGTTGGCTTCCCCGAAGTATTGCCCGATCAGGTTGATGTTCACGCGGCTGAGTGGGAGGTGCATACCGAGCGTGTTCCTCCATTGGGAACGCAGGTGGATGTGATCCTTGCTTCGCCTGACACAGCTGCGGCGCTTCTCCGAGATGCTTCGCTGAAATGAGTGAGCGCGAGGGTCCGAACCGTAGCACCGCACGGGTGAGAGTCTGGCAAAGCGTCGGCCGCATCGCAGGTGTGTTCGCGGCGTTGTGCGCTGCATGTGCATCACTGCGTTTTGTGACGGGGTCGTATCCGTACGATCTTCTCAGCCATTTTCAGTTGCAGTATCTGCTCGCGGGTTCGCTGCTGGTGGTGATCACAACGCTTGCGCGAGTTCGCTGGGCGATTGTCGCTGCGATCATCTGCGTGATTGGACCAGCGACCGCGATCGTCCCACGACTTGGTATCGTCTCCTCGATGGGTTCGAGCGCAACTGATGCGAACGCCTCCACATTGCGAATCTATCACGCGAACGTGCTCACGGACAACACGTCGTACGCACGCGCACTGGCTGACATTGCATCGCATGACCCGGACATTATCATTCTGCAGGAGACTGATGATCGATGGATGCAGGGCGTTGCTGCCCTGCGCGACACTCATCCGCACATCGTTGCGCAGCCGCGTGGCGACAATTTCGGCATGGCTGTATACAGCCGACTTGCAATCTCGCAACACACCGTTGCCGATCTGGGCGCGAGTGGTGTTCCCACCATCATCTTTCAAGTGATGTTTGATGATCGCGTTGTTGAGATCATCGGAACCCATCCACTGCCGCCATTGCAGAGACCAACCGCTGAGCTGCGCGACAGGCAACTGGCTGCACTGGCCGAGCACCTGCGCAACAGAGATGAGCGCGCCCGCATTGTCATTGGCGACTTGAATGTCACACCGTTCTCGCCACATTTCAAGCAGTTGGTCGCGCGCGCGACTGCCATGCACGATGGTCGTCTCGGGCAGGGCCTGTTGCCCACCTGGCCAGCTGAATATCCCTGGTTCATGCGCATTCCGATTGATCACTGTCTGGTCAGCGATGAACTTGAGGTGATGCATTTGACAACGGGCGCAGACATTGGATCGGATCATTTGCCATTGATTGTGGATGTGGCGTTGCGCTCCCAGTGATTGAACGTGACGAGGAGTGGGCGCGAAGGCTTCGCCGCGCTGGGGGGGAAGCCCGGTTGGACACCATGCTTGCGACCAAAGCCCGCGGAAAACAAGGATAATCGCCCACTCCAGCCGATAGGAACTGCATGCGAGAGCAGGCATCGAATGACAACAGTCGACCGCCACTCACCGGCTGGCGCAAGCGTCTGAATGAAGTGATCTTCGGCGTCGATTCGCCAACGGGTAGGGCGTTCGATGTGCTGCTGCTCTGGCTCATCCTGCTCAGTGTCCTCGCGGTCATGCTGGAAAGCGTGGCTTCGGTGCGGCTGGTCTATGGCAACACGCTGCGCATTGTCGAATGGGCATTCACGCTCCTGTTCACAGTTGAGTACGCACTTCGACTCATGTGCTCGCCCAGACCCTTGCGCTACGCACGCAGTTTTTACGGCATCGTTGACCTGCTCGCCATCCTGCCGACCTACCTCAGCATGATCATCGGCGGGGCGCAATCGCTCGCTGTCATTCGCGCTCTGCGACTGCTTCGCATTTTCAGGGTGTTGAAACTCGTCAACTTCGTGCAGGATGCAAATGTCGTTGTCCTCGCGTTGCGCAACAGCCGCCGGAAGATCACAGCGTTCCTCGGCACGATCGTGATTATCGCGCTGATCGTCGGAACGCTGATGTATCTCATCGAGGGTGGCGAGAATAGCGGCTTCACCAGCATCCCCCGCAGCATGTATTGGGCCATTGTCACCGTCACTACTGTCGGGTATGGCGACATCGCGCCAGAGACAAATCTTGGCCAAATGCTGGCCGCCGCGCTCATGATTGCGGGCTACAGCATCATTGCAGTCCCGACTGGCATCGTCTCGGTCGAGATGGCCAATGCCCAGGCTGCATCTCTGGCTGCAAAGTCAGCCACCATGGCGACGACGACAACGCCCACCGCAAAGTCTCCATCCCCGCGCATATGCAGTGGGTGTGCAACCACTGGCCATCGCGAAGATGCACGGTTCTGTCACGCATGTGGTCATTCGCTTGAGTGAACTACACTCCCGGCATGTCAACAGTTGTCATTCTCGGCGCAGGCATGGTCGGATCGACGATGGCGATCGATCTCGCCAGCGAGGCCGATGTCGATGTCACAATCTGTGATCGCAGCCAGGCAGCATTGGATGCTGTTTCCAATCGCGTTCGCGCATTGTGCAGTCGCGCTATCACCACCCAGGTTGCAGATCTTTCCGATGCATCGGCCATCGCTCGAGTGGCAGCCAGCGCTGATGTGGTCATGGGCGCGTTGCCGAGCGTGCTGGGGTTGAACGCGCTTCGCGCTGTGATTGAATCGCAGACTCCATACGTCGACATCTCGTTCATGCCAGAAGATGCTCTGACACTTGATGCATTCGCGCAGCAATACAGCGTGCCGGCCATCGTCGACTGCGGCGTTGCGCCGGGGTTGAGCAACCTGCTCGCAGCGGCCAGTTCGCATGAGTTCGATGAATGTCATTCGATTGACATTTTCGTTGGCGGGCTGCCACGCGAACGGCGTGTGCCTTTCGAATACAAAGCAGCCTTTGCGCCCTATGACGTGATCGAAGAATACACGCGCCCGGCCCGGCTGGTGGAGCATTGTCGAATCGTCACGCGTGAGGCTCTCAGCGAAGCGGAAATGCTTGAGTTTGATGGCGACTTCTTCCCCGGCGTCGGCACGCTGGAAGCATTCAACACTGACGGCCTGCGTTCACTCATAGAGACGCTGCATGGCGTGCCCTTCATGCGCGAAAAGACCATGCGTTATCCCGGGCATGCTCAACTCATGAAAGCGTTCCGCGCCACCGGACTGTTCAGCCATGACGAAGTTGATGTGCGCGGCCAACGCGTGCGGCCCATCGACCTCACCAGCGCGCTGCTCTTTCCCAAATGGACATACGAAGAGGGCGAAGCTGACATCACTGTCATGCGCATCATCGTGGACGGCAGCAAAGCAGGCGCGAGGCATCAGACGATCTGGGAGTTGTTCGATGTGATGGACACGGCCAGTGGCTGTTCAAGCATGTCGCGCACCACAGCGTTTCCAGCGACGTTCATGGCCAGAGAGCTTCTGGCTGGGAACATTCAGCAAAAGGGCGTCCTACCACCTGAGAAGCTGGGCAAAGATGATGATCTGGTGGATCGCATGTTGGAGGCGCTGCGCGAACGTTCGGTCAGCATCCGCCGCATTGACCGCGCGCTTTGAGACGTCCAGCGCGGACATCCAGCGCGGATATGGGAAACCAAAACCATCTGCGCCGCGTACAAGTTGAGGATCGGAATCGAATGTGAAAGAGCGCCATCGCACCGCTCCAGCGGCGTGGTAGGCTGTTGGGACGGATAAACCCAAGGAGGAGAGAGTTCGTGCTGGAAGAAAAGCTGGCTAGTCGTGTTGCGCACTCATTCTGTGCCGCTGTTGCTGTAGCGGGTCTGCTGTGGATGCCAACTGCCTCCGCTCAGGACATCACCATTGATGTCCAGGTCTCGAGTGAGCGCTCGTTCACAGCGCTGCAGTCCTATGCACATGGCGAAACCGCAACCGGGCTGCTCTTCTTCGGCGGGCTGGCAGATCTCGGCCTGCATGTCTTCGGGAATAACGCCTTTCCCATTTCCAAGTTCAGCACCAACGTGATTCTTGTCGATCGCGCAACTGGCGACATCACCATCTCCGGTACAGCCAACTGGCCACCTGCAGTCAGGCGAGCCCTCAAAGTGACGGCACCTGCGTTCGTTCAGTTTGATGAGGAACTCCTCGTCTACGGCGGATATGGTCCGCAAAAGGGCGATTACAACACGCGCCCGACAGTTGCTGTCATCAACCTCGCAGCGGTCGAGAACGACATCCGCACACTCGGCAGCGTGCAGCCCGGCTCGGTGACTGTCGCAGCCAGCATCGAAGGCAAAGTCGCGGGGGCGGGCATCGCGCGACTTGACAATGACCGCTACATTCTTTTCGGCGGCGCAGATGCAGAAGGCGACTATGCCAACAGCGGCGATCCCATATATTCAGACGAGGGACATCTCTTCGATCGTTCCATCAGCATCACCGACCCGCAAGTGACCTACAACGATGGCTTGGGGTTCAGTTCGCCCATGCATCGCCGCGATGTGAATGTGCTTCCCGTCACTGTGCCCGACGGCACTGGCACGCGCCCCGGCTTTGTCGTGATGAGCGGCGTCTTTCGCAATGGCATCTTTGCATGGGAAACGCCTTTGATCTGGGGTGATGGCGACACAGAAATCTATCACGACGAGACGTTCACGCAACACCTCGGTGCATACGAAGGCCCCGTCGTCTCGCTGTACTCGGCTGGTCGGCGGACCAACTCCATCATCAACTGCTCCGGCCTCTCAGCATACGACTACCACGAAGACACTCAGACCTTTACATGGAATCCATCCACACCCTGGACACAGCACATTACCCAGACCCGAATTGTGGATGGCATCTTCACCTCCGAAACAATCGTGGGTGAAATGCCCTGGCCGCTCACAAACGCTGCCCTCATCGTCGAACCTTCGCTGCCACGTGCTGGCAACGGACAGGTGCTGATCGACCAGTTGCCGGTGGATACCCCCATTCTCCTCGGGCGCATCTACGGCGGCATCGCAGCGGAAGCGCCCGGCGATGAGCCGCCAACCTTCCCATCCGATGATGTCTATGACGTCTACTTCACGATTGCGGGTGTGCCCGGCCAGGCTGCAACGCTGGACGCATACGCGATCAACTTCGGCAGCTACGTCTCGGGCGGTCTTGCTGAACTCTCAGCCTCCGACGATCAATATATGCGCGTGCAGTCACAGTTCGGCTTTCAGTCTTCCCAGCCGAACATCCTGCGCATCACGTGTGATTTCACATCGCCTTTGCAGACGCCCGAGTCGCTCGACATCACGACAGAGCTCAAGGCCAACAACCCCGCGGGCACACAGCGCATCAGTCTATACAACTTCGACGCCGGGACATTCCGCACCATTGCAGATCAGTCGATCGGCCTGGCTGAGCAGGTGCATGTCGTGAATCACATTGATGCAACTGGCTATGTGCGCGCAAGTGATCGCCGTGTTCAACTCCGCGTGCATCAAGTCTTTGTTGCAACGTTTTCGGTAAGCGGTTTCCGCACATCGTTCGATCACATCGCGATTGATGTGAGGTAACGCACCGGTATCGATCGCAAGTTTGAACGATAACGCGCGACAACAACGTTCGCACCCGGGGCATGCTGGAGGCGTTCGCGCGCAGTAAGGGCCGGACTATTGAATGAAGTCAATGGCCAGGGTCATCGGCGACTGCGCTGGAGTGTTACGCGCGAGGCCAGGTGAAGTCGCCACGCTGTGCCAGCCACACCTCACGCGTCGGCAGCATCCACGGCTCGGGATCGACGCCCAGTCCATCTGCAATGCGGTTGATGTAGTTGAAATAACCAATCACCTGCGTTGCGAGTGAGATCGCTTCATCATCGAAGCCATGCCCGCGCAGCGCATGGATGTCATCTTCTGTCATTTCGCCAGGCACCAGAGTAAGCTTGAGTGCATAGTCGCACAGGGCCCGATCTGCAGGTTCAAGAGCAGCTCTGCGATAATCGCGAATGACTGCATCAGCCAGTTCCATATTGCCAGACTCCAGACCGAAGTCGCGCCCGTGGCTGATGGTTCAGTAATAACACAGGTTGATATTGCTGACGACTGTTGCGAGCATTTCCTTGCGGGCCGATGAAAGCACGTTTCGCGATTTCATGGATGCGACATACAGCCCCATCGAACCCTGCAGAACGCGCTCATCCAGGCTCATCAGCGTGATGATGTTGGAAGCCACTTCGGTCCGCTCCCGAGCTGCCTTATACACGCGCGCAAGAATGCCGCTGGCATTGCCATCATCTGGGATGGTGCGAATGTAGGGCATTTGTCCGGCCATCACCGACTATAGGCATTTAAGCGCAGGGGCTGGTGAGGGAGCGAAATTTTGCACATTTCGCAAGAAAGCACTTGACAAGAGAGAGAGAGAGAGAGAATGTTGCCCGATTGAGGAACAGTCGGCTTCGTTTGGAGCGAAAGATGTCGTTGATATCTGCCACGATTATCCCCTTGGTGTATCTCATATCCACTTGGTGCGCCTTCGTGAACCAGTCAGTCTCGGCTCGATCAGGTGACGATTTGGTCGTGGTTGAGTTCCTTGGGTCTCGATTGATAGTCGATCACTCGCACAACTGGCTCAATCGCATTTTCGTGGGTTTGAACGGAGTTGGCTTTCCAAGACGCGTCGAAGGCGCGATTCGGTTTGATGGTGTGCTGTGGGGCCGAGGAGGGGCGCATCCGATCTACGCTGGCCAGTCCTTCGATCGGACTACAGGTCTTGGCAACTCGACCGAAAACGAGGGCTTTTTTGGGGAAGGTTCGATCTGCAGTGTCGCTTGAGTGAAAGAACTGAAAGTTCTGCTTGCCAAACTGCCTTAGTGATCGGAATGTTGGCGATGTTTACCGCTGCGCTCATCATCCTGCGTGTTCGTAGTGGCACATCCACCTGTCCCTGCTTTGGTCGTGCGATCGCCGGAGTAGGCGGTTCGTCGTTTGGTGTCTCTCTTTTTCGTAACGCCGGGTTCATGGCCATGGTAATCCTGCCAGCCTATCTCGACCGCTCCTCGTCGCATCGGTCGCGCCGCATTCGTTCTGTCGTTCAATCACTGTGCTTGTCAGTATTCTGCCTGCACGCTGCTGGCATAGCTGCGCAAACAGAGTGGCATGCATCACCGTGGCACGCATCGTTCGAGCAGCCTCTTCAGACGTCGATCACAGAGCAGATGATTGAAGAGTTCGTGGCTGTCTGTTCGCTGTCGGACAATCAGGCAGCGCTTGCCCGGCTCATGTTCGAGGAGCATCTGGAGCGCATGGCAAGATTCCGCGCTCAGCATCTGCCGCTCCTCGAGCAGACCGACATAGCCCAGGCACTGAAGCCGCTGCTCTCTGGTGCGAAGTTGACGTTCGTCGAGAAGGAAGAGATTCTCACCACTCTTGCAAATCGCGAAGGTGAGCTCGCAAAAGTCGCTGATCAGCAATCGGACCTTGATGATCAGATTCTAAGAGAGCTCCGGGCTCTCCTTCATGAAGAGCAGGCCACGCACTGGCCAACATTTGCCGAGCGTGTAAACCGTTCCAGATGGTTGCACGCTCGCGCCGGATTTCCTGGGGACCATGTTGATCTGCTCCACCTCCTTAGGGACCTGAAACTCACACCCGACGATCTGCTGGTGCCGATGAGCGACTTCGAACAAATGATGCGAGCCTACTCCCGCCAGCTGAATCAGACGATTATCAAACGCCGAGATTTTGAGATCAGGCGAGCGCGCCACACAATGCGACAGCAACTTCGGCAACATCGAGCAAATCAACAAACAGTCGGCCTGGATGATGCCGGACGACCGACTTTTCAATCGACTGATCCAGAGTATCACATTGAGTTACGAGCAGACATCGCAGCGCGTGCGGAACATCTCCGGCATTTGCACTCATTGAATGAGGATTTCAGAACAAGAGTCGCAAATCTTCTGAACGGTCGCGTGCGAGAAGTTTTTCAGAATCGATACTTGGATTCCGTTCTTCATCTGCCCGTCCCACGAGCGATGAACTACATCGCGATGCTTCTCGACTCCGGAGAAATCGAAGAGGCACGAGCGACAATCTTAGCAGAGTGGAAGGAAGAACTGGATCGTCGAATGCGGGCGATCGCAATCCGGGAGTACGAGCTGTCATGCGAACTCGCGGAACGCCGGTTCGCGGACGACTCCAGTGATGTCAATGCAAGCAGAGCCCTGATGCAGCAGATGGATGAGATAGCCACAGAAAGAGCGCTTTGGGACAATCAGATCATGCGCCGGGTGTGGCAATTGCTGAGCGCGGAAGAGCAATCTCGGTTCGATCGCCCTCGGCTTTGGAATCAATGAAATCTACACTCGATTGGGTGCGCTATCAGTTGCACGCGTCTGTTGCCAGTCCGATTTTCGGTGCGATGGGACAGGTCACAGCGTCGCTGTGCGGATACAACTGCAATGAAATGCGCTTCGTACCGCTTACATTACGAACGATCCCGAGGTTGCGCGGCCTGCGCGTGACTGACTATCGTCGCAATCCGCTGTACTGGCGGGGCCGCGTTTTTGCGTAGAACGATCTCATGAGCTGGCGTGGCATGCGCGTCTTTGAGAATGGCGCGACTGAACCGATGCGCGATCACGTCACCGGACGCATCATCTCCCCCGCGATCAGCGAATGGTCGTCGCGGATTCAGCGGGCGGCCGCGAAGCTCTGGGAGCGGGCCCGCATTAATGCCTGGAATGATGGCTCACTCCATATCGCGTGTGCTTATCGATCGAATCGCTGGACTCACCCCTTCGGCACGTGTTCTTCCTGCTGCTGACGCTTGCAATGATGGGTGCCGTCGTGTGGCTTTTCCTTGGTTCCATGCACTGGCCCCATGGCCCTATGCCAACCAACATTTATGCGCTGGCGATCATTCTTATGGCGGTGACGAGCATCGTCGTCATCACCCCGGGCATTGTGATGGCCGGCATGCTGTATCGCGCAGGACATCGCACTATGCGCGAAGTGATCTACACCTCTGACGGAATCCAGTGGACGACGTTCGACAACCGAACGGATCAGCGCAACTGGAATGACATTGCATCGATCCGGGCTCCTTTCGACACATGCACATTCGAGCTCAGTGATGGCACAATCCATCGGGCCGGGCCACTTGCAATGCGCGAGCGGCGACTCTTCGGCTGGCTCATCGCAGAGCGCAATCCGATCAGTCTTGAAGCACTGCGAAAAGCGCAGTGGCGTTCCACCATTCGTTTTGGAGGAACAGCGATGCTCTTGTTGGGCATCACGGCTATCGGCTTTACAAGTGGATACATCCCGCCACCAGATGGGGGAGTTGCTCACGCTGTCCTGGGCTTGGCGGGCGCATCGACGTTTCTGTTTCTTGTGATCGGGGCGGTACATGTCACGTTCATGCGCGACCTGCACAGGCGTTATGGCACACGACGTCCTTCGCTCACTCCTGCCGCTGCGCGAAGATGAGTAGCGTCGACTTGAACACATCCGGCATCAGTCGTCCTGCCCACGATCCCATGCGGAAGGCGAGCTTTGAGAATGTCAGGTAGCCCGGCTGACCTTCGTGGCGATAGATCACACCTTCAAAGCCATGCGTCGCCAGCAGCTTGTTTATTCTGCCTTTGCGATTGGCGCGGTAGTAGGTTGGAAAGACATCATCCGTGGGCCGATGTGGCTGCAGCCTCTTTAGAATGCGCTGATGCATCGAGTTGGGTACCAGCCGCGAAGCGATCGCAATATAGCCGAGCGAGTTGGGTGTCCGCATGCAGATATGCCCGCCGGGCTTGAGCACGCGCGCGAGCTCTGCAAAGAACGCATCCGGCTTTTCGATATGTTCGAGCACACAATCACTCATGGCAAGATCAATCGACGCATCCTCAATCGGCCAGCGTTCATAGGGCGGCTCGATCAGGCGGAACTCTTCGATGAACGGATTGTCTTTGCCGATGGGATCGACATCGATGCCGATGGTGTGCCTGCACGCCCCGCGCATGGATCGCATCCTGCCGCGCCGGGGCGAGAGATCATCGCTCTGGGTTCCCCGTCCGCAGCCGATGTCCAGGGCGGTATGTTCCGGTTGCAATAATGCATGCACGCGAGTGTAGAACGCAACGAGACCATCAACGCGCGAGAATCCCCCAAAGCGAATCTCGGGGAATGTTGATGCTGCAACAGATTGTCGATCACGCGGCATGGGCGATGATATCCGTGTGTCGTTGCATGGTCGGCGCTCAGGGTCGCGGCTCGTCAGCGTCTGGTGCAGAGCGCACTGTATCGACAAGCATGACGCGCAGCGCATCTTCGCCGCGAAACACTTCGAGCTTGAGAGCGGGAACAATCACAGCACAAGGCCAGGACGACCAGTCGACCAGATCGCACAGTTTCACCCAGTCTTTGGGCGTAACAAAGAGGCCATCAATCTGCGGATGTGTGCATGCATCACGAACAGCGTCAAGAAAGCGAGCGTCGTATGCCTGATGATCGCGCACGGGAATGCGCCGCCGCACCATGGCACCAGCTGCGAGAATCTGGGCTTCGATGGGCGCGGGATGGCCGACACCCAGCATGGAAATCAGCCGCTTGCGTTTGAGCCAGTCTGATTGCACATGGGCTGGTTCGGGCCCATGCAGGTCAAGACCATTCCATACATGTCGCGTCCACGCAACAGGCGATTTGCCATGTGACTTTCGAATGAGATATTCGAGCGAGCCATCATGCTCAGCTGCCCGAGTCACCACGACTGCATCAGCCCGCGCGAGTGCACTCAGGGGTTCGCGCAATCTGCCAGCTGGTAACACGCGGTCATCAAAGGTGTGCTGCGTCGCATCAATAAGCACAATGTCGCAATCACGCGCGAGTTGGCGATGCTGAAATCCATCATCAAGAATGACGCAATCAAACGCATCATGATCTTCCTCTGCGAAGAACTCGCGCAGTGCAGAGGTGCGGTCGGGGCGGGCAATCACGGGCACATCGGGAACGCGTTGGTGATATTCGAGTTCTTCATCGCCGGGTTGGCCGGGTGGCGCCTTGTAGCCGCGCATTGCAATGACGGGCTGATGCCCTTCCTCGCGCAACGTCTGTGCACACCAACTCACCATTGGCGACTTGCCCGTGCCGCCCACGCTGATGTTGCCGATGGAAATCACGGGGCGATCGATCTCTTCGACGCCGCTGCCCTTTTCGTAGCGCGCGTTGCGCCAGCGCACCGCAGTGCGGTAGGCCCATGAAGCCGGGATGGCAATGGAAGATGGCAAAGCTGGCACTGTGATGATGATACGGCAACGAGCGATCAGGCAGGCGCGCAACCGCGGCTGCCACTTGGATTTATCTGCCAGATCGGGCGCTTATCTTGAAGAAACGCCTTACAAGTCGCCGTTCTGGTGCCGTTGCTGCGCTTCTGCAACCGCGTCCAGCAATCGCTGCCTGGTCATTTCCGCGGTCTCGCTCATCGAACTTCGATGCATACTGACATTATTGAGAATGTCCAGCAACGCGGTCAGCAGCATCAAGAGCACTAACACAATCACACACACCCACACCGCAGCGTAGATCGTTGGCGAATCTTCCGCCGTGACAAAACTGAGCCCGGCAGTCATTGCAAGGACAGAACAAGCCAGAAGGAGCATGGTCCAGCGGCGGATGCGACGCCGAAGCGGCTGAACACCAGATCGGCCCAGCCGGACGAAGTACCAGCCGATCGCCAGCAGCGCGAATGCTGCGATTGGAAGGGTGGTTGTAAGAGGAAAATGGGCGGCGAGTGTGATCATAAGCGCTCCGGGTTGCACTCATCAACTGATTGTCGCAACGCCTTCGCCAGCAACGGCTGCAGACGCTGCATCGGCAAACCCACGACCGTGAGTGGATCGCCGCTGCGAACGGCAATGGGCCAGCCGGCTTCCTGGCGTTCGGTGAGATTGTATCCCCCTGCCTTTCCCTGCCAGTTGTTGCTGCTGATGTAGTCCTCAATGTCGCTTGACGCGAGCGGGCCGATCTCGACGGCTGCTTCTTCTGTAAACAGCGCCTGCGCGCGGTTCGCGAGCATGCAGACGCCCGTCATGGTGACGTGTGAATCTCCGCTCATGGCCACGATCATCGCTCGGGCAGCGTGGGCGTTCTGCGGCTGGCCGAGAATGGTGCTTCCATCTGACAGGACGCAGATTGTGTCAGCTGCCAGTACGAGGATGTCTGCCCCCGGTTGTGATGCCCGCAACGTTCGCCACACCGACTGCGCCTTCATCCACGCCAGCGCCTGCACCCACTGCCGCGGTTGAACATGCAGCGGTTTGCGGAGAAGACCATCATCAACATCGGGCGCATGCACAGCCACATCGAAGCCAGCTTCGATCAGCAACTGCTTTCGCCGCAACGAACGACTTGCAAGGACAATTGTTCCCATCGCGATCGATGGTATCGCGCACGCGTAACGGCGTACCTTCAGAGCGAGTTGGATCTGCACTGGCCCGAGGCCCCCTGCCCTCACCATTCGATTTCCGCTAGTTTTCGCCCGCGTCCTCGCATAGGTACGGGTTCTTTGCGCGGCGAAGTTTCGTCGTGAGAATGAGGCATAGCGCCCACACGGCGAGGAAGTGCCAGAACGCGGTGCCGTAAGCAAGTACGCGATGCGCGCCGTCATCCCCATAGATCTCCTCGATGAGATCACCGCTCACCAGCAGCATCCACACCACCGTGGCGAACTGCGACCAGCCGATCCACCGTCGCGTCCTCAGCGGCAGCGCGCTGCGCGCCGCTGCATACGCCAGGGCCACGTGCGCGACGACCAGATATGTTGCATGATGATCCCACGAGCGCTGATTAAGAAGGAGCATCAGCGCCACGAGCAATCCATAATGGAGTGCGCGACGGCCATCGTCGCGATCCAGCCGCGACCACCCGATCGCCCACAGTGTCCACGCCAGCATGGCCACCTGCAGCGCGCGCAGGAGCATGCGCGCTCCTTGCGGTCCGAGGTCGAGTAACGTGACCCAGCCAAACTCGATCGGGACCGCGTGCTCCTCCGGGTTCCAGAGGTAGTTGCCCGCATCGCCGCCGCTGAAGAATCGGCCGATCATCGCGGGCAGTGACTGATTGATGTGGATGGGATACCACGCGCCGCCCAGTGAAGGCCCGATGAGTTCCGTCCACCAAGTGGCCATGCACACCGCGTAGAACTCCCAACCCGTGAGCAGCGCGGGCGAAAGCACCATCGCTGGCAACGCGGTCGCGGTCGCGCCCAGCACCTTCCACTCCCGCTGCCACAACCAGTAAAGCAGGAACAGCGCGGGTGTCAGCTTCAGGCAGATGCCCAGCGCCAGGAACACGCCGGCAAGCGAATCCCTCCCCCGGCGATAGCAGTACAGGTGCGCCACCACGCTCGCTGCAACAAACACATTCGTGTTGCCGTGCTGAATGTCGCCGACGTAGAAGTCGATCACAGCCAGCACACCCAGCAGGGCCACCCATTCGGGCATGCGATCATCGCGATGGTTCGCAATGCGCACCGCCATCCAGAACGTCGCCAGCACGGCGGCCAGTTTGCAAAGATTGAACAGCAGCGCCATCATCGGCACAGACACATATGTAAACGGCGAAAGCAGCACCACCACGAACGGCATGTTGGGGTGCAGTCCGCGATAGATGTTCTCGCCCTCCCAGAAATCATGAATCTCGCTTCGCCAGCGGCCGATCGCGCCTTTGTGATCCTTTTCGAGAGGCTCGATGGTCGCGCCACTCGCTTCTGCGGCCTCCTGCTGTTTTGCGTGCTCGCGGGCCAGATTCAGGTGCTTGATTGTGCCGCGCTGAAACTGAAACATGGTGGCGATGAGCAGGATCGCGAGCAGCGCATAGCCGCCCTGCTGCCCCAATCGCAACCACTTCGTGCGAGGATCTTCGATCTGCGCGTCGCGCTCCGGAAGTTTCATGAGGCGCGAGCATAGCAGCATTCCCGCCTCGGTTCACGCCCTAGCAACGCGGCTGCAGCGCCGTGGGTGCCGCCTCCAACTGCCTGCGCGCATCGTTTTCCCAACGCTTCTCCGCAAAAACTCAACGTGTCGCAGGCGATTCAATGTCGTCGACATCAATCCTGCCAGCGCACCCTGTGCCCTTGCGCACGGTTCGTTGAACGTCTAGATCTCTGGAGTCCGCTTGTGGAACGGGCCGGTGATCGCCAGCGTGAGGCCGTCCTGCTGGATGTTCACGAACAGCGTCGAACCATCGGGTGAGAAGCACGCACCAGCCAGTTCCGCATCGCTTGCTGCGTTGCTGCCGAACGTGTAACACTCGCCCGCTGGCGTGATGCCAACGATGCGGTCGCGCCCACCGCCGTCTTCGCAGACGAGCAGGTCGCCCCACGGGGCAGATGTGAGATTGTCGCAGTTGCGCAGCAGTTCGCTGTCGCCGGATTCGAGGAACAGTTCGAGGACACCCGGCGATGTCGATTCGTTCGGGCTGCCTTCATGGGGAGAGGGTGTGTAGCGCCAGATCTGGCCGATCTTTGCAGGTCCGCCATTGGTGCATGCAAAGTAAGTCGATGAGCCAGCCCACCACATGCCTTCACCTCGGGCAAAGCGGGCTGCACCAGCATCGAAGCCGCGGAAGCGCATGTCATTGTTGGGCGATTCGATGTCCTCGACATCAATCCAGTCAACTCGAAACGATGAACCAACTGCAATCTGGTGTGCAATCACGCCCAGATCATTGGGCCAGTTCCGAGTGTCAGCAGAGCGAACATCGCGCAGGGCCAACATCTGCAAACTTCCGCCCAGATGCAACTCGCCAGGCTGACTGGGGATGAAACGATAGAGCAGCCCCTCGTGCTGATCTTCGGTCTGGTAGATGATGCCGGTCCGTGGGTCGACCGCGACTGCTTCATGTTTGAAGCGGCCCATGGCCTTGAGCGGGACGGGCTTTACCAAGCCGATATCTGTGGTCGCAGGAACTTCGAAGTTGTACCCATGATCGACTTCGCAGAACTCATCATCTGCAAGCTGCTCGGTTTCTTCGCAACTGATCCATGTGTTCCACGGCGTGGGGCCACCGGCGCAGTTGAGCATGGTCCCGACGAGACTG
Organism: Phycisphaerales bacterium; assembly: GCA_051004555.1. GTDB lineage: Bacteria > Planctomycetota > Phycisphaerae > Phycisphaerales > SM1A02 > JBPCKF01. The sequence continues at coordinate 15,724 of JBPCKF010000110.1, read as the reverse complement.
AGACTGTGCGAGATAAGTTCGCGTTTGTGAGTGTCGTACACAAGTGTGGTCGTGCCGCCCAGGCCGGGTGTGGTACCGAAGCCGCGATCATAAAGCAGGTCGGGTTCGATCGACAGCGATGCATCATCGCGCACCGGGCCGAACGGGCTGTGCCTGATCCAGTCGTATTTGATCTCGTGATTGCGGATGAGAATGGTGAGGCCACGCGGACCGGGAAATGCAGCCATGCCATCGGGTAACCCGGGGACGCAAAGGCCATCTGTCATCGTCGCGCCCGCTGGTGAGATGATGTGATAGGAAAATCCGAGTGGCAAGTCGAAGCATCCAGCAGGGTCTGCCACGAGAGGGCCGTAGCCATCGATGAAGCGTCGCGCTGGCAATGCAGCAGCAGCAGCAGCAGGTTCGCTGCCAGAGCGCAGCAATGCTTGCAAGCCCAGAAAGCCAGCGCTGTAGGCTGCGCCCTGCTGAAGAAGATGTCGTCGCGAGATGTACATCGCGTGAAAACCTCCACCTGAGCGTAGGCCCGGAAGCATACCCCCCGGGCTGGCAGCACAATGACGGAAGGGCGTTGCCAGATGCCGCTGCACATGCGTAGACTGACACCCTTGCCGATATAGCTCAGTTGGTTAGAGCGGAGGATTCATAAACCTCAGGTCGGTGGTTCGAGTCCACCTATCGGCATTCATCCTGTTCACCCGGCATCGCAGATCATAAGAGGTCATCAAGCCCTTCGAGTATCGCCTCCAACTCGCCACGCTCAACATCCGTGAGGCTTGTATCGCCAAGCTTCTCGATGATCTCTCGTTCCCGAGCCCGGACCCACTTCGCATCCTCCGCCCGATCCCATCGCCGCCTGTTCGCCACCCAGGCGGGCAGCATCTCGAACTGGTCAGGGAGAAGAATCGTCGCCAGGAGCGTCGCCTGATGCTGGTTCAGCTCCTCGCGCTGATAGCCGAGTGAGGTCAGTCGTGTCCATGGCGAGTAACCATCTTCGAAAAGACCAAGCGTGGCTTCACGATAGACATCGGTGTAGGTCTCATTCATGCGCGATGAAAGTTCATCATGCTTCGAAAGGAACTCACCCTGAGCATGCAGGATCGATTCGCGCTGCTTGTCATCAATATCCGTCAGATTGAGTGCAGCTTCAAAAAGAAACGCCGCTGATCCCGGGTCAGGGTACACAATCGGCGATGATGTCCGTCGGAATCGGTCCTGAAGATCAGCATGCACATCCTCGCCCACATGCCGGGCCACCGCAGCGAGAAACGCGCGGTTGATCTCTATGAGTTCCTGATGGAAAGGCGATTGCACCTCGCCGAGACGTGCATGCAGTCTTCGACTGATGCGCAATGCGTCCGGGTTCCGAGAATGGCCGTAGTTCGCAGCGTGAGCAGTTGCGATCACCTTGGCACGATCATCGCTCTGCCTCTTCCTTATTGAGACAAGCTCATGAACAGCTGCAAGATACGCTTCTTCGAAAGGCACCACCCAGCTGTCATCGTGATCCTCTGGGATTGCATCAGCAAGATACGCCATGCTGAGAAGATCAGTGCCGCCCTCCGGCCACGTGAATGTTCCAGATGTCACAGGGCTAGGCAGGTAAGCACGCCTCTGCCGTGCAGATACAGCGCGCCGCATCCGCAGTGATTGTTCAGCCGAGAGCAGGGCGCCAATATCGCCGTACAACCCTGCGTCCCGCTGAATCATGTCATCGACAAATCGTTCAAACGCCTGCTGATGTGGCTTGAGTTCCTCGAAATAGAGCTGCAGATAATCAGCATCACGACTCATCATGAGCTGTTCAAGGTCGCGTTCCTTGCGGGTGTGCGCCTGCACCTCCTCGGCCACTTCGTTCTGCCAGGCATTGAGGTACTCGAAGTGAAGCGCCCGCGCGATTGCCGTCTGTTCATCGCTGAGCCGCAGCAGCCTGCCCATCACCTCAAGATCATCATGACCGATGGGTTCAGCTGTCTGCTGGGCGGACGAGACAGAAACACACAGGAACGTGCTGAAGAACAGATGCAGCCAGCAATGGCCGACGCCACGCCTGCCCAAGCTCACGGCATGCCCTCTGGCGAACACCATTTGATTAAGCCATCAACCCCATCGGATCCATTACCGCCCGCACCGGTCCCGCTAACCCAAACATCGCCACCTTTCCCACCTTTCCCACCGACACCCGGAGCTGTGCCAATCGTACTTGGGGTGCCCTCGCCGCCGTTTCCGCCGAATCCGCCAGCCGGTGTATAGTAGTTTCCATCGGAAGAGGTGTGTCCCACTCCGCCGTCGCCGCCTTGGCCACCAGCGAATGAAGTGCGGGTGCCGTTCAGCGGTCCCCAAGCATCCCCGCCACGACCTCCTTTGCCGCCAACCGCGCCGAGGGAACTGCTATTGCCGCCTTGGCCCCACGGCCAGCGCGCGTGAAATTTGTGTTTGCCCACGCATGCGAGCCATTCCCGCCACTGCCGCCGTTCCCATGGGTCTCAGTAGGCGACGAGGCAGTGTAGCCGTCTCCACCGTTTCCGCCGTCGGGACCAGTTGTTGGTGTGTGGTTTCCAGGAATGCCGTCGTAGCCGTCGGAATGATTCATAGTTCCATCATCTCCGAAGGGATAGTTCTCAGGGTAATCTGCGAAGGCACGAGCAGGAACACAAGCAGATGCAAGCGCAGCGACAATGATGACATAAATCAGGCGATCTATGAGGGATCCTTTCGAGGGTATTGGAGTGCGGGTTCGCACGAGCAGGTATCTGCGGGACAGCGCTGCTCAGAGAGAGAGAGAGAGAGATCTCGATCAGCATGGCGTCGACTCCGTAGAAACACAGACGCAGCAATCTGCAAGCTGTCAGAAGGAAGTATGATCGAACCGCGAGGCGGCGTCAAGAGAGAAATCGCGCTCTTTTGAATAGTTCTCCGTTGGATTGGACCCACAGGTGCGAAGGCAGCCCGAGTGTACTTGCCGCGCAAACTTGATTCTCGCCTGCTGCGCGGGGAATCATTCGCATCAGAGCCGCGCATGCGGCAAGCGGGCATCGGAACCGCGACCACTGGTCGCGGCTTTGTGAAACTCGACCGCGAACGCGGCGCGACATTGTGACTACGATCACAATCTGCCTCCACCCCCCTGCCTTCCCTCCCCCCTACTTTCGGTGACTTCCCGTGTCTGCTGCCCGCACCCCAATCCGAATGATCTTCGACCTGTTCAGCAGTGTCCGCTTTGGCATTCTGCTGCTGATTCTGTTGTTTGTCTACAGCTCGATCGGATCGGCGGGCATCCTCTATCCGACATCGTTCAATATTTTTCATCTCGACAACTGGCAGCAGATCGTCGTGCGCGAGAAGCGCAACTTCGAGATGACAGAGTTTGAATGGTTTCACTGGTGGCCTTTCAAAGCATTGATCGCGCTGATCTGCCTGACAATGGCAACAACAACGCTGCGGCGCATTCCGCTGCGGCCTGTCAACTTTGGCGTGTGGATGATTCACGTCGGCATCATCACACTCTCGCTCGGATCGGTGTGGTATTTCTCCGCCAAAGTTGAAGGCGATGTGCTGCTTTTCCGCAGGCAGGTCATCGCGCAAGCAGTTGGCGATGCCCAACCAGTGCAGTTCACAGCAGCGCTTCGAAGCAGTGCGACGTTGCCGACATCAGCTGGTCCTGTTGCGCTCACGGTTGTGAGTGTTGATCCTGAGTGGGAACTCCTCACCGGCGAAGATGCGGGGAAGCGTGTGTATGCAGTCGGCGTGCAGGTGCGAATGCCGGACGGCGAAACTTTCGTTCGCCAATTGCTCGATGGGTATCCTGAGTTCACTGAAGATGTGATCCCCGGCCAGGGCCGCGCAGTGAAGGTGACTGGCGAGCGGCTGCTGGATGAGTCATTGCAACTCACCCTTGCTCCCAAGGCAGAAGATTGGTTCTACCTCGTCCATTCTGATGCGCTGTATCTTCGGGAAGTTGGAACCAGTGAATGGATCGAACGCCCCATCCCGCAAGGCAAGCTGCCGCGATACAACGATTCGGTGGCTGAGCCGGCTGATCTCTGGCCCGTGCCGCGCGATGCGGAAGTCGCGATTGATGCCCTGGAGATTACAGCGCCGGCTTCAAGTCATGACGATCCTCTGGCTGGCGCAACGATCAGCATCGACAGTTATCTGCGCTATGCAGTCATCAATTCGCGACGGGTGCCGGGTGGCAATGTGCGCGGGCCGATTCTCAATGCCCGACTGGTTTCTCCCGAAGGCTCGTCGCCCATACAGATGGTCGCAGATGACCCTGTTGCGGGGGTCTTCGCGGGCGGCTTTGCGCGATTCCTCACCATCAGCAACGATGCCCAGCTTGATGCGATCATCGCAAGAGCAGGCGGCATGCTCACCGTGACCACACCCGAAACAGCGCAGCCGATTGAGATTCCCATCGTTTCACTTCCTGCACAGTCGGAGAATGCAGCAGCGCAGCCAATTGCAGGAACGGAATGGTCTGTGCAACTGGTGCGTCTTGATCGCATTTCGCCGAATCAAAGCGGCGAGATGATTTCGGTTGCGTTCCTTGATCTGGCTCACAGCGATGGCCGCGCCTTTCGCAGGTGGGTGTTCGATCAGCCGCGCTTCAATCGCGATCAGATGTTGAACCCGGACACGGGCGAATATGAAATGGTTACGTTCGATGAATCGATCCAGATTGTTTTGACTCCGGATTCGCCAGTAGTGTTTGTGGCAGGGCCACAACCCGACATGCTTCGCATTATCACTGTGAACGCGCAGACACGGGCGATCTCGGTCGAAGAGATTTCGTTGCGCGAGCCACTGGAGCTTGGACCATCGCTTGGCGTGGTTGTGGATGGCTATTCGTATTACTCACAGATCGTTTCGCGGCCACAGGTTGTCCCGATCAGCCAGCGTGTTCCTGAGCACGACATGACCGAGCGGCTGATCCGCATTGCCCTGCCGAGCGGACCCGGCAAGCCCGCGAAAACACTGTGGCTGCCATATCATCAGTATCCGTATGCTGGTCCGAACGACACGCTGCCCGGCGATCGCTTCGCTCCCACGAAGATAAAGCTGTCAGATGGACGCGAGATTGAGATTCTCTATTCAAGGCAGCGACGTCCCCTGCCCCAACCGATGACGCTTGATCGCTTTGAAGTCGACTACCAGACCGGCGGTTTCAGCGGATCGAACCTGAGCGTTGATGAATGGCGAAGCATTGTGCGCTTTGATAGTGATGCAACTGAAAATCGTGATGCGAGCATCGTGGCGGTCAACGCGCCGGCTGAGCAGGCGGGGTATTGGTTTTTTCAGGCGCAATGGGATCCGCCCCGGCAGGGATCAGCTGGTCTCAACTACACGGTGCTGGGCGTGGGCAACCGCGCGGGTGTGGTGGTGCAACTGCTGGGCTGCTGCATCGCAGTGCTGGGGATGATCTATGCGTTCTATATCAAGCCAATGATCAAACAAAGGCAGCGCGATGCTGTCTACGCGAAGGTGACGTCGGGCGTCGCCAGCGCCACAGCGTCGCCAGCACGTGTGCTCACCGTTGCAGAAGATGAAACTGAGGAGGTCACATGAGGCGTTGCCAGTCGAACAGAAAGAGCGTGATGCACATCGCACTGCTCGGGCTGATGATGTTCACGATGGTCATCTCGGCAGCGACGTCGACCGGGCAGGATCGCAAGGGTCCAGCAGACTTCGAACAATCGATTGATCTTGCATCGCTGGGGAAACTGGCGCTGTCTGACAACGGCCGATTGAAGTCGCTGGATTCGTACACACGGGCTGTGATGCAGGCCATCAGCGGCTCGAAGCTGGTGAATGGACAGAGTCCAACGTTCACATACTTTGACTTGATGTTTCGCCCGCAGCGATATGTGGATGTGCCAGCGGTGTATGTCCACAAGAAGCCCGTGCGGGCCCGCATTGCAGCAGCGTTGCGCGCTCATGAGCAGGAGCTTGCCTCGCGGCTCACCGGCAATCTCTTCCCCGATGCCCAGGCTGCGATCGAAGCGGACATTGCGCTGTTGCGAGAAACTGTTGATGAACTCATGGCTGATGGTTTGGTTTCCGCCACCATGCTTAACACGCCAATGGTCGCGGCAACGCTCAATGAGTTGCGGGCGGATCTGGTTCGTACCGCCCGCTTTGTTGAAGAGATCGATCTGGCTGCAGCGCTCATGCACCCGCTGAACCTGCAGGCCGGACTTCGCATTGTTCCGCCGCCCGGTGGGAATCAGACTTCAGCCTGGCTGACACCTGAGGAAATTGTTGGGAGTGGTTCGAGCGCCTTTCGCGCGCTCGCCGATGCCTGGAATCAGTTGGAATCATACTGGGCGGTACAGGATGCTGGTGGCGTCAACAATGCCATCGCGCAGATTGCGAAGCTCACGCCGGAAGTGAATGCAGCCCTCTATCCCAGCCCGATGCGCAGCGGGTGGCCGTGGTCGATCGCCAGTGCAGATGAGCGTTCAGCCACGCTGCCGTGGTTCATCAGCATCGGGCTTGTGTGCGTACTCGCTGTTGGCGGAGCGGCGGCCTTTGCACGCAAGCATCGTCGCGTGGGCATGATCTGCCTCTCAGCAGCGATTCTCATGACAGCCATGCATATCGGCGCTCTTGCGCTGGGACGCATGGACTGGCTGGCGCTCGAAAGTTTTTACTTCCGCAACTATCACTGGTACACACTCATCTGGGTGGTGTACATGTTCAGCGTGATTTTCCTGCTGATGGCGATTGCGTACCGATGGCGCTGGGCATCGTTTGCGGGCCTCAGCATATTTGTGATTGCGCTGCTGCTGCACACTGCGGGACTGCTTCTGCGCTGGCACATTGCTGATCGCTGGCCCAACTCGAACATGTTCGAAGCGGTCACCACCGCGGCGTGGTTTGGCGGCGTGTGTGCTGTATTCATCGAGATTCTGGTTGCGGGCACCATCATGCGCCACCTCTTTGCACTCGGAAGCGCAGCTGCATCGATGACAGCGCTCATGGCTGCTCACTTTCTGCCTCAGGCCCTCAACGCCAGCATCTCCAACAAGATGCCTGTGCTGGATGATGTATGGTTGTATATTCACACCAACGTCATCATCTTCAGCTACTGCCTCATCTTCATGGCTGCGATGGTCGCTGGGCTGTATCTCTTCTATCGCCTGATTGCGAAGATTCGTCATGATGGAACCGGCGCGCAGCACTACGCCCGCATCGGCGGCGCGGGGTCGCTGCTGGTGCGCGGCCCGGGTGGTGAGACGCTGCTCGAAGCTGAACGCACAACCCTGGGACAGGTGTTCGATGGGGCGACGATGATTCTCATGGAGCTTTCATTCATCCTGCTCTGGGCGGGTATCGTGATGGGCGCGATCTGGGCGGATCACTCATGGGGCCGACCCTGGGGCTGGGACCCCAAGGAAGTCTTCGCGCTCAATACTTTTATCGTTTTCGCGGTGCTGGTGCACGTTCGCCTCAAGGCAAAGGACAAAGGCCTCTGGACATCGTTGCTGACGATCGCTGGCTGCGTGGTGATGCTGTTCAACTGGATCTTCATCAACTTCAAGATCGCGGGCCTGCACAGCTATGCGTGAGCCACCCATTCCCCCATTTTGCCCTTGCATCGCGGACCATTTGCCGCTACCCTAGTGGCTTCGGCTGATTCTGCTCGATCGCCCGTCGTTCGTTCCCCTTTCGCCTCTCCTTTCCGCCCGTTTCCAAGTTCGAGGACCCCGCACATGGCCAAGATGTTTTACACGCTCGACGAAGCTGCCAAGAAGCTCAACAAATCGCCCGATCAGGTCAAGGCAATGGCTGAATCCGGCCAGTTGCAGGAGTTTCGTGATCGCGACAAGCTCATGTTCAAAGTCGAACAGATCGACCTGCTCGTGGGCGGCGACGAAGGCATTCACATCGATCAGGAAATCGGCGATCTCGGTCTTGACGCATCAGCTGGCGCCTCCGGCTCCGCCCTCGGCCTTGTCGACAGCCGCGAAGATACCGGCATCTCGGTCTTCGATACCGAACATGGCGAAGCTGGTGCTGATGCTGGGGATACGCAGGTCACCGACTCGATCGAAGATGAACTCAGCCTCGAATCTGTCGGCTCAGGCAGCGGTCTGCTCGACCTTACACGCGAGAGTGACGACACATCGCTCGGCGCGGAACTGCTTGAAGAGGTCTATTCGGGCGACGAGAATCTCGATGTGCCTGCCCACGCCTCCGGCCTCTTTGAATCAGCAGGCGCAGAATCGCCCGGCAACGCGATCGGGGCAGCACCCATCTCCGCAACGCCAATGCTTGTCGAAGCATATGACGGCGGATGGTCGGGCATGGGCGTCGGCCTGATGATGGGCGCGCTTGGCTGCCTGATTGCGGTCGGCCTCATGATTGCAGTCGCAATCAACGGCGCCACACCCGCGCTGGCCACGCAAATGGCTGGCAATCTCTGGATGTGGCTGGGCATCTTCGGCGGGGCAACGCTGCTGTTGGGCATCATCGGATTCTTCATCGGCAAGGCTTCGGAGTAAGTCATCAGCCTCGGCTTGCTCATCATGACCTGATCCATGCAGCCCGACTTCACAATGCAATGCAAGCCCGTGACATTCCGTCACGGGCTTTTTGCTTTGATCGTCCTGCTCTTTGATGCATGATACTCGTTTTTAAAGAAAGGAGAATATCTGCTGTGGCACTTTTCGGACGCAAGAAACGATTGATGGATTACGCAAGTTGCGCTGGCTGAGCGGGCAAGCTGCCTCTTGAGGCAACTGCCCAGTTGGTGCAGCGTCTTCCTGCGTGGTTGCATCCCGACCTGCTCGTCGGACCAGAACGGTTCAGCGATGCGGGCATCTATCGCATCGCCCCTGACATTGCAATCGTGCAGTCGGTCGACTTCTTTCCGCCGGTGGTTGATGATCCGTATATCTATGGCCAGATCGCAGCTGCAAATGCCATTAGCGACATCTATGCAATGGGTGGCCAGCCGCGCACCGCTCTGAACATCGTTGGTTTCCCCGACGATGAACTCGATCTTGCGATACTCGAACAGATTCTGGCGGGCGGAGCCGAACGGATGCAGGCCGCAGGCGTGTGCATTCTGGGAGGGCATTCAGTCCGCGATCGTGAAATAAAATACGGGCTTGCTGTCACGGGTGTTGTTCATCCGGAACGATTTCTCACCAATGCTGGAGCGCAGCCGGGCGATGTATTAGTTCTTACAAAGGCGCTCGGCACAGGATTTATTACAACCGCCAATCGCGCAGGTGAGTGCCCGAGTGCAGTGCTCGACGCAGCAATCGCCAGCATGATCGCGCTCAATGAAGCAGCAGGCGCAGCTGCCCTCGCGCATGGCGTGCACGCAGCCACGGATATCACCGGCTTCGGCCTCGCTGGCCACGCATGCGAAATGGCAGAAGCAAGCAGCGTCACGCTTGAGATCGACAGCAGCGCGCTGGTTCCATTGCCGGGTGCCATCGACATGATGAAAGCTGGCCACTACACCCGCGCCAACAAAGCCACCCGCAAGACGCTCGGCAACCGCCTTGCGATTCCCAACAACGCAGATGCAGCTGCGGTCGAGTTGCTCTTCGATCCCCAGACATCAGGCGGCCTCTTACTCGCGACACCTCCCGATAAGGTGGATGCGCTCATGCATGAACTGCTACCCAACGCACCCGCAACAGCCATCATCGGCCGCGTCATCCCGCGCACTGACACATCCGATATCGCGCTGCAACTTCGGAACACGCAGAAGTAGCGGCGCTTCGCTGCGCGACATTCACAGTTTCTCACGTGACAACTGGCAGACCCGCGGCCCGCCAGGCGCCCATGCTGCCCGCGAGATTGTGTACGTGCTGAAATCCATTCCTGCGCAATATTGATGCTGCGATGCTCGCGCGATATCCGCTCCCGCAATACACAACAACCTCCTTCTTCGGATCGAGCATGTCCAGGCCGTCGATGCCATCGCGCAACGTTGCGACATAATGATGCACAGCGCCGCGAATGTGGCCGGACCCCCATTCAATGTCGCTGCGAACGTCCAGCACCTGCACATCATCAAGCTGGTCATGCAGCGTGTGCACATCAATCTGTGGAATCGTTGCAAGGGGCTGCCCAGTGGCAAGCCACGACTTCATTCCCCCAGCCAGATATCCCTTGAATGTGGTAAACCCCACCCGCCACATGCGGTTGACGATCATCTCGATCTGACTGTCGTCATACGCAACGATAACAATCGGCTGATCCGGGTCGAGCATGTCGCCGGACCACGGCGAAAGTTCGGGTCGATCGCCAATGTTGATCGCTCCCGAAATATGCCCGCCCCCGAACGCCAGCATGTCGCGCGTATCGAGAAGTGTCGCGGAACCGTCGCCTTCAATAGCGCGGCACAACGCTTCGACTGTCATGGCTGGGCATGGAGGGGCGTGACCTTGCGAACCTGGCTTGAGGTTGACTTTCTTGAGCCTGGGATAATGGGCTGGGATCGGCGGCGCACCTTTTTTCACAAAGGCAGCAAATGCATCTTCGTCATCAAACTGGAGGAACGGATTGCTCTGCCGTTCCTGCCCGATGGTGCTGAGATGTCGATCGCCGATGCCGGCACCGCAGGCTGAACCAGCGCCGTGACAGGGCAGGATCATGACGTCATCAGCAAGGCTCAGGTAATACTCGTTCAACGTTCGGAACAGTTGGCTGGTCAACTCGCCGGTATGTCCAGCACCGAGAAGGTCGGGCCTGCCAGCTGAACCAACAAAGAGAGAGTCGCCAGTGAACACCGCCCACGGCTGCTGCGGCGAACTGCGCTTGGCAATTTCGATCGCGATGTGCTCGGGTGTGTGACCGGGCGTATGTCGAACGGTGAGCGCAGTCTCGCCAATTTCAAACACATCACCATCAGCAATGCGCGAACATTCATATCCGTAATGCGGGTCGCTGATGCCGCTCACGCAGATGTCCAGCGAGGGGATCAGTGCTCGCAGTTCACGCGATCCAGACATGAAATCCGCGTGAACATGCGTTTCAAATGCTCGCGTTATCGCCAGACCATATTGCCTGGCATATTGCAGATAGATTTTGCAATCCGGCCGAGGATCGATGACCCATGCTTCGCCGCTGCGGTCATCGCCAATGAAATACGACATCTGCGCGATGCCGTCTGTGTGCATGGTGTGGAGTCGCAATGTCATGGATGTATCTTATCTGCAGCGCGAACGTGACGATGCGCAAAAAGAAAGCGGCGTGACCGATGGTCACGCCGCGCGTTGCGTCTGCGTCAGATCGACGTTGATCGGGAACGGTTCAGTTGCCGCCGTAGATGTTGGTCGATTCGGTCTCGTTGACCGGTCGGTCGAGTGACGGACTGGTCATTTCGATGCTGAATCGGCTGTCAGCAGCTGATACACCCTTGACCACGACCGTCCAGACTGCAGTCTTGCCGGGAGCAAGATTGCGGACCGGCTGGAAGGTGATGGTGGCGCCACTCACTGCATGGGCACTCTGGCCGGTAGCCGAGACGAAGCTCACGCTTGGTTCGAGTGTCGCCTTGATGGTGACATCGTCAGAGGCTGAGCCCTGATTGGTGACGGTAATGGTGTAGGTGGTAGTGTTGCCGACGCGGACGGGGTCGTTGTCGTCGACGACTTCAAGGAGCAAAGCCGACCTGCCGGTGTACTCCGTGCGAGCGGTTGCAACAGCTTCCTTAGCGCACTCTGCATTGACCTTGGCGGTATTGGTGACGGACCCCATCGTGCCTGCGCGGATGGAAAGCTGCACAGTCTTGGAGGCACCTGGTTCGAGTGTCCCAACGTTCCAACTGACAGTGCTACCGGCTGCGCGTCCGCCATCGGAAGCGCTCACGAACTCAGCACCAGCGGGAAGGGTGTCGGTGATCACTGCGTTTCGCGCTGGACCATCGCCTGTGTTGCGGACGGTGATCTCGTAGGGAACCGGCACACCAACGAAGTCGCTCTCGGGGCCGGTCTTGGTGATTGCCAGGACAGGCTCGCGAACGGTGGTGCTGGCTGATGCCTCTGCGGAGAGGTTGGAATCAGCTGTGACCTTCGCGGTATTGGTGAACTGGCCGCGACGCGAGGCCTTGGCGTCGAGCTTGTAGCTCTTGCTCTGACCGGCTGCAAGCGTGCCGACATCCATGGTCACCGACTGCTTTCCACTTGCAGTCATGAGGCCATCGGGAAGCGTGTCAGTGATCCTGATGTTGCGTGCCTCGCCAACGCCAGTGTTGGTGACGGTGATGGTGTACTGAATGGGATCACAGATGAGCACATCTGTGGGGCCGCTCTTGGTGATCGTGATTTCGGGCGCGACCACTTTTGTGGCAAGGCAGACCCACGGTGTGTAGGTTGCGGTGACACAGAACTTGATAACTTCATCAGCTGAAACAGCCTTGGCGTTGACCTTGATGGTCTTCGATTCACCTGGCGCGAGCTCACCGATCTCCCAGCCTGTGTTGCCAGCAGCGCTGCGCGTCCCACTGGGCGTCGAGCTGACAATCTGCAGGTTCTCCATGGTATGGTCTGACACCATGATGTCTGTCATGTGATACTCGCTGAGATTGGTGACAACGATGTCGTAGGTGTACGGCTCGTTGCGTCGCACTTCTCGTGGACCGCTGGTTTCAACCAGAAGCATGCCGTGCGAGCGAGCATCACCGGAGTGGAGCACCATTGAGGCGTTGCCCATCGGTGTACTGGTGGTCGTGCGTGGTTGCGTTGGCTGAGCCGGCTGCCGTGGCTCGCGCGCTTGCGCGGGCTGGGCAGGACGATCGGCACCGCGCCGGACAGTTCCCGATGGCGGCCAGTCTTCCTGAGTTTTGGCGATTGTGCTGGCGTCATGGTCGGTCTGCGACCCGGTGGTCTCGCAGCCGGTTGCGAACAGCAGACCCTGAACCATCGCCAGGGCCAGCAGCGCTCGAGTGAACACTGATCGTTTCATAGTAGGTATCTCCTTTTGCTTTCGTGAAAATTGAATGTGCGTGACAAGCTGCCGACATCGACAGCGTGTACGTGCGGAACATGTTGACGCGAGACACGCAGTTGTCTGCTGCAGCACCGCGCCGCCAGGTGTACGGATTGAGGAAGTTGGATGCACTTCCCCGTGGATCCCACATTCACCCCGTGCACCTCCAGCAGGCTTGGGGCCTGCTGACGCATCATTCGGCGCCAACGGAGTAAAGGCAAGTCGAAGTGTCACAAGAACTTGCAGAAATCGAAGATTCGTTTGGCAAAAACGAACAAGTCACCCGGATGAGGGTGACTTGTCGAGTAGTTAAAACTGGTTGCTGCTTGAGTGATCAGGCAGTCTTGCGGACTGAGCGACGACGACCGAGGACGGTCACGCCAGCCAGGCCGGCCACGCCCCACAGCGCTGCTGGGGGAGCGGGAATCACTGAGAGCACGAGGCCGTCAGTGAAGATGTTGCCGTCGCCGTCATCATCAACACCCTGCCAGACCTTGCCGTTGGATCCGGTGATCAGGCGCATTCCACGGATGGCCTCTGCCAGTGTGAAACTCATGTTGAGGATACCGGTCTGACCGAAGCCGGAGACCAGATCGATGTTGGAGATGGCAAATCCGACGGGAGTCTGGGTGTTATTCACGTCAACGTCGACGCTGACCGGACCGTCGTCGTCAATATTGACGCCGGTACCCAGAGCGTAGATGTTTGCCTGACCCGCAACGAAGTTGCCGTCATTGCGTTCTGTCATGGGTGGGCTGAGATCGACGTCAGCCAGGAAGCTTCCGTCAACTCCATTGGAGTTGCCCCACATCACAAAGAGTGTGAGGCCAGCGTTCTCGAAAGCGCCACCGGAGCCAGCGAAATCAACCAGGAAGAGGTTAACCTGATTGCGGCGGCTATCCATTCCGGCGAAGTCACCCTGATAGTTGGCAGCATATTGCATCACGCTTTGCAGCGTTCCGCCCTGATTGCCGCCGTTCCAGTCATAGGAGACCCAGCCACCAGCGCCGGTATCACTCGAGAACGAACCTGCACGACCTGCGTGGGCGGCGGTTGCAGCAGTTACGCAGGCAAGGGCGGCTGCACCGATTACGATTTTCTTAGCGAACATGTTCAAAAACACTCCTTTCCAAGTGTTGACCTTCCCAACCCCGCCCCAGATACGGGGTCACGGATCGAGCCGTAGAAGCTCGACCAGGGCTTTCATTTCCCCCCGGCCAGCTGTTGTGCCCCATCATACCCCAACGCAGGGCAGATGAAAGCGAAAACTTTCTAAATATCCGAAGTCACACGACTTGCGACTTTCCGGACCGTCTGCGACGTCCAAGAACCGAAATCAAACCGACTCCACCCAACATCAGCGCAGGTGGGGCAGGGATGATCATCAACTGATTCTGCCATTCATCACCGAAGTCGACTGAGAAGAGCTGGTAGTCTTGAAGCGTGTTGTTGTCATATGCAGCGAGCACTTCCTGCAGCCAACGCTCAGCCATCTCACGTGCCTGCGTCCCCATCTGGACAATCTGGAACCGTCCAGTACTCAGACCATATCGGTCAGCACCGGACTCGTTCGCGATTTCCCACAGGGCCACCTGGAACGCGATCTTCTTTGTCTTTTTCGTTGTATTCTGCACCTGGTGATAGCGCGTCGCGTACAGATGCTCAATCATCTCGCGGCGACTGGCACGCATCACCGGCTGTGGTCCCTGCCAATTCTCGGCACGGATGTCAAACTCCGCGGCATTACCTGTTCCCTCTCCAACCTCGTGGAAGATATCAACTGAGAATGCGTTGAACTTCTGGCCTGCACGGAAATCGCCGCTGTCCTCGCGGACTTTCCACTGCCGCTGTCCGGCGAACTGCGTACGCTCAACATTGAAATCCCCATCGCTGTAGCGGTAGGTCACAAAGTACGCGTCGCCGCTTCCGAGTTCCTGGACATTACGCAGTGACACCTGATCTGCATGCACCGCAAATGCTCCACCGCATGCGATGGCAAGCCCTGCGAAGATTTGTGCTGTTCTCAAGTTCATTTACGTTTCTGCTCCACCTTCGAAAATCTTTTCAGTACTCTCAGTTTCAGTCCTGTCAGTACTCTGTTGCTCAAACTCTGCGCTCCAGCGCACAGCCCTTCCCAGAGCTGCTTCGTTCGGGTGCGGTTTTTTCTGCGCCCGAGTACACATACTTTACCTCTCACCTCGGTATCTGGCAAGGAGATTCATCTAAATATTCACGCCCCAAAGGGTTATCGGCTGCGGTGTGAAAACCCCTTTAGTTCACCCGCCTTGCCCAAGGCAGCATACGGCACCGCTAAGCCACTTCTCCCAAACAAAATAACAACAAATGATGGGCTTCTCGTCGCAAATAAACTTAGCATAATGCGAACAGACCGTCCGTCCCGAAAGGCGGAAACACCGCCTTTTGTGCCTGACATCGCCCGAGCAAACATCCAGGTGTTCATGCACGCCCGATTGCACTTGGAGTCCCTTCATGAAACGAACGACAACGATGACGAAACCCACTATGATCGCTCTCGCAGCTGGCTGCATGGTCCTGACGCTTCCTGCTTTCGGGCAGGGGTTGCCCGACCGCTTCGGCCAGGTCTCACGAAACAACCCCCAAAACCGGGCCCAGGATGACAACGCTTCCAAGTCAGCCATCCTCAGCAAACTGTTGTACGAAGACATCACTGTCAACTTCGACAACACCAATGCACGCGATGCAATCCAGTTCATCGCCAATCGCCTCGGCATCAACATCATCGGCCGGTACA
>JBPCKF010000109.1:0-10775 GCA_051004555.1 Phycisphaerales bacterium | reverse complement strand
TTGGAGGGTTTGTTTTCCGGTGGGGGGGGCCAGGGGAAAAAGGGGAGAGAGTAAAGGGTGGAGGTTTCAAGGCCAACCCGGCCCCTTCCTTTGGGGTTTTTTTCCCCCCCCCCCCCCCCCCCCGCTGGCTTCCGTTGCTGGGCCTCCGGCGGTGAGGGCAGCCTTCACGCTCGCAGCTGCGCCACAGGCTCTTGTGGCTTGTCGATTTCGAAGCCGGGGTCTATGGTTCTCCGATGACACTGATCGGGGGCGGTTTCAGCCGTTTCCGGCGTCCCTGTGCCTCTTTTCCCGTCATGACTCCTGCGCGAGATTCTCATGCCAACAGCCACCGCTTCTCAGCCGCTTATCTTTGGATCAGCCGCGATTCATGACAATCTCTCGACCCCGGCCCTCTATGAGCACGCGCTCCGCCGCGGCGAGGGCATTCTGGCAGCCAATGGCACCCTCGCAGTCGACACCGGCGAACGCACCGGACGCTCGCCCGGCGACAAGCACCTTGAAGATACTCCCGCGATTCATGACAACATCGACTGGGGCAAGGTCAATATCCCGATCTCCCCAGTGCACTTCGCCCAGCTCGAAGAAAAGGCTCGCGTCCATCTAGCTAAGTGCAAGGAACTCTATCGCTTCGATGGAGCCGCTGGGGCTGACCCGACCTACCGCGTCAATGTGACGGTCATTGCCGAACTGGCATGGCACGCTCTCTTTGCGAAGACTCTCTTTCTCAACCTCCCCGCAGGACAACGAGGGTCGCGCAGCGGCTGGACCATTCTCAATGCCTGCAATCTGAAGATCGATGACTTTGAAGCGTACGGACTGAAATCGCCGATCGGCATCATTCAGTCGCTCGAACAGAAGAAGGTCATCATCATGGGCACGCAGTATGCGGGCGAAATGAAGAAGTCGATCTTCTATGCGATGAACCACGACCTGCCCGACGCAGGCGTCTTTCCCATGCATTGCTCAGCCAATGTCGACCGAGATGATGACACCAACGTAGCCATCTTCTTTGGACTCTCAGGCACAGGCAAGACCACACTTTCAGCTGATCCAAATCGGCCCATCATCGGCGATGATGAACATGGCTGGTCGGAGAAGGGTGTCTTCAATATCGAAGGTGGCTGCTATGCCAAGTGCATCAAGTTGCGCGAAGAAACCGAGCCGCAGATCTGGAACGCGATTAAGTTTGGATCGTGTCTGGAAAATACCGTCATCGATCCCATCACGCGCGTGCCCGATTATGATGACGGTTCAAAGACGGAAAACACGCGCGTGACTTATCCGGTCGAGTTCATTCCCGGTGCAGTCATTCCTTCGGTCGGCAAACATCCGAAGAATGTGATCTTCCTGACGGCCGATGCGTTTGGCGTTTTGCCACCGGTAAGCAAACTCACCAGTGAGCAGGCGCAGTATTATTTCATCAACGGCTACACATCAAAGCTTGCGGGCACTGAAGCGGGCGTGAAAGAGCCGCAACCCAACTTCAGCGCGTGCTTCGGCGGACCATTCATGCCCCGTCCGGCCATGGTGTATGGCGAGTTGCTGGCCGAGCGTATCGACAAACATCAGGCCAACGTCTGGCTGCTGAATACTGGCTGGACCGGCGGACCATATGGCGTGGGTGAGCGATTCAAACTTAAGTGGACGCGCGCGTTTGTCCAGGCGATTCTCAACGGCTCACTCGCGGGTGTTGAATATGTCGAGCATCCTGTCTTTGGCCTGCATATGCCCAAGTCTGCGCCCGGCGTTCCATCAGACGTACTCGATCCGCGCAACACCTGGAACGACAAGGCTGCCTACGACGTCAAAGCCAAGGACCTCGCGAGGCGCTTCCGCGAGAATGATGCCAGGTACACGCTGGCAGATGCTGTACGGGCCGCGGGGCCGCGGGGGTGAGGGATTCGCGCAGTCAACGCCGCGCTAACTTGTTATAAGACTGCGATTAAATTCCAATACGTAGCGAACTCGCCTTCGCGAACGTCACCCACTGTCACAGCATGGTGCCGTGACTCAACGGGTGAGCAAGACGCGACCCATAACAACACAACCTAAGTTACCTATTGGCGCAGAGTTTCCCATTGTTTGCGGCATGTTTGATTCCTACAGCCCGGTCGATTGTTACGCGCCGGAGTTGTTGGAATCTAAATGACAACTTTTAAAGAAATGAATATCTGATCATGAAAGATCATGTATATTAGGAGCCAGAGAGATCGGTGCGTCGTTACGCATCGTGAAAAAGCGTAGAGGAGAGGGTTTTCATGTCTCAGCAATTCGTGATCGGCTGCGCATTGGCAGTTGTGGTATCGTCTTCGGCACTTGCGGGTCTTTCGGTCAACTACACGCAGGATGTTGGCGGGCAGAATGCCAATCCGCTCGCCGGTCTGTCTGCTCGGGGGACGTTCACCTCGTCAGGCACCACGCTCACCATTCTGCTTGAGAATACAAGTACGGGCGTTCCGCTGGATTTCGACGCGTCTGATTCGCTGCTGGTTTCGATCGCATTCAATCTGCCCGGGATCGTCATCCTGTCTGGCGACTCAGCAGTCATCGGCCCCGGCTCGAGCGGCATTTCGGCATGGTCGAGTCGCGGCGCGGGTGACAGCGTAGCGGAACAGTGGCTGTGGGCCAACGGTGGCGGCGGCGATCTCCTCGGTGCATTCAACCAGGTCGTTTCCACATCATCAGGCGTTCAGGGAAGCGGGCATCTCGACTTCAACGGCAACTCCGCCGATGTGGATGGCCCCTTTGGCGGCATTGCCTCCGCGCCCTCACATATCAACATCCCTGGCTCACAGCCGGCTGTCAGCAATTCCATCCTGTTTACGCTCACACTCAGCAGCAGTCTGACGGCTGATCAGCTTAACCTGCTCGCGCACAGCAGCTGGGTTGAGTATGGTTCAGATCAGAAGTATCTCGGCGTCCCGACACCAGCAGGCTTCGCAGTCTTCGGCCTCGCAGCACTTGCACCTCGTCGCCGCCGCGGTCACTGATTTTGTTCTGCGGGGATAGATAGCGGTTTCGTGTTTCGATCGCGCAGGTGCAACTCTTCCGCGCGTGTTGCATGCACATTGTGAATACCCTTACCCCATAGTGCCTGCTGCGCGCAGTGAGCGATCGCGTTCGTGATAGTCTCCAAGCAGGGACGCACGTGAGCAGTGGTTCAGGCAGTCGCACCCTCGGACACCGCCGTTAGGACGCGGACGATCACTGGATTTCGCTGGCGTGTACGGCCGCGCCAGCGCCACCCATCGGCATCAACATCGGCGTGCGGGGTCATAGCGAGCGTTCGTCCAGCCCTGACTTGCTGCCCGTCGCAACGAAACCGCCAATTGCCGCCGAGGCCGATGTCCTTTCATGGCGGAGTGACGGGTGGCAGCCACTTACCCCCAAAGCTCCGCGAAACGTTTAAGGCGATCTTCAAAGTCGAGGCCGTCGTACTCTCACTACACCGCGCCATTTGGTAATCTCACGTGGAGAAATTGCAAGTTCGAGACGGCAGCTGGCATATTGGAATGTTCACGTTGAACGTACGGATGTCCAGTTTCACGTCTCACTTGGAGCAAAGCGCTACTACCCAAGCACTTCGAGAGTCAGTAGCGCTTCAGCGGTCCGTAATGAACTTCGCTGTCATCGCCTGACTGATCGCTCGTCGTCGCATCTCTGGTTGCAGCGGGAACGCATGCGTGTTCGTGATACACTGCCTGTATGGACGTATGGGAGAAGTGGTTCACTTCGCGCAACTGGAAGCCATTTGAGTTTCAGCGTGAGGTGTGGCGCGCCTACGCAGATGGCGCGAGTGGTCTGCTGCATGCACCGACGGGAGCAGGGAAAACCTACGCTGTCCTGGGCGGCCCAATCCGCGAATGGCTGAGCGAATGTGATCGTCACGGCAACAACGACGATGGCGATGCAGCACTGCGCGTATTGTGGATCACGCCCTTGCGGGCACTTGCCAATGACACGGCGAATGCGATCCGCGGCCCGCTGAATGATCTGGATCTGCCCTGGAAGGTCGAACTTCGTACGGGCGATACGACTGCCACGGCCCGGCAGCGGCAGATCAAGTCGCTGCCGACCGTGCTCATCACAACGCCTGAAAGTCTTTCGCTGCTCTTTACCCATCCCGGAGCGCAGCAGCGATTTGCATCGTTACGCAGTGTTGTGGTTGATGAATGGCATGAACTGCTCGGCAGTAAGCGCGGCGTGCAGACGGAGCTTTGTCTTGCACACCTCCGCTCGCTCGTCCCCCACCTTCGCACATGGGGCTTATCGGCGACGCTCGGCAATCTTGATGAAGCGCTCAGTGCCCTGACCGGCAGCCGTGAGCAGTATGCCATCCAGCCGCGACTTGTGCGTGGCGAGCAGCCCAAAACCGTCACGATCCAGACGCTGCTTCCCGAAACACTTGAACGCTTCCCGTGGGCGGGTCATATTGGCCTGCGCCTGCTCCCGCAGCTCATTGATGTTCTGGAAGAATCAGGCAGCACACTCATCTTCACCAATACGCGCTCGCAGACGGAAATCTGGTACCACGAACTGCTCAAGGCCCGGCCCGACTGGTTGGGAGAGATTGCGATTCATCATGGCTCGCTCGATCGCGAGATTCGTGAGCGCGTGGAAGCGATGCTTGCCAATGGGGAGTTGCGGGCGGTGGTGTGTACATCAAGTCTGGACCTGGGTGTTGATTTCACACCCGTCGAGCGCATTGTGCAGATCGGCAGCCCCAAAGGCATCGCGCGATTGCTGCAGCGGGCGGGACGCAGCGGCCATCAGCCGGGCGCGGTCAGTTGCGCCATCGGCCTTCCCACCAACGCGCTGGAACTCGTGGAATACGCAGCAGCCCGCGATGCCATCGCTGCATCGTTGCAGAGCGACGCTTCGGAGCTAGACAGTCACATCGAACAGCGCTCACCCATTCGCAACGCGATGGATGTGCTGGCCCAGCATCTTGTCACGATTGGCATGGGTGACGGCTTTGCAATCAGTGCCATGCAACGCGAAGTCATGCAGACGCATGCATATGCAACGTTGACAGAAGCGTCGTGGCAGTGGGTGATCGATTTTGTGCAGCGCGGTGGCGACCCGCTGGCGGCCTACCCGCAGTTTGCCCGGCTTGTCGAGCGCGATGGTTTGCTGCGGGTCGAGTCACGCGACATCGCAAGGCTGCATCGCATGTCGATCGGCACGATCACAAGTGACACTGCGGTACGTGTGCGGTATGCACGAGGAAGTATGCTCGGCACCATCGAAGAGAGTTTCATTGAACGCCTGCGGCCGGGCGACCGCTTCGCATTTGCAGGACGCGTGCTTGAGCTGGTGCGCTATCGCGATCTCACCGCAACTGTGCGAAATGCCACACGAACCAGTGGGACTGTGCCACGCTGGAATGGCGGCCGCAGCCCCCTTTCAACAGAGCTTGCGCGGGCGATTCGCGCTCGACTCGATCAGGCAAGGCACGACATCTTCGACTGCAGCGAGATGCAACTGGTTCGACCGCTGCTTGAACTGCAGGCACGCTGGTCGGTCATCCCCGCCCACAACGAACTGCTCATCGAATGCACCGGCGTCCGGGGCATTCATCACGTCTTCATCTTTTCCTTTGCTGGCAGACTCGTGCACGAAGGCCTGGCTGCGCTCATTGCCTGGCGAATCACGCAGGCGCGCAAATGTACCATCCACGTGAGTAGTAACGACTATGGCTTTGAGCTGTCCTCACGCGATCCGCTCGACTTCACAGTTGAACAGTGGCACGCGCTGCTGAGTCCGCACAAGCTTCTTGATGATCTGATTGCATGTCTGAATGCAACAGCGATGGCTCGCCGTCGTTTTCGCTCGATTGCGCAGATTGCAGGCCTGGTGTTTCCGGGCTATCCGGGCCAGTTCAAAACCAATCGACAGATTCAGGCATCAAGCGATTTGTTCTTTGACGTCTTTGCGGAGTTTGATCCCGACAACCAGCTGCTCTCGCAGTCAAAGCGCGAAGTGCTCGAAGCTGAACTTGAGTATCATCGACTCAACCAGACGCTCGAACGTCTTGCGACTGAATCGATCACACTCATGCACGCACGCCGCGTCTCGCCGCTGGCGTTTCCGCTTTGGGTCGAGAGTCTCCGCAGTCAGGACGTCTCCTCTGAATCATGGTCTGACAGAGTTCATAGAATGGTCGAAGAGCTCGAACTCGCTGCCTCACAACCGATGGATCACACACAATGCGACATGGAAGTCACAGCAACGTAGTCACAGCAACACTCGCGATCACGCACGGCGGCGAAGCGTTTCACCTGCTCCCCGAGAAGGCCATCTGGTGGCCTGCGACGCACACGCTCATCGTTGCTGATCTCCACCTGGGCAAAGCAGCTGCATTCCGCCATCGTGGCATTCCACTGCCACACGGCACAACACATGCAACCCTCACTCGTCTTTCGTGTCTCATCGCGCGCTATTCGCCGCACAATCTGCTGATTCTCGGCGACCTGTTTCATGCACAGGCAGGCCGCACTAACGAAGTCGAAGCTCAATTGCAACAGTGGCGCGCGATGCATCCACTCCATATCACGCTAGTGCGAGGCAATCACGATCGCCGCGCGGGCGATCCGCTTCCCGCGCTTGACATCACGTGTGAATGCGAGCCCTGGCTGAGCCGCGGGTTCACCTTCCTCCACGATCCAGCATGCAATACCACTGCTGCTGCACTTGCAGGACACATTCATCCCGTGACCAGTCACCGCGACCGCGATGGCACGCGCATGCGACTGCCCTGCTTTGCGCTCATCGCCAACACACTCATTCTTCCTGCGTTCGGAACGTTTACAGGCGGCTGGAACATGAAACCGCAGCATGCAGATGATCGCATCTTTGCCATCGCAGGCGACGATGCAGTGATCGAGTTGCCTTCATACAACAGTGCTTCTTCACGCCTCATCAGGAGATACTGAAGAGTCGCTGCCGAAGATCGCAGAACCAACTCGCACAACGTTGGCCCCGCATTCAATGGCGACTTCAAAATCGTTCGACATTCCCATCGAGAGAATATCAAAGCGCTCGCCACCTGCGCCGACGCGACGGATTTCCTCGAAGAGTTCAGCACAGCGCACGAACACCGGCCGCACCGTTTCAGGATCTTCCACCTCGGGGGCCATGCACATCAGGCCGCGGGCACGCAGCCCGATCATGGTGTCGATTTGATCCAGCAGATGAATCACAGCAGCAGGCGCGACGCCATGTTTCTTCTTCTCGTTGTCGAGTTTCACCTGAATCAGGAGTTCGATTGGTTCATCAACCCGCCCCGCTGCTGCGTGCAGCTCTTCAACCAGGCGCAGCGAATCAACTGAATGCACCAGTCGCACGTGCTTGACAATCTTCCGGGCTTTGTTGCGCTGCAGATGGCCAATCATGTGCCAGCGAACACGCTCGGGGATCGACACCGCTTTTCCCACCGGCATATCGCGATGCCGTTGCAGAAACTCATTCACGACGGCAACGCGCTTCTCGAGGTTCTGGACCCGACTTTCGCCAAAGTCTTCGTGGCCCAACTCGATGAGCGTGCGAATCGCATCGATCCCTGCATATTTGGTGACAGCCACGAGTACAACGTCAGAGCCAGCTCGGCCCGATCGCTCGGCAGCCTGGGCGATGCGTTCCTTCACATCTGCATAACGCTGCGGCAGCGAACGCGAATCTTCACTTCCGCTTGCCCGAGTGCCCATCCCTAGTTCCTTCCCGGCTGAGATTGTCATCGTGCCCAAAGCATATCGGCAACAAAGACCTCAGGCAACGCGAGCGGTTTCACGCACGGCAGCCCACGAAGCTGTTTTGCCGAAGGCTCGTCTGTAACACGCGATGCTGCCCCGCCCTCAAACAATGGACCCGGTGGGAGTCGAACCCACACGAAGGTTGCCCTTCTGCGGATTTTAAGTCCGCTGCGTCTGCCAATTCCGCCACAGGTCCGTAGGAATGAGAGCGCCGCGCCTTCAACATTTCGCCTTGGCAAACAGCGTGGCCGCCGAACACTCACCGATACTCCCACTTCTCGCCCGGCTGCATGATGTGCACCGCAACATCCTTCGGCTGAAACGCCTTAGGATCCTGACCAATCTCTTCCGGCCAGGTGTTGTAATGAATCGGAATCGCAACTTTCGGCCGAATCATCGCGGCAGCCAGACCCGCTGTCTCCGGCCCCATCGTATAACGATCGCCGATCGGCACGAACGCAACGTCCGGCTTGTAGATCTCGCCAATCAGTTTCATATCGCTGAACAACGCTGTGTCGCCACAATGATACAGCGTCACATCACCAATGCGAACAATCGCGCCGCAGGGCATGCCCATGTACTTGCCGCCGTAACTCGATGAGTGAAACGCTTGCACCAGCGCCACCCAGCCGAAGGCTGTCTTCACGCGCCCGCCGGGATTCATCGGCTGAACATTCTCAACACCCTGTTCGTGCAGATGGTTGCACAACTCAAACGCACCATACAGCGTCGCGCCAGTTCGCTTTGCAATCGCAACCGTGTCGCCCACATGATCTTCATGGCCATGCGTGAGCACAATCGTCTGCACATCGATGTCATCGGGAGTGTGCTTGGCAACAGGATTTCCCGTGAGAAAGGGATCGATCACAACGCTGTGCGACCCATCCTGCAAGAGGATCGCAGAGTGGCCGAGATAAGTGATGTCCAGTGGCATTGGAGCAACTCCATGTGAAGCAGAGAGAAAGAAAGAAGGCTTGGTGAAGCCAAGGAGACCAGAGGGAATAGGTTAGGCCCCGTGCGTACCGTAATGCCCGATGCCCGGCACCCATCGGGCCGGTAGCTCAGCGGCCTAGAGCAGCCGACTCATAATCGGTTAGACCTCGGTTCGAATCCGAGCCGGCCCATTGATGACTCACGTCGCATGAGGTCGCACGATCTCGCGTGAGCGTTGTGTTCCCCGACGTTTGGGCGCGACCATCGCCTCCACATCATTCAACTCGCTGCACGCCAGTGAGGGCCGTGCAGACCAGGCGCACTGTTGCTGCCGTACTTGCTGTGGGTAACGTATGCGGTTACGCTCAATATCGGGTTTACGGTCATGAACTTGCCGTAGGCAGGTCGGACGTGAACTGAACCAAGGAACATCGATGATGAGCAGACGAACAATCATCGCTGACGAGATCAAACATGGACCGCGGCTGGCCTGCCCGTGGCGAAGGAGAACAAATGAGCAGCGCGACGTGGATACTGCTGGCGGCAACAGGTGATCCGGAGCAAACGGGTGGGGCTTGGTCGCCGTATCTCGTGGGCGCCCTCATCGGCGTGCTTTCCTGGTTCACCTTTCTGATCTCGAACAAGCCCATCGGCGCATCGACAGCGTACGCTCGAGTATCGGGCATGATCGGCAACGCGCTCGCGCCGCGCCACACCATGTCCCTCAAGTACTTCCAGGACAACAAACCGAAGGTCGACTGGGGAGTGATGCTCGTGATCGGGGTCATCGTCGGCGCAGTCATTGCTGCGTGGACCGGGAACGAACTGCTTGCCCGGTGGGTGCCACCGATGTGGGCAGAACGCTTCGGCGATGCAATCGCACCACGGCTGATCGTCGCCTGCATCGGCGGCGCACTCATGGCCTTTGGCGCGAGACTCGCCGGTGGTTGCACGAGCGGTCACGGGATCAGCGGAGCATTGCAACTTTCAGTCTCCTCATGGATCGCGCTCGGCGGCTTTTTCGTTGGGGGTGTGACCACCGCGATGCTGCTGTTCAACACGTAAGTAGGCCACGGCCGCTGAGGAAAACCCATGAGTGAAGCTCAACACGACATGCCGCCGCTGACAGATACGAACAAGACACGGCAACTGCTGTGGGGCCTGTTGTTCGGCGTCATCTTCGGGTTCCTGCTTCAGAAAGGCGGCGTCGCCAAGTATCACGTCTTGATCGGCGTGCTGCTCTTACGCGACTTCACCGTCATCAAAGTGATGCTCTCGGCGATTTTCGTCGGCATGATTGGCATCTTTGCGTTGCAGCGGGGCGGCCTGGTGAAACTTCACCTCAAGCCGACCCGGTATCTCGCGAACTCGGTCGGCGGGATCATCTTCGGGATCGGCTTCGCGCTCGCGGCGTATTGCCCCGGTACAGGCGCTGCCGCGCTCGGCCAAGGCAATCTCGATGCGCTGGGCGTCGTGGCGGGCATGATCATCGGCTCATTCCTGTTTGCCGAAATGTCGGGATGGATTAGTCGCAAGGTGAATCCCATCGGCGAGCGTGGCGAATTGACGTGGCCGCAGCTGCTACATTTGCCAACGCTGCCGGTCACCATCGCGTTCGCCACCATCATATTACTCGTCCTGATTTCGCTCGAAGTCGCTCAGCGTTAACGGTGCGTTGAAGCCGAACACTTTCGTTGGAATTCTTGAACGGAAAAGGCGGCAATCCACGCGTCCTGGGCCGCTCGGTAACATCGCTGCGCCAAGAACTTTTAAGTCACCTGGCGCTAGTCGTGGCCCCTGCCTCGGGGGGCGATATGCGTTCCGTGCCGCTCCCGGGACTCCGCACCGAAAGGGGATTGCCCCCAGCCCGCGGGATGCAATAGACTGTCCGGTCGAGCGTTCACGCAGATGATGAAGGCTCGACAGCGATACCCTGCGGAAAAAAACGAATTCGAGGTCGAGCTTCACCATCCATGCAAAGGCAGGCAGGCCGATGGGCATTCCGACCGCCTTTCGCAGTGACTTCATGAACTGGCGGTTCGAAACCGGGTTCGGCGAACTTGCAATGTATGCACCCTGTATGGATTGATC
>JBPCKF010000108.1:0-63960 GCA_051004555.1 Phycisphaerales bacterium | reverse complement strand
TGGTGTGTACGAGCTTCTTGTTGGTGTGTACGAGCTTCTTGTTGGTGTGTACGAGCTTCTTGTTGGTGTGTACGAGCTTCTTGTTGGTGTGTACGAGAGTCTTGTTGGTGTGTACAAGGTTTCTGTTGGGGCGTCCAGCAAGCCGATAAGCGATTCAGTTTCGCAGAACCGGCGGCCCGTCAGACGCGCGCGTCTGGCCACGACTGTGCGGGGACGGCGGATCATTTGTCATTCCCGCGGAGGCGGGAATCCAGTCTGGTCGGCGCGCGGCGTGTGCGGGTCGCTCTGGTGCTTCCGTTGCCGCTGTAACGTTCGTCTGGTCCCCGCTTGCGCGGGGACGACGAAAAAAAGCGCGGTTCAAAACCCCACAGCCTGGCCGTCACGTCTTGCATCACTCGCGCCAAACCAGCCGTGTTCATCGAGCCGGTAAATGGCCTGCCCGCCGCCGTGCTGCACAGTGCGTTCGGGCGCGATCTCAACATCGTGTCCCATGCCGCGAAGCGTGTCGTAGACATCCGGCTGAAAGCCCGGCTCGATGATGACACGTCGTCCCGCTTCGACTCGAAAACGGGGCGCATCAATTGCTGCCTGCGGATTTTGCCTTGCAACTGCCAGCCGCGTCAGCACCTGAGCATGACCCTGTGGCTGCATGAACCCGCCCATCACGCCGAACGACATGAGGGGCTGGTCGTTCTCCGCAGTTCGATCGGTCACAAATGCGGGAATGATCGTGTGATATGGCCGCTTGCCCGGCCCGATCTGATTGACATGGCCATCTTCAAGATTGAAACAGCAGCCGCGATTTTGCAGTGCGATGCCCGTGCCCGGCACCACCACACCCGAACCAAATCCGGTGTAGTTCGACTGAATGTAACTGACCATGTTGCCTTCGTTGTCGGCTGTGGTGAGATAGACCGTTCCACCCAGGCGCGGCTGGCCGTGTTGAGGATCGCCAGCCGTGTTGCGATCAATCATTTGGCTGCGCGACTCGAGGTAGGCGGGATCGACGAGCGTGGCCGGGTCGACATCCATCGCATCAACATCTGCAACATAACGATGTCCATCTGCAAACGCGAGTTTCATGGCTTCGATCTGCAGATGCAGGCTTTGTGGCGAATCGATGTCGAGTTCATCAAGTCGATGATGGCGGAGCATGCCGAGGGCAATGAGGGCGATGATGCCCTGGCCGTTGGGTGGCAACTCGTGCAGCGTGCAGTCGTGAAAGTCAACTGCCAGTGGCCGCGACCAGAACGCTTCGTGCTGGGCAAGATCGCGCTCGCTGAGGACGCCGCCAGTTTCCTTTGCGTGGGTTGCAATGAGGCGCGCGAGTTCACCTCGATAAAACGCTTCGCCCTTTGAGCGCGCGATTGATTGCAGTGTTCGTGCATGATCCTTTAGTTGCACGAACTCACCCGGCTGAGGCGCCTTGCCCTTGGGCGCGAATGTTGCAGCCCAGTCCGGGCGTTCGCGATAGGTCTCGATGCCACGCTGCCAGCCAAGCGCATTCTGTCGCGTCACGTGATAGCCGCGCTCTGCATATTCAATCGCAGGTTGCACCAGCGTTTCAAAAGGCAGCGATCCGAACTTCTCAGAGAGCGCAACCCAGGCAGAAACAGCGCCGGGCGTGGTCACTCCTGCCCAGCCCACGCGCGGAACTTCTTTCATTCCTGCATAATCATTGAGATTGAGCGCGTGCGGCGCACGTCCTGATGCGTTCAATCCATGCAGCCCGCCTCCCGCCCAGACGATCGCGAACGCATCCGAGCCGATGCCATTGGCAGTTGGTTCGAGCACTGTGAGCGCAATGGCGGTTGCCACCGCTGCATCAATCGCGTTGCCGCCCTGCTGCATCATGCGCAGCCCTGCCTGCGCTGCCAATGGCTGTGATGTCGCAACGATGTTGCGAGCCAGCACCGCTTCACGTTGCGACGGATAGGGCAGCGACCAGTCAAATCGCTGCGAGTTGCTGTCGCTGAGATTGTTGTGGTTCATGTTGTGATTGTAGTGTCAGATGTCTATGGTGGTGCATGTCCACATCGCAACCGCAATCAGTCCCGCTGCTTGATCTTCGCGCTCAATATGCACCCTTGCGTGCTGAGATCGATGCTGTTCTCAAATTCACGTTTGACAATACTGTATTCGTGCTTGGCAAGAGTGTGGAAGATTTCGAGAACGCCATTGCATCGTGGCTGGGAGCGGATCACGCGATTGGCTGCGCTTCGGGAGGCGATGCACTGCTGCTTCTGCTCATGGCCCACGACATCGGACCCGGTGATGATGTCATCTGTCCGACATTCACATTCTTTGCAACCGGTGGCACGATCGCGCGAACGGGGGCGCGGCCGATCTTCTGTGATATTGATCCTGCAACTTATAATATTGATGTACCATCACTCGAGCGCGCATTGGAACGTTGTAACAATCTCAAGGCCATCATGCCTGTGCATCTTTACGGCCAGGCTGCGGACAACGACGCGATTGCAACATTTGCTCGAACGCACAATGCAGTCGTGCTCGAAGATGCAGCCCAGGCGATTGGGACGTGCGATCGCAATGGCAGGCGGATCGGCTCACAGCCACACATGCAGGGCTGGAGTTTCTATCCAACTAAAAACCTCGGCGCAGCTGGCGATGCTGGTCTTGTGACTGTCACCGGCGACAGCGACCTTGCAGAAAAGATTCGCAGGCTGCGCGTGCATGGTGGCAAGGATCGATATTACCACGACATGATCGGGCTGAACTCGCGGCTTGATGCGCTGCAGGCTGCGGTGCTGAGTGTGAAGCTGCCGCATCTTGACACATGGAATGCGCAGCGGCAGGCTCATGCTGCATATTATGATGAACGCTTCGCAGAAGCTGGAGCACTGGCAAGTGATGTGTCACTTGATGTTGAGCCCGGCAATGCGCTGCCGTTGCGATATCCATATTATGCAGGGGCGCGCCAGCATCACATCTATCATCAATATATTGTGCGGGTGCCAGTAGCGCTGAGGCCGCAACTACGGGAATATCTGCGCGACGCAGGCGTTGGCAATGAAGTATTTTATCCACTGCCATTGCATCAGCAGGAATGCTTTGCATATTTAGAGCCGCAGCCGCATATGTGTCCGCATGCCGAACAGGCCGCCCGCGAGGTGCTGGCGCTGCCGATTTATCCAGAACTGCGTGAAGAACAGCTCAAGCGCGTTGCTGATTGTGTTGTGACGTTCTGCGAACAGCACCGGGCTGTTGGCTCGCATGCATGAGCCCATCCCTCGTTCCACTTTAACTGAGAACGATCTATATCGGCCGTAAGATGAATGCGCCAGCACGGCTATTGTCGCGCTCGACAGTTACAATTGGTGAGACAGGTTCGTGATCCAGGCACAGACGCCACTTCTCATCAGCTGCCCGTTCGAGCAATGTCAGCTTCGACTGCATGTTGGTGAACGGCAGCATGTCGTAACCCATACTGAATGCAGCCCCGACATGATTGATCGTCGGTAACACGTCGCCGGGAAAACACATCACGCCTTCACTGTCACGAAAGCGCACTGCCTGTTGTCCCCATGTGTGCCCCGGCACAGGAAACACCGTAATGCCAGGCAAAGCTTCAGCGTCACCATCGAACAGATCAATCTGGCGTGCAATCGGGTCAAGGTGACTGCGCAAGTATGTCTTTGTCATCGTTGACTTATTTGCGAGGGCATCCTGCCATTCGATGCGTTGTGACAGAATGCGCGCATTTGGAAACGTTGGCTGTGGCGCTCCTTCGGCATGATCTGGATCAGGCAGAAATGTAAGGCCACCCGCGTGATCGAAATGCAGATGCGTGACAATAACATGCGTGATACTTGCAGAATCAATGTTGATTTCCTGCAGAGCGGTTGTAATGGTACGGTCTTCCAATGCAAATATGTCGCGGTCCTTTGCGGTCCACTTGTTCCCATAGCCAGTCTCGATGAGGACGCGTAAATTATCGCGCTCAAGCAGGAGGCAGTTGGTATTCAGTGCGATGCGGTTCCGTTCATCAGGCTCGGCCATGCGAGCCCAAATCGCGCGGGGCACGACGCCAAACATGCTGCCCCCATCCAGCCGAAACGAGCCTGCCCGCAACAACTGCCAGCGCCATGTTGCGGGTCTCTTCATTCGGCAGCGGCCTCATCGCCTGCAGCGCCCGGGCCGCGCGGCCGAAACAAGAGACGAATCGGCACTTCGCTGAAATCGAGTTCTTCATGCAGTCTGTTCTGCAGATAACGCTCATAAGCACCCGTAAAGAGGTCGGGCCTGTTAACAATAAATACGATCGTGGGCGGATTGGTTGAAACCTGACTGACGTAATACACCTTGGCCTGCGTCCCCAGCCGCGAAGATGGACCGCGCATTGCAAGAATATCCTGAATCAGACGGTTCAGCCGACCGGTCGACTCGCGATGTGATGCCTGCTGATAAAGATTGTGCGTCATGGCAATAAGATCATGCAGTCCTTCGCGTTCTTTGGCGCTGATGATTACAATCGGAGCATACTCGATGCCGCGGAGTTCGCCACTGAGATACTCAGCATATTCTTCCAATGAAGCCTTGTCGTCGGGAACCATGTCCCATTTATTCACAGCGATGACCGTGGGCTTGAATTGCTTTCTGAGTTCGGCACTGAGCTTCTTGTCGACGCTGGAGATGGGAAGTGTCGCATCGATTAGAAAAACGCAGACATCCGCCCGGCTGATGGCATCAACAGCGCGGCGAAAGGCATAATATTCAACGTCATCAGCAATGCTGTGACGTCGACGCAGACCAGCTGTGTCGATCGCAACCATGCTGTGCCCTTCAAAGTCAAAACGCACATCAATCGCGTCGCGGGTGGTTCCCGCGATTTCCGAAACAATGGCGCGGGTTTCACCTGCTAGGGCGTTGAGAAGTGTACTTTTGCCTGCATTGCGCTTGCCAACAATCGCAAATGTAAACTCAGGCTGCTCGGGCGATTTCTGCGACGGCGCGAGATCTGCTTCGGCGCTGTTGTTGTTCTGATGTGATTCCGCGGCCTCCCACAACCGGTCATGCAATTGCCGCATGCGGAAGCCGTTCACAGCTGAAACGCACAGCGGTTCACCCATTCCCAATCGAGATGCATCAGCTGCGAATGCTTCCCAAGATTCGCCGTCCACCTTGTTTGCAATTACACAGACGCGCTCAGCAGCGCCGGAACGTCGCAGCAGGCGGGCAACTGTCTCATCGAGCGCGGTAATGCCCTGCTGCGCATCGATCACAAACAGAATGAACTGGGCTTGCTTGATGGCTGTGCGAATCTGCGCTTCGATGGGATCGGTGAGGGAAGAAAGATCTTCGCCGACGTCATCAAACTGCTTTCCTTCAGCTGTGTAAATGCCGTAGCCACCCGTGTCGATCACTTCGATGGCGTGCGCGGGTGTGCCCTTGGGAGTCTCAAGTGGCGGTTCGACACTGAGCGCAACAGTTACGCGATCGCGCGTCACGCCGGGCGTCTGATCGACAATGGATATGCGTCGCCCGGCCAGGCGATTGAGCAGCGACGACTTCCCCACGTTGGGGCGTCCCACGATGGCAACCTGCATGGGTTTCATTGAACTGCAATCATAGGCTGACGATTCATCAAGGCTGTGGCAACGCATCGCGGTTAAAGATCAGAATATCATGCAGCGGTTTGCGATGAATGTCAGGAACGGTGCAATCCTCTGCGGGATAGCCGACGGGAATGAGCAGGAATGGCCGTTCATATGCTGGCCGTCCTAACACCTCAGCGAGAAACTTCATCGGGCTGGGCGTGTGCGTGAGCGTCGCAAGACCTGCGTGTTGCGCTGCAGCCAAAAGCAGGCCAGTCGCAATCCCCACGGATTCATTGACATAATAGACCTGATCAGATTCAGTGTCTGGATGGTCATCCTTCATAAGTTTGAAAACGACGATCAGCCAGGGGGCGACTTCCAGAAATGGCTTGTCGGCATCGGTTCCAATAATTTCAAGGTCGCGCTTCCATGTATCGTTGGCTCTGTGAGCATAGAACTCGCGTTCTTCGATCTCAGCTGCAAGACGAATCTCACGCTTGAGATCCGGGTCGCTCACAGCGACAAACCGCCAGGGCTGCTTGTTCGCGCCGCTGGGGGCGGTGCCCGCGGCCCGGATGATCGTCTCGATGAGCTCCCGCGCGACCGGCCGATCTGAAAAGAATCGCACAGAACGCCGCCTGTTCATCACCTCAAGAAACTCCTGCGCAGCACGATCGCTATCACCATCTGTCGGGATGTAAGGAACATGGGGGATGAAGCGGGGCATGCTGGACATGTGCGATAGAATCCGTTGTGGCCGAACGACTTGACTTCTCTCTCTCTCTCTCTTAGAATAGCCTTGGTCGTTCAAGATCGGGTTGCTTCTGAAAGAGGACATCATGATGCAGTGTATTCGAACCGGCTTGGCGTTCATCGGCGGGTGCTGCGCGATCGCGCTTGCAGGAACCTGGCTGACCGTCGAGGTCGCACAACCGGGGTGCGCGTGTTCCGGCAGCAGTCGAGTCACGCCCGCTTCACTCCGGCATGATCCGCCGGGCGGATTTGACTGGAAGAACGCTGATCCTGAAACCTTTATTCGAGATGCGTTTGAAGCGTCGGGCTATACCAAATCAGATGCAGCACTGCACGCACGAGCCTGGATGCAATCAAAGGAAGATCTTGCACGCGAAGAGCCGGAGCGCACGCCCATGTTCTTCGAATGGAAGCATTCGAATCCGGTGGCGTGCATGATCGGCGCGTTCCAACTGGCCGGCCGTCCCGTGCAGGAAGCTGCAGACCTGGCGACGGCGTATGGCGAGGAGATCGGCCTTGAGCTGGGTGGATCGCCGCTCTTTGATGATGATGAACCGAATGCGGAGAACGCAGAGCGTGGCGGGCCGCATCGCCGTCTTCCATCCGACTGCCAGGCATACAAGGTGACAGTCATCTGGTGCTCAGAAAACCCGACGCGCCGGCATGTTGCAGAGGTTGTGATGGATGCAGCCTGCTGGACCTATGTGAAGGCTTGTCCCACTTCATTGTTATGTCCGTCGCCGGACATCATCTGGTACTCAGTCACAGTCGATCCTGCATGCTTCTCAGAGATCATCAGCCCGTGCGTATGGATCGGATCATCCGAACTGCAGTTCCAGACCAACTGCGATAACGTCACCTTTGGATGCGAATGCATCGAGGAGACAGATGCCTCAGATGTTCCAATCTGCTCAGAGATCGAGCAGAGCTGTGCCAACTACGCTGATGGACCGGCCGGTTGCCCGAGTTGCGACTGAGCTCAGTCCGGATCGGATCGCACCGGATTCAGTGTGAGTGTGTGGCGGGCCGGTCCCGCCCGGAATGGTGACGGGCTCCCGTCGACCCACGCATCCTGCATGTCACGAAAATGAGGTGAGAGCGGATGCCCGCTCTGACCGGTCGGCATGTGCAGAATCGCTGCGTCTTCATGACCGGGCGAAACCACCATCCGCATACTTGCGCCGAATGATGGGGCAGCCACACGCAGCGCCCAATAATGACCAGGCAGGGGATCGCGCGGCATGGCCAGCGTCCGGGCAAGTTGTTGCGGCGCTGCTGCGGTTGCAGGATGTTGTATCTCTGCAATATTCATTTCTCCCCAGGTGGGAATTGCATCGATGCCGCCGAGCGTCGCAATAGTGTCATTGACCGCATTGATGAGCAGCGCATCGTACGAATCATACTTCGCGTGCAGAAGGTGCATCGGCTGCTCTTCAAGAATACGCCGCAGCGGTTCTTCGCTGCTCATCCAACTGTAATGCACACGCCCGCCAGCCGCGGCCTGAATCATGGGTCCGAAGATGCGCTGCCGCACGAGACTGTGAAACGCTCTGAGGAATGTGAATGCCTGCTGGTCAATATCAGCGCAACCGTTCCAGGATCGCAGAATAACATTGATAGGACGCAACTCAGCATTGTTCTCTGTCAACTCCAGCGCGCGGGCGTGGTACCAGTCGAGCAGATGAACGCGTGTGTCAAGCTGCATGGCGAGCATGCCCTGCTCATCAATGTGATTCATCTTCGTGAATAGCTCTGCAATACGCGATGCACGAACACCCAGAGGGAAAACGGATGCGAACCCTTTGCACTGTGCTGTTGAAACTGTGCGATTATTCGCGGTGTAAATGACGCCGTTGGGTGGATCAAGTACCATCGGCCGCTCGTGCTCAGGAATATTGCCGTCCCAGCCAGCGCGACCATCAGCCCATGACACCGGCAACGCACCGCTGAAACCGCGTCGCTTTGGCAAAGCGCCTGTCACAACCCACCCGATGCGACCATCCTTATCAGCAACGATGGCATTCTGTGATGGTCCCTTCCATCTTCTTAAGACTGCAACCGCATCTTCAACTGTTCGCGCATCAACAATGTCTGCGAGAGCAATATCGACAGCGCCATCATCCAGGGCAGTCCAGCGGAGTGCATGGACAGCATCAATCATCGGCCCCCATCGGGTTGTGCGAACCTGAACATTGCGCTGCTGTGCGTCGCGAACGTGTAACACTTCATTCCGAATCAGAAATGGTTCTGATCCTTCGGGAGTGAGATATCGTGCTGGGTCATTCGGGTCGGGCTCGATGATGACGAGGTCCTGAAAATCGGCGGTGGTATTGGTAAATCCCCAGGAAACATGGCCATTACTTCCGATGACAATTGCAGGCACGCCCGGCAGACTGACGCCGCGCAACTCACCATCGGGCCATTCAAGTTCGACGCGATACCAGGCCACCGGAGCACTCAAAAGAAGATGAGGATCATTGGCAAGAATGGCCCCGCCATGCGTGGAGCGCGATCCCGCAACTGCCCAGCAGTTGGATCCGGGAACAATCTCACGGTGGGGCGGCACCAGTTGGGCATAGACGTTATCACCATCGCCCATCATCTCCTGATCGAGCCACGCGTGTGATTGACGGCGGACATTCATCACCTCAACGCTGGGAATGGCAAGGGGTGTATATTCATTGTTGTCGCCAACTTCGCCTGATGGTGGAAGCAGTGGCGAATCAAATCGCGTTGCAATCGGCGTGAGGAAAGTCAAAAGTTCCTCGGACAGCGCGTCGTGCAACTGGATGTACATGCGTTCATCATCAATCGATTGATTGAGCGCATCCCACATACTTAGGATGACGAGGAGCGAATCTTCCACCTGCCAGGGTGCTGGTGCAGCTCGCAGAAATGTATATTCAAGCGGGGGCGTGGATAAATCGCGCAGTCCAGCATTGACGCCGTTTGTATAATGCTCAAGGAACGCAAGATGCTTGGCATCCAGGGCCTTGATGCTGGTGCGGGCGACCTCGCGCAGGCCAAGGCGACGCATGCGTTCATCAGTCGAAACTAACTCAGGTCCGATGAGGGCAGCAAGTTCACCAACGGCGTAGCGCCTGCCGAGGTCCATCTGAAAGAATCGATCCTGCGCGTGAATAAATCCCTGAGCAGTGATGACGTCGAGGATGTTCTCGCCGCGAATGGTGGGAATGCCAAGTGCGTCGCGGGTGATGGTGACGGTTGCATCAAGTCCATCAATCGGCACAGTGCCATTCATGCGGGCCGCCAGCGTGGGCGGGGGAGCTTGCATAGCAGCGAGCGTGCAGAGCGACACGACCAGAAGGCAGGCGATGAACATTGCGCGCAGAAGAGTGCAGGGGTGCATAGCAAAAGCATAGGTGCCATGTCAACCCACGATCAGCCGCGCAATGTCGTTGTATGTGACAACCACAAACACCAGAATGATCAGGCCCAGTCCCAGCAATGTGACAGCGTTCTGGAATGCGACCGACGGCGGGCGACCCTTGAACTTTTCGTAGATCAGAAACAGAAACAGGCCGCCATCGACGATCGGCAGAGGCAGGAAGTTAATCACTGCAAGGTTGACGCTGATGAGAGCAAGAAAGTACACGATGTACATAAAGCCTTTGTCCGCGATAATCGTGCCGACATGCACAATGCCGACCGGGCCGCGCAACTGATCGACACTCACAGTGCGCTGAAACAGGCGAACCAGAGTCAGATACACGTTGGCTGCGAACATCTTCGTTCGATCAATACCCATCGCAAGGGCGGTGAGTGGGTTGCCATCGGCGCTGATAATGATGGAAATGGGTTTGAAGAGGTCATCGCTGAGAGCGGTGGTCCAGCCGAGATTGTGCAACGTTCGTATGTCATCCAAAGACAGCGCGAGTGTGGCTTGTTGCGGCTCTGCATCGCCGGATTGATAGATCATGTTGACGCTTGTCCCGGTTTCTGCTGCAAGGGCCAGCCGGGTTGCTTCGCGCAGTTCGCGGCGAAACTCGGTCCAGTTCTGAATCGAGACGTCATTGACGCGAACGAGGCGAGCGCCACCAGGAATCTTGCTGCCCGCGACGGGTGTTGGGTGTTCGATACGGGCTTCCTCAGCCGATCGACGCAGTTGCGTGGTTGCTTCGATGGGTTTGGCTGTATAGGGCAGGTCATCTGCCTGATCGCGGAAAATGCCGAGCTTGCCCTTGCTGTCGATGGTGAGCGAAACGTTCATTTGATCGCGGCCGCGCAAGATCACCGCCGCAACAGTTTCGCCGGGATGCGTGGTTGCATAGCCGGAGATGTCGCTGAAACGCGGACCATCGATCGGGCCAAGTGAGAAGATCACATCACCCGGCCGCAGGACTGTGCGATTGGGGCTGTCGGGCGAAAGGGCTGCAACGCGGACAAGTGGCGAGAGGCCGAAGAGTCCTGCATCAACAGAGACAACATCAATTGCGTCAGGCGCTGCATGAAACAGGTTGGGCAGTTGCAGGCGCACC
Organism: Phycisphaerales bacterium; assembly: GCA_051004555.1. Classification (GTDB taxonomy): domain Bacteria; phylum Planctomycetota; class Phycisphaerae; order Phycisphaerales; family SM1A02; genus JBPCKF01. The sequence goes on along the minus strand of JBPCKF010000108.1, from coordinate 53,147 downwards.
TGCAATGGCGCGCTGATGAGCGGTCGTTCGGGTTGACCTGGATCTGCCCATCGGGTTGCAAGTGGCTGGCCGTTGGACGCCCGCGCGATTGCATCAAATTCCTGCCACGTGGTGATCGGCGTGTTGTTGACGTCCACAAGTTGCATGTGCGGCTCGACGCCTGCATCAGCAAGGCCGGTGAGTCCCAGCGTGTCTTCGACAATCTCGAGTTGCTTTCCGTTCAGGACGGTCGAGCGGGCGGGGAGAATGCCGAGGCTGAGGAGGCCCTGGTTGTCAACCGGGGCGATCATGAAGTCGAGCACCGCGGGCTCGCCCTTGATGTTGTCGCGCCTGACCTTCAAGGCGACGGGGGTCTCTGGCGCCGCCATGGCTGCAGCGATTGCGATATCGCCGAAGGTCTCTGTATCTTTGCCATCGACGCTGAGCACCACATCGCCAAGTTGCAATCCGGGTTCGGCGATGCCGTACTGATTGGCGTTCAGAGCAATCGCGCTGGCTGCAGGCATGGACGGATCAGTGCCGCCAACAATGGGTGCTTCAAACTCGACCCCAACCATGAACGCCCAGACGAAGAACACGACTGCGACCAGCAGGTTCATGATGACACCTGCAGAGACAACCACCATGCGTTTGCCGATGGGCGCGCTTGAGTAGCTGCGCGGTTCAGCAGAAACCGCATTGGGATTGCCATCTTCCTGTCCCAGCATGCCCACAAAACCGCCCAAAGGCAGGAGCCGCAGCGAATATTCCGTTTCACTCACTCCGAAGCTGTTGAGTTCTTCGTCGGAGAGGTCGTTGCCTTTCTTGCCGGTTTTCTGGATGGTGGCTGGATCAGTTGATCCGAGCGCCAGGCCAACACCTTTGCGGTAACTGAGCAGACGCGGGCCCATGCCGATGGCAAAGGACTGAGCGCGGATGCCCGCCCACTTGGCTGCGATGAAGTGGCCGAGTTCGTGAAAGAAAATCAGCAGCCCGAAACCCAGGATGATGATGCCGATATTGAAAAGCGTTGTGAATGTCATGGCAGTGCAGGAGACGACAGACAAGAAAAGGTTTAGCCGCGAACCGAAGCGGAGCGCAGCTGAGCGCGGGGAGCGTGCAAAGCTTCGGTTGCCCGCACGCGCCCGATGTGATCAGCTGAAAAAACATCATCAAGCGTGAGAATGTCGAAGCGATCGTGCTCATCAAGCACCTGCGCCACAAGCGAGGTGATGCGACCGAAGGGTATGTCGCCTGCGAGAAACGCGTTGACTGCCACTTCGTTGGCTGCATTGAAGACAGCGCCAGTGCTGCCACCTGCTGCTGCGACCTGCAGGCCGAGGTTGACAGCCCCGAAGCGATCATGATCAACTGGTTCGAACGTCAGTTGCGAAAGACGGCTCCAGTCGAGTTTCGGAGCGCAGCTGCTTGCGCGCTCGGGCCAGGTGAGTGCATAATGAATCGGCCCTTTCATATCAGGCGGGTTCAGCTGCGCCATCACCGACCCATCAATAAACTCAACAAAGCTGTGCACGATTGACTGCGGATGAATCACAGCGCTGATCTTCGCCGCTGGCAGGTCAAACAGCCAGCGGGCTTCGATGATTTCAAGAGCCTTGTTCATGAGCGTTGCAGAGTCGACTGTCACCTTGCGTCCCATCGTCCATGTGGGATGATTCAACGCTTCTGCGACAGTGGCATTCTGGATGCGTTCGAGCGGCCATTGTCTGAATGGTCCACCCGATGCGGTGAGGACAACACGCTCGACTTCACTTGGCCCACGCTTCGCCATCATGCACTGAAAAACAGCGCTGTGTTCAGAATCAACAGGCAGCAGATGCACGCCTTTGCGTTCGACCAGTGGCAGGACGATATCGCCACCTGCAACAAGCGTTTCCTTGTTGGCAAGCGCGATGTCACACCCCAACTCGATGGCGCGAACCACGGGCGCAAGACCAGCTGCGCCCACGATTGCTGCGACGACAAGATCGCCCGGCTGCGCAACCATTTCGAGCATCTCGATCACCGCATTCGGACCGGTGAAGATGCGCGGGGTGTTGGAAGAGCCTTTGCTGGTTGCATGCTTGATTGCATCGCTCTCAGCGTGTGTGACCGCCAGCGCGCCAGCATGACATTGCTGCGCCTGCTCGAGGGCCTTGTCAACATTGCTGCCACATGCAAGGCCGATGATGTCGAAGGCATGGCCGGTGCTTCTGAGATGCGCAAGCACTTCGAGCGTACTGGTGCCGATGGATCCAGTACAGCCAAGCACAATGATGCGACGGGTTGTTGAACGCGAGCGTTGATGCTCAGGCTGTTGCGACGGCATCATCATCATTCGCGGTCCCGCGCGTCCGGGGCTGTTGGTGCAGTGACTTTACGGCGAGAGCGGTACAGACTTCGCACTGTCGGGCTGGCCTTCTCAGGTGCGGCGGGCTTCTCGGAACTGCCGGTGGTTGCAGGCTTTTTGTGATCCTTCGTTTCGGTGCTGGATGCAGACTGGCTGGCGTCATCGGCTGATGATGCGCTGGTAGTTTTCTTTCTGCGACGACGTCGTTTCTTCTTGGCAGGTCCGGATTCCGAAGCAGGAACACCGTTGTCGCTTGATGTTTCCCTTGCTTCAGCTGCATCCTCTTCCTGCTGCTCGGCAGACTCTGTTGCTGATTCGGGTGATGATGCAGCAGTGTCTCCGCTGCCACCCGCAGCAGTCAACGTGTCGGGCGTCTTGCGCTTTCTGCGTCGACGCCGTTTGCGGCGGGATGATTTGTCATCTTCGCCAGTCGCGCTTGCGAGGCTGGCGCCTTGTGCAGGAGTATCTTCTGAGCCCTGCGATGGGCTTGATGTTGTCACGCCAGCGTCTTCGGTCACAGCAGCGTCGCTGTCTGCATTGCCGTCTGCATTGTTGTCGGCTGCGGGCGTTGACTCAGCAGCGCTCTTGCTGCGTCTGCGTCTTCGCCGCCGCTTCTTGCGTGGGGCGCCCTCTGACTGTTGACTGGTTTGGTTATTGGCTTCGTCACGAGCATCATCGTCATCATCATCTTGCGCATTGGAAGCGTGCTCATCCGCATCATCATCATCATCATCGTCGTCGCCATCGACATATTGTCCGATGCCACGCAGCGCATCGACGAGCGTCGCGACTTTCTTCTGTCCGCGCCGGCGACGCCGCTTCTTCTTGGGTCCTGCGCTTTCTTCAGCATCGCTCGGGGCATCGACATCAGCGTCATCTTCGAACGTCGAAGCCATTGCTTCAAGCTCTTCAAGTGTCGGGCGTGGCAGGGTTGGCAGAGCTGTGATGTCGACATCCGCGCTGCGCTCGTCGTAGGCGTAATAGTCGATGCGATCAGTTGCAAACACGTCGCTTATGCGTACCTTGATGGACTTGCCAAATGCATCTTCCATCCGCACAAGCGTGCGACGACGGGCGCTGAGCAGGTCAGCAGCCAGCCGTGCTGAGCAGACCATCTCGACAGTCTGCACGCGCTCATGCTGCAGGAGGTGCGCGACATGTCGCAGGGCTTCTGACGCCATCGACTCGGGCGTTCGGATGGCGCCGCGTCCCTGACAATGAGCACACGGCTGATAGTGAGCCTTGCGAATGCTCGGGCGCATGCGCTGACGAGTCATTTCCAGAATGCCAAACTCACTGATGCGTGAAATCGAGGTCTTGGCACGATCGCGGGCCAGATTGTCGCGGAAGCGCTTCTCGATGGAGCGGCGGTGGTCAGGTTTGCCCATGTCGATGAGATCGTTGATCACCAGACCACCGAGATCGCGCAGACGCAGTTGGCGACAGATTTCGTCCACCGCTTCGCAGTTGGTGCGATAGGCATTGGTTTCAGAGTCGCGTGCGCTGCGGCTGCGGCCGGAGTTCACATCGATTGCCACCACAGCCTCGGTCTGATCGATCACAATCGCGCCACCCGAAGGCAGTGTCACTTCGCGCTGATGCACCAGGTCGATCTGACGTTCGATATCAAACGCGTGAAAGATCGGTGCTTCGCTGCGATAGCGCATCACGCGCGGAGCGGAGCGCGGAGCCACAACCCGAAGAAACTCAATCGCCCGTTCATAGCCAGATTGACTATCGACCACAATGCCGTTCACATCGGGTGTGAGAACATCGCGGATGGTGCGGATGAGCAGATCAGACTCGACATAGAGTGCGCAGGGAGCCTGCACGGAGTCGATGCGTTTGGACATCGTCTTCCAGAGACGGACCAGATACGCCACGTCGCGCTTGAGTTCAGTCTTGGTGCGGCCGAAACCTGCAGTTCGTAGAATGAAACCGATGCCATCGGGCAGATCGAGTGAATCGAGCACCTTCCGCATTTCGCGGCGAAGGTCTTCATCTTCAATCTTGCGCGAGACGCCCACACGGTCCATGTCGGGCATCATCACCATGAGACGGCCGGGAATCGAGAGGTAACTTGTGAGTGTGGGGCCCTTGGTGCCGACGCCTTCTTTGATGACCTGCACGAGTATCGAGTCGCCCCGTTTCAGCGCGTGCTGCATGAGCGGGCGCTGACGGCGTGGGATCTTGCGACCCACCTGTTCAGTCTTGTCCTCACCGCCGGGGAAGTAGCGGGGGTGCAGGTCTGAGATGTGGAGGAAGCCGTTCTGTCCGGAGCCGTAGTCGATGAACGCAGCCTGGATCGCAGGCTCAACGTTGATGACACGTCCCTTGTAGATGTTGCCCACGCCAGTTGCCTGGAGGGTTCGTTCCGAATAGAGCTCTTCCAACTGATCGTTTTCGATCAGCGCGATGCGGCATTCTTCTCCTGGTACATCGTTGACGATAAGAAGCTTCGTCGGGCCATCCTTGATTTGTGATTTGACCACGCGATGTGATCTCCTGTGGAAATCTGCGGGCGCGCGGGTTCAAAGTTGATGCTCCACGATTGCAGCTGCTCATCCTGAGCCGGTGCTGCATGTTGTGATGCATTGATCGTGCCTGTTCGAGCGAATGTGCCTGGGCGGATCACTTGTGAACCCTGCTCTCGCAGTGCCTGTCGGTCGACGCCGGGCCTTTCAGAACCCTGCAACATGTCGTTGGGACACGCGCAGGCTGGGCTCATCGACGGTGACCGGCTGGGCCGGTTATTCATTCATGAGGCGTCAAAAACGTTGTCAATCGGCGGTCCACCCGCCGAACGCCTCGGGAAGTATCTTTCGCGTCTGCTGCCTCAGATAATGAAGCACCTGACGCTCGGAATCGAACGAGCCGACCTTTCGGGCGAGCCGCTCGCATTGTCCGATATCGACCGATCGGACCAGCCTCTTCACTTGTGGGATCAGAGAAGATGCCATGGACAGTGTACGCAGGCCGAATCCCAGCAGCAACATGGTGTAGGTGAGTTCCCCTGCCATTTCGCCACACACGCTCACCTCTCGGCCAGCCTTTTTCCCGGCCCGGATGACCTGTTTCATCAGCATGAGCAGGGCTGGATTGGCTGCTGAGTAGAGATTTGCAACCCGCTCGTTGCCGCGATCCACAGCCAGGGTGTACTGAATCAGGTCATTGGTGCCGATCGACATGAAATCGACATCGCGGGCAAATGCGGATGCCATCATGGCCGCACTGGGCACCTCGATCATTACGCCAATCGGGATGTCGCTGTCAAAGGCAATGCCGCTTTCGTCCAGTTCTTCCATGACGTCGCGCATCACCATGCGTGCCTGGCGGAGTTCCATGGTGGTCGTCACCAGCGGGAACATGAGCTTGAGTTTCCCGTAAGCTGATGCCCTCAGAATGGCCCGCAACTGTCTGCGGAAGAGTGGCAGATTCTGCAGACAGTAGCGAATGCCGCGGCAGCCCAGAAAGGGATTGCGTTCGGGTTCGATGCGTTGTTGCTGTGTGTATTTGTCAGCGCCAAGGTCGAGCGTGCGAATGGTGATCGGCTTGCCGCGAATGAGTTCCACACAGGCTTTGTAGGTTGTAAACAGTTTCTCTTCACTGGGCTCTTCTTTGGATGTGAGATAGAGAAACTCGGTGCGGTAGAGGCCGACACCATCTGCTCCGACTGCATGAAGTTCTTCGATTTCTTCGGGAAACTCGATGTTGCCGAGCAGCTGAATGCGAACGCCGTCGATGGTGGTTGCGTCGAGGGACCGCTCTTTGCGCAGGCCAGTGTGATAGGCAACCATTTCGATGCGGTAGGCTTCATACTGCGTTCGTGTCTCGTTATCGGGGCGGAGAATGACCAGGCCGCGATCGCCGTCGACGATGATCTCATCGCCATCGTTGATGTTGAGCGAGACGCGCTGGCATCCAACCACCGCAGGAATATTGAGGGCCCGGGCCACGATGGAGGTGTGACTGGTACGCCCGCCCGCATCGGTCGCCAATGCCAGGACAAGATCGCGATCAAGTGATGCGGCCTGCGTGGGCGTCAGTTCGTGGGCAACGATGATCACAGGCTCGGTAATGTGTTCCAATCGTATCTGTGATTGGCCAAGCAGTTGTTCGAGCAGCCGGCGATCCAGATCAAGCACATCGTTGGCCTTCTGCTGGAAGACCTCATTTCCCATATTGCGAAACTGCTCAGCCAGCGAGCGAAAAGCGCTTGCGGTGGCATACTCAGCGGTCACGTGCTCGCTTCGGATGCGGGTGCGGATGGGATCAAGCAGGCTGCGATCGCCCAATAAACCCAAATGGAATCCGAAAATCTTAGCTGGCTCACGTCCGAGCTCGCGCTCTGCCCGGTCGCGCAGCTCGCCCAGCTGCGTGGTCGCGGCATCAACCGCTGCATCAAATCGCTGCACCTGTCCATCAACTTCGGTTGGGGGAACGGTTCGGAATGGCACCCGTTCATCGACATAGTCGAGGACGAATGCCCGGCCGATGACCACGCCCGGTGCGACTGGGATGCCCTTAATTACTTCCATAAACAACTGTCAATAACAGAGTTACGTCATTCAAGCCGTCGCGGACTCTTCGCAGCGGCGGCCGAGTATAACAGACGCGACCCCAACATTCATCCAGCGGTTGGCACGGGATGTGCATTGACTCAATAGATCAAATGCTTCCGACCACCAGGTCGCCGGTTCCCGGAAGGGGGCTGGCGGCCTGTTTTTTCGAGTCGGCTTGACTTGATTCGCAGCGACCTATAATCCGCTGCGTCAGCACCGCTGCTGACACGCTGCCAATACAGAACGCTGAACACGCTCCGCACAGACGGCACAGTTCACTGGCAGCAACAACCCCCATAAATGGAGATTTTCAACATGCGACGGACCCTTACATTTGGTACCACTGTCACGGCACTTGCCCTGGCATGCACCGCCCTCGCGCAGGACAACCCTGCCACAGAACCCAAGCAGATCCAGCCCCCCAAGCAGATCGAGCCCCCCAAGCAGATGGAGCCCAAGGTTGACAAGTTTGACATTGGTGCTGATGCGCCGCAACTCGATATCGAGCATTGGCTCAAGGGCGACGAGATCAACGAGTTCGAAGACGACAAGGTTTACATCGTCGAGTTCTGGGCAACATGGTGCGGTCCCTGCCGTGCAAGCATGCCTCATGTTTCAGCATTGCAGAAGCAGTACGAAGAGTATGGCGTACAGTTCATCGGCGTCAGCGACGAACCCCTCGACACCGTCAAGAGCTTCCTGAGCCAGGAAGAGTGGGACGCCAAGACCGAGTACACACTCACGACCGATCCCGATCGCTCTGTCTTCACCGACTACATGCAGGCATCAGGCAGCTCAGGCATTCCCACCGCATTTATCGTCGGCAAGGATCAGAAGATCGAATGGATCGGCCATCCCATGTCGATCGACAAGCCGCTCGACCTCATCGTGCATGACAAGTGGGACCGTGAAGCGTTCAAAGCTGAGCGCGCTCTCACCGTCAAGCTCGGGGTGGCCATGCAGAATGATGACACCGACACGGCTGTTGAACTTCTGAACCAGCTCATCAAGATTTCAAACAGTCCGGGCACCTATCAGATGCAACTGGCCTATCTGAACATCACTGAACTCGACAAGGCTGAGGAAGGTTACGAGCTCATCCGCACGAGCATGAAAGGCTTCTGGAATGATGCGATGACGCTGAACACCTGGTCGTGGATGATCCTCACCGAGTTCCCCAACCCGGATCTTGATCTGGCCATGGAAATGGCGATGCGCGCCAACGAAGTGAGCGGCGGCAACAATGGCGCCATCCTCGACACCGTCGCACGCGCGTTCTACGAAAAGGGCGATCTCAAAACTGCCATCAAGTGGCAGGAGAAGGCTGTCGCGAACGCCGACCCCGAGATGAAGGCTGACCTCGAAGCCACGCTCAAGGAGTACCAGGACGAGATCGACGGCTGAGCGCACTCGCCCAGTCACGTTTCCAGATTTTCAACCAGCGCCCGGCACACCAAATGTCCCGGGCGTTCTTTTGTGTGTGTGCACGATGACACCGGCCTGCCCCGGGGGGTGTGGGGCGCCCACACAATTTCAATCATGCAACCCGTGTTTGCGGAAGTGAGCCATGATCTCATCATGCACGCGCACCGTTGTCAGCGCGACGATGCTGTCGTGGGCTGCGTAGCGGACGATCTCAATCACGCCCGGTCCCTGCCAGGCCTTGCCATCACCCTCGACGCGAATGTCGACCAGTTCCTTGAGGTGACGGACAGCCCGATCGAGGTAGTAGTTGTCACACTCGCCGCACAACAGATGGATTTTGTTCTCGAGTGTGGGGCGATGGCGTTCCCAGTCACGTGCGATGAGGTTGTAGATGTCGAACTGCCGCCAGTGTTCGACCACTGCTCTGTCGATCAGCCCCGACTTGAAATCTGCAAGGGGGTAAGGACTGCCGGTCTTGGGATTGTGTGGCGAAAACATCGCTGCCCAAGCTGCCCATTGCTGGCCAGAGCGGCCATCTGGATCAATCGCATGTTCCATCAGGTACTCTTCGCGCACAGTCATGTACACCACGGAGCGCCCTTCAAGATCAACCACGCGATAGGAAGGCGATTCGTTGCCCGGAACCAGCGGCGCAAATGAATACAAACTTGCATCGGTATACAGATTGGCAAACTGAAAGCAGGCAAAGCTCACCGGATCAGGGGCCAGCGACCAGCAACTGCCGAACGTTTCCTCCCAGTTGAGTTGCAGCCAGAGCGTGCTCCATCCGCCCGATGAGTGCCCCATCAGCACGCGCGCTTCAGGCGACGACTTCATGCGGAACTGCGATTCGAGATGCGGAATGAACTCGTTCACCAGCGCAGTGCCGCGCGGCCCATGATTGGCTGAATCAACAAAGCCATGATGGCCGAGGGGCGACTCAGGATCGAGCACAATGAACACTGCCTGAGGCACATACTCAAGCGCTGCGTGCAGGTGCATCTCTGCGTATCCAGCTGCGCTCTCCTGCCTGTCCCCGAAGCCGGGGACGATGTAGACGCTGGGCCACTCGCGCTCTGCCTTGTCCTGACTGTCGTACGTCTTTGGCAGCGCAACGCCCGCGCGGTGATAGACGTCGCGGCCGTAGAACTCACTTAACAGTTCGCTGCGGCATTCGACCCATTTGAGATTGGGGAGATCTCTGATTTCAGGCATTTGGGTCGCGCCAACCACGTCGCGCAATGTGAGTTCAATCACATCATCGTCACTGGCTGCAGAGAACACCATGCCGATCTCATCGCTGATGATGTTGCCCGGACCTTCGAGCATTGCTCGCTCGGTCTGGTCAATGTCAAGAACAGCCTGCACGCGGGCAAATCCGTCGAGCGAGTTGTTGAGGTTTTCCGGGAACGCAACAGCACGTGCGAGATCAAGCTCAATCACTTCGCCAGGCTTGAGTGACTCGATGGCAAACGATGCCAACGGTTGCGGGCGCTCAAAGAATGGAGCCTCGAGGGGCGATCGTCCGTCCCACATTGGACCCCGATGTGTGATGAAATGCAACACCAGGCGTCCGCTCACGGGCTCAGTTGCAGCATCAGCATCGAGCGCAATGCGAACACGATCTGCGTGCGCGGGGGTATGGTGCAACAATGCGCTGCTGCATGCAACAGCGATAGAGAGGAGCGCAATGCGCAGCGAGGGATTCATCTTCATCGGTGAGTCTACGCGTGGCAAGTGATGCGGCGCGGCGATGAGACCACTCGTGCGCGGAGGAACGTGTCCCACCTGCGACAGGTCGCAGCGCTTCACCAGACGTTGGAATGTGCGGGCAGCGATTTACCAGTCGCAATAGGGATCGTAGTAATGATGATGCTGGTAATAGCCACGGCGATAGACAGGTCCGTAGTAGGTCGTGGTTTCGCGGTAGTACGTCCGCGACCCGCCGCGCGGTTGGTAATACCCGCCGCCGCCGCGGTTGTAGTACTGGCTGTCGTTGTAGTAGCCGCCGCCACCCTGGTACTGCTTCTGCTTGTCGGATTCGTTCCCGATGATGTAGCCGCCCAGCGCGCCAGCAGCTGCGCCGATGGCGGCGCCTTCACCTGCCCGATCGTTGACATTGTGGCCGATGACGGCTCCACCGAGCGCGCCCAGGCCAGCCCCGAGTAATGCGCCGTTCTGAGCATCATTGGCACATCCACCGGAAAGCAGTGCAGTCGCACTGAGGGCAGCGGCCAGCAGGGTTGTCGAGGCAAATCTGTTGATTGAAGTTTTCATTGTTTCTCCTGAGTCGAAAGACGGTTTTCCAGCGTCATTTTTCATCGAACCAAACGACGGTCGATATGTATCAATGCGATGAAAAGGTTGGCCGTGGGACACACCCGCGTGTGATATCTACTATACGCATCACGGACGGGAACGTTCCCGGGCCAACGCCCTGTTTCACTGGAGAAGGACACTCGACACTCCAATGGCATTCCACGATTCGCATTGGTTCCCGGGCGGTGAGGAAGATGAGCGACGGTTCGGAACGCCCGCCGCTGAGCGAATGGTCCGATACCACGAGCAATGGCTGAGCGCAGCCCTGGTGATGGGCCGACGTATCCCGAGGATACCCACTCGCAGAGTGGAGGAAGGCGGCTACGCGATGCTGCTTGCAACCCCCGGCGGGCGCGTCCAGGCTGAACACTGGTGGATGTCCACACTCAACGCCCTACCCACCTCAGATGAGGACGGAAACCACGCATGAACGATTCCACGCCGATGCCTCTCAAGACCACCATTGCCACCCACTATTTCTGGCGGCAAGTCATCACTGCAGTTGTGTGCATCGTCTTCTCGGTCTGGGGCGCGTATGACCTCTTTGTAGAGATTCCCTATCAGACTGAGAACGCAGCGAAGTGGGAGCACTATGACGAACTGGCCGCAAAGGCGGAGACCGGACGCTTGCGCACCGCCGAAGAACGCGAACAATTCGCCAGCCTCAAAATCTATACAGAAGCCAACGAACGCGAAACCAAACCTGCTGCGTTCGACCATATTGTGCAGTGGATGTTCATTGCCTGCATCCTGTGGGTCCCCTGGTGCTTCTTTCAGATCGCCAAGATCAAGAAGAACAAACATCAACTGGATGAAGACGGAACGCTGCATCTGCCAGGCAACATCACCTGGCAGGCTGAGGAGATCAAGGACATTGACATGAGTCGGTGGATGGCCAAGTCAGTTGCCTGGGTGGAGCATGTTGATGGGCACAAAGTGAAGTTGGATGCGTATCTGTACAAGCATCTTGAAAAGGTCATTGGCCACCTTGCCCACCGATTCTACCCCGACGCCTGGCAGACCGATGGCTCTCCTGCGCCGGTTGAACCCGCAACGGATGAAAACGAGCTCGCCGAGAACACTGACACAGACGCAGCCAGCCCCACCGATAACCACGAGCAGGAAGAAGAAAAGGTGCACAGCGGGTGACCGAAAACTGTTGCTGATTTTCTTTGCAACTGACTTCCCTTGTGCCGGTTCTTGATGTAGACTGATGAGTGCCTTGCTTGGATACTTGGCCGTGTCGCCGAAGTCACTGCTGCCACCAACATTTCTACTGTTGCAGTGACAAAGTAAAGTTGGGCATTTTGATTGGCTCAGAATAGTTTTGCTTTGGGTTTGCGAATGTCAGAATGACACGCACGGAGGAATCTGTCACGACACTTTAGCGAATATCAAACAATCCATTGACGAGAGTCGAGAGAGAGGCTCTTGAACGCTGGTGGCAACGCTTTTGCGATGCCTCAGTCATGCGGGCGGTCGAAGCTTGGAGAGGAGATTCGACCGTTCGCTTTTTGCGCGCGGTCAATCTCCGATTATCTGAGCCGCGCACGCAGTAAGCGCCTTCCGCCAATACGGCGCAACGACGGACGAAGCGCTCTATTCGCTGCTCATCGCGTTGATGAATGAATCAGCTTCTGCAATCGCGGATTCCATGTCGCGGATCAACTCTGCAATCTCGGTCTCCAGATGATCCACTTCACCCTGCAATGACGCGACTGCCTGTGCATTCAGATTGTGTTTCAGAAACAGCACCTGATCGCTGAAAGCGTTGAGGACCGGCTGCATCTTCGACTCGGCCCGCGTCATGGCCCGGTACAATTGTTCGTAGCGGAAGCGTGTATCGCGCAGCTGGTCTTCACTTCGTCGTCTGAGATTCTCGTTAGTATAGGTGTCGATTTCGGTTTCCCATTCCTTGAAGAGGTCCTTCGCGACCTCATCGACTTTCCTGATGCGCGTCTGGACATCTTCAGCCCGCGACTGACTGCGCTTGTGCTCAGCGTTCAGGCGCTCGTATGTATCACGCAATTCACTGGGCGGAACGTTGACCACTGCGTTGAATGCTTCCAGAGCATCGCGGAACTGCTCCTTGGCTTTCTGCTGATCGTTGCGTGCTTCTTCAACACGATCGACAAGAATGTCGCGCTTGTGATGGCCGAATGCCTCCATGGTTCCGTAATATGCGGAACGGCAGGCAGGCATCAGCATGGTCACGCTCATCAACGCTACGGCTGCGGTCACTCGTGTCGCCATTGTCATCATCATCATGATCCCCGTCCTTTCTTTCGTCATCTTGGCCCGGCACATATTATCGCCGAAGGAGTGTCTCGCCGATCCTGCTGAATGGCAGGTTCATGTTTCCAAATGGTGTCTCGAAGTCCATGAGGCCATCGATCTCATAGGTGGCGCTGTTGCTGCGCAGCATGTTGAGGGCTGCCATGCCCAGGGCGCGCGGGTCGAATGAAACAGGAATACTCAGCCGCTCCTGTTCACCGGGCTTGAAGGCAACCGACCTGTCAACCGCAGCTGCGGCAATGTCGTATCCACCCAGCGAAAGTGCGTAGTTCAGACCATTGAGTGTGGCTTTGAACTGATTCAGATTCTTCACATCCAGTTGAATCACCGCGCTGGCTTCGCTGAGACTGAGGCTCTTGATGTCAATCCCTGCAACCTGCACTTCAGGAACGGCTGGCACAGGCAGTTCGCCCTCTTTGCGGAGCGGAAGCGTGAGCAAGCCCAGGCCCGGTGCATCGACGCCAAGGCCGAGTTCAGCCACATAGGGCACGATTGCGCCGGGCTGGATATCACTCAAAATCGCCAGCACATCGCGAAATGCAAATGTTGCAGGCAGCGTCACCAGACGAGACCCATGTGCAGGAATCGTTCCCGACAGCGGGGCAGCCCCATTGAAAAACGAACGGCCCTGCGAAACAAGGTTGTAGTCCAGATTCACCAGAGGCAACGGCAGCGGGTACGGGTTGGTCACCTCAACATCAAAACCGAGTGTGGCACCATCAAGCGTTAACCCCTGCAGATTCACACCCCTTACTCTTGCCCGCGGCCGATCGTCATCACCCATCATCCTGTCCAGTGAACTGCAGCCGCTGGCAGTGGCGCATATGCATGCAACGGCGAGCAGAATCAACAACACCTTGGCAAAGCGGGCAACGTGAAGCCGACAAGTGTCACCATCACCAGCGAGAAGAGCGTTCATATGTAGACCCCGTGGATTCCGAACGTTGTGAATCAGTCGATGGTATGGTATGCGCTGATGATGGCCTTGCGACGATCAAAACGAAAGTTCCCGAAGGCATCCCGAACTCGAAGACGAAGTTGGTGGCGGCCACGATTCCGTCGCAGTCGAGGGGTGATGCTGCTGTGGCTGGTGTTGATCGTGGCGTTGATCATCATTGATCAACGGGGCGGGTTGCTCGTCAAGGGCAGCAACGACTATCAGGTCTATCACGATCAACAGGTGCGGGTGGTGCGGGTTGTGGACGGCGACACGATTGACGTTGAGATTCCCGATGCTGTACAGGGTTCCAGCATTACCCGCATTCGCCTCTGGGGCGTCGATGCGCCGGAAATGCGCAACGACCAGGGCACACGCGATGCATGGGCTGAAGAATCGCGCGACTTCGTGCTGCAGCACGCAGGTGGCGCTGTCGTCACATTGAGGCTGGAAAGACAACGATTGCGCGGCTCGTACGGGCGCGTGTTGGCACATGTTGATCTTGAAGATGGCTCGACGCTGAATCGGCTGCTGTTGACTGCTGGTCTGGCCCGCGCGGAAGAAAGGTGGCCACACAGTCGCCTGTTGTCATACGAGCAGGCTGAGCTTGCTGCCCGCCGGGCCCGTCGAGGAATATGGAGTGAATGATGAGTTGGCGGGCGCACGCAAACCGGCCCCGATTCACGCTTGCGGTTTCGCGGCGTTCGTGCAAATGTGCTCAACGTTAACCATCGCTCCCCTACGGTCGCGGCTCGTCAGAGCAATCGGGAGTGAATGAGCAGTGGTAGGTCAGACGCCCTTCATGGTCGGCAGATTCGGCGAATTCTGGCAGGTCTTGTAGCCCAAGAGAGAAAGTCCATAAATCCGTAGGGATTTCCTCTTGACAGGGGCCGCCGATCGGTCAGACTGGTGTGTGAGTCGGTCAGCCGCACCTTTCCCACCGGGACAACGAAAGATGAGCAGCATGGTTCTCTCTCTCTCTCTCTCTCTGACGACTATGAATCCGCCTCTCGCAGCGCGGATGCGCATTCCCCCACAATCCAACGAAAGGGCCGATCATGACACGCATGATTCATGTGATGGTTGCTGTAACTGTGTCCGGTAGTTTCGTCCTTGCCGCGGTGGCGCAGAACTACCCGCCAAATTATCCCTTTGGGTCGAATGGGACAGCCGCGTCACCTGATGGCTACGACGGCATCCCCGGCAACTGGACACCGACGACCGGTCCCGACGGCGGCAACGCTGGATACACTGCCACCTTGCCGACGGAAACTCATGGAAATGGCGGCGCAGGCGGGAAGGGATCAGATGTGAAGGATCGCGCCACCTTCACCCGCGCGGGTCACGGGGGCAACGGGGGCAAGAGCAGCATGTATGCAGGCGTCGGTGGCCCGGGCGGTGACGGCGGTGATGCGATCGGGGACCTCAATCAGACGCTCACTTCGGTCACAGGCGGCAAAGGTGGAGGTGGTGGCGTCGTTCCCTTCAACGCAACCGGGACGGGCGGCGACGGCGGCGGGACCGGCGGCGCTGGTGGCGCTGGCGGGACGGGAACACCAAATGGAACAGCAGGGGCTGCCGGAACGAACGGCATCGTCCTGTGGTGTTCACCGGGAGGCGGAACGTGAGGAGGGCAGACGCATTTACCCGGTGCGCGACCAAACTTCTGGTTGCGGCGCTTCTTACGATCCATGCGACAGCGGCGGCCGGGCAGCGTCCACCGAGTGAGATCACGCCTGTTGAATGTGATGACTATGCGCGCTGGCTTAACCTGACGTCTGAGCAGCAGGTGCTCCTGAAAGACATATGGGAACACTACCGAGACACCAGATTCCACACAGTCGTTCAACAGGCTCGCGCGTACTACCAGCGCGAGACAGAGATGATCCGCCACATTCAGAGAACAGGTGGGGACACGGGCAAGCTGGCCAAGGAACTGTTTCCAACACTTCACGCCGAGAAGGCGCGCGTCCGGCAGGCGATTCTGGATTTTGAAGAGACCGAGTTCTTTGCAAATCTCGCAGCCATTCTGACACCGGAACAGTCGCTGCGGATGCCACGGGTGCGCCGTGGCCGCGAACGAAGCATTGAGCAGTTCTACTCGCCACAACTTCCCGAAGGCAACGTTGACCTGACTCGTCTCGTCGATGCCATCGAGCTGACGGCGGAAGAGCGTGATACCCTCGAGCGAGAGTTCATCGACCTTTACGAACCAGCATACATTCGTTTTCTGCGGGCGTCCAACGCTGCTGAGCGGGCTCGGGCGCGCGAGGGCTGGGATATCCATTCGCTCCAGTACCGTGCAAAGCAGACCAGCGATCCGCTGGAGGTGTTGGCCATCCATGACCAGATCACTGCGGAAGAGAAGCGTGCCGGGGCAATCCGCATTCAATCCGCAGAAGCACTAGTGCATCATAACCGCACTTCATTGGCGCATCTGCGCGCGCTGGTTGCGGATGATCCCGATCTCTCTGCAACCATCCTGCAACGCTATCGCGAGATGGCGTATCCTCATATCTATCCAGACCCGGCTGATGCAGCGTCGTTGTACGATGCAGCTTTCACTGTCACGGACCTTGGACCTGATCAGCATGAAGCAGTTCGCGTTCTGCTGGAAGTCTTTCGCGATCGACACGAGCGAATCTCAAAGCGCCTGGCTGATATGTATTACACCGAACGCTACGATGGTTATCGTGGCGACGGCCGCGCCATGGCGGATGCAGCCCGGCAGGTGATTGCGATCGGCCTCGAACGCGAGGCACTTAACGCGATGCAACTGAACGCCCTGAAAGGTGTTCTCTCACCCGAGCAGGTTACGGAGCTTTCCGAATGGGATTTCGCGGCTCATCCGCGCCCTCGGCCATGGGACCCCGACTGGCGACGACTGGATGATCAACGCAAACGTGAGCTCGAACGCGAGCGCCTGCTTGAGGAATTCCGCACCAATCCCGAGAAGTTCAGACGGCCGGGTAGCGTGCGCGAGCAACAATAGAGCATCGGTCATTGATCGGGACCGTGAGATGCGGTATCTCAGACTGCCGAAGCCATGCGAGAAGATGCAGGCCGAAAATAGTCGAACTTACGAATCGCCCGCAAGGTGCCGCAGCATCCCAGTCACGTTCATCTGAATCAGCCCCGCACTGCAATAGAACGGCCACTTGGCTGGCGGGACCATCGCAGACTGTTCCTGCCTCTCAAACCATTGCTGATACGCATGCTCAATCGCGCCCGCATCATTCTGATAGAGCGCAGATGCTTCTTCAACGAACGCGAGGTGATCCCGCAGCGCTCCTCTGACACGATCAAGATGACTCGCAACATCATCCACCCGATTGAAATGAGTTGGATAGAGGGCATCAAACTGCTCGTTCTGTAGAACATCAAGTGAATGCAGCCAGGCATTCAGATTGAACTCAGGAGGAGGGGTTGGAAGTGACATGAACCTGGGCGCTTCTGCGATGAATGTGCCACCTGCATCGCCAGTCACTGCAACGCGTTCACCATCGATCGAAAACGCAAAGGCGTGATGATGCCGAGCGTGGCCGGGCGTTTCAATGACATTGATCTGCACATTTCCGAACGACACACAGTCGCCATCGTGGAGCGCGACGATGTGGCGCTCGGGCACAGCCAGAAACTCACCCCAGAGCGGGTCCATTCGATCCTGATAGATTCGTCTGGCGCTGGCGAGCAGCCGTTCCGGATCAATCAGATGTTTCGCTCCGAACTCATGCACATGGATTGGCACGCCATGTGATGCCACCCATCCCCCGGCTCCCGCGTGGTCGAGATGAATGTGGGTGACACACGCTGCCTGCAGATCCGCAACTTCGTAACCCAGTTGTTGCAGCCCGCCCTCAAGCGCTGCGGTGGTGCTTCCAGGGCCGGTCTCGAACAGGATTGGTCCTGCATCTGTTTCCAGCACATACGCAGCGATGGCGCCCGCGATGTTCTGAAAGTGAAGATCAATGACATGAAGCTGCTGCATTGCGGATGTCATGCAAACAACATTCACTTGCGGCGTTTGCGCTGCTTGAAGCCGGACTTGCGACTCTGAGTTTTTGTGCTGCCTTTACTCTGTCCGAAGTTGGGCATGTTCTTGAGGCCGGGCATCATGCCAGGGTCCATGCGTGACATCTCGCGCATGGCTTTGAGTTTGCTGCCACCCATGCCTGCCATCTGCTTTGTCATTTTCTGCAGCATCTCAAACTGCTTTGTGAGTTTGCTGACATCGGCTGCATCGCTGCCCGAGCCTTGCGCGATGCGCTTGCTGCGTGAGCGATTGATCACTTTGATATCCTCGCGCTCGCGCGGTGTCATCGAATGCACGATGCCCTCGAGGCGATTGAGTTGGGCTTCATCGACTTCGACATCTTTGAGGGCCGACCCCACGCCCGGCAGCATGCCCAGCAACTGCTTCATCGGGCCCATGCGCCGGATCGAGCGGAGCTGCTTGAGGAAATCGTCCATGGTGAACGTTCCCTTGGCCATCTTCTCTGCGAGCTTTTCTGCTTCTTCTTCGCTGACTTCCGCCTGGGCCTTTTCGACAAGTGAGACAATGTCGCCCATGCCGAGGATGCGGCTGGCCATTCGTTCTGCGTGAAACTCTTCCAGCGCATCAAACTTCTCGCCCACGCCAATAAAGCGAATGGGCGCGCCTGTGACGTGCCGCACCGACAGTGCTGCGCCGCCGCGTGTATCGCTGTCGAACTTGGTGAGGATGACGCCATCGATTTCCAGCCGCTCGTGAAACTCCCGGGCCGAGTTGACGGCGTCCTGTCCCACCATGGCATCAACCACAAGCAGAATCTGATGAGGATTGACCGAGCGATTGATCGCTTCCAGTTCCTTCATCAGTTCGTCATTGATGTGCAATCGTCCAGCTGTGTCGAGAATGAGTACATCAACATCCGCCTGTTTGGCAGCCTTGAGTGCACGGCGGCAAACATCCACTGCAACGCCCACCGCCTTGCCGTATTCAGCACACTTTTCCGGCTCTCCATAAAACAGCACATCAGCCTTGCCGCGCGCGTTTTCGCGCACACCCTCAACAACCAGCCGCAACTGTTCCACAGCTGCGGGCCGCTGCAGGTCAGCCGCAGCCACCATCACACTGTGCCCGCGTTGACGGAGGTAGGCTGCCAGCTTGCCGCACGTTGTGGTTTTTCCCGAGCCCTGCAACCCTGACATCATGATGACGGTGGGGCCGGGCTCGACCAGCATGATGGGGTCGCTCTCACCTTCGCCGACAGATGAACCCATCAGTTCGACCAGTTGGCGATGCACGATGCCGATCATCTCTTCGCCTGGCTTGAGCGACCTGGTGACTTGCTCACCCAGCGCCTGATTCACCACCTGTTCGGTGAATTGCTTGACGACGTCAACATGCACATCTGCTTCAAGCAGGCCGGTCCGCACCTGCTTCATTGCATCGCGGATGTTGTCTTCGGTAATTTTGCCGCGGCCGCTGAGTGAGCGGAATGCAGAGTTGAGTCTGTCAGTGAGTGTTTCAAACATGGATGTCGATGGTAGGCTTTCCGCAGGGGAAAGCAGTGTTGCACCAGTTCAGCGCCGGACTGCATTCCATCGCTGATCGCGCATCAAGCCTCGTTCAAAAGTCGCGGGGAAAAACCTGCACGCGGCTGTTCTTCGAGTCGAGCACGAAGACTTCATCATCACTCACCACCGAACACCACGGCGCAATCAGTTCGCCCTCGCCTTCACCAGTGACGCCCAAGACGCGCAGCGGATTGCCATTCGTGTCGATGACCTGCAGGCGACTGTTGCCGAACTCGGTCACGAGCAGTTGCCTATTGCCAAGCCAGGTCACGCCATATGGATAGCGGAACTCGCCAGCGTCGGTTCCGGTTGATCCGAGATTGCGCAGCCATGTGCCATCAGGCGCGAACACTGCAATGCGATTGTTCACTGCGTCCGCGACGTACAACTCCGAGCGATCATCGCTGAAGCAGATTGACTGGGGTCGATTGAGTTCGCCATCGCCACGCCCATAATGCCCGAAGGTAAAGAGCGGCTGCCAGTCACGGTCGAACACCTGTATGCGATCGTTGGTGTTGAACTCGGAAACGTAAATGCGTTCACCAGGTCCGAACGCGACATCTGTTGGAAAGATGAACTCTCCCGGCCCTGTTCCATACTTGCCATGCTGTTCCAGCAACGTGCCATCGTGTGAGAAAATCGAGACGCAAAACTCGTGCGTGTCGGCAACATAAATGTTGCCAGTGTCGGGATGAATAGTGACGCCGGTCGGATACCCTTGCTCGAACGCGGGGAGTTGCCATCTGCTGAGCGGTTCGCCCGTGACAGAAAAGCGCTGCACCCATCCGGAGCGGTCGATGATGATGAGTTCACCGCGCCGGGTGTTGATGTCCATCGCCCGCGGGTAGCTGAACTGCCCGAGTGAGCGTCCAGCACTGCCAAAGCTGCGCGACACTTCGAGCGGCTGTGGCTGTGCGTTTGCTTGCGCATCTTCTTGCCTGCATGAAGTGAGGAGGACGATCGCCGCTGCTGTCACCAGCATGCATGTCATGGACCTTGAGATCTGCCGGAGTGCGCGCCGCTGCTGCGACACCCAGTACAGCGCCACGCATAATGATGCAAGAATGGCTAGCGCCACGTGCATGAGGCCGATGAGGACAACCATTTCACTGCGCTGATAATGCATGTTGTTGAGAAGGATAGCTGCAATGGCTTCGAATGCGGGCGGCTGAATGCGGGTGGTGATGACGACTTCGCCGAGCGCCAGCACAGCAGTGAGAAGCGTCGTGATGAAAACCGTCGCAATGATTGCAGGTCGACGCTGCGACCACACGCTGCGCAGCCCGACACTGCCATCCAGCCTGCGCAGATCGCGCATTGCGGGCGGCTCTGATGTGTGCATCCACCACGCAAGCAGGACTGCAACAAAGCTGAACTGGGCAAGTTGTCCGATGATGACAATGCCGGGACTCCGATAGAGGAGGACGGGCGAGAGCCAGCCCGGCCCAGCATGGTTGTACGCTGCTTCGATTGCGATTGCGATGACCATTGCGGGCAATGCTGCAACAGCCAGCCATGCGATTGCCTGCAGCGCTGCCAGCCATCGGGCAACTTTTGCGCTGCTTGCGAAGGCTGTCGCAAGGCCGATGGCGATGACAGCAGCACACGCGCCGGTTGCAACGGCAGTGAATGCAGAGTTGCGAAGCGCTTCGCCGTAGCCGATGATGAGCTCGCGCGTTCCTGCCAGCCATCCCGGTGGGGGCTGCGCGAGCAGGAGCGCCAGCGGCCCGATGGCACACACCAGCGCGATCAGCCAAGCCAGCACCGTGTGGCCCTTCTTCAACTGCGCAGTTGATGTCGCGCGAGGGCTTCGCTGATTTCCATAGAGTCGCTGCCCGCGCGCTGCCAGATATGCAATCACGCACACAGATGTGATCGCAAGCAGAACGCCCGGCAAACCTGCCCACAACACAGTTGATGCAGAGCTGCCATCCGCATCCATCGCTCGCAGTTCGTAGCCAAGGGTGCGCTGCTGCGCGAGATCGAACACAATCGTGTTGTTGAACATCAGGGTGAAAATGACCAGGGCGCTGATGAGTAGTGCAGTTGCGTGCACACGGGCGCGAATGAAAAGCGAGGTAAGGGTGCCAGCACGATCTTGCATGAGAAGGTCATCCACGCCGAAGCTGCGCGATTTCATTGATGATGCAAGAATGAGTGCAGCAATCGGCCACGACCAGGCGATGAGCGCCGCGCAGGCAGTGATGTTCATCGCCTGCGGGATGAGGTTGTTCCTGGATGCCAGGGTGAACAACCAGGAATCAACGGACCACGCCTGCCACACCGACCAGAAGACCAGGGCAGGTGGCAGACACAGCGGCATCATGCAGAGAAGGAGATACACACGGCTGCGATGGTGTTGATGATGATGAGACAGCCAGCGTGCAGGCAGCCATGCCAGGATGAGGGCGCTGATGGTGACGACGGCTGCTCGGAGGGCGGTAAACAGTGACAGCTTCAATATCGCAGAAGGAGAAGGTGAGGACGCAGCAGCGACGGCGGGGGATGTGGCATTATCGAGGACTCCACTTCGCAGAAGTTCAATACACGCAGCCACGCCCGGCACGATCACCACAGCCAGGAACAGCAGCGACGCCAGGAGAAATGGAATCCACGCACTCGCTTTCACGCAGAACGGTAGACTATCGCAGCGTCTGGGCCTCAATTGACGGCTTTTTGCGGCTGATCACAAGGGGTGGGGGGTATCCGTGGCATTATGCCCTGCGTGGGGCGGCGGAGGTATCATTTGGGGCTGCAACCTCGACCCAAGGGGGGATCCGCCGGATTTCTTGAAAATTTCCGTGAGGGGGGGCTTGTTTGCGGTTGGTGAAGGTGGTACGATGAGGGGCTTCGATCCCGGCCAGCTCCCCAGACATTGAATGACCCTCGCGACGTAACGAACCATCTGACAGACGGCGGCGTTGTTATCGCACCGGGCGGTGTTGCCCGACGATGGCCACGCTGATGCTGTTTCGTCGCGCGGTTAACAAAAGAGGTATGTGCACGATGGCAGCGAAAGTTGTTCGCGACTTTTCAAAGCGTGGGGATGCCATCCCCGTCTCCAATCTTGATGATATTCAGCGTGTTGCATACGACAGGTTTCTGCAACACGGCAAGGCTTATGATGCGCGCGATCCCGAAATCGGGCTCGAGTCGCTCATGCGCGAGATCTTTCCCATCGTTTCCTACGACGGGCAGATGCAGCTTGAATATCTCTACTACAAGCTCGACGAAGCGCGCTACACCTCCGATGAGTGTCGCGAGCTTCGCCTGACGTACGGCATGCCGTTCCGGGTGGGTGTGCGACTGGTGCGCGAGGGCGTCGCGGAAATCGCAGAAGAAGAAATCTATCTGGGTGAACTGCCCATCATGATGGGTGGTGGCGAGTTTGTCATCAACGGCGCTGAGCGCGTGATTGTCTCGCAGCTGCACCGCTCGCCTGGTGTTGACTTTTCCATCGCATCGCTCATCGCAGATCGGCCGCTGCATTCGGCCCGCATCATTCCCGAGCGCGGTTCGTGGATCGAACTTGAGGTCACCAAGAAAGATGTGCTGACGATGCGCATCGATCAATCGACCAAAATTGCAGCCACAACATTCCTGCGCTCGCTGGATGAAGCGTATTCATCGACCGACAAGGTGCTGAGCCTGTTCTACAACGTGCAGGACATCAAGGTCGAAAAACTCAAACCCGAGCATTACTCGGCTGAGTACATTGTCGATCAGGATTCTGGCGAAGAGCTTTGCCGTGTCGGCGTGCAGATTGGCGATGCCATCGAGGCCATTCAGGCGTCGGGTCTGAAGACTGTGCGGGCCATCTCTGACGCAACCGATCCACTGATTCTCAATACCTTGGCTGAAGAGAAGCTGGAACTCACTGCTGAGATGACCGAGCATGAAGCTGCTCTCCTGAAAATCTATGGCCGCCTGCGTCCGGGCAATCCCCCTCAGGTGGACAAGGCCAGGGCCCTCTTCAACGAGAAGTTCTTCGACGAGAATCGCTACCGCCTCGGCAAGGTCGGTCGCTTCCGCATCAACCGTAAGTTCGAAGGTCTCAACGGCTACGAAGTCACCAGCGAGACTGAGCAGCACATTCGGGCTGAGGACTTTCTCGCGGTGGTGCGATACATCCTCGATCTTCGTGGCAAGCGCAACCGCGCCCATGTTGATGACATCGATCATCTGGGCAACCGTCGTCTGCGCACGCTGGATGAACTGGCAGTCGAAGAAATGCGCAAGGGTTTTCTCAAGCTTCGTCGCACCGTGCAGGAACGAATGAGCGTCAAGGAGCCCGGCGAACTTTCCAAAGTTGCTGATCTGGTCAACTCCAAATCAGTTTCGAGCGCGATTGACTTCTTCTTCGGACGCAGCGAACTTTCGCAGGTAGTGGACCAGACCAACCCCCTCTCGATGCTGGTGCACGAGCGTCGACTCTCGGCTCTGGGGCCGGGCGGCCTCAACCGCAAGCGGGCTGGCTTTGAAGTGCGCGACGTGCACATCTCCCACTATGGCCGCATCTGTCCCATCGAAACTCCTGAAGGTACGAACATCGGCCTGATCGCGTCATTGGCGATCTATAGCCAGATCGATGAGTACGGCTTCCTGCAGACCCCTTATCGCAGAATCGCCAAGGGCAAGGCCACTGGCGAGGTCAGCTACCTTCGCGCTGATGAAGAAATGAAGGCTGTCCTGGCAACCTCAGATGTGCTCGACAAAGATGGCAAGATCATCGGCGGACATGTGCTGGCTCGCATCGATGGCGATCTGGCCCAGGTCTCAGCTGAGCAGGTCGAATACGTCGACATCGCGCCCAAGCAGATCGTCGGCATTTCTGCGTCGCTGATTCCGTTCCTCGAACATGACGACGCCAACCGCGCGCTCATGGGTTCAAACATGCAGCGGCAGGCTGTGCCCTTGATCAAGGTCGATCCGCCATGTGTCGCGACGGGCATGGAGAAAATCATCGGCCCGTACTCGGGTATGGTCATCAAGGCCCGCAATCAGGGCGTGATCACCTATGTCGACAGCGAACGCGTCATCATCGACAACTCCGATGAGTACGAGTTGCGCAAGTTCCGTGGCCTCAACGAACGCACCTGCCTCAATCAGAAGCCGGTGGTCCAGCTTGGACAGAGGGTGAAGAAGGGTCAGATTCTGGCTGATGGTGCATCAACACAGATGGGCGAGCTTGCCATTGGCAAGAACGTGCTGGTCGCGTTCAACACCTTCGACGGTTACAACTTCGAAGATGCAATCGTCATCTCCGAGCGTCTGGTGAAAGATGATGTCTTTACCTCGATTCACATTGATGCGTTTGATGTTGAGATTCGCGAGACAAAGCTCGGCCGTGAAGAGTTCACCCGCGACATCCCCAACGTATCTGAGAAGATGCTGCGCAATCTGGATGACAATGGCATCATTCGCATTGGCGCGCGTGTCGGTCCCGGCGACATTTTGGTGGGCAAAGTCTCGCCCAAGAGCAAGAGCGAACTGACGCCCGAAGAGAAACTGCTGCATGCCATCTTCGGCCGCGCTGGCGAAGATGTGAAGAATGATTCGCTGGAGGTGCCGGCTGGTACCGAAGGCATCGTCATCGGCGCTCGCCGCTTCAGTCGTCGCATGCATCTTTCAGACGATCAGAAGAAGCAGCTCAAGAAGGACATGGAAGTGTTCGGCGAGCAGATGGATGAGAAAGCCATCGCACTCTTCCGCCAGATGGTGTCGCAGATCAATGCGGTGCTGGGCGCCGAAATGGTCGACCCCTCCACCCGTCAGAAGGTTGGCGCTGCTGACATTGCAGGCGTCATTCTGGAGCAGATCGAAAACTTCTCCGAGAAGTGGATGAAGGGATCGAAAGAGAAGAAGGAAGAAGCCCGGGTTGTGTACGCACAGTTCTGGCCACGCATCGAATCGATCGAGAAGGAAAAGAAACGCCGGACGGCGCATATGAAGCGTGGCGATGAACTTCCGACCGGCGTGCTCGAGATGGTGAAAATCTATCTCGCCACCAAGCGGCAGCTTTCGGTAGGTGACAAGATGGCCGGCCGGCATGGCAACAAGGGCGTCATCGCACGCATCGTGCCTGAAGAAGATATGCCCTTCCTCGAAGATGGCACGCCGGTTGATGTGCTCCTCAATCCGCTGGGTGTACCGTCGCGCATGAACGTCGGCCAGATTCTGGAAACGCATCTTGGCTGGGCAGCGCAGGTGCTTGGGTTCCAGGCAGTCACGCCTGTCTTTGATGGTGCCACTGAAGAGGAAATCTTCCAGGCACTCGAAGAAGCCAATGAGCATGTGAAGAAGCGCCTGGCTGAGCATGATCGGGGCGAGTCGCCGCTGGGACCACGCGAGATGGCAGCCATGATGCCCTGGGGTGGCAAGGTGCAGTTGTATGACGGCCGCACTGGCGAACCCTTCAAACAGCGCGGCACGGTTGGATCGATGTACCTGCTCAAGCTGCATCACCTGGTGGATGACAAGATACACGCACGCGCAACCGGTCCCTACTCGCTCATCACGCAACAGCCCCTGGGCGGCAAAGCCCGCACCGGCGGCCAGCGCTTCGGCGAGATGGAAGTGTGGGCGCTGGAAGCCTACGGCGCTGCGTTTGTATTGCAGGAACTGCTGACTGTGAAGTCAGATGATGTGGAAGGTCGCACCAAGATTTACGATTCGATGGTGAAGGGCACAAACACGCTGCAGGCTGGCATGCCTGTGGTCTTCGATGTGCTCTGCCATGAGCTTCGTGGTCTTGGCCTGAACGTGTCGCTTGAGAAGAACGTGACCGATGGGGGAAGTCTGTTGTAATGCGGCCAGTTGTCATCGAAGGTTCATCAAACTGATTGCAAGCACTCGAGAGCAGAAAAAAACAATGGCAGAAACCGTCTACGACAAAGTAAATGATTACGGCTCGGTGAAAATCAACCTGGCAAGCCCCAACGACATCCGTTCGTGGAGCTTCGGCGAGGTAAAGAAACCCGAGACCATCAACTATCGCACCTATCGCCCGGAGCGCGATGGCCTGTTCTGCGAACGCATCTTCGGCCCGGAACGCGATTACGAATGCTCGTGTGGCAAGTACAAGGGCACCAAGTTCAAGGGCATTATCTGCGATCGCTGTGGCGTCAAGGTCACGCATTCGCGCGTGCGCCGCAAGCGCATGGGTCACATCAACCTGGCTGCACCAGTTGTGCATATCTGGTTCTTCAAGGCCCTTCCCAGCCGACTGGGAACATTGCTGGGCATGAAGACTTCCGATATCGAAAAGATCGTCTACTTCCAGGATTACGTCGTCACCGATCCCGGCAACAGCGAACTCAGCTATCAGCAGGTCCTCACCGAAGATGAGTATCGCGCAGCTGTCGAGACCGGCACTGCGAGCTTCACCGCGCTCATGGGCGCTGATGCCATCCGCGAACTCATTTCACATCTCGATCTGGATGATGTGCAGCGGACCCTGCGCGAAGAACTCGGAGCCACTCGCAGCAAGCAGAAGATCAAAGATCTTTCCAAGCGGTTGAAACTCATCGAGCAGCTTCGTGGCAGTCAGAACGACCCCACGTGGGTGGTGCTGGATGTTGTCCCGGTGATCCCGCCGGAACTGCGCCCGCTGGTTCTACTTGAGTCGGGCAACTTCGCGACCAGCGATCTCAACGACCTCTATCGCCGCATCATCAACCGCAACAACCGCCTCAAAAAGCTGATGGATCTCAACGCCCCCGAGGTCATCATCCGCAATGAAAAGCGAATGCTGCAGCAGGCAGTGGATGCACTGTTTGACAACGGCCGTTGCCGTCGTCCTGTGTTGGGTTCATCGAACCGTCCGCTCAAGTCGCTGACTGACATGATCAAGGGCAAGCAGGGCCGCTTCCGCGAGAACCTGCTGGGCAAGCGCGTCGATTATTCGGCGCGATCGGTCATCGTTGTCGGTCCCAAGCTCAAGCTCCATCAGTGCGGCCTCCCCAAGAAGATCGCGCTGGAACTCTTCCAGCCCTTCATCATCCGCAGGCTCAAGGAACATGGGCTGGCTGACACCATCAAATCAGCCAAGCGCATGATCGAGCGCCGTGATCCGGAAGTGTGGGACATTCTCGAACAGGTCATCAAGCAGCATCCTGTGCTGCTCAATCGCGCCCCCACGCTCCACCGCATGGGTATTCAGGCATTCGAGCCGGTGCTGGTTGAAGGCAACGCCATCATGATTCATCCACTGGTCTGCACCGGCTACAACGCAGACTTCGATGGCGACCAGATGGCTGTGCATCTCCCGCTCTCGGTCGAGGCTCAGGCAGAAGCGCACACGCTGATGCTCTCAACCCACAACATCTTCAGCCCCGCCAATGGCAAGCCCATCATTTCGCCGTCACAGGACATCGTTCTGGGCGTGTTCTTCTCGACCATGATGCGCGAGGATGAGCGCGAAGTGAAAGATCTGCACCACTTCAAGGATGTCCACGAAGCAATCCTGGCCTTTGAGCATGGGCGCATCGACCTGCACGAGCGCATTGTCATCCGACTTCGCCGCTTCCGTGAAGTTGTCAACGCACAAAAAGAAGACCCGGTTCCCGCACCTGTCAATGGCCGCATCGTGACAACCGTCGGCCGCGTGTTGTTTTCCGAGATTCTCAAGAACGGCATGCCGTTTTACAACTGCGCACTCGGTCAGAAGGGCTGCGCCCGCGTGATTGATGACACCTATCAGCGCCTTGGCCGTCCTGCAACCATCGATCTGCTGGACGACATGAAGGAAGTCGGATTTACCCGCTCGACAGTTTCGGGCGTGTCGTTCGGCGTGACTGATCTGCGCGTGCCTGCATCCAAGCAGAAACTGCTTGATGAAACGCAGAAGAAGGTTGATCGCGTTGAGCGCAACTATCAGGCTGGCGCCATCACTGAGCGCGAGCGCTACAACCAGCTGCTCGACCTCTGGGCCCATTGTCGTGAACAGATTTCCAAGCAACTGATCGAAACGCTGAAGTTTGATCGCAGGGATATCGAATCAGGCAAGGAAGTTCCCATCGAAAGCAACAAGGGACGGCATTACTTCAATCCCGTCTTCATCATGTCAGATTCGGGCGCGCGTGGTAACGTGAGCCAGATGCAGCAGCTGGCGGGCATGCGTGGCCTTATGGCCAAGCCCTCAGGCGAGATTATCGAAACGCCCATCCGCGCCAACTTCCGCGAAGGTCTGAACGTGCTCGAGTACTTCTCGTCCACCCACGGCGCTCGCAAGGGTCTGGCAGATACCGCGCTCAAGACGGCTGACTCCGGCTACCTGACCCGCAAATTGTGTGACGTGGCTCAATCAGTTGTCGTGCTCGAAGATGATTGTGGCTCGACACAGGGTGTTCCCAAACGGGCCATTTACAAGGGCGAACAGATCGACGTTCCGCTCTCAGAAGCCATTTTGGGGCGCACCTGCATGAATGCCATCATGGATCCTGTCAATGATGTCTTCATTGTCGACAAGAATGAAATCATCGACGCTGAGATTGCAGCCCGCATCGAGCAGATGCGCATCGACACCGTGTATGTGCGCAGTCCGCTGACGTGCGACACACCGCGTGGCGTGTGCGCCAAGTGCTATGGCATGGACATGTCAACCGGACAGCAGGTTGAAGTTGGCCTGGCTGTGGGCATTATCGCGGCTCAGTCGATCGGCGAGCCAGGCACACAGCTCACCATGCGTACCTTCCATACGGGCGGCGTCGCGTCGCGCGGCCTCACCGATACCAGCTATCGCGCACCTGCGGATGGCATCTTCCAACTGCGCGATGCGAATGAAGTTGAAGTCGAGATCGAAGGCGAACTCGTGATGGTGGTTCTCAAGCGCAACGGCGAGATGCTGCTGGTTGATGACAAGGATCGCGAGATCGACAAGCAGAAGCTGCAGTATGGATCGATCGTTCGGGCCAAGCCGGGCGAGAGTGTGCGCAAAGGTACATTGCTGATCGAATGGGATCCGCACCGGACTCCCATCCTGGCAGAGAAGAGTGGCATCGTGAAGTTCAAGGACATCATCGAAGGCGAAACCATTCGCGTCGAAGATGCAAAGGGTGGCGGCAGCGAACGCATTGTCATCGAACACACAGGCGAACGCTCGCCGCAGATTCTTATCGAAGATGAGACCGGGCAGATTCTTGACGTCCATCACCTTCCTGCCAAGGCCCGCATCGAAGTGCAGGAAGGCCAAGCCATCAAGATCGGCGAGATGCTCGCCCGACAGCCCAAGGATGTTGCGGGTTCAGCTGACATCGTCGGCGGTCTGCCCCGCGTTACCGAAATCTTCGAAGCGCGAATCCCCAAAGAGCCGGCTGTGATGGCTGAAATCTCCGGCCGCATAGAACTGCACTCCGATCGACGCAAGGGTAAGATGACCATTCGCGTCATCGCAGAAGGCGGCATGGAGCAGGATCATCACGTCCCGCAGGGCAAGCATCTGCTGGTCCATACCGGCGACTACATCAATGCAGGCGATCCACTGACTGAAGGGCCGCTGGTGCCTGCTGACATTCTTCGCATCAAGGGCGAAGATGCGCTGCACTCCTACATGCTCGAAGAAGTGCAGAACGTCTACCGCGCTCAGGGCGTCCCCATCTCAGATAAGCACATCGAAGTGATCCTCCGCCAGATGCTTGGCAAGTTCCGCGTGGGATCGCCCGGCGACACCGAGTTCCTGCCCTACGAAGTCGTCGACAAGCACCGTTTCCGCGAAGCCAATCATCGACTCCAGAGCATGCTCAAAATCACTGACGCTGGCGACACTACCCTGCCTGTGGGCGCGTTGGTTTCACGCGACGAAGTTAAGGAAACCAACGCAGCTGCAGAAGCAGATGGCAAAGCGCCCGCCAAAACCAAATCCTGCAAGCAGGCAACCGGCAAGACCCTGC
Source organism: Phycisphaerales bacterium (assembly GCA_051004555.1). Taxonomy (GTDB): domain Bacteria; phylum Planctomycetota; class Phycisphaerae; order Phycisphaerales; family SM1A02; genus JBPCKF01. The sequence goes on along the minus strand of JBPCKF010000108.1, from coordinate 22,832 downwards.
TGCTTGGCATTACCAAAGCATCGTTGCAGGCTGAGTCGTTCCTCTCGGGCGCGAGCTTCCAGGAAACCACAAAGGTGCTCACTGAAGCTGCCCTGCGCAGCGCAAGTGATGATCTCAAGGGCCTCAAGGAGAACGTCCTGCTCGGCCACCTCATCCCTGCAGGCACCGGGTTTGATCGCTATGTCAATCTCAAGGTGAAGCGCATGGTCGAGCACGAGGAAGAGCCGGATGACGATGATCGCTCAACCGCAATGGTGGAAGTCATGTCAAACGCGAAGCAGGCAGACACCATCGAAAGGTAAAGACCAACCGCCGCAACATGTCACCTGCCGCAACACATCAAGCCGCACATTCTTCTGAAGGATCCGCTGCACGCTCCACCCCCGCACTTGCATTCGAAGCACTCGCGCTCGGGCCGATCACCTTGCACAACCGGCTCATCGTCGGCACTGGCAAGTATCCCAGCAACGATGTCATGCAACAGGCGCTGGCTGCCAGTTGCGCGGAAGTGATCACTGTCGCGGTGCGGCGCGAGCGGCTGGTGAACGAAAAGGGTGAGTCGCTGCTTGATGCAATTGACCTTGATCGTTACACCATTCTCCCCAACACGGCTGGCTGTTTCGAAGCGGATGATGCAGTACGCGTGGCCCGCCTGGGTCGCGAGATTCTTGAACAGCTCGACAACCCCGGCTGCTCGTGGGTGAAACTCGAAGTTCTGGGCGATCGCAAGACGCTGCTGCCTGATCCCGTCGGCACGCTCGAAGCCTGCCGCGAACTTGTTGCTGATGGATTCACAGTGATGTGTTACAGCAGCGATGATCCGATCATGGCTGTGCGGCTGCGCGACGCGGGTGCAACCAGTGTCATGCCCGCAGGCAGTCCCATTGGTTCGGGCCGCGGCATCGCCAATCCCAGCGCCATCTCAATTATTCTCGAACTGCTCAAGAGTGCTGAACATGGCGGCGATCCAGCCTATCCCGTCATCGTTGATGCTGGAGTCGGCACACCCAGTGACGTGAGCATCGCCATGGAACTCGGTGCTGATGGCGTGCTGCTCAATACCGGCATCGCCCACGCGCGCGATCCGATTCGCATGGCTGCTGCCATGCAGGCTGCATGCATTGCCGGCTACCACGGCTTGCGCGCCGGCCGCATTCCGCCTCGCCGCTACGCCACCGCAAGCAGTCCCTGGACCGGCGTGGTGACCAACATCCCCGGCGAGTGATACGTTGCGCGCGTGACGTCGTTGCATCGATGCCACCTGAAAATACGGCGCGGGTATGATGCAGCAGTATGACTTCTCCACGCGAGTTGGCTCTGGAAATCGAATCGCTGCGATTCCGCTATGCCCGCGGCGTCGATCACGCAACGCCTGCAGATGGCATGGGCAGCGCGGGTGAGGACGGCTGGGTCATCGCCATCGATCATCTCACTGTGGCACCAGCTGAACAACTGCTTCTGCGGGGCGGCTCAGGATCAGGTAAAAGCACGCTGCTGCAACTCATCGCAGGGTTGATCGATCCGCATTATGGCTCCATCCGCATCGATGGAACAGCCATGCACGACTTGCGCGGGGCTGCCCGTGACCGCTTTCGTGGGCGCAACATCGGCATGATCTTTCAGACGTTCAACCTGCTGCATGGATTCAGCGCAGCTGAGAATGTGATGGCGGCGCTCATGTTTACCGATCAGCCGCGCTCGGAACATCGTGCTCGCGCGCTCGGGCTGTTGCAGTCACTTGGCATTGATGGGGCGGATCGAGACCCTCAGCAGATGAGCGTTGGTCAACAGCAGCGCGTCGCAGTTGCGCGGGCTGTCGCTGCCAGGCCGGTGCTGCTGCTTGCAGATGAGCCGACTGCCAGCCTCGATCCCGAGAACGCGACCGCTGCGATGGACCTCATTCAATCGATGGCGCGCGAGACTCAGGCTGCGCTTGTATGTGTGAGCCACGATCCAGCCATGGCGCAACGATTCGAGCGCGTCGAGGATCTTGCATCGTTCACTCCCACCTCGTCACTCTCAACACCATCAACTGCCGGGGCTGCCTGACTTTCATGGCTGTGACTTCAGCAACCATCATCAAGCGCAGCCTCACAGCGAGGATGTTTTCGACAGTGACGACGATTATCACTGTCGCAGTCGCTGTTGCGCTGCTCTTGGTGCTGCTCTCTCTGGGGAAAGCTGGCTCGGCTGCATTTCAGCGAGGGACCGGCAACATGCATTTGCTGGTCAGCCGCGATACCAGCAGGATGGTGTCAGTCCTCAACGCGATCTTCTATGCAGCTGCGCCGCAGCGGCCGATCGAGTGGAGCAAGTTCAAAGAGATCGAGCGGACAGTGATCCGCGATCCACGCTTCCGCACCAATGAGTTCGCGATCCCCATTCAACAGGGCGACAGTTATCGCGGCTACGCAGTGACCGCGACGACTCCTGAGTTCTTCCAGTTCTTCTCGACCGATGTCGAGTTCATTCCGGAGCAAGCTGGCCGCGAAAACGCCGACGAAACAAGCAGCGCGTGGAAGTTCACAGCGGGCGGCACCATGCAGGACCTGTTCGATGTTGTGGTGGGCGCAGATGTGGCTGCGTCAAGCGGGCTCAAGCCAGGCGATGAGATCTACATGACGCATGGCAGAGCAGACAGTCCGGGAGCCCATGTGCATGATGAATACACATGGACAGTGCGGGGCGTTCTTGAACCCACCGGCACGGCCCACGATCGCGCGGTGTTCTCAATGCTGGAAAGCTCGTGGCTGGTGCATGCGCGCGACTTCGTTGAACAGGCAGGCGGCGACATCAATGCAGTCGACATCGCGACGCTAGATGATGAGTATCGCAAGATCACGGGCGTGCTTGTGCGGGTTGCCACGCGGCCGGGACGCAAGACTTCCAGCGCGCTGGGGCAAGTGGCATATCAACTCAGTCAGGATGCTGAGCTTGTGGTTGCATCGCCAGCAGATGAGGTGCAGGCGCTCTTCCGCATCGTGTCGAACATCGATGACATTCTCATCGGGATGGCTGCGGTCGTCATGATTTCAAGCGGCATTGCCATCATGCTCGCGCTGTACAACTCGATGGAACAGAGAAGGCGACAGATTGCAGTCCTGCGTGTGTTGGGCGCTTCCCGCAGCCGCATCTTCATGCTGGTCTTGATCGAGAGCATTGTCATCGGCGTCCTGGGCGCGTTAGTCGGCGTTGTGCTCTCATTGATTGCAGGGGAGGTCGTGGCTGTCACGCTCAAACAGCGATTGGGAGTCGTTGTCGAACCGGGGTTCGAGCCGGTGTTGACGTTGATCATCATCGGCGGCGCGATCGCGCTGGCTGCGCTGGCGGGGGTGATCCCGGCTGTCCTTGCCTATCGCACAAGTGTGGCCCGGAATTTGCGACCGATTGGGTGACGCAGGTTTCATGTTGCAGATCGTAGGTGGTCCGGGAATGTCGACAAATCGACAGAATCACGTGGCGATATGCTGCGGGTTGTGCACTAGAATGGCAGGCACGCCGATACTTTCGGGGTTCAGTATGCCGAATCTCACACGATCCATCGCGCCAGCTCCGCCACGACCTGCACGGTCGAGTGGTCCATCGTCTTCTGCGAATGATAAAACGCGGATTCTGCTGGTGCGCCCGCCCGCCCGTTCGGTGCGACCCCAGGATGAAGTCAAACACACGCCGCTCGCGATCGTCATCGGCACGCTGGCCGCTGCGGGCTCGATTGCGCTGGTGTGGTTGCTGGGACACATCGGCTTCCGTCTGGGCTTTGCTCAGGCTGTGGGAGTGCCGGAACTGCTGGCTGAATCGGGCGGCGGTTTGTCGACGGGCGCCCTGATCATCATGCACGTTCCCATGCATATGTTCGCAGCGACGGTGGCTGAGCCGATGTTGCTCATGCTCGCGTTTCTGCTGATCGCAGTGCCAGCGGGCGGCCTTGTTGGAGCGAAACGCGCTGTGCCCGGCGGTCCGCGGCCATCGCCACTCTTCGTCGGGTTCAGTTGGGCTGGCGCGATCGCTGGCGCGCTCTTTGGCGCGGTTGCTATTGCGTATGTCGTCTCGCCATTTCGACAGGCATGGGTCCAGCCAATGTCGCTGAATGCTGTCGAGTTTGAGGCCTGGCTCAACAATATGACTATCGCAGCGGGTCTGGATGGCATGATGCTGATCGCTGCTGCCCTGTGGGTTGTGCTGGTGATGCGTGTTGAGTGTCCGCCCTGGATGCGTGGCATCGCAGCCTCTGCAGCACTCTTCGGCCTGGTGGTCGTCACGATGGCTGCGGGGATCTCCAATGCCACCGTCGCGCATATCAGCATGGATCGATCTGTGATTGACGCTGGCGAAGCTGCAGTGACAGAAGGCGCAGCAGCAACCGCACCATTGCAGGCATCAACCCAGCAGCGCATTCTGATCGGCTACACCCGGCGACATGCAGTCACGCTGAGCGTGAGCGATGATGGCGAAGGGCGCGTGATGATTGCGATGTCCGACATTCCCACCCGCATGCGCGTGGTTGATCGAGTTTCAATCAGTCGCCTTATCACCGACGCAGCGCCCGAGCAACCGGAGTTCTGAGGCAGAACGATGGAATCAAACCTGCCTCATGTGTCTGGCGAGTTTGCTCATGCACTCAGCACGCTTCTTGAGCACAACGTTGATTTTGTTCTCTGTGGCGGCGTGGCATGTGTTCTGCACGGCGTCGCGCGCGTGACAGCCGACCTCGATATCTGTGTGGCAATGAGTCGAGACAATCTTATGCGTCTTCTCGAAGCGCTCGGGGATCTGCATTTTCATCCGCGCATTCCCGAGCCGGCTGAGGCGCTCCTCAGCAGCGCGCGGCGACAGGAGTGGATTGATAGCAAAGGCGCGATGGTGTTCACCTTCGTGCATGGCAAGAGCCCGCTCCAGATTGATGTGTTTCTGCATTATCCCATCGCCTATACAGAGCTTCGCAGTGCAGCACAGCGATTGCGTTTGCAAGGGGCTGATCTTCTGATCTCTTCAAAACGCGATCTCATCCGTGCCAAACAACATGTGCAGCCGATGCGTACCGTTGATGAGCGTGACATTCACGATCTCAAGGAGTTGATCGCCCGTGAGCAGTGACCCGCAATCAGTTGACAGTCGACGGCGCTCCACAGTGCACCCCGATTTCGATGGACATCTGGAAAAGCCGCTGTCCGCGATGACGACCGAAGAGCGTTTGGCCTGGGCGTGGCAAGGCGCTCTGCTTCTGCACCTCGGCCGCACCCTGCGCCAGGAATCACAGGAAGACGGAAGCACAGATTCGCCACTGCCACCCGCGCAGGATTGATGAAGCGCCGCGACTTGTCGCGCATGGGGTAGTGCAATTGGAGATGGGCGGAGACGTGGCCGCCGAACGCGAAACCGGCCTACCATACAGCCCTATGGCTGTTGCGACATCATCATCAACGACAACACTCGACTGTTCAATCGTCACGCCCACAGAATCGCTGCTGGATGAGCCGGTGCTGTATGCTTCGATCCCCGCCTGGGATGGTCAGATTGGCGTCATGCCTGGCGGCTCTCCGCTGCTGGTCAAACTCGGGACCGGCTCGCTGCGACTCGATTTCCAGGAAGGGGGCAGCCGCTGGTATCTGCTGGATGGCGGCTTTGCTCAGTTCCGCGACAATCGGCTCAACCTGCTCAGTGATCAAGTCATCCCCGCTGAGCAGTTGTCACTGAAAGAAGCAGAAGCTGAACTCGCAGAAGCCAACGCGCGCGTGACATCGGGTGGCAACGATCAGAAAATCGTGCAGCGGCAGCAGGCCCGCGCTCTGGCCAAGATATCACTCGCTCGCGATCTGGCCAGTCGTGGCGGCGGCATCTGAACGTCGCGTCGCCTTGACCTGCGATTCAATCCTCGCGCAGCAACTTCTCCGGACGTTCCAGCAATGTCTTGACCGTATTGAGAAAACGCGCGCCTTCTGCGCCATCAACGACACGGTGATCGCAGGAGAGACTCAATGGCAGTGAACGGCCAACCGCAATCCCGCCGTTACGGGGCATGACCTTGTCATGGGCCCGACCAGCAGCCAGAATCGCGACTTCTGGATAGTTGATGATCGGCGTCGCAAACATCCCGCCATACGAACCGACGTTGGTAATCGTGAATGTGCTGCCCATGAGTTCTTCGCGGGGAATCGTGCGTGCATGGCTGCGTTTGGCAAGATCAGCAACCCGCTGAGCCAGTTCGAGAATACTTGCCTGATCAGCATCAAAAAGCACAGGCACCATCAGCCCGTCAGCAGTATCAACAGCGCAGCCGAGATGAATGCCAGCCATGATCTGAATCTCAGCATTCTCATCATCGACGATCGCGTTGAGCGCGGGATGGATGCGGAGCGCTTTGCAGGCAGCTGTCATGATGAAAGGCAACAGGCTGAACTTCTCGCCGGTCGCGTACATGAGTTCTTTGCGTTTGGCTTCGAGTGCGGTGACATCCACTTCATCAACGACAGTGAAGTGCACTGCTGTCCGCACCGAATGCGTAAGTGCCTGCGCGATCTTGCGCCTGATGCCGCGGATGGGAATGCGTTTGGCAATGCCATCGGACGTTGCAGGCAGGCGCTGCGGCTGCGCGCGGGCGGGCGTTGAAGAAGGCGACTGTGTCGACCCAGTTGATGCAGCAGATGCCTCGACATCTCCAGCGGTGACACGTCCGCCCCTGCCGGTGCCTTCGACGGTGTTGATATTCACGCCAAGTTCGCGCGCGATGCGGCGGACTGCGGGTGTTGCCAGGGCCTTTCCAGCTGTGCGGCTGGTGCCGTTCTCTTCAGCGCGTCGGACGAAGCGGCTGGAAATCTTCATCTCGCCGCCTACCGAGCCGACGACGGTCCCTGCATCTTCGCGTTCTGCATCGGGCTCTTCCACGGGCGATGCTGGTGCCTTCTTTGGCTCCTTCTGAGCGGATGAAGTTTTCGATTTCGATGACGATGCGGCAGCGGGTTGGGCAGTGGCGCTGCCGATGTCATAGAGGACAAGCTTGGCGCCGACGTTGATGATGTCGCCGGGCTCGCCGTTCAGCGTCGCGATGGTGCCCGCCCAGGGGCTGGGGACTTCGACGCGGGCCTTGTCGGTCTCCATCTCAGCAAGCGTCTGATGTTCAGCCACTTTGTCGCCGGGCTTGACCTTCCATTCGATGAGTTCAGCTTCCGCCACCCCTTCGCCGAGGTCGGGAAGGATGAAGTACGATTTGTCATCAGGTTGTTTTACACCAGCCATGATACTTGTCCTTTTCCACCATTAGAGTTCACAACGGCAAGCACGGGAGCCACGGCGAAGCGAAACACGGAACGACTCACCTCAATACGCCATGACTTCTTCGATCGATTTGCCGATGCGGTCCGCGTTGGGGAGATACTCCTGTTCGAGTTTGTAATAAGGCATGATGGTGTCAAAGCCTGCAACGCGCTGGATGGGGGCTTCGAGTGAGAGGAAGCAGTGCTCCATGATGCGGGTTGCGATTTCTGCGCCCACGCCACAGGTCTTGGGTGCTTCATGCACAATGACGCACCTGCCGGTCTTTCGCACCGATTCGATAATCGTGTCAGAGTCCATAGGCGAGATGGTGCGCAGGTCGATCAGCTCAATCGAGCGATCGCTGGCTTCGATGGCGTTCATACATTGAATGACGCTCGCGCCCCATGACACGACGGTGAGTCCTTCGCCTTCCGCGACCACGCGGGCCTTGCCGAGGGGGACGGTGTACTCATCTTCGGGCACCTCTTCGCGAAACGCGCGATAGATGCGTTTGGGCTCAAAGAAGATGACAGGATCAGGATCGCGGATCGCGCTGATGAGCAGGCCCTTGGCGTCATAAGGCGAAGCTGGCATCACAACCTTCAACCCCGGCTGATGGGTGTAGATGGCTTCAGGTGAATCGCTGTGCAACTCAGGGGCGTGAATCCCGCCGCCCACAGGCACGCGCACGGTGAGTGGCACTGTGTACGCGCCTCGAGTGCGTGTCCGCATGCGTGCTGCATGAGAGCAGAGTTGATCGTAAGCAGGGCCGAGAAAGCCCTCGAACTGAATCTCAGGCACAGGCCGCAAGCCGTTCATTGCAAGGCCGATTGCAGTGCCGATGATGCCGGACTCTGCCAGCGGCGTATCGACCACCCGCTCGCCTCCAAATCGCTTCCACAGCCCATCAGTCACGCGAAAGACGCCACCATTGCGGCCGATGTCCTCGCCCAGCAGGATAATGCGATCATCCTTCTCCATCTCCTGGGTGAGCGCGAGATTGATTGCCTGAACGAGGGTAAGGTTTGCCATAGTCGGTCATTGCTCCTGATTTCTCAATCGTAGCACAATCCGCCGGGCCTGAACGATATCATGCCCTCATGCTTCACTTCCTCGCTATCGGACTTCTTGCAGTCACCCTCAGCCAATCCGCGGGAGCAGTCGAGCCGCCCCGCACCACCGCTGAGGCCACAGACTACGCACAAACATCCACATATGCAGATGTCGTGTCGTTCATCGACGCACTTGCAGGACATTGCGAGCTTGTGACGCCAGCAGAGTTTGGCCGCACCCATGAAGACCGCGCGATCCCCATGATGATCCTGGCGGATCCTGCGATCGCAACCGCTGAAGAAGCCATGCAGTCCGGCAAGCTGCGCATTTTTGCCTTTGCCAACATTCATGCTGGCGAAGTCTGTGGCAAAGAAGCACTGCTGCAACTGGCCCGCGATATCGCGCTGAGCAGCGATCATCCTGAGATGCTCCAAGACATCGTGCTGTGCATTGTCCCCATCTACAACGCAGATGGCAACGAACGATTTGATGATGTCGCAAACAATCGGCCGGGCCAGGTCGGACCCGAGCGTGTTGGCGTCCGCCACAACGCGCAGGATCGTGATCTCAATCGCGACTATGTCAAACTCGAAGCGCCTGAGACCCGCGCACTGGTGCGATTCCTCAATCAATGGGATCCTCACATCACCATCGATTGCCACACCACCAATGGATCGGTTCATCGTTACACGCTGACATATTCGGCCCCGCTCAATCCTTCCGGTCCGAGTGAACCCATCGAGTTCATCCGCGATCTACTGCTTCCCAAGGTGGGCGAGCGTCTGTTGGAACGCACGGGGTATGACTCATTTTTCTATGGCAACTTCAATCGCGATCACACTGCATGGGCGACATATTCTGCTCAGCCCCGTTTCGGCTGTCCCTATCGCGGCTTGCGCGGGCAGATGTCGATTCTCTCAGAAGCCTACAGCTACGCGCCTTTCAAAGATCGCGTGATTGCCACGCTCGAGTTTGTGCGCGAGATTCTGAAATACGCAGCGCAGCAGGATGATGAGATCAAAGCCATTCATGATCGGGCCCGAGCGTCAGTCGTCGCAGCCGGGCAGGATCCCCAGCCGGCCGATGTCATTGGTCTGCGTCATCAACTGGCAGCCGGGCCCGGGCTGGTGATGCTGAAGGGCTTTGCCTACGAGTCCGAGCCGGGACGAGGTGTGCGGCCACGGCCAACCGAAGAACATCGCGACTATCCGGTTGTGCATCTGGACCGCTTTGTGCCCACGCTCAGTGTCGCGCGGCCGCATGCCTACATCATCGAACCGGGGCATGACAATGTCATCGAGAAACTCAGGCAGCATGGGATTGTGGTGCAGCCATTTGAAGGCGAGGCTGAGTTTGAGGTGTACACCATCGAAGCGGTACAGACCGCTCGCTCGCGCTTTGAAGGACATCGCATTCGCAGCCTTGAGGTTCGCGCTCGTCAAGAAACGCTGCAGGCTGAGCAGGGCTCGCACATGGTCTCTCTCGCCCAGCCACTGGGTACACTGGCTGCGTATCTGCTCGAGCCCCAGTCAGAGGATGGTCTGGCTGCGTGGGAGTTTTTCAACGATGAGGCCATCGCAGAAGGGGCCCGCTATCCAGCCTGGCGTGTCAACCGCCGTGACGATCTTCCGTAAAATGACTACGGTCTTCCGGCGCAATTCTACGATTGCATCCTCGCATCGATTGAAATTGAATCACAGCGCGAACCTCTATGTTGCTGTCACGCTCTTCACGTTTTCCGCCGGGGCGGTAGGCGGCTGGCGAGCAACGATCGTCAGACCTGCCACGAGGATGATGTTCCGCGCAATAGCAATCGGTACCGTTTCAAACGCGTTGCCAAGAATACTCAGAAACCCGGAGCAACCACATGCAGGAGGATCGCCAGCGAAGAGAGCTCTCGCGATCACCACAGTCGCGAGTATGAGAAATGCAATGGCTGCACGCGCGGTCGCGCGGTATGCGGCACCGAAGAGCAGAAGGAACCCAATACTCGTTTCAAAGAACACGATCGATGCGGTCGGCACAACTGAAATGGAATTCCAGCGCGGTACGAAGGGAACGTACCAGTGCAGGACATTTCTGAACTCTTCAATGGCCATCAACTTGCCGACCGCTGCGGAAAGAAAGACCAGCGCTGCGATCAGTTGTACACTGCGCAGGAAGAGCGATCGGGTGCTTGTCATAGCTCCCAGGGCCATGACATGTAGGTTGACGGCCGATTGGTCATGCCAACACGGCGGATAAACCAGCGACCGGAAGCCTCATCAAATAGGGAGAGAAAGATAAGAGGGCGGCGGACACCATCAGCAAACTCGAAGAACACACCCGTTTCTGCAGCGATCAGCACATCCTGTCCGAGCAGTTGCTCTTCAATTGGATGCGCGAACCATTTGCGATTGGCAAGGGCGTTGCCACCGAACCACTTGAGTCGTCCTTCGCCTTCATCCCCGAAGTCGCTCCAGACGGAATCGTTCACGACCATTCGAATCTCGCTGCGAACTCCCGAAGCATCGGCCGCGATGGCTGTTGCGACGTTTCGCCCACCATCAACCAAACGCCGCGCCCGCCAGAACTCGCAGTAGAGAGCTTCCACTGAACTCTCGGCAGTGACATTCATCGCAATCTCATCAGTACGGGTACTGAGAAACATGAAAGTATCATCGACCTTCCAAGGCGTGAGCGTGTCGACTTCCTCGCGCGACTCGAACTCATAGCCGTTGGCTCGACGCCACTGAATGTAGCCGTCCGGCTCTTCCTGGATCATGTAAAGAGAGATCGCGTTCGCGAGTGTGTCCTTGAGCGCATCCAGCGTCGATGGGCTGATGGCACGGCGTGTGACGTCGATCACCTCCATCTTTTCGAGGCTCGTCGTGACATCGTCTCGCGAGGTGAGAGGACGCATGGCAAGCTGTTTGACGAGCGGGCGCGACTGCTGAAACGCAACATCAACGGGGTTGGGCGGCCTACGCCACACCGCTAGGTACATGACAGCCCCTGCTGCCAGAAAGCCAGCAGCGATACACAGGAAAACGGTCGTTGGCTTTGCCATGGGATCCGTCCCGTTATGGACATACGCCCCCGGACCCCGGGCACACGACTGTTGACGTGACCCAGCGACATTCGAAAGGAAGTCCTGCACCCGGTCGGCAGCAGCAGCAGTAGTCATTGGTGACAGGAAGATGACAACTCAGACCCGGGCAGTTCTCGGGCTTAGTGCATTCTGCTTGGCTACCCGGGTCGCCCTGCCCAAATGCAGGAATCACGATCGCTGCGGCAAAGACTACCAAGCAGGGTAAAAACGTTGATTGCCGATTCTTCACAGCTGTTCTCCAGAGATGGTTGTACTCCAGAGATTGGCATTGATTACGTTACTTCTGGCGGTAGTATCAAGTCAAGTGACTTTTCTAAATCGACTGCAGATTCCCTGTCCAACGGCGCCTCGGCGGGGACTGACACTCCTCGAAGTCCTGACCGTGAGCGGGGTCATTGCGGTTCTCATGGCCGTCCTGATCCCGGTCGGGCTCAAGGCTCGCCAGAGCGCAGAACGGGCCGAAGAACTCGCGACGCTTAAGCAATACGCGGTTGCCCTTTTCAGTTATGAAATCGATCACCAAGGCAGGCTGCCATTCTTCGGTGAGCCGCGGCGTCCCGTGGACGACCTGGTCTTCGAGAGCGGGCGCGTCGGAACCGGAACGGCTGGCTCAGCTGCGATTGTCCTGCATACGTTTTACTGGTGTTCAGCCATTGTTCCCTACATGAGTTCGTGGGATGGGCTTCCCTATCGTGTGAGGTTGTGGCCAGCACCCCTGTTTGACGATCTCAGGGAAACCGGGGCTTTTCAATCGCCCGTTTATATGACAAGCTCCGCCTTTGCAGATGCGTCATTGTGGCGTCAATCAGATACATACTCGAAAGATGGCTATCGACCCCAGACGGTTGCTGCTGCGCGCTATCCATCGCGCAAGATTCTGCTTTCAGCGTTCGGGGCACGCGACACAGATGGCATGCCTGTTGTTATGGTTGATAGGTCGGTGCAACTGGTTGATCCAGCCACGATCCGGCCGGGCTTTGAACCGACGGGCCTCTTCCCGTTCAGTATCAACACCCACTTGCCCGGCGCAGCCACTCTTAATGGATTCAGCGGGTTTGACTTTTGACTCGGAGAAGAGGGATAGCTGCGATGAAAGCCCGGGGTCGACATGGCACGATTATGCGGTGAATCCGAGACAGTCCACGCTTCAGGCGATCCGTGGATCAAGCCATGCCGCGCAAACATCCACCAGAAGATTGAACACAATGAGCATGGTCGAATAGATCAGCACAACACCCATGATCATGGTGAGATCCTTCGCCAGCACAGCTTCGACGAAGTGTTCGCCAATGCCCGGCACGATGAAGACCTTCTCAACCACGAATGAGCCGGTCATGGCTGCTGCTGCAGCTGGTCCCAGGTAACTGATGACGGGCAGGGCAGCATTGCGCAGCGCATGCCGCAAAACGATCTTCGCTCCGCTGACGCCCTTGGCTCGTGCAGTGCGAATGTAATCTTCGCGCAATGTATCCATCATGCTGTAGCGCATGAGCCGGGCAATGTATGCCGCAAAGGGGAGCGAGAGCGTGACCGCGGGGAGTGGAATGTGCCGGAGTTCACCCCAGCCGCCTACAGGAAAGATGGGAACAAGCCACGCAAAGGTGATGAGCAGAACGGTCCCAGTCACAAAAGTTGGCAGGCTGATGCCGATGAGCGCGATGAGCAATGTGCCACTGTCGCGCAGCGAGCCTGGCCGGATGGCGCCGATCACGCCAGCAGTCCCGCCGATGACACATGCAAGCAGAAGTGCAGCCAGTCCCAGCGCGATCGAGACTGGCAGCGACCCTGCGAGGATGCGATTGACGGTCTGATCCTGATGTTGCAACGAAGGGCCGAAGTCGAATGGCTTGTCGTGCAGGCCCAGCACCCAACTGATGCCGGTTGCTTTGCCGAGGTAGTCGAAGTAGAACGTGACTGGATCATCCAGGTGATACTGCGCAGCCATGGCCTGGGCGATTTCGGGTGGCGGCCTGCGACCTTCGGGCTGTTCCAGCGGGTTGCCCGGAATGAGCCACGCCAGGACGAATGTAATGGTGTAAATGATGAGGATGATGAACGGCATCTGCACCAGCCGCCGCACCACAAGTCCAGTCATGGAAGACTCCCGCTTGTGGCGTGCGAACATGTGCCCGCCCCGCAACATCCCGGCTGATGCCACGCAGGCAGAGCAGCCGGACGCGCTGGCAACCACAATGAAACGTCGTTACTCATCAATGGGCGTGAGGTGCACATTGCGAAACTGAATGGGCGCGCCTTCGGATTGCAGACAGATGTGGCCGGGCATGACTTCAACGCCTTCTGCGTGATTGACATGTTCACCATTAATGAAGAGATCAATCACATCGCCATTGACAATGATTTCGTAATGATTCCACTCGCCCACGGGATTCTCCGCAGCCACCATTTTTCGAGTGTGGCGACCGTTGCGGCGATCTGCATCGGTGGTCATGGGAAAGTCGCCGATGGAATAGAAGTCGCCCGCGTTGCCGCTATGGAGTTGCGCTTCGATACTGCGTGGCCAGACGGTGTCGTTGCCATCCATGCGGACAAGAACGCCATTGTTGCCTGCGCCCTTTTCCTTGTCCCATCGCCAGTCGAGGGTGAGGACGAAGCTTTCGTACATGTCTTTGGTGCGAAGGTAGCCGATGGGTTGTCCTGTGCATTCAAGGATGCCGCTCTCCTCGTCGAACGAGAACGTGTCGCTGCTGGTTGCTTCATCTGCAAAGAAGGTCGTCCACGCGTTCATGCCATTCTCGAAGAGGTCGACAGCACCAGGTGCTGGTGCGTCCAGATCGCGGATTTTGATGTTACGGTACCACACGTTGTTCCCGTGATCCTGCAGGGCAATGTGTCCGGATGTGTTGGTGCCGAAGTTGCTGTACGTCCTGAACTTGCTGGCTGCAACCAGAGCCTTGAACGCGTCGCCGTTAAGGTCGATGTCCACAATCTTCTTCTCATTCAGCCAATGGCGAAGATGACCGTTGTTGATGATGATGCGGACTGTGTTCCACTCACCGGTTGGCAGGACGACTTTGTCTTCGGGTGGCGCGACGAGATCATACATCGCGCCTGCTGAATGGATGTGGGTGGGCGCCATGGCGTGTCCCTGGTCGTCGAGCACCTGAAACTCGGGCCCGGTCTGCCAGGTTGTATCTTCGGTTTCCTGCACGCGGTAGATGATGCCACTGTTCGCAGCTGGCGCGACGCGATACTCAAGTGAAAACTCGAAGTTCTCGAACTGTTTGACAGTCATGATGTCGCCGCCACCGCCTGCTTCGATGACTTTGATTGCATCATCCTCGATGGTCCAGCCTTGCTCAGGGAATGCCTCGCGCTTGTAGCCACGCCAGTGTTCGGTGGATGTGCCATCAAAGAGCAACTGCCAGCCAGCAGCGCGTTCAGCAGGTGAGAGTTGATTGACAGGTGTCGCCGCCTCGGCGGGTTGCGTTGTGGATTGCGCAGTAGCCGGCAGCGCCTGGCAGCCACACAGAAGAGCAGAGGTAGACATCAGCAGAACGGAAGGGTGCGATTTCATGGGAGAATCTCGGCAGAGTGGATGGAAATGATTCGACGTGAAGGATGATAGGTGCAGACTCACACGTGGCTGATTTTTCAATCGCGTGGCAGCCGCCCCGCAACATCTCGCGCTACCCGTCGGAGTCTGCCTCATCGTCATCCGCTGGCGAAACGTCTTCGCCTTCACTCTCTTCCTCAGCAGGCGCGGGCTCACTCGTCGCAACCGGGGCAGGGCGATCGTTCTGTACAAAGCGCTCAAAAAACTCAATGATCCGGTTGAGGCGGTCCATGCGCAACAAGGGATCGCCCGAACGTGAGAGCTCATGTCCCTCGCCGGGATAGCGCACATACTCAACGGGCATTTCGAGCACCTTGAGGGCGCGATACAACATCTCCGATTGTGAAACGCCGGTGCGCAGATCATTACTCGAGTGCATGATCAGCAATGGTGTCTGCATGCGATGCACATAGGTAAACGGACTCTCCCGTTGAAGAACAGCACGTGTCTGCGACTGCCACGGGTACCCGCCCATGGCCCACTCGACAAGTCGCCAGGCATTTCCCTCGCCGAAGAATGTGCTGAGGTCGTACACGCCTCGCTGCGCGACAGCTGCCTTGAAGCGATGATCATTGGCAATGATCCACGCTGTCAGATAGCCTGCGTAACTCCCGCCCGTAACAAGCAGCCGATTGCGATCGACCCAGGGTTGATTAAGCGCGCGATCGACAGCAGCCAGTACATCACCACTCGGACCTGCGCCCCAGTTCTGATGATTGGCTTCCTGAAAGTCGTAGCCATACCCGCCCGAGCCGCGCGGATTGCAGTACACCACCCCGAATCCCCAGCTTGCAAGCAGTTGAAACTCATGCCACATGCTGAGTTCGCCCGGCCCCCACATCGCTGATGGCCCACCATGAATCGCCAGCACAAGCGGATAACTCTGTCCTGGTTCAAGACCTGCAGGCGGGATGATCCACATCTGCACCTTCGTGCCGTCGGGCCGTTCGATGGTGTCGGGCTGAGGCACCGAGAGTCGCTTGCTTTGCACCCATTCGTTCATGTCGTGCAGGATGTGGGTGCCGCGAGCGGTCTCGACCATGAGCACGCAGGGATTGCGAGGCGACGTGTGGGCGAAGACTACCGAACCGCCGCCTGCACCCAACGCGTGCACGCCCGCGCTTTCGTCGCTGATGACTCGAGGTTTGAGCAGCCCGGGACTGATCTGTTTGAGCGGGAATCCGCCCGATTGACTCTGCGTGTAAATCAGCGCGCCGCGGGCTGAAGCCCAGCGAAAGTCAATGACGTCATCGTTTATTGCATCAGTCAGCCAGATAATCTGCTCGAATACTGCATTGCTGATGCTCACCATCCCCAGTTGCGACTGGCGGTAGTTTGGTTCATCAGTCTGACTGGCGACGAACGCCAAGACAGACCCATCCAGACTGACGCGTGGCGAGGAAAACGACCAGCCCTCATGTGCCAGCAAAAGCTGGTGCTCACTCCCATCGCGCGTACATTGCCAGATGTCCTGGCCAATCTCACGGTCGATGTGCTGGGTGAGGGGTTTGCGGGCTGTGTAAAGAATGCGATTGCCCTTTGCAGAAAACGCTGCATCTGCATGATCGTTGAACGATGCTGTGAGCTGCGTTGCATCGCTGCGCGCGATGGCGCTTTCGCGATCAAGTGGCACCAGAAAGAGTTGGGTAAATCCGTAGCGCTCGCGCAGCGAGGTTTCATCCTGAAACTCCAGGCGATTGACAACTGCTGGTGCCTCGCGCTCTGCGTTCTGTTCCAGCCATGCGCGGATCTGGGCGCGATCACCATCAGGGCGAGCCTCGGGTGCTTCTACTTCGGGATCTGCATCGTCTGCGAGCGCAACAATGTGATCGCCCCATGCCCGCTGCGGACGCTCGATGGGCCAGGGTGGCAGGCCGGGCAGTTCATCAAACTCGACCTTTGATTGCACGACAACGCCATCGCCGCCGGGCGCGACAACAGGATCGCTCACGCCAAACTCGAACGCTGTCACCGCTCTGGCTTCGCCACCAGAAAGTGACAGTCGCCACAGTTGCGGATTCTTTGCAGGATCCTTCTTCGCAGCCCGCGACTTCGCTGATGGTGCATCGTCATCATCCTTCATGGGCGAGCGCACGAAGACAATCGAACCGCCATCGGGAAGGAACTGTGGCGACACATCATTGCGACGGCCGAAGGTCAACTGCACCGGTTGGGCATCTGCCTGCAACAGATCAATCAGAAAAAGATGCGAGCGATACTCATACTTGGGTGGCACGACTTCGCCATCGTCATCAATATCCGCAGGCTTCGCCTGGGCGATCGACTTCACCGCATACACCGCCCGTTCGCCATCTGTGCTGACATCAATGTGCGTGACAGTGCGCAACTGCAGCAGATCGCTCGTGACAATCGGCTGATCGTGATGCTGCTGAGCGGCTGCAGAGACGACATTTGTAAACGCAGCCGTCATGGCAATAGACAGGGTGGCAATGGGACCGCGGGGATACAGCATCTTTCTCATGCTCATACAGCGATGATACGGTCGAACGCGCCATCGGGAGGGAAGACACCCCGATTGTCCCCGACAGGGCCATCAGCTTAGCGGTCGCCTCGTGCACGCATACGTTCAAAGCGCACAGCCTCCATCGCCGCCGCGACATGTTCGGTTCCGAGCAGAATCTGCAGCTGCTTGCCAACGCTCAAGTTCAACTCTTCACGCTCGAGGTGCAACAGATCGAAATCCCGTTGCAAATCGGGCGCACCAGTCCCACGGGCCCTAATCTGGGCAACTCGGCGTTCCTTGAAATTCTCCGTCATGCGGTCACACATTCTTCCGTGTCGCTCTCGATATTGTGCATCGATCACTGCCAGCGCGTCGCGAACATCTGATTCAAGCGTTTCATTGGCGGACAGCAGATCGAAAACTTCGTGAAGTGCCCCGGGGTCGGGGTACACTTCAAAGAATGCCCGTTCGCGAAACAGGTCCAGCAGCCGTTTCCCATCCTCCGGCGGCAACAGCGCAATGGCGGAATCAACCATGTTGAGGTTCAACTCGCCTGCGCGCTCGGCTGCCTCCAGTTCCTGCTCCATCGCCTTCTGCTTGAATGCACTTAGACCACGCATCTGAAAACGCAGTTGCGGATCATCGGGTGCCAGAAGTTCTCCATGGTCATCATACCAGGCGGCCATCGACCGACGGGCATGTTCAAGGGTCCTTTCCGGATACTGCTCAATGACATCAAGTCGCAGCCGCGCGACACGGCGATCGTACTCGCGCGCGTGCCACACAAGCTCTTCGTTGCCCGTGATTTCGATACGCAGCTCGCGCATCAACTGGAGCACATCAAGAATTGCCCAGGGGAGATCGAACGGCACGGTTGCAAATGCCTCACGTGAGCGGGTGAGCGCGATTGATGCTGAAAGTTGCGGATCCTCCAATCCCGACAAGACAATCAAGTCGTTCAGGAAGGACTCGTCAAGAGCCTTGAACTGCTGGAGGACATCATCACGTGCTGCAAAGAAGCTTTCCAGCGCGACAACATACTCGGGGTCTCTATACCCGTAGTTGACATCCGTGGCTGCGCTCGCAACTGCTGGCGGGCGCTCGGCCGCGATCTGGAGTCCCGGGAGCGCGGCTGCGACAATCTCATGCCAACTCGCCAAGTAGGCGTCGTGCTGGGCCCTGGCAAGAACGACCGCCTGCCCGGTGAGCGAGAGACGTGCACTGTACTCAGCAAGCTCCGCATCGCTGATCGGTTCCGGAAGGAACAGCGACAGCGCTGGCTTCGAGGTGCGCGATTGAGGCGGAGGCACCCTGAGATTTTCGGCAGCGGCAATGTTCAGTGGACTGATCCCAACTACGGTAACGCAGCACAGGTGCAGACCGATGATCGACGAAGCCAAGATCATGCCTTCCTGACCCCGCTAAAATGCCGCTGAACCACGGACGGCACATTCATCATCATCATTACAGCGTTGCGGAGCAGAACCAATGGCGCAGAGCGCTCAAGCTCCTTGAACACCGCTATCTTGGCGAAGCATCCACAGTCTGCAGGGATTCCAACCACCAAGTGAGTAACATAGATCGCCGTCGCGATCGCCAGATACACTAACACGACCAACGGCATAAGTGATCGACATCCCATCAGCCACAGCGCGCCTACTGAGACTTCGAAGAGCGGAACGCTGACAATGAGAAACGCGCGTACGCTTTCTGGCAGGAGCACCCAAGACCGCAATGCGGTGGCAAAGGCGTCAAGCTGTGCCGATTTGGCAAGCCCTGCAAAGGCAATCACCAGAACGACAACGCCAAGCATCAAAGTCCCAACCTGTTTCATCGCTCAGGTTCCAGTCTCATTAAGGGCAGTCGGGGGTCCCGATGGCAGGTGCCTTTTCATTAACGCAGTTGACCGGCTGCGATGGACCCCAAGTGCAAGGTTCCTCCGGAGTCGTTCCACAATATGGCCTTCGGAACTCGCAGGCGGCTGAATCGCTGATGAGGGACTCCGTCTTCCATCCGGTCTCAGCCTCGAACGCGTTCGACACCCACGGATCTTGCGTGATGATCGCCTCGCATTTATGTGGACAATAAACTGGCTGTGCATCCGGGACGATACTACAGCATCGGTAGTTAGCTGTGATCTGCCAGCAGATCTCTGTGGCGACCGCAAGCGAGGGACAGGCGGCAATCAAAGTGTAAACAGCAAGATGCGATCGAGTCATGACGGTGATCCTTGGGTTAGAGACTTTGAGAGAGTTCGAATTGCCCACGCAATTCCTATCCCGGCGACTGGGATAAAGTAGCCTATATTTTGAAGAATGTTAAACTGCGGCTCCGTGACGCGTTCAGTCGGAATGTCAAAGTCGATTGCCTCCCCATCTTTGAATATGGTCTCACGCGCAGGCTTGCTGAGAAAATCTGTTCTGCTCGTAAGTTCCACAACCCCGCGCACCGCATCCTCTCTCAAGTGCCCAGGTCGGAGCAGAACGCGTTCATCGTAATCCAGCTTTTGCTCTGTGAATCCCGATGCGGTCTTCATCCGTGTTCCGTCGGCATGAGATACATCACGCCGCAGCGAGCGTCCGTTCTCTTCGATGCGAAACTCCCAACGGCGCGCCGTATCACCACCTTGATTTCCGCGTGTCCGCGAGATCATTCGACTAACGATTGCACCCCCTGCATTGTTATAGCCTTCGAAACATACACGTTCGACCGCATTAATGTCCACGATGGCCAAACGCCAGCGCCAGGGAACCCAGTGGCTGCGGAATCGCCCCCCGGGGTCCACCCTGCGTCCGCACAAACCGCAATGCCCCTCGTTTTGAGCAGCTTCACCCAATACAAGGCGTTTTCATATACTTGCTGAACATCGTGTCCTGGAGGCGCGGCGTGCGCGCGGGACAAGACTAACCAGGTGGGCGTGAGCTTCCATGTTTCCCCGCGCAAGCGAGCGTGATCAATGTATGCCACTGCTTGGTCATCGAGAGAATAGTCAAGACAAACTCGCCACGCGTCCTCACCCCAATACCAGAATCGAAAGTGATATATCGAGTCCGAGCGAGCACCTTGCGGTGTAAGATGAAATTGCGTCAAACTCCACTCAAAAAAGGTCCCTGGCGAGATGACCTCAGCCTCAGCACCGACCCGCCACAGTTCTGCAACCGGTGCGGGGAGACCATCTAATCTACTTTCGTCTGCACTTGCACGCGGTAGCCCGACGATGCAAGCAAGTGTGGCCAAACCAATAAGACTTGGAACCATGGTGCGATTCATTGTTGCCACTCAGCAGGACCACGTCCGGTGCGTGTGAGGTCAGGCTATCATGGGTATGAGCCGATGTCAAGCGAAACGTGCCGAAATTATGGCATGTTCGTTCATTTCACGCCGTCGCCAATAGAGCATCAATCGCAGCCTTGAACTCTTCCTTGTTGGTGAGGCCGCCAAACTTCTTGTGCGGCTTGCCGTCTTTGAACAGAATGACGGTTGGGATGCTTGCAATGCTGAAGTTAAAGGCTGTGTCCTGATTGGCTTCGATATCGAGCTTGCCAATCTTGGCCTGTCCCTGATATTCCTCCGCCAAAGCATCGATCGTGGGAGCCAAGGCGAGGCAGGGGCCGCACCATTCTGCCCAGAAGTCGACCAGCACCGGCTGGGAACTGGAGATGACATCAGAATCAAAGTTGGAATCGGTGAACTCGAGTGTAGCTTTCCCGGCCATGTGGCGTCTCCTTCAAAGAGTGTGATGAGACATCCTAGGTTGGCAATTGCATCAAAGGTCTGCGAGCCTGGCCGTGTCATGCCCGGGTCACCCGCCGTGACTTCGCCTGAGGATCCGTGCTAATCAATAGCGATCTCGCATTCGGCACCGTTCGCCATGCGGAGATGGAGCTTGTCGGGTATAGAACCCTCGTGGCCGGATAGATCGACTACGAGATCGCACTGTTGGCGTGTGGGCCTTGATGTCTCTTCATTACCTCGCTCAATCAATTGCCACCCATCGAACTCGATCTTTACATCCGGAACTCCGACGATCATTGGTGCCGCCACGGCCTCCTCCTGATTGTAACTGACGAGAACCAACCGAAGCGCAATCCGCAACGATTCGTCCAACAGGGTTCGTTTGCTTGCCGTAAGAACCGTTCGGGTCACTCCCACTACCGATATGCGATACCGCCACTTCTCACCATTCGACATGAAGAGTGTCGCGGTTTCGCTGACCGGTCCCGCCTGCTTGACGGCCATCTGCAATATGAACTCTGTCGAATCTTGAGGAGCGATTGTTCGAGAGCCAAGGTCCCACCCCAAACACCCGCAAGAGATGACGACGTCGGTGATCTCCACAGGCTTCCACGACGCATTTCTAACTTCGAATGCGTGAGAACTACCTCCGACGGCATTGACCGGCACTTCGCCTGCGTCGTGAGACACATCCACGGCATACTCGTTCTCCTCCATGCACCCAGCAACGAGAAACGCCGCCGCCCAAGCTAATATGACCCAACAACCTCCGCTCACATCATCACCCCTTTCGCAATCGAAACACCCAAATTGAAAACAGAAGAGCACCGCAACTTATGAACAATATTGCGACCGGGTTGAACTCGAACTTATTAAGGGTCTGTTGCGTTGCAACCGTACTTTCTAGTTTCTCCCATTCGCCATTTTTTACCCATTCTGAGAGATTGTCGCCGACAGAGTCGTCGGTCAAATCCCGATTGGTGCGGAGTATGCGACCATCGACGTTGATCTGACGTGATCCAGAGGCATATGCGATATCGTATCGTTCATCAATTAGCCGAAAAGGCGGGTCGATAGCAGCATGATAAGGCGATTCGAACTCATTGTCCGCTCTTTCAATCAACTCTAACGTGACTACGTTCCATAACTGCTCAGGCGCTTCTTCGCCGAATCCCACGCCTTTGTAAATGCGTGCCGATTGGGGTGAACCATCATCGTTTTCGTAGAAATCGATTCTTGTAATCGAATGATACGATGCAGATTTCGGTCGTTTTGACGAGAATGCCTGTATCTCAAGCATGTCCAAAAGCCACGTGTCATTGGCCCTTCGAATGACGATCAGGAATCGGATGCGGTGTGGTTCAACCAAGAAGCTCTGACCTGCTCCCCAAAACTTGACCCAATCGCTGTGAGAGTTTCTACTGCCCTTTTTACGGGCAAGGAGGCTCTCGAAGATGAAACGCAAACAACACACACCCGA
The DNA here is from genome assembly GCA_051004555.1 of Phycisphaerales bacterium. Classification (GTDB taxonomy): domain Bacteria; phylum Planctomycetota; class Phycisphaerae; order Phycisphaerales; family SM1A02; genus JBPCKF01. The sequence goes on along the minus strand of JBPCKF010000108.1, from coordinate 184 downwards.
ACAGATCATCGCCAAGCTGCGCGAAGCTGATGCGATGCTGGCGACCGGCGCCACGATCGCGCAGATTGTTCAGCGACTCGAGATCAGTGAGCAGACCTTCCATCGCTGGCGGAATCAGTACGGCGGGATGAAGGCCAACGAAGCAAAGCGACTCAAAGAGCTCGAACGTGAGAACGCGCGGCTC
>JBPCKF010000107.1:0-64825 GCA_051004555.1 Phycisphaerales bacterium | reverse complement strand
TCTCCTCTACGGCGTGTACGAAGCGGAGTTCGATGCGACGACGTTCAAGGATGGCACGCTGCCCGGTACGATCGTCGATGGTGAGTATGACATCAGTTTCAAGATCACACCCGGGCGTGGCGATGCGGGTTCTGTACGGGTGAGTGAGGAGTACAACCCAGCGAATACTTGGCGACCAGAACTACAGCAAAAGGGCGTGCAGCCGACGATCGAAGATTTGCGGGTCGTGTTAAACGGCGGTGGCACTGCAGATGTCGCACCGAGCTATGTCGCGGTCTCGCCCACCGGAACTGATGGCAGTCAGACGCCGCAAACCACAGAAACGGCGGCCCGAAACAACCCGTTCAAGACGATCGAAATGGCCAAGCGAGCCCTCGGTAATGCGGGAACGTCTGCAATCAACAACGGCGTAATCGTGCTCGAAACTGGAGATTATCGGTGGGGTGCCGATCAGGCGCAGCAGTATGCATCCGCTCGCTGGTTGACCATTCGGGCAGCCACTGGTGTAGCACAGGACGACGTTCGAATCACTGATGTCGGCTTCACGCTCCGGTTCAATAACGCAGCGGTTCTGACGGATGCATTTGAGATCACGAATGACAGCAGCACGGACGATCTGGAGTGGCGATGGGCGGGCGACGATTTCAGATTGCGACGAGGATCAGACAACATTCGCATCAATCGTGATGCGGTTGGCGACCTGACCGGGTTGAGAGACGCGATCAACAACCAGACGGCTGTTCCCGATGTGTCTGCTGCCCTTAGCGGCAACACCGGGTCGTGGCTGCCCGGCCGAGGCAAGGGGCATTTTGTCTCAATTTCTGACTGGGAGACCATTACTCCAACGGCAACCAGAGTCATTCAAGGCCTGCCAGTGTTGTACGCACGCGTCGAGTCCGGATCGGGCGGTCAGCTCATTATTCATGAAAATGGCAACACCCTCAACTTTTCGTTCGCGCAATACCCGACTATCGCCGATCTGGTGGGAATTCTCATGCTGCAGGGCCTGAATCTGAGCGTTGAGTCGATTTATCCCGATGAACTAACGACTAAGTTGCTTGCCTCGAACAACAACAACGTTCCATCTCAGGAAGATATTGCGTTTCTGCTGAGTCCATTGAGCTCGTTCAAGCACGGCTACATTCGTCTTGCGAACCTCAGTATTTACAACACACAGTTGTCGGCAGGGGGCGCTTTCATAAATCATCTCTGGCTCCGTCAGGTACATATGAGTGATGCAACGAAGAGGGATCTGATGGATGGTTCCACAGCTGGATATGCGAGAACGGTCGGATTCAATGGAGGGATCTGGGCAACCCGCCCCGAGTTCGAACGGGCTCAGAAGTGCATGGAAGGCTGGGTGTATGTAAGAGATCTCCTCTGCAGTGACATTGGGGGCGACGTCGGGAAACAGGTCAGTGCAGCCATCAATTGGGAGGGCCATGACATCTTTCCCAATCCATATGACGCAGTTCACTCGGATCACTTTCAATGGTCTTATTCAGCGCCCGAAGCACCCCCGACGTTGTCGGAAAATATCCTGGCGTTGAACTTCGACTTTCGAGACAACTGTCACGGCCAGCCCTTCTTTTTCGATCCCCGATTCAACATCAATTTCCCGAACGTCCGACACATTTTCAGAGGTGTTGCGTTGATCAATTTTCGATCGAACAATCTGGAAGCGCAGCAGTTTGAAGGCGATTGCGATCATATCCTGATCTGGTACTGTTCGTGTTTCCAAGGTGGGGAAGATCGTGCGATCCTGCTCACAGGTTTCAAGAACAACGGCCCGGCGTCGACGTATCACAATGCGTCAATCCGCGGCACCGCGTGTGAGCGACTGAGTATCACCGCTCAGAGCAATGACGGTAATGTGAAAGGCGATATCCCCTCCTTGTACAGCATTCTCGGCAATTGTCAGATTGTGGCATTGCTGACGGAGGAACTCAACGGCGACGCTGTCGATTACTCGAGTTTTGCGACGCAAGATGTCGAACACGGCGGGACGCTCCAGGATAATCAGACGGACTCGCTCTTCAGCGACTTCGAATCACCTGGTGGCGAATGGAAGCCAGCGTCCGGCGGCCCACTGGTCAATCGCGTTGTCTCGACCGATGTTGTGGTCCGGTTCGATGCGTTGGGCGATGAGCGCGACAATCCAATTGCTCTCACGAACGTCGGGGCAGTGAACGATCCGTGATGGCAACAGGGGCATAGTGGCTTGGTCCTGTCCCTGCAATGATTGCAGTGACGCAGCATGCGAACGTCATGCGCGCTGCAAGCTTATGAACGACACTCATTCAACCAGCGGGCGATGCGTGTACACCCTTCGCGGATGGTCTCATCGTTGCATGCAAAGCTGAGGCGGATGTGTCGTTCGCCGCCTTGGCCGAAGTCTTCGCCCGGCACCACAGCCACAAGCGCATCATCAAGCAGTGACTCTGCAACCTCGGCTGCGGATGTGAGTGTCACGCCGCTCAGGCTGGTCCTTCCAAAGCACGCGCTGATATCGGGAAAGAGGTAGAACGCGCCGCTGGGAGCGGGGCAGCGAACGCCTTCCCACTGTAAGACAAGGCCGTGCATCAGGACTGCCCTGGCCGCGAACCTGGTGCGCAGTGCTGCGATTTCATCAGGGGCTGGCCGCAGGGCTTCGACGATCGCAGCATGGCAGAACGATGTCACGTTGCCACTCACATGCTCCTGCAGCAGCGCAACGGATTGTGCCAGAGCAGCATTGGGCACGCATGCGTACCCCAGCCGCCAGCCGGTCATTGCATATGTCTTGCTCAGGCCGTTCACAGTCATCACGCGCTGGCGCAGCTCGGGAATGGAGCCGAGTGAAAAGTGGTGGTCTTCGCCAAAGATGATCTTCTCGTAAATCTCATCGGTGATGATGGCGATGTCGGGATGCGGGATGAGGACTGCTGCCAGTTCGCGCAGTTCGTCCTCGCTGTACATGATGCCACAGGGATTGGAAGGCGAGTTGATGATGATGGCTCGTGCGCGCTCGCCATGCTTTTTGAGCGCAGCACTCAGCAGGTCGGGCGTGATTTTGAAGTCGTTCTCGATCGAGCCGGGCACTTCCACCACAGTCCCGCCCGCCAGTTCGATCATCGGCCGATAGCTCACCCAGCCAGGTGTGGGCAACAGCACACTGTCACCCGGATTGATGACACACTGCAGACATTCATAGAGCGCCTGCTTGGCTCCGTTGGTGATGATGATGTGCGATGCATCGCAGTCGATGCTGTTCTCGTTGCGGAGTTTGGCTGCAACTGCTTCGCGTGATTCCGGAGGGCCGGCCGTAGGCAGGTAGCGGGTGTTCCCTGCTGCCAGTGACGCGACTGCTGCATCCTTAATGCGCTGGGGCGTATCGAAGTCTGGCTGGCCTGCTCCGAAGCTGATCACATCCGCTCCCGCTGCCTTGAGCTGGTTGGCACGGGCTGTGACGGCCAGCGTGGAAGATGGCGTGAGTGAAGCCACTCGTGAGGCACGTTGCATAGCCAAGCATAAGCCGCATGACGGATAATTGTCGAGAGCGGCCTATCCTGCAAGCATGAGTGACACCAATCAACCCACCATCATCGCGATCGCAGGCAGCACCAGAACAGGATCATGGAATGGCAAGGTGCTGGCTGTCGCAGTCGAGGGCGCAAAGGCAGCAGGCGCAACCGTCGAACTGATCGACCTGGCTGAATATCCCATGCCACTCTACAACGGCGATCTGGAAAAGGAAAAGGGACTGCCCGAGCACGCAGCCAGACTGCAGAAGAAGTTCAAAGCAGTTGGCGGGATTCTCATTGCAGCGCCAGAGTACAACAGTTCGATCACGCCACTGCTCAAGAACACCATTGACTGGCTGACCCGCAAGGGCGATGGGACCGGAACGCTCGAATGCTTCTCCGGCAAAGTCGCAGGCTTGATTTCTGCATCACAAGGTGCCTTGGGCGGCCTGCGCAGTCTTCGGCATGTGCGCGAGATTCTCGGCAACATCGGCGTCGTTGTGATTCCACGGCAACACGCTGTGACGAAGGTGAACGAACTCTTCGATGAGAATGGGCAAACCTTGAAGGATGAGAAAACCCGCACTGCGTTGCATGCTGTTGCAAAGGATGTGGTCGAGATGACACGCAAAGTGAATGGTCAATAAAAAAAAGGCACGCCGACCGGTGACGCAGGAATGCAACTGAGTCGTGCATGACTACGCCACCGATCGGCAGCTTGGAGAGAGGAGAGAGCTTGGTTGGTGATGGCGGGCTTCCGACCTGCCATGTTCTGGCTGCCGCAATCGACTGATAACAATCGACTGATATATGTTATTCGGACGGAATTGCCTGCAGGTTCCCTGAGGATTGATTCGTCCGGTCCCGAGGCTACCATGCTGCCCCAACAATCGTCGCCTCAACGCCGGGAACGTCCTGTCTCTGAGGCTGCTTCCTTCAAGAGTATCCATGACGAAAAGAGTGTGAGTATGCCTTCACAACGCAAACGACGGGCCAGCAACGTGACGGAGATCGGCCAGGCTGGTCGTCGCTATGTCGACTATAAGAATATCGAAGACCTTCGCCGCCTCATGACCCCCAACGGCAAGATTCATTCGCGCAAGCGGCAGGGCGTATCAGCTGGCGAGCAGCGGATGGTCTCACAGGCGATCAAGCGAGCCCGCTACATGGGCCTGCTGCCATACACCAGCGCCACGCTGTAAACCAATGGAATGTTCAGATGAGGTGCCGCGACTCGGACGACGACGCGAAGCTCGATCTGCTCGACTTGCTGCCGCTGTTTGATCCGCTCGAACTTTCGGAGCTGCTCGAGCCCGAGCTCGCCGCGGTGATGAGTGAGTCATTGTGGGTCCACACTCCATCGGCGAGGTAGGTGTTCGTGCCGGGGATGTGCAGCGCGACAGTGCGCACGCGGCCCCCGATCGCGGAGGATCACGTCATCGATGTAACTCGAACCACCGAAGCCGGACATCCCTGCGTTCTGGTACCAGAACTGTTCCGTCGGATCGGCTGTGATGTTCGCGTTGAGCTTCATCGGACAATCTTACGCATCGTCGGCAGAGCTGGACGAAGAGTCGGCGGAATCGACGCGTGTCGGCGAAACGTCGCTGGAAGGATCGCGTCCTTCACCCTCAGGCCGATTCCAGCCGCATTCGGGACAGCCGGTGCTACCGTTCAGGATGAAGCCGCAATGACAGCATCTAGAACCCACGCGACGAATCATCGCACGTAGGCCGCATGTGACAAGTCCGCAAGACACACCAGCCATAAAGAACAACAATGAGTTGACAAGGAGTCCTCGCCACATTACATGCACCTGGCCACCGTTTCGATAAAGGACAGTGTCTTCGCTCGGTGTCGCGAGGAATATCAAGCACTGCACCGGAGGCAGTTGATCACGCCCCGTCTTCGCAACGATCCGCAACGCTCTGGATGGCCATCCTATCCTCCATTCGCAGTGAGTCGCCAAGTCATTATCATCGTTCGCCAGTTCATATGGTCTTTCCCCCAAAGCCGCGATAGCAGCCGTGAAATCTGCCCAACGTCCAGATGCGCAGCCCAATCGCACAAACGGTCTGCTCTTGAAACCCGCCGCGACCTCGGCCGCCACAGTTGTCATTCGTTCGTCGAGAGGTCCGCTCTTTCCGTCCATCTGTAACCATCTTCTCTTTTCGACATCAACGTTGAATGAAGAGAACAGGTTGTAGTTTGGCCAGCATGTTCCGATTACCATGCATACCGCCGTGGCAATAATGGCGAATCCGAGACCTAGAGCCGTAGCGGCATGCAGCAATGGTATGCTCCTTTCAGTTTTACAGCGACAATATCGAGCAGTGGGGTGATTCCCGCTTCTGCCAATCAAACACGCGTTGTCGTTCAGTGCAGGCATTGCAAATCTCCGCCAGGCCGGTTGTCCATCGTCCAAATCGAACGCGTGCAACCGCGGCCTCACAGGAGGCGTCGCCATCGCACAAGGCAGGACAGCTGAAGTCGGACCTACATTTGCTTTCAAAGCAGCACGCCAAGCATACAAACACATGACATTCTGTGCATTCAAACGACTCCCAGCCAGGGAGATCGCGAGGCTCTGTGTACATCGGCGAATGGCCGGGCCGATCGATCGGTTCGCATACCGAATGAATACAGTGCTTCGCTTCGCAATGTTGCAGGCACTTCTGAAACGCGCGCTCTGCTAAATGCCACTTCCCCAACTGCGCTTGGTAAGCATTGTCTCGCACACATATGGTTTTCACCCCATTACAGCAGACGAACTTGCCCCGGGCGTTGGGCCGATCGCCGAGTGCATTCTCGCAACATACAAACTGGTCGTGGGTCACGGTGTTAGCTGGTGGACACGGAATCACCGCGAATGACAATCCGAACGCGTCAACGGCTCGAGTTGGGTAGAAATATGGATATTGCGTAGCTCCGTCGCCATACCCCAACGGATCTCTTCGCGTCCAGACACCCAAATCACTCCGATACACACGATGGCGGATGTGATACGTATGACTTCCCGCGACACCGCCAGATGAGAGATTCACATCATACTCATACCCCGCGTAGGCCTTGCGGTTGTTAAGACTCGACAGCGTGCCGATTGGCGAGCCATATGCGTCGTAGTTCACTCGTTCGCTGATCGAGCCGGAAGTGTCGATCAATGCGACGACATCGTGGTGCCAGTTCTGCAGGTAGTAGCGGCGTTCATCGAGTGTGCCGTTGGCATCGGTATCGCGGTCGCGCAGGATGACATCATCAATATATGAACTGCCGCCGTAGCCGGACATCCCCGCGTTCTGATACCAGTACTGTTCCGTTGGATCAGTATCACTGTCTTCAAACATCGCAACCTGCCGCCAGCGATCATCATATGCGAAGTAATACCAGGGAGCGGTCTCGTCGTATCTGGACGCGATGCGGTAGTTCAGGCCGTTGTATTTGAACTCCGCCTTCACGTTATTACTTTGATCACGGACCTTCACAAGCCGATACCAGGCATCGTATTCATACTTCCAGTCACGCTTGTCATCAGTCATGTTGCCAGACGCGTCATAAGTCGGCGTGACATTATTCGACTGATTATCCCATCCGGTGATCTCGTTGACCTTGTTATGTGTGAAGTCCCAGTCATACTCGGTCGTGCTTCCACCCGTGACGAGATCTGTGTGCGTCCAGTTGCCTGCCTGATCGAGATCGAACGGTTGTTTTCTGGTCTCGGTGCCGATGGTTCCACCGGATAATGTTCCCGCCTGCGCCTCCGCAAGTCGATCGAGCGCATCATACGTGTACTTCCAGTCAAACCCCGTCTGCACGGAATCATCCAATGTCGTCGGGTTGGAGTTGCGATCGTAGGTCAACGCTACATTATAGAGGTCAGTTGTGCCCTGCACCCAACGCGACTTCTCGATTCGGTTGAAGCGATCGAGACCATCATAATCGTCGCTGGAATCGAAAAGATTTGATCTTACAGCCGTCGATGGTTGTTGATAGACCGTGCCGACAAGCTGGGCGGCTCCGAGGTACCAGTAGCGGACACGGTTCGTCGCGCCGCCGCCCGAGCCTTCAGCCACGCGCGTGACTCGTGATGCTTCATCATCATGCAGATCACCCGCTGATGAGTAGACATTCGTCAATATGCTGGCTTCTGGCATGAGGATGTTTATTGCCAGCCGGATCGCACCCGGTCTGCTGCTCTTCGAGGACGATGTCGCCTGTGACAGTGGATGCGTCTGTGTAGGAACTGTCATTCGTGTTCGCAAGTGGAGCTGATCGGGCTTGAACCGACGACCTCTTGCATGCCATGCAAGCGCTCTCCCAACTGAGCTACAGCCCCGCAGGTGGTGTTGGACCAAGCGTAGCGACCATGCCCGACCGAAGCAAGGCGACCCGCGGCACATCGTCATTCCCGCGCAGGGGCATTATGTGCGATTTGTCGTATTCACTTACGCCGGGTGCCGGGTGCCACGGCTTCGCCCGGAGGGCAAGCCGTGCGAATGGAAGCGGATCGCGGAAGCCGGTTCGCACGTTGACCGCGCGGCGGGCACGGCTTGGCTGTCGCCGAAGCCGTGGCACCTGGGTCCCTGCTGCGCGGTGACGACGAGAAAACTCGATTGCCTGCTCAGTCCGTCTCACGGGCGATGTACGCTTCCAGTTCGATTTCCACCAGTGCATCAGGATGGGCCAGGCCGGAGACCTCGACCATTGTTGCGCAGGGTGGATTGCTCTGAAATGTCTCGCCATGAGCGCGCCCGACTGCGTCCTGATTCTGCTGGATGTTCACCACATACATGCGCGAGCGAACCACACCGCTGGGCTCGACGCCAAGATTGCGAAGTGCATCAAGTGCAATCGCGAAGCAGCGAATCGTCTGGGCGTAGACATCATCAGGCCCGTGAATGCCCTTGCCATCTTCAGCGATCGCAAGTGTGCCAGCTGTAAAGGCGCGATCATCAACGCGGATGGCCCGGCAGTAGCCGTACTTCTTCTCCCACGGCGCTCCCGACCAGATTCGTTGTATCTCTGCAGGTTTCATGCCGCAGCATAGCAGCTGGCCAAACACATCGGTCATGTGCGGGCAGCGACAGGCATCGGCCGCCCCGGTCCGAAGGTGCGTGGCTGCAGCTTCAGCACAATCGCTGCCTGCCTGCGCTTGTATTCATTGCGATCAACAGCTTTGCAGATGCGCGTGACGAACGCGTGTTCCAATCCCGTTGCGCTTGCGATTTCGTCGATCGATTCTTCGCCATCCACATGGCGGACCAACACACTGTCCAGAATGTCATAGGGGGGCAGCGAATCCTGATCAGTCTGATCGGCCCGCAACTCGGCGCTCGGGGCCTTGCTGATGGATGCTTCAGGAATGGGCGGGTCAACGAATCCGCAGAGGCGATGCTCGCGATTGATCCACCGGGCCAGTTCATACACCTGCGTCTTATACAGGTCGCCGATGACCGCAAGTGCCCCAGCCATGTCGCCATACAGCGTGGTGTATCCCATTGCCATTTCGCTCTTGTTGCCAGTCGCAAGCACAAGCGATCCATCCGCGTTCGAGACAGCCATGAGAATGACGGCCCGCAGACGGGCCTGAGCATTCTCATCAACAATCCCTTCAATGGAAAGTGGCGGCTCAAGGGCAGCCGCAAGCGATGTCCGCGCCTCTTCATGCATCGCTTCAATCGGAACGCGCAGCACGCTGTCGATGTCGAGCCTCGCAGCCAGATCCTGCGCATCACTGATTGAACCAGCAGATGAGTGACGCGAGGGCATGAGTACGCCTGTGATATTGGAAGGGCCGATTGCTGCAGCTGCCAATACCGCAGTGATGGCAGAATCGATGCCGCCCGAGAGGCCGATCGTGACGCGTGCATGCCCGGTTTTGCGAACGTAGTCGCGGATGCCCAGCACCAGTGCATCAAAGATCTCCGCACAAAGCCCACCATCAGGATCGACTTCAACCGCGCTGCCGGAGGGGGCGCGGTCGGCCTCCACCACCGCAAAGTGCTCGACAAACCCCGGCGCTGCGTGCACGACATTTCCCAGCGCATCAATCGCAAGCGACCTGCCATCAAAGATGAGATCATCATTCGCGCCCACCTGATTCACCATGATGATGCTCATGTGAGTTGCGCGAGCAGCTTCGATGAGCTGCGCGCGATGTCGCGCTCCTTTGCCGATCACAAACGGGCTGGCGCTGGGAATGATGAGTGTGGAGCAGCCATGTGCTGCCAACTGCTGCGCGAGATCGTCCCGTTGGCCCGGCACGACATGTTCGCCCCCTGCAACATCGCGGGCCCGCCAGAAGTCTTCGCAGAGGAGTACGCCGACTTTCTTCGATGCGCAACTGAACATGCACAGTTCGTTGCCGGGCTCGAAGTAACGGTCTTCATCGAAGACGTCGTACCCGGGAAGGTAGCGTTTGGTGCAGCGGGCGATGACTTTGCCATCACGGATGATGCTGAGCACATTCGCAGCTGCCCGCAGTCCGCCGGTTGCGCGAGCGGGATGGCCGATGACGACGGTGAGCGTGGCTGGGGCTATTGTCGCAAGTTCAGCCAGAGCGTTTTCGACCGATTCGATCACGCCACTTCGCAGCAGCAGATCACGGGGGGGATAGCCCAGGAGAACCATCTCGGGCAACACCAGCAGATCGCACTGTTCCCGAGCAGCCCGCGCGATCGCATCAGCAATGAGCGCAGCGTTTCCCGCAACATCACCAACAATCGGATTGAGCTGCGCCATCGCCACACGCATGGCAGCGATTGTAGAGCATTCTCACTCAACTGCTTTTCCGGGTGGCTCTCGTCCTCAGGGCACCTCAGAGCCGCGCCTCCGCGACATACATCACCTCGGCATTCAACTCAGAACACGCACCACCGCAGCGATGCGCCGTGGTCGTGCATCTTCCGGGCTATCGTCACCCGCACACCGCGACTTGAACTCAGCCGGGCGCAGTCAGGGGATAAATGGCGATTGTCACGCACATTTTGCGCCTCGCAAAATGCGACAGATGACTTGTCGCATTTCAGCAGGCGCTCGCGAGAGGTACAGAGCGGCTCCCAAAATGCGACAGATGACCGGTCGCATTTCGGGAGGGCCTCGCGAGGGGTGCAGAGCGGCTCCCAAAATGCGACAGATGACTTGTCGCATTTTCCGCACCGACCGGTGTTACCTGTTCCAGCCGCATTCAGGGCAGCCGTCCCCGGAAGTGTCGCCGCGCAGGTCGTCGCCACATTGCACACATCGGCCGCGTCTCTTCCGCCGCGCCCGCTTCGCTGCGGCGAGGCCGATGAACCGAGCATACCAGATGACTGCGTAGAAGAGTGTGTTGATCATGAAGCCGGGGAAGATGGGGCCGCATCGCACTCGGCACGGTTGCATCAGGTGCGGCGTGGCCGGTCCGCCCATCATCTCTCCTTCCGGCGTACCCTGATCGCAGGAATCATGCACGACCTTGCTGCACTCTCTCTGGATGCGCTGTTCAACCATCTCACTGCTGATGGCTCGCTCGAACGCCTGCTTGAGGCAGCGCGCGATGAAGACCTCAGCGCCATTGGCGACGTCACCAGTCTCATCATGATTGAATCCAGCGCTGCGGGTATCGCAGTGTTGCGCACACGGGCTGAGGGCGTGATCGCGGGGCTGGCAGCGATGCCTGCTGTTCTCAACGCGTTTCATGCAGAGGTCATCTGGCAGCCGACAGCGCAGGATGGAGATGTCGTGGCTGCTGGGCAGACGCTCGGCCGACTCGAAGGCAACATGCGCGATCTCTTGGCGCTCGAACGGACCGCCCTCAATCTCATCTGTCGCCTCAGTGGCATTGCAACCCTCACACGCCGCTATGTGAAAGCTCTTCGGGGATCGACGACATCAATCTGTGACACCCGCAAGACAACGCCCGGCCTGCGGACTTTGGAAAAGTATGCAGTCCGTTGTGGCGGCGGCACCCTGCACCGCATGGGACTTTTCGATGCGGTACTCATCAAAGACAATCACCTCTCGGGTATCGAACCAGATCAACTCACGGATGTCCTCAATCAATCGCTGCGTGATGTCCGCACGCGCAGCGAGATTGCGTTTGTTGAAGTTGAAGTTGATTCGCTCGACCAGCTGGAGCGGGTAATGGCCTGTGCGGTTGGACTTGTCGATATGGTGCTGCTCGACAACATGTCGATCGAGCAACTCAGCCAGGCTGTGGTTCGCAGAAATGCCATGGCTCCATCCATTCAGCTGGAAGCATCGGGTGGCATAACACTCGAACGCGTGGCTGAAATCGCAGCGACCGGCGTCGACCGAATCTCCGTGGGGGCTCTCACGCACAGCGCAACGGCGCTTGACATCGGCCTTGACATTGAAGAATGAACTCCTCTCGCGCAGGGATCCAGAACCATGACCAATCGTGACAACCGCATCATTCTCGCAACTCGCAAGGGCCTGTTTTTCGGGAGTCGCTCGGGCCCAGGCACCTGGCAGATTACGCAACGACACTTCTTTGGCGACAACTGCTCGCTGGCCATGAGTGATCCGCGCGATGGCGCGATTTACGCAGCCCTCGATCATGGCCACTTCGGAGCCAAGCTGCACCGTTCGGATGATGACGGAGCGACATGGAAGGAGATCGCTGCGCCGGTCTATCCGCCCGTGCCCGAAGGGTACCAGCCGAAGCCGAATCCAATGAGCGGGCGCCCCATTCCCTGGTCACTCAAGATGATCTGGGCGCTCGAACCCGGCAGCGCCAATCAACCCGGGCGACTCTGGTGTGGCACGCTGCCCGGCGGACTGTTCCGTTCGGATGATCGCGGCGCAAGCTGGTCCATCATGCGATCATTGTGGGACAAGCCCGAACGCGAAACCTGGTTTGGCGGCGGCTATGACGAAGCCGGCATTCATTCGATCTGCGTCGATCCCCGTAATGACAAGCATGTCTACGTCGCGGTGTCCTGCGGAGGTGCGTGGCTGAGCGAAGATGATGGCAACACCTGGAACATCCGCGCCAAAGGAATGCGGGCGGACTTCATGCCGCCCGAACAGCAGTTTGATGAGAACTCGCAGGACCCCCATTGCATGGTCCGCTGCCCGGCTGCGCCCGATGTGCTGTGGGTGCAGCATCACAATGGCATCTTCCGCACCGTCGACAATGGCAAGACATGGACGGAACTCAACAACGTCCAGCCATCGTCCTTCGGCTTTGCAGTTGCGGTGCATCCCGATGACCCCGAGACTGCATGGTTCGTTCCAGCCATCAAGGATGAGAAACGCGTGCCTGTCGATGGCAAACTTGTTGTGACGCGCACCCGCGATGGTGGGAAGAGTTTCGACATCATCAGCAAAGGGCTGCCACAGGAGAACGCATGCGATCTCATCTTTCGACATGCACTGGATGTCGATGCAACCGGCAAAGTGCTGGCGTTCGGCTCGACGACCGGTTCGCTCTGGATCAGCGATGATGGTGGCGACTCGTGGCAGGTTGTGTCGCAACACCTGCCACCTATTCATGCAGTGCGCTTCGGCTAGCGGAGAGGTTTACCGCCGAGGCGCTGAGGCGCCGAGTTCGGAGAGATAATTTCAGAAACAGAATCTGAATCCGAGAAAGAGCGATCACGAACGACAATCTCCTTCCGGTTCAACTCCGTGCCTCGGCTTCTCTGCGCCTCGGCGGTGAACTTATCTCTCCCCATTCTGCTCCGCGCTGCGCAGCTGCGCTCGCAGATCCAGACGCATTGATTCGATTCGATCGCGCAGCGATGTGATGAATGCAGCTGGCGGGTGTGCTGCGATTTCCTCGGGGCTGATGGGCTGGCCGATGCGGAGGGTAATGTGGCCCCACAGGCGTGGCCACGGTTGGCCGGTTGGCCAGACGTCATACGCACCTTCGATTGCCATCGGAACAATGCGGGCGTGCGTTCTGCGGGCGATGAGCAGAAAGCCGCGTTGAAACTCCTGCACCCGGCCATCGGGCGTGCGAGTGCCTTCGGGATACACGATCAAAGGCGAGCCCGAACGCACAGCCTCCATGCCTGCTTCGATGGCAGCCCGATCGCCACGCGACTGATCCACCGGTATTGCTCGATAGCAGTCCAGCAGCCAGCCCACCACCGCGTGATCGAACAGTGTCCGCCGCGCGATCGGCCGAAACACATCGGGTTTGATCGCAATCCCGATGGTAATGGGGTCGAGCAGCGACTGATGATTGGCGACGATGACAGTGGGGGTGCGGGGCGCGTTGAGGTCGAGATGTTCCCGACCTTCGATGCGGACGTTGTACAACACGCGCATCCAGAACTCGCAGAATGGCCGCCCCAGGTCCCATCCCAGAAACTGCCGCCATGCTGATGCAACTGGTCGTCCAAGCTTGGCTGGCTCACTCACCGACGGGCTCCCGCGGCCCGGTCGGGCGCCTTTCTGCCTGATGCGAAAGGGGCGAGGGCTGCGCGGACCTCCGATTCCAGTCGATCCACAACCTGTTCGAGCGTCATGTCGCTGGTGTCGATGGCAATCGCATCGGGCGGTTGCGTGAGTGGCGAATCAGCCCGTGTGGAGTCGATTGCATCGCGACGGATAATTTCGCGGAGAATCTCGCTGCGGTCGACGGTTCGTCCTGCCTGTTCGAGTTGATCGCCACGCCGCTGTGCCCGCACGTCGGGCCTTGCATCAAGATAAAACTTGATCGACGCATCCGGAAATGCAACCGATCCCTGATCACGACCTTCAGTCACAAGACGCGGATGATCGCTGCCGATGCGCCGCTGCCATTCGACAAGGACACTCCGCACTTCCGCTTCACGGGCCACCAGCGAAACCCGCTCGTTGACATCGCGATCGCGAATGCGCGAGGTGACATCTCGATCACCCAGCAGCAGCGCGGGCGGGTCCGACTTCCAGTCAAAGTGCATGCTGCGTTCGCGCAGCGCATCAGCAAGTGTCGCGCCAGCGCCGGGATCAATATCTGCGTCGATACTCAGCAGTGCTGCAGCGCGATACATCGCTCCGGTATCGAGAAACTCCAGGCCAAGCCGCTGCGCCAGTGCATGGGCGACGGTGGATTTGCCCGTACCCGCTGGTCCATCGATTGTGATGATCATGGGCTGCATGGTAACTCTGCCTCAGGATTCGAGAGGATCATCGATGGCTGTCTGCAGGATTCCGCGTGCCTGTTCGATGCCTGCAGCCGGGTCGCCCTTGCCGACCCATTCGATGGCCAGAGTATTGGAAAATCCGACAGCCTTGATGGCCTGCACACATTCTGCCAGATCATATCCCTTGTGTTTGCCAGCTTTGCTGAAGGACTCGACGGTTGCATGCATCGCTCCTGCATAGGGCGCGAGTTTTCTGAGGGTTGCAATCACATCGCCAGTTTGCGCTGCGTGGCCGAAGCTGGGCAGCGAACCAATGCGGAACCCGCCGATTCGTTTGATGAGATCTGTCAGGCGATCGGGATCGTTGGTGAGACCGGTCGCGCCCGGCTGGAGCAGGACGTTCATTTCGAGTCGCTCGATGTGTGTCATGGCTTCACGCACACCTGCTGCTGTGTGCTCGAACGCATCTTCATTGTCGGGCCCGTTCAGCGAGACCGCGAGGGAGCTACATCCCAGACGGTTGGCTGCGGTGGCCAGCCGCTTGGTTCGCTCAACAGCATCCATGTAGCGCTTGCCTTCGCCCTTGGAAAAATCCAGCGGAGCATCATCAACAAGGACGAGACATGGACAGGCTGCTTTGTCGGCACGATCGCGCAATTCGTCGAGATCTTCAATGCTCCATCCAGCCAGGGAAGATGCGTAGATATTGAGGCCACGCAACTGCAACTGATCAATGGCCATGCTCGGCACTTCGAGCAGGGCCCGGTTGTTGCGGCTCCTGGAGTTCAGGAGCGCGCTAATGGAATTGACAGCCAGAGTCAGTAGCATTGCAATCGAGTCTAGGGATGCAATGCGCAGGACGGCGATTGCGCTGGGGGAGCGCCACAGTGCATCAGCAGCGCTGGGACTCGCTGTGCACGAGCGCTTCAAGCATCGCAGGTAAAACGCAGAAAAAAAGAAAACGCCAACCGCGCACGGCCAGCGTTTTCCGGAGGGGAGAAAGATCGATTCAATGCTGCATCCGTGAGAGGCTTGCTTGAGTGCGGCCCTCCGTGGCCAATGTCTAACGGTGATTGTAAGGTATCCCAGCCTGCCCTGTCAATCAGAACAGGCAGAATTTACCCATTTTTACATTAGATCGGATTATCGGCCGTCAGCCGCAGGCGATGGCTTGGTTTTCATCTGGGCAGCCGAAATCCGCTAGCCGAAATCCGCTAAACGGTTCCTGCATAATCACTTGTGACGGGTGAACTCAAAGCTCAGCATCATCCCCGCAGCTGCTTCATCACGGGGCAGAAGCATGATCCGCAATCCATCATCGCCGTGCTTCATGAAGATGATCGACTTCATGGGCTCATCCGGAGCTGCAAAGTCGAAGGTCGCCCGTCCATCTGCAAGAGCGCTCAGTCTGGCTCGCGTGGGTGCACGTTCCAGCGGCTTGAGTTCCTCATCAAAGTGACGAACCGAATACCAGATCCCGCCATCGCTTTCCACTCGAATCGACATCAGCTCGTACATCACCTGTGGCGGCATCGGCGAATCTTCCGGTGGCAACGCGATCCACTGAAACGAGCCCACCATCGATCCAGCCTGAGCAGGGCTCCATTGCTCGATGAGCATCGTCTCTGCATCGCTCTTGTGCCAGATGCCTGTTATGAATGCAAGGTCAGCAATGTCAAAATCCGGCCCGGGCACTGTCACCGGCATCACAACCAGGCAGCGCATTGTCTGTGGATCGGGATCAGTATCGGGGTACACAACACGTGTCGGGGCTGATGCAGTCAAATCGCGCTCAGCCAGCCACGCAGAAGCAAGGGCAGTCTCCGCATCCATCGCAGAAAGTGTCGTCTCGAACGTGACAGCCTTCGTCGCGGGCAACACATCAATGCGGTAGCCCTCGATCTCCGTGACCTCGTGGCTGATGGGGGCCGCGATGGCCCACTTGAGTTCTTCTTCGGGCGTGGTGGCAGGGTCGTCCGGGTACATCCCGAAGATCGGCGCAGTCGGCTGATGGCCAGCCATGCCAATGTCGCGGTACATGTTGCTGATGATCTCGCCATGCAATGTGTATGAGCCGACAACATCACGCACGAGAACGCGCTGGGCTGGAATGGTCACAACAGAAAAACGTTTATTCGCAACATCACCATCTTGCCCCGCAGTCTGCCCGCCATCTTGAACCCCCTCGTGATCTGTGCTGGGCGGCTGCGGCTGCGCTTCCTGCGAAGAAACACCAACTGCACTTCCACATCCAAAAGCAGCGATCAGCGTGAGTAACGTCAGACGGCGAACGACTGGCAGCGTGTTCATAAAGCGATTCCTTCTCGAGGCGAATGGGCGGCGTCACCATTGTACTCGGTGCATTCTACAAACATCTTCTGCCAGTCTGGATGGCCTGCAAGGTCGCGCTGAAAACGTTGAATGTCTGCTTCAGGATTCCGCCAGGGCCAGCGGTGCCGCATCCCATCCAGATCAATCAGCCACGGTTCTGTTGAACGATCGATGAGGATGTTCATCCACTTCATGTCGCCATGCTCCAGCCGCGCATGCCTGAGCGCAAGCAGGCTCTGAGCAATCTGCTGCATCAGTGCAACTCGTGCTGACTCGTTCATCGACCGGGCGGCTTCACTCTCGAGCCAACGGTTCATTGGCTCCGCATCAATCCAGTCGGTGACAACAATCGATCGCGCTCGCAATGGACCCATCAGCCGCTCTTCCAGAACAGCACGCACATGCGGTGTTGCGACGCCAGCAAAAGTCACACGCAGAGCATTCTGACGATTCCACATGGCGCGGCTGCGCATCACCGCATGCACACCTGTATGCAGCACATCTTTCAGATTGAAGCGCTTGATGCACAGGTCCAGATGATCCTGCTGATAGCGAACAATTGTCGTGCGATCACCTTCAACGTCCTTGATCGGCTGAGCATACTGGCTGATGAAATCGTCAGGCGCATTGACCAGCCCCTCACTCAGGAGGTCGGGAAGGTCGCAGTTGCCGATGACGTGCCAACTCACAACGCAAGGAGGGTAGGACCCCAACGAAAGCAAGCACATTCGTGAGATTCTTGCTCAGAATGAGCGCGTTCTCACGGGCATCTCACACTTGTTTCACACGTGGAGTGCATGATTCCCTTGTCTCAAAGCGGTTACCACTTCCAGGTTTATGCATAAAGGAGTTTCCCATGCCAGAACGCAAGAAAACCGACACACCCGCACAGCAGCGCGACGATCAGAAGAAAGCAGGCGATGCTGGACGTGGCCAGAAGAAGACTGACTCGAAGAAGACTGCCGAAAATCAGAAGAAGCCCACTCGCTGAAAAAATCAGTGACTTTTGGGAGAGAAGGGGAGTGGAATCCCCTTCTCTCCCTTTTCCTCCTGTTCAAGCGTCACTGCGGAGTGATGCGATCAGAGAAAAGGATGTGTCAGATGCAGACTGAATCCAAGCCATCGGCCGCTGCAAAGAAGGGCGACACGTTTGCGTGTGCGAAGTGTGGTGCCAAAGTTGAAGTGAAGCAGCCATGCACCTGCTCGCCGCCCACGCTGCGGCTGGAATGCTGCGGCTCGCCTATGACAAAGCAGTAAGCCTGTACAACATTCAAACCCGGGAGTCTTTCACTGTCGAGCGGTGTATGGTGCCTCAGCAGTGAATCCACTCGGGCCGCACTTTGGACGCTGTGGAAGAGAGCGGTGTCTATCTGCAGCATTGCAGCATGCATATACTGAGTGAGCAGAACGTTGATGATCTTGAAAGAATCATTGGCGGAAACATGCCACTGAGGACTACCATGCAGCAGCCCAATCAAGCGGGTGATGCCTCCGCAGCCGACCAGCGGGTTCGCGCTTTATGTCACGACATTCGTAATGCCCTGGCCCTGGCGATGCTGAATGTCAGCGAACTGAAACGCGCGTGTGCCCACCCGGACCACGCTTTTCAAGAGGCGTGCCAGTCGCTCAATGAGCAGTTGCACCACATCAACCGCCTGGCTGGCAAACTCGCTGGCGAGCCTGACGACACGGCCACCAAATCCAAACGGCCGTCAGCTACGCGTCGCAAAGACAACTCCGCACGCCGCCCGTCAGCCTAGAAAGATCACATCGCGGTGACGCGCTCGGCTTTTCCCTGCCCCAACCTCCGGTCTACAATCGCCACCTATGGGACAGATTCGCGAAATCAAGAAGCGGATGGTGGCTGTCAAAAACATTCAGCGCATCACCAAGACGATGCAGATGATTGCCACCGCCAAGTTCACCAGCGCCCTTCAGCGGGCCAGGGCGACGCAGCCGTATGCAGCCAAGATCCGCGAGATGGTGGCTGAGGTTGCAGCTGCAGCTGGCGATGTTGAACATCCACTCCTCACCGGTCCCTCTGAAATCCGCAAGCGCGAGTTGCTGCTTGTCATCGTCTCTGATCGCGGCCTGTGTGGCGCGTACAACACCAACGTATTGCGCACCGCCCATCAGCATCTTCGTACACGCACAACCCGCGGCGTCGAGACTGTCGTCGAAACGTCCGGCAAGAAGGCGACAGCGTTCTTCCGCTTTGCCCGCATTCCCGTCGCAAACCGTCACACGGTCTTCGGCGACAAGCCTGCATATGAAGAAGTGCAGCGACTGGCAGAGCGATACATGAATGAGTTCGCAAAGGGTGAGTACGACGCTGTCCACGTTGCATCGACGCGCTTCATCAGTAATACCCGTCAGGTGGCGGAGATTGCCCAACTGCTCCCGCTGTCGCGCCCGAGTCGTGCTGGTGATGCTGCAGGCTCCGCAACACAGTCCAGAGGCCCTGAAGCGCAGTATGACTTCAGCCCCAGCAGCAGCGAGCTGCTTGCAGAGTTGCTGCCCGAGTCGGTGAAGGTTGTGCTGTTCCAGGCATTCAACGATGCAATTGTGAGCGAACAGGTGATGCGGATGGTTGCGATGAAGGCTGCGACGGATAATGCCAAGGGACTTGGCAAGGACCTTCGCCGCAAGTTCAACCGTGCACGTCAGGCTCAGATCACAACTGAACTGATGGAAGTGATTGCTGGCGCTGCAGCGCTTGAATGATCGATCACCGCTCAGCCATCACATGGCCGCGCTCAATCGCTCGATCGCCACTTCCGCTGGAAACGCGATAGACTCTCACACCGTGCCTCGGCCACGCGTCATCATGCTTTTCAATCCAGAGCGCTGCCAGCGCGAGGGCTGTCTTGATGATGTTCGCAGGGTTGTCGCGGTTCACGCAGAAATCGTTGCGGAGTGTGACACAGATACTGGCGACGTGCCCGAGGTTGCTGCTGACCTTGCTGTCATTATGGGTGGCGACGGCACGCTGCTTGGCCAGGCCCGCAGACTGCTTGATCGCGATCTGCCGCTGGTGGGCGTGAACTTCGGCCGGTTGGGATTCCTTGCTGAGTTCGATGCCGATTCATTGGCTGAACATGCAGCGGTTGTGTTTGGCGATGATCCGCCCATTCGCACGACGCATCTGCTTAATGTTGCGGTGATGCACAGCGATGGCCAGCCGCCACGTGTGCAACATGCAGCCGTGAATGACTGCGTGATTACAGCCGGTCCGCCGTATCGCATGATTGAGCTGGGCCTGCGCATCAACAGCAATGAAGGGCCGGTACTTTCGGGCGATGGTTTGATTGTCGCGACGCCTGTCGGATCGACGGCGTACAACGTTTCAGCTGGCGGGCCGATTGTTGCGCCGGGGATTGATGCGTTTGTCATCACGCCACTCTCGCCTCACAGTCTTGCGTTTCGTCCCATCGTTGTGCCTGCCCGCTCGGAGTTGTGTGTTGACCTGCGCAGGGTAAACGCGGGCACGACGCTGGTGGTGGATGGGCAGGTGCAGGAATCGCTGCAGGTTGATGAAACAGTTCGCATCACTCGTCACGCACAGCACGTTCGCTTTGTGACCAGTCCCAGCACAAGTTATTGGCGGATTCTGCTCGACAAGATGCGCTGGGCAGCCCCGCCAACCTATCGCGATCGCGGCGTGTGAGCGGCGATCATCTGTGCAGCCATGTTTGTGATGCTGTGTGAAGGTGTGGTGACACAATCGCGTCAGCACCTGCATCGGCACAGCCAATGCACGACTGCAGCGGAAGTCATATTTCTCGTGAAAATCGTCAGTTTCAGGCCGCGCATAGGTATATACGCGGCGTGTATACGTATGCAAGCGGCGTATATAGGCATGCAAGCGGCGTATATAGGCATGCAGACGGCGTGTATAGGTATGGGAGCGGCGTGTATAGGTATACGCGCGTCGTGTATAGGTATGGACGCGTCGTATATGGGTATGCAGGCGGCGTGTATAGGTATGGGAGCCGGATACAGATGTCTGCAGGGTGTCTGTCGGTGTCTACAGGGTCACGGCACCCCGACTTACCCCCGCGTGCACATCCCAATTAGACCTGCCAGCAGTCAGGCGTCGGGCAGCGGTGAAATCTTGCCACTCTCTTCTCCGCATCCGCCGCAATTTGCACCAGCGGTGGCTGACTGGATGGTGAGAGGCTGCATTGATCGACACGTTCAGTTTCTGTGATTGCTCCAACCACTACCACCCCGGTCTCGGCCGGGGTGGTGTCTTTTGGGGATCGGTGTGATTCGACTTGCCTCGGTGCCGCTCATTTTTTCTGACGGTGGAAGTGCACATCCATCTGCGGGAAGGGAATGCCGATGCCTTCCTTATCAAATCGCCGCTTCACCTCAGCGTGCACATCCCAATAGACCTGCCAGTAGTCAGCCGTCTTGGCCCATGGCCGGACAATGAAGTTGACGCTTGAATCAGCCAGCGCGCTGACCTGAATATTCGGCGCGGGGTCGGCCAGCACCATCTGATGTGACGTGATAATGTCGCCCAGCACCGCTTTGGCCTTGTCGATGTCGTTGCGGTAACTTATGCCGAACACCATATCCACGCGGCGAGTCGGGCGGCCAGTAATATTGGTGATGACATTGTTCCAGATTTCGTTGTTGGGAATAATAATCTTCTGGTTGTCAAATGAAACAATGGTTGTGGTGACCAGCGTCATGAAGTCCACTTTGCCGGTCTTGCCCGCCACTTCGACCGCGTCGCCCACATCAAAAGGACGATAGATAAGAATAAGAATGCCGCTGGCGAAGTTGCTCAGCGTGCCTTGCAGGGCCAGGCCGATGACAAGACCAGCTGCGCCAATGGCAGCTACCAGCGGTCCGATGTTGATGCCCAGCATGGAGAGGGCCACGACGAAGCCAACGATCATGACGGTCTTGCGCGTGACATTGATCAGAAAATCGCGCAGCAGGCCCGATGTTTTCCTGAGTCGGTCGACGCCCTTCTTTACGATGCTGCCGATGATGCGCGAGGCGATCCAGAACGCGAAGAGTGTCGCGACGAACTTCACGATCTTCAGCGCCACGGCGATGCCGCCCTGAGGCGAAGTGAGCCAGTTGCGCAAGTAGATCCACACAGCGCCTGCGTCAGCGACATTCACATCGACCCCGCCCACAGCCACGAGGTACTGTTCATACTCTTCAGCGTCGCCACCCTTTTGTTTGTAGGCATTCAGTACCACTTCAGCGCGGTCGATGAGCGCGCTCTTGCGTTCGCTGAGTTCAACAACTCGCTGCTGCAACTGCGTTTTCTCTTCACCCTCAGCCTGCAGCGCGGTCACGCGCGTGTCCGCCAGTTCGATCATGCGGGCCTTGACACGCGCAATCCACGTTTCCATCTCGGCGGCCAGTTCATCGCGACGAAGGGGAAGCACATGCAGCTCCACTTCTTGGATGGAGGGAAGCGTTTCAAGCGCCTGCGGATCGTCTGGTGATGCAGCAGCGCTGTCATCAGTCGCATCATCAATCTCATCCTGCGCGAGCGCGCGGGGTGAGAGCAGCAAGATCATCGCGAAGAGAAGAATGTGCACCGACAATCGCAAAAGTGTTCGCATGGGCCATGGTACGGCCGTTCGGAATGACGTCACGCTTGGGAGAAGAAACCGGAGCGGTGGCGAGTTCCGTCCACTCACACGCTCCTTCGCACACCCTGCGTACCATTCGCCATCATGACCAACCTCAGCCAGGTTCCGGATGTGCATGGCAACTTTGGGCCCACAGGGTTCGGCGGGCGCTACGTGCCTGAGACGCTCGTTCACGCGCTTGATGAACTTGCGGCTGAGTATGACCGGGCCCGTGCGGACCCTGCATTTCTCGAACAGTTGCATAGCCTGCTGAAGAATTACGTCGGCCGTCCCACGCCGATCACCTTTGCGTCGCGCTTGAGCGAACACTGTGGCGGCGGCCGCATCTATCTCAAGCGGGAAGACCTTGCGCATACCGGCGCTCACAAGATTAACAACACCATCGGCCAGGCTCTGCTCACGCAGCGCATGGGGAAGAAGCGTGTGATCGCGGAAACCGGCGCGGGTCAGCATGGCGTTGCCACCGCGACTGCCTGCGCGCTGCTCGGCCTGCAGTGTGAGGTGTACATGGGCTCTGAAGATGTGCGGCGACAGTCGCTCAATGTCTTTCGCATGCGGCTGCTTGGCGCGACTGTGAACGAAGTCGACTCCGGCTCGCGCACGCTGAAGGATGCGACCAACGAAGCCATGCGCGACTGGATGGGTTCGGTTGACAGCACGCATTACATTCTCGGCAGTGTGGTGGGGCCTCACCCGTTCCCGCGCATTGTGCGCGACTTTCAATCGGTCATCGGCCGCGAGTGTCTGGAACAGTTTGCAGATGCTGCAAGCGATGGAGATGGCGCTGCGACGACACATCCTGATCTCATCGTTGCGTGCGTGGGGGGCGGATCGAATGCGGCAGGCATTTTCTTCCCTTATGTTGATGTTGACGGCGTTGCATTGCTGGGCGTCGAAGCGGGGGGCCGCTCGCAACAGGCGGGCGATCATGCTGCGCCGTTGACGTTCGGCTCGCCGGGCGTGTTGCATGGATCGTTGAGTTATGTGCTGCAGGATGCGTTCGGCCAGACTGCAGATGTGCATTCATGTTCCGCGGGGCTCGATTATCCCGGCGTGGGTCCGGAACATTCATACTGGAAGGACGCAGGGCGGGTCGAATACACCAGCATCAGTGACGATGAAGCGCTGGATGCGTTCTGCCTGCTTGCGGAAACCGAGGGGATTATTCCAGCGCTTGAAAGTGCTCATGCTGTTGCAGCAGCAGTCGCGCGGGCAGCGGCTATGCAGCCTGATCAGACGATTCTCATCAACCTCTCGGGCAGAGGCGACAAAGACGCGATCGAAGCGCAGCGATTGTTGACGTTGCGCGAAGGGTAAGGGGCAGCGCGCGTGGGATCAGGGAGAGGGTAAGATCGCGGCATGAAACCAGTGGTGATTGTCTTCGCAGCACTCCTCGCAGTTGCAGTGGCCCGGTTCGCAGCGTGCCAGAGCAACGAGGTGTCCGGAACGATTGAAGTCATTGATGTGGTGATCCACGTGTCTGATCCCTGGGGGGATTTTCGCGCCCACCTGGCACACTGGTGGCTTGATGAGCACCAATGGCAGATCAGCCTGCTGCAGAAGCAGCGATTCACCGACAAAGAGGCAATCGAAAAGCGCAACCAGCGCATTGCTGAGCATCGCGCCAAGCTGCCGGATGCGCGAAAGGCGCTGCGCTTTGCGCAACGTGATGCTGCCAAGGGTATGGTCGAGGTGCGAGGATGGGACGCTGCCCGAAGCGGCGAGCCTGTGACTTCGCCGTTCCCGCGAGGGGCCGTGGTTCTCCAGTGTCGCGATGCGTTTATTTCCAAAGCTCGTCAGTTAAATCCCGGCGATTTTGTCGATTACATTGCTGAGGGTGTCATTCTGAGCGATGAAGAAGTCTCACTCGATCCGCTGCCGAACAAACATCGATGGAAAGCAATGGCGCCCAGTTCACTCGAGCGCGTCGGACGACCTGATGGGTGGCCGACCCGTGACGTTGCGCAGCCGCTGTTGTTTGAAACGCGCGATGCGACAGGCGAGATCGAAATGACCATTCGAGTGCGCGAGTACACAGTGCGGAGCAACTCGCACGCCTTCACCGTGATCGAGGCTGAACCCGCCGCGCCGCTGCCGATCGGCTCGCCGAGCATCCGTGAGGTCCACGTTGCGATACAGCTGGTTGATGATGTTGATGGAACAGTCACGCAGACTGTGACGAAAGATGGCCCTTTCATTCTCAGACATTGGTGGGTCGGCACCGTGATGGGCTTCAGCTCGAATAGTACTGAGTTTGGGCGCGGGCATTTGCGAATGCCATATCCTGCAGCTCCGCCCGGCCGCCATTACCGCTTTACCGTTGAACGTTTGCTGGTGGGGAAGTAGCGGGCTGGGGACCCGCCTTCGCGGGAATGACGGATCTCATTCGCATCCCTTGCGGTTTCGTGGCTGCCTGGTGCCTACTATCTCTGTCCCGACTTGATTCTCCCGCCTGAGCGGGGATAATCCGGTCCCTTCAGATTTGCCCTGGTCCCGCTTCGAGGAACAATTGTGCCCAATACCATCTCTGCCAAGAAACGAGTTCGCCAGAATGCTGTGAGGCGCTCGCGCAATCGCTGGCGTGACCGCCGCATCAAGGATCAGACCAAGACGTTCCTCGATGCCATCTCGCGGCGCGATGTTGAAGCGGCTGAGACGGAGTTTCGCAAGACGGTCGCGGTCCTCGATCGCATTGTCTGCACCGGCACCATTCACCGCAACACAGCCGCCCGCCGCAAGAGTCGCCTGGCCAAGCGTCTGAACGCACTCAAACAGTCCAGCCGTTGATGGGCGGCAGTTGCGACTCCTGCTGATGGCCCGTTCCTCCGCAGCATCATCATCAGCCAGGTCGAAACAACAACACGTCGATCGCACCCGCAACGGTCGTCGCGAACATCAGTCAACAGCAGGCAACGGGCCGGAACCGGATTTTGACGAGAGTTACTGGGAGGTCTCGCAGCGACCCTTTCAGGTGCTTGTCTTTCTGCTGCCACTCGTCATTTTCTACGAACTGGCAATGCTCTCGGTGTTGCGCTTGGGCGATCGCACGCTGACCAATCAGGCTCATCGCACATTGTTGCGATTCTTTGATGCGTTCGGCATCGAAACGTCCGGCTGGTATCTGCCTGGTCTTGCCCTGATTGCTGTTCTCGTTGCATGGCAACTGCTGTTGCGGGCGCCCTGGCGGATCGACTGGCGCGCGTTTGGTCTGATGTGGGTCGAATCCCTTGCCCTGGCCATTCCATTGTTAGTGGCAGCGCAGCTCATCAAACGCATCGGCCTGACCGAGCAGATTCCGCTGGCGATGTCACTCTCGCTGGCAAGTGATGCGCTCTCGTCTCTGGACTTTGCAGGCAAGATTGCGATCAGCGTGGGAGCAGGCCTCTATGAAGAGCTGGTCTTCCGCATGCTTGTGCTGGGCGTTGTGCATGCACTGATTACAGATGTTGCAGGAGCAAGTCATCGCATGGGGATGACGATCGCGATCATCGTCTCATCCATTCTCTTTATGATTTATCACTGGTATGGCGCAGATCCGAGCAGCATTACACTCTCGCTCAATGCGTTTTATCTCACAGCGGGGATTTACTTCGGCTGCATGTTCGCGGTGCGCGGCTTTGGCATTGTCGTGGCTGCCCACGCGCTGTATGACATCATCACTGCCCTGGCGCTTATGTAGCGGAACACTTCTCACCGGGAGGGAGATTGCCTGCGGGACACATAGTACTGGCACCGCGCGAAAGGACTCAATCTTCGTCATCGTCAGCGAGGAAGAGCGCTCCGTAGCTGGTGGCGCTACCGGTCCTGCCCCGCGATTCCGCCATCGTTGCCAGTTGCGCGCGTGTGCGTTCGACTGTCCGGAGCATGAGTTGATGATGCGTGCCGCTGTCACCTTCTTCGCGGCTGGTGCGAAGCGTGTGACTTCCGTCCGGCTGCATGTCCCACGCCTGTGTGTGATCGCTCAGGCAAACCTGGAGGATTTCCCACAATCGCTCGCGCTGTGTTGGATGTTGGATCGGGCATGCCGCTTCGACGCGGTTGTGCAGATTGCGATACATCCAGTCAGCGGAGCTGATAATAAAGTCACCTTTGAGTGGATCGCTGTTGCCCTTGCCAAACCAGAAGATGCGGCTGTGTTCGAGGAAGCGGCCGAGGATCGACATGATGCGGATGTTCTCACTGAGGCCGGGCACGCCTGGCCTGAGTGTGCAGAAGCCGCGCACGATGAGATCGATGTTCACGCCAGCCTGGCTGGCTCGATAGAGCGCATCGATGACTTCGCGATCCTGCAACTGATTCATCTTGGCAATGATGCGACCGTTGCCGTGCTTCTGATGCAGCTCAGCTTCGCGTTCGATGAGTTTCAGAAACCTGTTCTTCATGGCATGAGGCGCCACCAGCAGCTTCTTGTATTCCTGCTGCTGCGAGCGGCCTGTGAGAACATTGAACAGATCGATCGCATCTTCGCAAATATCCAGATCGGTTGTGAAGAGGCCGACGTCTTCGTACAGGCGTGCTGTGCGTGAATGATAGTTGCCAGTGCCGAAGTGGGCATAGCAGCGCATGCCATCGGTCTCCTGTCGAACCACAAGGGCGAGCTTGCAATGCGTCTTCAGGCCCACCACGCCGTAGGCAACATGCACGCCTGCTTCTTCGAGTTTACGCGCCCAGGCAATGTTGCGGGCTTCATCGAAACGTGCCCGCAACTCGACCAGTACAGCCACCTGCTTGCCCGATTCGGCTGCGTGTATCAGACTGTGCACGAACGGGCTGTCGCCACTCGTGCGGTAAAGCGATTGTTTGATGCACAAGACTTTGGGATCGTTGGATGCTTCTTCGATGAAGCGCTCCACGCTGTGTTCGAATGATTCATACGGATGATGCACCAGCAGATCATCATCGCGGATGATAGAAAACATGCTGCGTTCGCGGTCACGCAGGCGCACGGGAATTACAGGCGTCCAGGGCGCGTCATGCAAGCCGGAAATGTTGAGGTCAGCGATCTCATCCAGCGTGCGATAGTTGAACAGGCCACGCGAGGTGTAGATATCGTCCTGCGTCACGCGCAGCTCTTCGCACAATAGATCAAGCAATTGCTGCGGAGCCTTGCGTCCCACCTGCAGGCGGACCACGCGTGCAAATCGCCGCTGTCGCAACTGAGCTTCGATCTGCTCCAGGAGATCATCTGTATCTTCATCACCAGCATCGACATCTGCGTTGCGCGTGACGCGGAAGGGCAGGACGTTGAGAATCTCCATGCCGGAAAAGAGTTCGCCCAGGTTGTGTTCGATGATGTCGCGCAGGAGAACGAATCGTGTTGTTCCCTGTAACTGAAACCATTGTTTGACGACCTCGGGAACCTTGACGCGGGCAAAGAGGTTTTCGCTGTCGCCAGGCCGTTTGAGCATCACACCCAATGACACACTGAGATTCGAGATGAATGGAAAGCGATGGCCGAGATCAACAGCCAGCGGCGTGAGAATCGGGAACACCTGGTCATCAAACCACTCGCGGACCTCCGCCCGTTCCTTGTCGTTCAGCTTGCTGTACGAAATCAGTTCGATGCCATGTTCCATCAGACCCGGCCGTACTTCTTTGCGATAGATGCGGCTTTGCTCGTTGGCCATGGGAATGACGCGCTCGCGAATCTGCGCAAGCAGCACATCCGGAGCAACGTTTTCATATCCAACCACCGGCACGCCCGCAGCTGCCTGTCGGTGCAATCCGCCCACGCGCTTCATGAAGAACTCATCAAGATTGCTTGAGAAAATGCTGAGAAAGCGAACTCGTTCGAGCAGCGGTCGGGCAGGATCTGCTGCCAGTTGCAGAACACGACTGTTGAACTCCAACCATTGCGTTTCACGATTGAGATACATATCGCCCACGGTCCCGCCCCCGCCCCCCGTGCCCGAGGTTGCAAGTTCGCCATTCATGCTGGTGTTGACAGTGTGGTCGGTATTCACGCCTTCTCCCTTATCGGAATGGTACGACGCTGTCTCAAGCCCGGGTGGGTTGAATCGTGAGGATTGCGCAAAGATGTACCTTTCGCGGTACACTCTCTCCCCTTCCAGCAAGGACACAGGAGCAGATAACGATGACAATGGCGATGACAATGGATGTCGGCATGGTCGGCCTGGGCGTGATGGGACGCAACCTGGCGCTCAACCTCACGGATCACGGCTACAGCGTCTGTGGCTTTGATCTGGACCCCAATGCAGCCGCGCAACTCGAAGCGGAGTGGAACACCGATGGTGGCAACGCTGCAGCCAGCAACACCCGTGGGACGATCAGCGGGACTGCAACCATGCAGGAACTCATTGCCTCGCTGAGGCCGCCACGCATCATCATTGTGCTGGTTCCTGCGGGCATAGCTGTCGACGCAGTGTGTGGCGGGCTGATCGCTGCTGGAGCCCAGCCGAATGATATTGTGATCGACTGCGGCAACTCGCTGTGGACCGACACCATTCGTCGCGAAGAAGTCTATCGCGACAGGATCACATTCTTCGGCTCAGGCATCTCGGGCGGCGAAGTCGGAGCACGCTTCGGACCATCGCTCATGCCGGGCGGCGATCGGGCTGCATGGGCACGACTGGAACCGATCTGGAACAGCATCGCAGCCAAAGTCGACCCGCACACTGGCAGGGAAATCGAAGGCGCAACGCCCGGAAATCCAGTCGAGCATGGCGAGCCGTGCACTGCCTACATCGGTGCCAACGGAGCAGGTCACTACGTCAAGATGGTGCACAACGGCATTGAGTATGCAGATATGCAACTGATCTGTGAGGCATATCACCTGCTGCGCGCAGTTGGCGGTTTGCAGCCGCACGAGATCAGCGCGGTGTTCGCAGAGTGGAATCGAGGCGAACTCGACAGTTACCTCATCGAAATCACGGCTGACATCCTGCAGCAACGCGACCCTGTCACCGGCCTTGCATTTGTCGATGTCGTCCTTGATCGGGCTGGCCAGAAGGGGACCGGCAAATGGACAGCTGTCAACGCGCTTGATCTGGGCATCCCAGCCATGACCATCGCAGAAGCAGTCTTCGCGCGTGGTATGAGCGCGCTCAAAACCCAGCGCGTCGATGCAGCACGCCTCCGCGCTGAGCGAGAAGATCCCATTCGCCCGGCTGGCGTGCTGGATGGCGAAGCGCTCATCACGTGTGTCCACGCAGCGCTCTATTGTGGCAAACTGTGCAGCTATGCACAGGGCTTTCAGCTCATGCAGGCTGCTCAGGAGGAGTACAACTGGCAGCTCGAATTTGCGTCCATCGCGCGCATCTGGCGGGGCGGATGCATCATTCGAGCGCGCTTCCTGCAGTTGATTGCAGATGCGTTTGCCCGCTATGCATCGCTGCCCAATCTTCTGCTTGATGCAGCACTCGCAAACGCTGTTGTAGAGCGGGCTGCCAAGTGGCGGGCGGCGGTGCAGCAGGCAGTCGCATGCGCGATTCCCGTGCCTGCTCTGAGTAGCGCCCTCGCCTATTACGATGGGTATCACACAGCCACGCTGCCCGCGAATCTGCTGCAGGCCCAGCGGGATTACTTCGGCGCGCATACCTATGAACGTGTTGATGAGCCGCGTGGCAGATTCTTCCATCTCGACTGGCCCGAAGAAGACCGCCCCCAGA
This sequence comes from Phycisphaerales bacterium, assembly GCA_051004555.1. GTDB lineage: Bacteria > Planctomycetota > Phycisphaerae > Phycisphaerales > SM1A02 > JBPCKF01. Next base: position 34,667 of record JBPCKF010000107.1, on the reverse strand, counting down.
TCGCAGGTTGAGCGGGTCACGGCGGGAATCTGCGATTTTCAGATTTTGCGATGTGCGATTTCAAACTCACCCTCTACAATCGCGCACTATGCCCACAGAATCACCAGCATCGCCATCATCATCAAGCGCACCCGATCTGGCCGACATGTCCGGCCGCGAAGCCCTTTCCCGCAGACATCATCAGACACTGTCAATGCTGCGCGAGAGCGGACAGTTGAAGGTGCTCGAAACCATCGACAGTCCGATGGACGCAACCGTGACAGTGCAGGGCTTTGGCGATGTTGCGTGTTTCTGCTCGAACAACTATCTTGGACTTGCAAACCATCCCAAGGTTGTGCGTGCAGGTCGTCGCGCGCTTCAGCGATACGGTGCAGGCACCGCGAGTGTGCGATTCATTTGCGGCACCTTCACGCCACATGTCAAACTCGAGAAGCGCATTGCTGAGTTTCTCGATGTTGAAGCAGCGTATACGTTTGTCTCGTGCTGGAACGCGACAGAGGCGCTCTTCCCAACGCTGTGCGAAGCGGGCGATATCATCGTTTCCGATGAACTCAATCACGCATGCATTATCGATGCGATGCGGTTGACACAGCAGATCAAGAAGGGTGTCCACAAAGCGGTGTACCGCCACAGCGATATGGGATCGCTGCGGCAGCGCCTTGAAGAAGCGCGAGCGAACAGCGATGTGACAGGCGTGATATTTGTCATTACCGATGGCGTCTTTTCAATGGAAGGTGATCTGGCCCGGCTGCCTGACATTCGCGGGTTGTGCGATGAGTTCGGAGCCATTCTGGTGGTTGATGACAGTCACGGCACGGGTGTGATGGGCGCGACCGGGCGCGGCACCCACGAACATTTCAACATGCAGCCGGAGCAGATTGACATTTTCACTGGTACGCTGGGCAAGGCACTGGGCGGGGCAGCGGGCGGCTATGTTGCGGGCCCGCAGCATGTGATTGACATGTTGATCCAGCGGGGCAGGCCAACGCTGTTTTCCAACGCGCTGCCTGTTACGGTGGCTGCGTCAGCCCGGCGAGCGATCAGCGTTCTGATGAAGCGGCCCGAGCTGGTCGAGAAGCTCCGCAACAATGTTGCGTATGCTCGGCAAGGCATCAAAGACATAGGCTTTGATGTACTCGAATCGCCGACTGCAATCTGCCCGATCATTGTGCATGATACCGCGAGGGCAATCGCGATGAGTCGTCGACTGCTTGAGCTTGGGTGTTACGTCATCGGCTTTGGATTCCCGGTTGTGCCCGAGGGTGAAGCCCGGCTGCGGGTCCAGATTTCTGCTGCTCATGAGCAGGCCCATCTTGATGCGCTCATCGAGGCTCTGGGCGTGGTGAAGCGCGAGTTTGCATGACGCCCCAATCGCTGGGTGGCTGCAACTGCAGGATTCAGCCTGAATTTCAGTGTTTTTGTGCATTTTTCCCGTGTTTTACAGGGTTTGGCTGTTGCATTGCGGTGCGTGTGGCCGATAAGATGCCAATCCGGGCCGTAGCGTGCGCGTTGCTGTTGCGGTTCACGGACGATTCACAGTCACACTTCTCACATCAGCAAAGGGCGAACGATGGCCAAGAAAAAGAAGACAGCATCCAAAGCAGCATCGACCACCGAAACCAAACCACGCACCAAGTCGCAGATTCTCACCGAGATCTCCGAAGACACAGGTCTCTCACGCAAGGAAGTCGCCAGCGTCTTCGATTGCATGCAGGGTCTGATCAAAAAGGACATCGGCCGCCGAGGGCCCGGCCAGTTCACAGTGCCCGGCCTCATGAAGATTCAGCGCGTGCAGAAGCCCAAGCGTCCCGCACGCAAGAACGTGCCCAATCCCTTCCGTCCCGGTGAGTTCATGGACATTCCCGCAAAGCCCGCCACCAGCGTCGTCAAGGTTCGCCCGCTCAAGGCGCTCAAGGAAATGGTCTGACTGCCCGTCCTTGCAATCGGCAGATCGCTGAAACACGCAACACCAACGCAGCGCCTGCAGCATCACTGCTGCGGGCGTTTTCTTTCTACCATCACAGCATCATCATGGCCCAACCCCCACGCACAACACTTCCCGACGCTCGAACCACGCCACGCTTTGCAGGCATTGCAACCTTCTGCCGCTTCCCGCGCATTGATGATGTCACTGCGCCGCATCAGCTGCCCGTCGACTGGGCGGTGTATGGCATTCCCTTTGATGGTGGTGTGACGTTCAGGCCAGGTGCGCGTTTCGCGCCACGCGCCATTCGCGAAGCTTCACAATACATGAAACCTGCGCATCTGGAACTCGATGTGAATATCGCTGAACACCTCTCGTGTGCAGATGCAGGTGATGCCCCCATTCAGCCATACGACTGTAAAGCAACGCTCGATACTGCCGCAGCATTCGCAGGCAACATCGGCGAACCTTCACGCACCAAACTCCTCGCGATCGGCGGCGACCATTCCATCGCGTTCGCAAACATCCGCGCAACCTGCGAACGCTGCAACCAGCCGAAAGACGGCTTGGCGCTGCTGCACTTCGATGCTCATCTCGACACCGTCGACACTGTGTGGGGTCATGAATGGACACACGCTTCGCCATTTCGAAGAGCCATCGAAGCGGGAATGATCAACCCATCGAACATGCTCAGCATCGGCATTCGCGGCCCGCTCAACAGCCTCAGCGATCTGGACTATGCCCGTGAACATGGCATTGAAATCATCACCGCGGATGCGTGCATGAACATCGAACGCACGACAGATCAACTGAGCGCGTTTCTCGATCGCGTCGCGGATCAGCCGCTGTATCTTTCGTTCGACATCGACTGCATCGACCCTGCGTTTGCGCCCGGCACTGGAACGCCGTGCTGTGGCGGGCTGACTCCCGCGGTTGCCTTTTCACTTCTGCGTCAATGCGCGCGACATGGTGTGAACCTGCTGGGCGCGGACATCGTGGAGGTGCTCCCCGACCGCGATTCAGCCGGGATCACAGCGCTGCTGGCAAGCCACCTGATGATCGAGATTCTCGCCATAAGCGCCTGTCGCGCGCGAAAGCAGCAATAGGGTCAGTCGCGATGGCGCCCAGATGAATCCATCGGACTCGGCGCCGATTACGGCAAAGCGCATTGCGACCTGCGAGGGCCGCCAAGGCGAACCAGCCGGGTGTTGGCCGAGAGGAAAATTGCAAGAAGTTTTTGCTTGACGATGTATCGGGTGACGATATATTGGTGAAGACAAGCAATCACCATTGCCCTGCCATGCCCATCTCACGTGCCAAATCCCGCGAAGCCCTTGAACTGATCGTCCTGAGCGTGCTCATCGAGCGCGATGCATATGGCTACGCAATCATCAAACAGGTGCGTGGCCAGTCTGATGGCGAGATTCGCCTCACGCCCGGCGTGCTCTACCCGCTGCTGCATGAACTCGAGCAGTCGAAGCTCATCGCAGCCCGTTGGGAAGAAGTGCACTCTGAACGCAAGGATGCGGAAAGTGATGCTGATGGCCGTCGCCGCAAGTGGTATCGCATCACAGCCAAGGGCAAACGCCGACTGTCGCAGCGCATCGCAGCCCACCGCGCGCAACAGAAAATGATCGAGTCGTTTCTGCCAGCTGAAGATGCAGCAGGAGGCGCTGCATGATGACCCTGCTTCATCCGTTGCGATCACTTTCGCATGCACCATCGCAGGTCAGTCTCGATGCACTGGATGGGCCAGAACGTGAACAGTTGCGGGCGCCTGCAACGCTCGATTCCTGGCTGGCAGTCTTTGCGCAGCTGCTTGCAATGGCGCCAGCAGCGCGGCTGGAAATCACAGCGGAACTGCGTGCCCATCTTGCAGAGCGCAGTCGTGATCTCATGCTCGAAGGCCGAAGCGATGGCGAAGCGCTGCACATTGCAATTTCCGAGCTTGGCGACGCAGCTGAGCTGGCCCGAGGATTCGCGGACGCACGAACATATTCAAAACGAAGGAGATTCCGCATGCATCTGTTGCTCGCTGGTCTGTGTTGTGGAGTGGTGACGGTCGGCGTGATTTCAACAACATCACAACGCGAGGAAGGACTGGCACCATATCCTTCCAATACATTCACACCATCGGCGAAGATCGCTGCAGGTCCGCCTGGGCGATTCGATGACCCCATCTTTTCAACAGGCGAAGTGGCGCAAGATGCCGAGCCCACTTCGGCGACCGCTGGCGAGCCGCAGTTGCAGAAGCGCGTGTATGTCTGGGAGGCGAATCCCCTGGCGTTTCTTGTGCGAGCGTTCGAGACGATCGGTTACCGGCGCGACATCGCGCTCAGCACTGCTCAGGCGGTCATGGCCCAAACCGATTTCGATGTCATTACCGAGCCGGATGCATTCCTCAGATATGCCTTCTCCGCTGCGGGTTTCACAGCACAGCGCGCTGAACACGCTGCTGTGCACGTGGTGAACGTGTTGACCGCGGAGATCGGCGAGTTGCGGGCGGCGACTGACACACCGGGCATACGCGTCCGTCAGCCCGAGCCCGGCGTGAGTTCCATCCAGCCATACAACAAGAAGGCGTTCTACGAGTGGGAGTCATCGCTTTATGGATCAGTCACAGCTGCAATGCGGCGCGTCGGCTTTGCCGGTCAGGAGGCCGCTGATCGCGCGCTGGATGCGCTCATCCTTTTGGAGTTCTATCCCGAGAGCGCAGCTAGGGCGCAGCGCGAGGACTGGCGCGAGATCAATCCGCACACGCTGTTGCAGGAAGTGTTCTTCGCTCTCGGATACGATCCCATCGAATCAGACCTCATGGCCCTTCGCGCCCTGGTCGAGTTGAACGTGCCCGGGTTCCTGCCAAGACCCGCCGCCTCGACCTCCGGAACGTGTCCTGCGTATCCCGTGCGGATCATTTATTGCGACTCATCGCTCGAGCAGAAGATCGTCGAAGACTGGATTCTCCGTAACTCGTGGGACAACCTTGTCGCCGCATGTCCTGCGACGGTGACGTGCGCCCAGGGCCAAGTCCCGTGGGCCACACTCACTCTGTCGGATAAAGATTGTCTGGAGGGGACGCCGCCCGTCGGAACGTGCATCTGGATCCATCCGGATGGTGAGCTCGAAGACATTAACTGCGATCTCGCCAGACTCAATCGAGACTGTTTCGACGAAACGACAGGAACGTACAACTGCGCTGCGATCGAGTGGGTATGCGGGGATGAGAACACCGGCCCCAGTAACTGCCCCGATTGTGATCCATCATGATGATGATGATGATGTTGGCGTCGTAGAGGGAGAAGGGTGATTCGGCTTACTTCGCGCGTGTGTGCAGATGGCGCTCAAGTGAGGCCCGACCACCCTTCTTCTGGCTGTGCTCGTGTAAACGCATCGCGCAGGTGTTTCACTTCCGCATTCGCAAGACGGCCGCGCCGGGCAGCTTCGACATTGGCGCGCACGTGATCGAGGCGTGTGGTGCCGATGATTGCGGTGTGCACACCCGCAACACTCAACGTAAAGCGCAGTGCATGCGAGGCCCATGTTTCGCCATCGGGTGGATCTTTCAGGTCCATGGCTGCAAAGCGGTCACAGTACGGCTGCGCATAGCTCTGATAGCGTTCATACTGCTCGGTTGGCGTCTTCCATGCAGCGTTGGCAATCGGTCGCTTGGCCATTACGCCCACGTCGTGCCTCTGCGCTGCTGCGATCGCGTTCTCGATGTTGGCCTGGTCGCAGATACTCACTGAGGTCTGCAACACTGCAATATCCGGCTGCGTGCACGCCCATGCCGCTGCCTCATTGTCGCCTGAATAGCCAACGAATCGCACTTTCCCTGCATCGCGAGCTGCAACGGCTGCTGCAAGGGCATCGCCCTGTTTCAGAATATCCAGCGAACAGGAATGCAGCAGCACCACATCAATCACATCGCTGCGCAGGCGCGTGAGTGATCGATCAATACTCTCAGTAATCACCGCTGGCGAAAACTCAGGCCGAGCATCGCCCTCTTCAACAGTGTGGCCGCACTTGGTAATGAGTACGAACTCACTTCGTCGATGCGCGATGGCGCGGCCGATGACTTCTTCAGATCCGTAATAACACGCAGCCGTGTCGATTACGTTGGCGCCGGAATCAAGCATCTGACTGAGCACGGTCCGCACTGCGTGTGCATCCGTGTCAAGGACGCCGATGGGAGCGCCGCCAAAACCGAGTGGTGAGACCATCAGATCCGTTTTGCCAAATCGTCTCATTTGCACCAGTGAAACTCCTTTTCATATCCTAATCATCACGGATGATCACATCCGGATCGACAACGACATCGCGATCGGAACTGTGAATCGCAACTTTGAAACCGGCTCGCAGCGCTCCCGATGCAGTTGCGCCATCGGGCAGGAGCGCAATGAACGCAACCTGATCGCGAGGCGAAAGTTGAAACGTGCTGTTCACGCGCTCAAGTGCGATCGTGATCGCTTCGGCAGCGCTCGCGCCTCTGCGGATGCATTCAGCAACAAGAAATGAACCGCATGTTGCCATCACAAGTTCGCCAGTCCCCGTGGCTGTGACGGCCGCCACATCGGGTTCGACATAAAGCCCGTGGCCGATGATGGGCGAGTCGCCGACACGTCCGGGCAGCTTGTAGGGAGCGCCGCTTGTGGAACACGCGCCCGCCAGCGTTCCGCGTGCATCGAGAGCAAGCACGCCGATGGTGTCGTGATTGCTCCAACGTGATTCGTCATTTGCTGCGCGTGGTTGATCATCGTCGCCTTGCGCGAGACTGGTATGACGACCAAAGAGCGCGCCGCCGCCAACATCGATCGGCCGCAGTTCATGCAGCGCTGCATCGCGCGACTGATCGGGCGTTTGTTTCGATTGCTTCCACGTGTGCCAGGCAGCCCGGGCATCATCACTCAGAGTTGAAGATTGCGCAAGCCCACACGCATGGGCAAAGGCCTCAGCCCCATCGCCAGCCAGCAGTACATGCGGCGTGTTTTCCATGACCTTGCGAGCCAGCGATGTGACATCCAGATAGTTTCGCACATAACACACGCTGCCCCGCTGTTGCGGGCTGAGCATGACAGCCGCATCGAGTGTGACTTCACCAGATGCGTCGGGCAGTCCGCCCAGGCCAATCGAGTCGACTGAAGGATCGCGCTCAACAGTGATACAGGCAGTTTCAACTGCATCGAGGCTGGACCCGCCGCTCGCAAGGGCTGGCCAGGCAGCGCGATTCGCTCGCTGACCAAATGACCACGTCGAGATCATGCAGGGGTGATGAGGCATGGGAGCAGAAGGATAGTCGCCATCTGCTGTTGCAAGAATCAGGGTGCGTGGGGCGATACAAAAAGATGGCCTGATCGGCTTGCCAACCCAGAAGCGAGCGATCGAACTCATCTCTGACGACGCGGATGAGGCAACGATCAAGCAGATGAACGCGCGTCTGCGCGAATACAATCCTCGGGGGTGACATGAACCCGGATTCGGCTGTATGATGCAACTCATGCCCGAAGACCACGGTGAGGTGACGCGGATGATACAGGAGCTGAAGGCGGGCGATGCGCGCGCTGCCGATCGCCTGCTCGAAGCGGTCTATGACGAGTTGCGGTCCCTGGCGGCGGTGCGGCTGCGCAACGAGAAGCTGGGGCAGACGCTCAGCGCGACCGCGACGGTGATCTCTTCGGAATCTCTTCGATTTCATGAGGCGCGCACCGCTGGCTGCTCGCACTGAGTGATGGACGGGCGGAGCGAGATCATTCCAATCGCGCGGCCGGCTGCGGAATCCGCTGGGTTCCGATTCACACCTCAGACAGCAAGGAGAATCAAGTCATGTACATTCGCAGTTTCATTCTGGGCGCGTTCCTCGTCGCCGGTTGTGTTTTTGGCGGCGCGTGGATGACGTCGAACAACGGTCCCGGTCAGCCCAAACGCCATTCTCGAACTGCTGGACCTTCACGCCGCCTTTCACGAGGCCAACACGCTTGGCGACTATGACCTGATGCGCAGTCTCTGGGCCGAAGATGCTGTGGTCAACGCCGGCGGCAACACCTTCGTCGGCCCCGATGATATCGCCGACTTCTTCTCGGCCAGTCCGAACTGGGGCGTCGCAGCGAGTCTGGCTCCGGCCTACAAGACGAACTATCAGGTTCGCGGCAACATGGGCATGATCCAGTTCGAATGCGTGATCGTCAACACCGGCGATCTCGACCCGCTGCAGACTCCGCTGTCCACTATTCCGTTCGGCGGGCAGACCCCGGATGTCGAGATCGTGCAGCACAGCACCGCCACGTGCACCGCCATCAAAGACAGGGGCCGCTGGGTGCTCCTGACGTTCGATGGCAGCGCAGGGTGTCGCACGACAACGTGCATGTAGCCGTAGCGATGCTTGCCATCAGTGATCGAATACCAGATGTCGCGGTCCGGCGGCGCTGCCGCCATTGCAACGCTGGTGGTTGCGATGCACGCGAGCAGAGCAACGAGCAGCAAACTACGATACAGGTGCAAGCGGCTGGGGATGGGGTGCTTCCTTTCGATTGAACGAAGTCTATCGCGGCGCTTGCGATTTCACGGGTGGCGGATACCATTTTTCTGGTATAGTACACACGCCACTGTTCGCTTCACGTCTGCCTCTCTTCGATTGTCCCTTGCCATCATCTCCACACAAATTCACCTTCGGACTCTGGACTGTTGGCAACATCGGCCGCGATCCCTTTGGCGATGCAACGCGGCCTGTGCTCGGGCCTGCTCAGATCGTTGAACTGTTGGGCGAAGTTGGTGGCGTGCATGGCATCAACTTTCACGACAACGATCTTGTTCCCATTGATGCAAGCGAGGAAGAGAAGGGTGTCATTCTGCGCGACTTCCGAAAGGCGCTCAAGAAGGCCAGCCTGAAAGTTGCAATGGCGACCACGAATCTCTTCAGCGATCCAGCCTTCAAAGATGGAGCGTTCACTTCCAATGATGCAGAGGTTCGCGCCTACGCGCTGCACAAGGTGATGCATGCCATGCAACTGGGTGCATCGCTGGGCGCGAAGATGTTCGTCTTCTGGGGCGGGCGCGAAGGTGTTGAGTTTGATGCAGGCAAAGACCCAGTGCTGGCATTGCAGCGCTACCGCACTGCGATCAACTTTCTCTGCAAACACTCCCTGGAAGAGAAGTACAACTATCGATTCGCTCTCGAGGCCAAGCCCAATGAGCCGCGTGGGCACATCTATCTGCCGACGACCGGGCACTGTCTTGCGTTCATCGAAACGCTCGATCATTCTGAGATGGTTGGTGTCAATCCCGAAGTGGCTCACGAACATATGGCTGGTCTGAACTTCGTCCACGCAGTCGCCCAGGCTCTGGACATGAACAAGTTGTTTCATATTGATCTGAACGATCAGGAGTTCGGCCGTTACGATCAGGACTTCCGCTTTGGATCGGCGAATCTTAAGCATGCGTTTTTTCTGGTGAAGCTGCTTGAAGATCGCAAGTGGAAGGGCTTTCGGCACTTCGATTCACATGCATATCGCACATCTGATCGCGCAGATGTCATCGAGTTTGCCCGCGGTTCGATACGGACCTATCAGCTGCTCGCGGAGAAGGCCAGGCTCTGGAACAACCATCCTGAAGTGAAGAAGCTGCTGGGCGTGATCAATCGCGCGGATCCTGAGATGGTGAAGATGATGCAGAAGTATTCGCATCGCGCTGCAGCGAGGTTGTTGGAGCGATCGTTTGATCGGGCGGCTCTGGCAGCCAGGCCGCTGCCATACGAGCGGCTGGATCAGTTGACGATGGAGATTCTGATGGGTGTCGTGTGAGCGGCGCATTCACATCTTCTCATCGGGCGCTGGGACTTTGTCTCGCTTCGCCGGATGTTCAGCTTCGTGCGTTGTTTTCCGTTTCAAGCGGAAGCGGCGAAGCCAGCGGGCTCTGGCTCGGGGTGGCTCAGACCGTGAAGCACGATAGCGAATGATCCACCCGACCATCACGGGAATCAGCGCGATCACAACCATGATGCCGATCAGCCAGAAGAGAAGGCTTGCATCATCAGCAGAACCCATGCCATGCGCGATGAGCATGCCCACGCCGATCTGCAACGGCGCAGTGATCGCAACGCAGATCAGTTCAATCACGACGAACTTCCACGTGGCCATATGCAGCAGCCCTGCGACGGTAATGGCTGTGGTGCGCGTGCCTGGCACAAAGCGTGCAATGACCATAAACCACGAGCCGCGCACTTCAATCTGATGTTTGGCCTGAAGCAGACGCTTGGGATGCACCATGCGTTTGAACCAGCGCTTATGCAGCAGGCGGGTTCCAAACTTGGCACAGAGATAGAACCACAGCGTGTCAGCAAGCACAACGCCCGCATAAGCAAGCAGCAGCGTCGGCCAGAACGCAAGCTTGCCGTGGCCGATGAGCACGCCCGCAGGAATAATAATGATGTCCTCTCCCAGGGGAACGCCAACGCCCGAGAGCATCAGCAGGAAGAAGACCGCAAACGGCCCATAGGTTTGGATCAGGGGTCCAAAATCCATACTCCATTGTGGCATGGTCGAGGTGCAAAGTCACGCAGGCAGAGTCAGCGTCTCCGCCAGGCAATTCCACATCGAAGCAGCATGCATGGGGTGGAAACACTTACCAGCAACTTTACTACGAAACCCTACCCGGCCTTACGCCGGATTCCGCCAGTTTCTCCCATCGCGGGCGAGAAGTTCATCCGCAGCTGCCGGCCCCCAACTCCCGGGCGCGTAGTTGGCCTGGATGCCATCGCGGATACCTGCTGCATCTTTGCTGATGAGCGGCATCACCGCCCGCCAGCCAGCTTCCACCTCGCGCCGGTGCGGGAAGAGCGTCTGATCGCCACGCATCACATCAATCAGGAGCTGGCCGTAGGCCTCAGCGGGTTTGTTGCCAAAGCGTTGTGCGTAATCGAAGTGCATTCGCACCGAGTCGATCTTCACGCCGCTGCCTGGCACTTTGCCTTCGAAGCGGATCCACACACCCGGGTCGGGCGCGATCTCGATGACAATCTGATTCAATGGCCGCATTCCCCCCGAAGCAAAGGGCTCGAGCTTGCGAAAGAGATTGGCTGCTGGCCGTTTGAACTGCACAACAACTTCGGTGAGTTTGGAGCGCAGACGCTTGCCGGTGCGAATGTAAAAGGGCGTGCCTGCCCAGCGCCAGTTGTCAAAGCGAAAGCGCACTGCAGCAAATGTTTCGGTGGTTGAACCTTTCGCCACGTCGGGGAGTTTGTGATATGCAGGATGATCGCTGCCAGCTGCATATTGACCGAACGCAGCGCAGCGGCCGATCTCGTGATGTAAGATGGGTTCGATCGCTTCGATGGCCTGTATTTTCTCGGCCCGGATGTGATCTGCTTCGTAGGACGTAGGCGGTTCCATCGCAACCAGTGCAACCACCTGCATGAGATGTGACTGAATCATGTCGCGCACTGCGCCTGCTTCATCGTAAAATCCTGCGCGATCGCCCACGCCAAATGTTTCCGCAGCCGTGATCTGCACATTGTCGACGTAGTGATGATTCCACAACGGTTCAAAGATTGCATTGGCAAATCGAAACACGAGCAGGTTCTGCACGATCTCTTTGCCAAGATAATGATCGATCCGAAAGATGGCATCTTCATCAAATGCGCGGCCGACAACTCGATTGAGATGCTCAGCCGATTCGAGGTCGCGCCCGAACGGCTTCTCGACAACCACGCGCCGCCAGGGCACATGTTCCTGATCGACGCTGCACCAGCGCTTGCCCTCGCCCACCAGTTCGTGTTTGCTGATCTGTTCGATGATTGGTTCAAAGAGCGAAGGCTTGACTGCGAGATAGAACATGATGTTGCCTGCGCAGTTGAACTGTGTGTTCAGTTCTTCGATGCGCGTTTTCATTGCGAGTGTGCCTTCGGATGCAGTTGCGTCGCCGCCGATGTAGAAGAGTCGTTTCGCAAAGGCGTTCCATGAGTCTGCATCGAATGATCGTGCAAACTCACGAACGGATGGTTCGAGGTCTGCCCGCCAAGCATCATCGTTCATCTCGCTTCGACTGAATCCGAGGACGACGGTGCGATCGGGCAAAAGGCCAGCCTGGGCCATCTCATACAGGGCTGGAATGAGTTTGCGCGAGGTAAGATCGCCTGAAGCGCCGAAGATAACGATCACGCTGGGGTCTGGTTGCATGCGGACACGATATCACAGCCGATCGATCCGAGCGCCGCCGCCGCAGCACAAGGTTGACCAGATGCCGCGCTTCCGATCGCGAAGTGTGAAAGCACTTCTGCTATTCGAACGGGATTCGAGAGCTCGCGATGCGCAACCTGTCGCTCACACGCGCGGCCGATCACGCCCGTCCTCGCGCAACCATTCGCCGCTGGAACGCGCAACGATTGAAGAGCATCAAGTCCTGCGACATCATCACATGGTTCGCAACATCGATCGCCTGCAAGGCGTGTTGACGCAGGAGAGTGTCTTTCCCGCGCAGGCGGGAATCCAGCGTCGCGCGGTGGTCGCAGGACTGGTTACTGGACTCCCGCCCCACCCCTTCGCGGGGGCAGGCTCTGCGCGGGAGTGACGAAGTGCCTTTCGGCACGACGACCGTGAGGGAGCGGTCCTCCCAACTCTCGCGCAATTGCGAGACTGCCCCTTCACCCTTCGTATCAAACACAACCGTTTCATAATGCGGAATAAAGCCGAAGTCCATGAATATTGTCTGAATCGTACTTTCCGTCAGCGCATCAAGAATGTCCCGCTGCATGTGATAAAACCGCTGCCAGGTGAGAAGATATTAAAACTGGCCACTGCGTATGGCTGCAAGAAACTCTTCGCGCACATTCATATCATCGCGACGAATCCATATGCAGGTTGCGCCGAGTTGTTCGAGTGATGCAACAACAGGATCGAAGATATGTTTCTTGTTGTTGCCCCAATGGGCGATGAGGAAGTTATTGTTCATCATCGTGGCGTTTCTTGTATACGACATCGCCGTCGATGTTTATGTATCCGGTCCACTCATCTGTTGATACGAGAGCGAGCCCATTCTCGAACGGCCACGCACGATTGTATTGTAGCGGAACCACTACTGCACCTGTTTCATCGATAAATCCGGAACGCGGCACACCAGATTCGAGTGTGATTACTTCGGCCAGCCCCTCGCGGAAATCCCTGGCCTCATGGAACATCGCTTCCGTGACCGCATTGTGATTCCGATCCAGATATCCGTATTGCAGCGTACCGTTCGCGCCGAGTTTCGCATAGCGACAAAAGCCATGAACGTATGGCCAGAGATCGTCAAACATTGGAGGTACTAATACTCGACCGCCGAGGTCGATGAACCCCCATGCGCCGTCGAGGCTGAACGGTGCACACCCATCCGAGAACGACCTCGCCTTATCGAAGGTCGGCTCAATGACGATGTTTCCCTGCAGGTCGATGTACCCCCATTTTCCGTCAAAATTAACTGGAGCCACGTCAGACTCAGCAAACGAGGGGCCATTCATGTATGTCGGTTCGACAAGATAATCGCCAGTGCGGTCAATGATTCCCCATCGATCACCGACGCGCACTGCCGCCACGCCATTCTGAAAAGGGCGTGCTTCATCGAACTCGAAAGGAATTGACACTTGGCCGGTCCGGTCGATGTAGCCGCAGGGGATACCCGGCCAGTCGGTTCGGTACACCGCTGCGAGTCCTTCGTGAAACTCGATCGGAAGCGGCAGATCGGTCTCAAACAGGATGTTTCCCTGCATGTCGATCGCGGCCCGCTTGTCGCCCAGAACTCCCACCGCGACGCCATCGGAAAAACCAAGCGAGATCTCCACGGATGACTCGAACGCAATCTCACCATCTATTGTAATGAACGCCGATCCCGACGGCTGACCAATCCGAGCAAGACCGTCATGAAACGGGCCGACGTAGGTTTCAAACCGGCGCACAATGTTACCGTCGCGATCGATGAATGCGGTGTTGCCGTTCACGATTATGTGTCGGTATCTATCAAGCCGGTCAGAATGGCCTGCGCTGGCGAGGGCGATGACGATGCAAAGGAACATACCGAGGAAGTTCATTGCTTATTTTCGATTTCAGACGTCTCGGAATCCTGCCATACTAATTCACCAGCGCGATTGATCAGTCCTCGGCGATTGTGAGATTCCACTTCTGCGACACCACCCGCGAAAGCCTCTGCAACCAACCACTGCGCTCTTAGAACAATCTCTCCATTATGATCGATGTACCCCCACCGACGTTCAAGGGGTGATGCCATCACCAGAATCGGAGCAAGCCCCTCGGAGAATCGTTCAGCACCATCAAACTGCGGTTCGATGACCCATTGGCCTTTGCGATCAATAAACCCCCATTTCGGCCACTCGCCGCCCTGCCCGATGGAAGCGGCCGCCACACCTTCGGAAAACTCGCCGACTCGAGTAAACTGCGCCGGGATGGCACGATTTCCTCGAATGTCAATGAACCCCCAAAGGTCATCCTCTTCGAAAGCCGCCAAGCCCTCACAAAAGCGGAGCGGTCGACTGAACTGCGCTGGGATGATGAATGTTCCGGAACGATCGATCAATCCCCACTGTTCGCCATCGCTACTTGCTGTTGCGAAGCCATTCTGAAACTGCTCGGCACCAAGAAACCGGGCCTCAATCACAATGTTGCCGCCAACGTCCACGAACCCAGCTTTGTTGCTGCCGCCGTCTTGTGGTGTCCATGGAGCCAAATACATCGCCAAGCCTTCCGAAAAGTCCCCGACGGCATTCCCGGAGCGAAAGACAACATCACCTTTCAAGTTTATAGCGCCGTATTCAGAGTCCGCGAATGCGACGGACGCCAGACCCTCATGGAAGTCAGAAGCGGAAAGATACTTTGGTGTGATGACGACCTCACCGCGAACGTTCATGTATCCCCAGACTCCCGTTTCCGAACGAATGGTACTCATGCCGTTCACGAATGATCGAGCTCGCGTTACATCAGGGCGGATGACGACGTTCCCCGTCGAGTCGATGAACACCACATGACCATTCTCCGTGACGGCTCGCAAATGCTCATCGCGCGCATTCGTTGTCGTCAAGGTATTCGTCATCACGAACAGAGCAACGGAGATGCCAGCCAATAGGAACTGCATTTCAGAATCCCTCCAGAAAATGGGTATGCCCTTGAACGTAATCTGGTGCGCTGACATCGTCAAACTTCAGATCCAATGCACTGAGGATGCGCTGAGCAACAGCCAGATGACTGTTTTCCATCCCGTGATGAATACTCGGAATTGGATTCGGGGCGAATGTTGGGAGGTTGTCGTACTGACTCGTCATCGAGACGATGATGTCACTGTTTTGCGGCAGCAGACCGACCCCCGATGGAGCAATAAAGTACGGAGCATTCCTGAATTCGGCGGCGATCTCATGGAAGGCGGCAAACATATCGTTTGGATCAAAGTAATCCGCTTCAGTCTTTGTGGGTGCCGCAATGCCGACGATCGGCATCCAAGAAACTGTCGGATGATACACACGCAAAACAGCATTTGCGGTGCTTGATTCTGCGAGATCAGCCACTGCTGCGGCGTTGCCATACAGATTCTGGCTGTTGTTTACAAATTTGGATGAGAATCGTCCATCCGACATCCTGAGAAATTTTGTCTGCAAGTGGCGACCCTCTGAATGGGCTACCCACAGTTATCAGCCGGCGAAATTCACCCTGTCCGAAGTTGTCGGCTCGCCGAAAATGCGGACCCGGTGGCCAGATGAGTGCCGGAAAACCGCCGACACGATTGCTGTTCTGCGGCGTGATATCACTTGCCAGCCACTTTGCGACGACACCACCCATGCTGTGACCGAAGTAATCGATGCGGGTTGCCGCGATCCTCTGAACTCGGAGCGTATCAAGCTCTGTCTCGATTTGCTGTTTCAGCAGGAGCGCGACTTCATCATATCCCGAGGTGTTGCCAACACCGTTCTGATCGAACCAATCGAAGAAGATCGTCTTCACGCCGCCGCCACTCAGAACGATCAGCAGATTCTGCATCTCCAGCATGTTCGCCTGATTGGAAGTGACCCCGTGCGCCGACATGAGGGGGGGTCGAACCAGATCAAAGTTAACTTCTGCGCGGAGCTCGCCTTGTGCACTCACCTCCACCAACAGTTCCTGTTGCTTGTGGCTCTTCCCAAAATAGAAGTTATTCGGCGGTCGATAGAAGACAATAATCTCATCCTCATCTTGCGGCGCATCCACCTCAACAGAAGTGTCGCCGAAGACTCTGCCGCCTCCTTCTTCATCTGGTGCGGGCAGATCAGGAAATCCAAAATCAAGAGCGGCCGAATCATGAAGCCAGAGCGAGCCGATGAACTCGGCTGTCTGCGTCGACGCTGGCCAGCCGGCGCGAGTATGTTTGATCTCAATAGTCACTGTGTCGGGATCACCACCAACCCCGCCGCCGCCGGGTGGGGGTGGCGTACACGGCGGCAGTGTCTTCAGCTTGATCTTCAAAACAAGAACGCTGCACCCATCCGCGATCGCGCCGATGCGGTCAAACAATTCATCCTCATTATCGATTGTCGCGGGATCGATATCGATGTCGCCATTCAAGTTCGGATCATACGCCTGTGCATCAATGATCCGGATGCCATCCTCGCCACCCGGCACATGCGTCTGCGGTGTGGGGGCTTCGGTGCACGTCGGCGGTGCAGTCGGTGTCGGCGTGGGTGTAGGTGTCGGCGTTGGACTCGGACTTGCCGTCGGCGTGGGCGTCGGAGTTGGTGTAGGTGTTGGACTTGCTGACGGTGTGATCGTGGGTGTTGGTGTCGGTGTCGGAGTAATGCTCACATTCGGCGGCGGCAGCGTCGGCCCGGGCGGTGTTGGTGAGGGCGTCGGACTCGGTGAGGGCGTCGGTATGGGTGGCATTGCATCATCCTGGGCGCCTGCACGGGTACACTCCAGCCCTTCAGCGTTAAAATCCCGGTCTGGCGGGGCGCTTGCCGATCGACGCACGGCGGCCAATACTACTGGCTCATGCCCGACGACGAGCCGCGACCCTGATCGAGCGGAGAGTGCCACGTCTGTCCGCTCCCTCACGGTCGCGGCTCGTCAGAATCAACGCGAAAGGCCCCGAATGTCATTTGAAGCAGCCGTCCACGCCAAAGCAATTCAACTCGATCATCTTGTTCTTGACATGACAGCCGAAGCTGGGAGCGGCCACCCCACCAGTGCCATGAGCCTGGGCCATCTCGTGACCGTCCTGCTCTATCACACCATGCGCTGGCTGCCTGAGCATCCGCGTTATCCATCCTCCGACCGCCTTGTGCTCTCTGAAGGTCACGCGGTTCCCATCATTTATGCTGCGTATGCAGACCTGGGTGGCGTGGTGGGGACCAGCACCGAAGATCGCCGCGTTCTGACTGTGGATGATCTCAGTACCTTGCGCGAAAGCGACAGTGTCCTTGATGGTCATCCCAATCCGATGGAAGGCTTCCCCTTCTTTGATGCAGCGACCGGATCGCTCGGTCAGGGCCTTTCCGTGGCTGCGGGACTTGGCATCGCAGCCAGGCACGATGGTCTGGACAAGCGCATTTACTGCCTGATCGGCGATGGCGAAGCGCGTGAGGGTCAGGTGTGGGAAGCCGTCGACTTCATCGCAGATCACAAACTCACCAACGTTCTTGCAATCTTCAACTGCAATCACTGGGGCCAGGCTGGACCGGTGAGCCATGAACAGTCGCCCGATGTCCTGCGCAAGCGTCTGGAAGCGGTGGGGTTCATGGTGGGTGAGATCGATGGGCACGATCCAATTGCAATCAAGGCTGCGCTCGATCATTACATCGAACATATTGATGGTGGGCAACCCATGGCCATCGTCGCAAGAACCGTCAAGGGCTGGGGCGCTGAGACGCTGCAGGGCGCAGGGTGGCATGGCAAACCACCAGAGGGGGCCAAACTCGAAGCTGCGCGTGATGAGCTTGATGCAACCCGGGTGAAACTCACTCCCGCTCTGGCTGGCGATGAGCTGGCAATCTACCCGCCCGCTGAATACACAGCGCCCGATCTGCCCATGAGCGATCCTCCCACGTTCACGACTGCAATGCAGCAATACGACATGAATGCCATTCTGCAGTCCGGCCAATTTGCAACCCGTAAAGCGTACGGCCTGGCGCTGCGTGCACTCGGCCATGCCCATCCGAATGTTTTCGCACTTGATGCAGATGTCCGCAACTCGACATTTGCAATCTGGTTTGCAGAAGACCGCGCGCTCGAACCCCGCTTTGTTGAATGTAAGATCGCAGAGCAGAATATGTATTCCGTGGCTGCGGGTCTTTCGGCAGGTGGGAAGATCCCATTCTGTTCCACCTTCAGCAAGTTCGTCACACGCGGCTACGACCAGATCGAAATGGCGATCAACTCAGGCGCAAACATTAAAATCGTCGGTTCGCATTCAGGCATCTCGCTCGCGTCCGACGGCCCCAGCCAGATGTCGTTGCCTGATGTGGCATGGTTTCGCAGCCTCTCCACCATGATCGATCACCGTGGCAACCCGGGGTGTTATGTGCTGCAGCCAGCCGATGCGTTCGCAGCCTATGGCCTGACGATGGCGATGGCTGAATATGTGGGCGCATGCTATCTGCGGACATTCCGGCCCGAAGTCGAGTTCCTGTATGACGAAAAGACGGTCTTCAACCTCGGTAAGTTCGAGGTGCTCACCGAAGGTCGAGACCTGCTCATCGCCACTGCAGGGTTCATGGTGCACGAATGCAACAAGGCTCTGGAAGGGCTCGACAAGCTCGGCATGGACGTGACGCTGGTCGATATGTACTCGATTCCCTTTGATGAAGATGCCTTCCTCGACCTCGCCAACGCCAATAACGGCACGATTCTGTGTGTCGAAGATAATTATGGCGGCGGATTAGGCTCTGCCATCGCAGATGCGGTGACACGTTCGGGCGATGGATTCACAATCGAGCAGATGTACGTTCGCCGAATTCCCAAGTCAGCCCGCACCGAAGAAGCCATTCTCAGGCAGTGCGGATTGCATCATACGGATATTGTTCGCAAGGCAGCGAGCATGCTGGGAGTGGCTGCGGGGGTGTAAACGTTGAGCAGTGTGAGAAGTGCTTTCACGCCAGCGAATCAGCAGCGGCGCGGCTCTTCGACTTGCAATATTAGTTGAATCGCGGTAGGATCGCGCACAATCATTGCATGTGCACAGTGCACATGTGCGAACTGAGTCTATTGCGAGGAGTTTTTTATGCCCCGAAAGAAACGTAAGAAGACGGGTCGAGGTCGTCCCTCGGCACTGTCTGCGATCTCAATGACCGATCTGCAGGCTGAGATCGATCGCCGCACCAGCACGCTTGAAACGCGTCGCAACGAGTTGCAGTCGGAACTCGATGACATCAACGCCCTCCTGGGCGGAGCAGCATCGGGCCGGCGGAAAAAGCCCGGCAGACCCAAGGGAACCGCCAAGAAGACATCGAAGAAGAAAACCAGGAAGAAGACAGCCCGCAAGAAGACAGCCAAGAAGAAGACTGGCCGCGGACGCGGTCGACCCAAGGGTTCCAAGAACAAGACGACTACCGCAAGCAAGAAGAAGACAAGTAAGAAGAAATCCAACCGCAAGAAGACCACGCGCAAACGTGTCTCCCGCAGCGGTCCCAGCCTGAGCGACTATCTCGCACAGGTGATGAAGAACAAGACCTTGTCCATTGGCGAAGCTGCTGATGCAGTCCTCGCAGCTGGCTATCCCTCCAAGAGTCCCAACCTGCGCACCATGGTGAATCAACAACTCATTAAGTCCGATCGATTCAAGAAGGTCTCGCGCGGCCACTACACCACGAAGTAACTCCTCAATTGGCGCTGATCCGGCGCCGCATCGCATGAACACATTCTCAAGAAGCGCCCGTACACGCACGCCGGGCGCTTTTTTTGTGTCAGTGCGCGCCGCGACGTTTGCGCCGAAACGCTCTACCATCACACGATGTCGCAGAGAGATGTACGAGCACGTTCACGTCAGCGAAAACAGTCGCGAATCCGCCGCTGGGTGCTGGTGCTGCTACTGCTTGCCTGCGGCGCGAGCTGGCTCATCTGGGCGATTCGTTCAGAGCCGCTCTGGTGGCAGCCGCCCGACGCAGAGGATGTGCATGTTGTTGATCTTGGGCATGGCACCGAGCAGTTTGTCATCGATCAGATGCATCAGCCTCGCGATGAAGATGACACCTGGCAGTTCCGATTGCACAACGATCAGATGAACGCCTGGCTCAGGGTGAATCTGCCCGCCTGGTTTGTTCATACCACTGGCAAACACTGGCCGGATCAGATCAGCCTGCCCCTGGTGTCGGCGGACGCTGAGGGATTGCATGTGGGTGTGCGCGTGAATGACTTTCTGGGCAATCAGATTCTCTCAGCCCGCCTGCACGCAGATATTCAGGAAGATGGCGTGCATGTCTCGATGGATCGGGCCCGCATTGGCCGCGCCCCGGTGCCTGCCATCAGCATGATTCTGGATCTGGTTCGCGAGCGATTCAGCGATCAACTGAATGATGCAGCACTGCAGGCCATCACGCGTGTACTCCTCGAAGGGCAGCCTCTCGATGCCACGCTCGAACTCGCCGATGGCCGCTGCGTTCAATTGCTTGATGTCGAACTTGAAGAGGACGCGATTGTGTTTACTGCCCGCACCGTTCGCGAAGCAGCACCCGCAACCGATCAGCCATTGAACGAAGACGCCGCGGGCGACCCTGATTCGCAGAACGAGTAGACGACGCTGCGGAAGGGACTAAAAAGGCCCCGGCAAGCAGGGCCTGCCCGCGCGCATCTGTTGGCTGGGACTGGGCCAGCACGCTGGCGGGGTCATCGTCTGCGATGGTACAAAGGAAGCAGATAAACGCATCACGTGTGTGCTCACCAACGACCCCATGACGGCAACTTCCGCCACGCCGATGCGGGGTATGATCTGGCGAAGCAGTGCGCCATGGAGCAGGAGGGTGAAGTTGCCGAGCGAGACCCGACTCCTCTGCCTGCTTGTGATCAATTCGCTACGATTTCATTGCAATGCTTCCAAGAGTTCCAAAACCCATTCGTTTGTCCGCTCATGCACTCGAACAATGCGCTGACCGTGGGGCGTCGCTGCCGGAGGTTGAGAAGGCCATTCGCGATGGTGATCGTGAGCCAGCGAAGCGTGGCCGGTGGATGCATCGCTATAATTTCCAGTTCAACGCGGAATGGCAGGGCCGACGATACGCCATCAAGCAGGTAGCGCCGGTGGTGGCGGAAGAGCCGAGTGAGTTGGTGGTGGTGACAGTTTATACGTTTCATTTCTGAGGAAGGTCGTTGATGCGAATCTCATATGACAGTGAAGTGGACGCGTTGTACATTCGACTCATTGAGGGCGAACAAGAGTGCCGCACCGTTCGATTGACTGACGAAGTGTCCCTGAACATCGGCCCGGATGAGCAGTTGGTCGGTATTGAGGTGCTGGATGCGCGAGAAATCCTCGGCAAGGGCGAGTTGCCTCAACTCATCGTCGATAATCTTCAAATCCGGGCTGCGTGATCACTCGGAATAATCACTGACTCGGGGCACTGCGTGGTGCGTATGATCACACATGGCCACGCCAGAATCATCCAGCTCTGCCTCAAACGCCAACCTTCGAGCTGAGAACTATCTTGCACCCGAGACACTCGGCCAGTTGGCACCATTCGAGTTGCGGGCCAAGATGATCGTCGAAGGCGTCATGTCGGGCATGCATCGATCGCCTTACCAGGGGATGGCTGTCGAGTTTGCCCAGCATCGGCAATACTCGCCCGGCGATGACATCAAACACCTGGACTGGAAAGTCTGGGGACGGTCTGACAAACTCTACATCAAGCAGTATCAGCAGGAGACTAACCTTGATGTTGTCATCATGGTTGATACTTCTGCATCCATGCGCTTCGGCTCGTTGCCTATCAAGGCGGGGTGGGGCGAGACCCAGGCCAGCCGGGCTGAGGGCATGTGGACCAAGTTCGATGCTGCGACTGCACTGGCTGTGGCGATGGCGTATCTCAGTCTGCAACAGCAGGACCGCGTTGGTGTTGTGATGTTTGCGGATCGAGTGCGCAACATGGTGAAGCGATCGAGCGCTCAGGGACAATGGCGGCGAATCGTCTCGACGCTGAACTCCGAGCCGGTGGAGGAGCAGACAGATTTCCAACGCTCGACCGATCAGGTGCTCAGCAACGTCACCAACCGATGTCTGTTTGTAATCATCTCAGACTTCTTTGCCCCGATTGATTCGATTCGTCCAGCACTGGCCCGCATCCGCCATCGCAGGCATGATGTTATTCTTCTGCAGACGCTCGACAGGCAGGAAATGCGATTTGATTATTCGCAGTCAGCCCCGTTTCTTGGCATGGAAGCGGAAGGGACGGTTCGCATCGATCCGCGCGCCCTTCGCGATGCATATCTCGAAGCGATTTCGCAACACGTCAAACAGCTTGAGTACATTGCCCGCAGCTTCGGGTTTGATTATGGCCGCCTCGATACACACGAATCGGTCGGCCCCGCGCTCAGCCATCTGTTGGCAAGACGGAACGCGTATATCAAACGCAGCAAAGTCGGCTGACACATGCGCGTTCCATCACTGGGCCGCCAGTCGCCCGCCATCGACAGGCAGATTCACGCCATTGATGTAGCCACCTGCGGGTGATGCCAGAAAACACACAGTCGCTGCAATCTCATCAGCGCTGGCCAATCGCCTTGCTGGGATCTGCGCGATGGCTGCGCCTTCAATCTCACTGCGATCTACCCCCGCGCGACTTGCTCGACCTTCAAAGATCGACATCAACCGGGCCGTCCGCGTGAAGCCGGGCAGCACATTATTCACAGTAATGCCAAATTGACCCAACTCATCTGCGAGTGTCCGCCCCCAGTTGGCGACAGCGCCGCGAATCGTGTTGGAAACGCCCAGGCCGCGAATGGGAGTGACAACGCTTGTCGAGATGATATTAATAATTCTGCCAAACCCAGCATCGCGCATCCCCATCGCCACAGCCTGGGCCAGGACCTGATTACACATGATGTGACGGGAAAATGCTTCGAGAAACTCTTCCGGCCGGGCTTCGATCGCGCGGCCGGCGGCGGGGCCACCGGTATTATTCACGAGAACATGAATGGGACCATGTGCCTGTGCATGGGCTGTGGCAATATCGCGCACGCGCTGCCAGTCATCGAAATCAACTGTGAGCACATCATGCGTCTGGCCGTGATCAGTTGCCAGTTCATCGCGAACCATTGCCAGCGCCTCAGCGTGGCGGGCTATTAAGGTAACTGTCGCGCCCTGTTGCGCCAGCGCCACGGCACATGCCTTGCCGATGCCTTGTGTGCTTCCGCACACATATGCCCGTCGATTACGGAGTGAACGTGTATCATCTGCCATTGTAAGAAACATCCCTTGTCGTTCTATTACCAGTCAAGCGGCCACTGCCATGCTTGAAGAAGATCATCCATCTGCAGCGCGTCACACAAACGCTTCTCTCCCGCGCGAAGTTCACATGTAGCATCTGCGGTGAACCAGCCGATGCATGCATATTCGATGCCATTCAGAGCGTTTCTGAGGGCGGGAGCATCATCGGGCGCGATCTCAATCAGGTATCGACCAGCGCATTCCGCAAACGCCTGCATATGCAATGACGGGTTGCGCGCGTCGCGCGGCACGGGGACCGAACGCAGATCAATCGAAAGGCCAACGTCGCCAGCAAATGCCATCTCGACCGCAGCGATCAGCACGCCTCCGTCGCTGACATCATGCGCGCTTTGCACCAGACCGGACTGGATAAGTTCGTGCACACGCTGAGCATGGAGCGGATAGTTATGCAGATCAACTGTGGGAAGCTGTTCATCAGCGTCACATCCAAACAGCATCGCGTAATGTGAGCCGCGCAACGTCATTTGCGTACTGCCGATGAGCATCAGCATATTCCCGGCCCGCTTGGCGTCCATCGTGACACAGTGAGCAATGTCATGTACGATGCCCATTCCTGAAATGAGCAGCGTGGGGGGAATCGCGATCGTTTCGCCTTCCTTTGTGACAAACTGATTATTCAGAGAATCTTTGCCGGAAATAAATGGCGTGCGATATGCAAGGGCGCCGTCATAACATGCTTCAGCAGCACGCACAAGTGCTGCAAGGCGGCGCTCATCCTGACAGCCCGGCCACGCAAAGTTATCGAGAATCGCAATGCGGGAAGGATCGGTGCCCACACACACAAGATTTCGCACGCATTCATCAATCGCAGCCAATGTCATGATGTAAGGATCATCTTCCAATCCTGTCGCAAGACCGCACGCCAGACCCAATCCGCGCGTCGAACCAGCCACGGGCTGGATCACCGCAGCATCTCCCGGTCCGTGACCACCGGGCCCGACCAGCGGCTTCAGCACTGTCTGCCCCTGCACTTCGTGATCGTATTGCCTGATAATCCAGTGTTTGGATGCAATATTCGGGTGAGCGAGCAACCGCAGCAGCGCTGCATCAATGGATGGCTGTTCGCTCGCGCTGGCAGGAGTCGGCGCAGGTGCGTCAGACCAGGTCGCAATACGCGTTGTATCGGGCACGCCATTATGCAGAAAGTCCATTCCCAGTCTGCCAAACTCGACATTGTTATAACTGAGAATAAGTTCCTGCTGCGGCGTTCCGAACTCGCCGAGTTCGCACATATCAACTTCGTGCACTGCGCAGATGGCTGCGAGTGCGTGGAGATTCACCGGCGGCACTGCCAGCACCATGCGCTCCTGGGCCTCACTTATCCAGACTTCGGTCGGCGTCAGGCCATCATATTTTAATGGCGCATTTTCAAGTGATACGGTTGCGCCAAGGTGTTCGCCCATTTCGCCGATGGCAGACGAAAAGCCACCTGCGCCGCAATCAGTAATTGCGGAAAAAAGCGGGCCGGACTCATGATCGCGGGCCTCAAGAATTGCATCGAGCACTTTCTTTTCGGTCACTGCATTGCCAATTTGCACCGCATGAGAAAACTCATCTGCATGCGAATCGGTAAGTTCCGCGCTTGAGAATGTTGCGCCATGGATACCATCGCGTCCTGTCCTGCCGCCGATCGCAACGATGCGATCGCCTGGCTGCGCAGCGCCGTGGACTGCTGTGCGGGGCAGCACGCCAATGCAGCCGCAGAACACCAGCGGGTTGCCGATGTGACGATTATCAAACCACACTGCTCCATTCAATGTTGGAATGCCCATGCGGTTTCCATAATCACGCACGCCCGCAACAACCTGTTGCAGAATCCTGCGAGGATGCAGGCAGCCCGCCGGAAGCGCTGTTGTGTTATATTCCGGAAATGCGACACAAAATACATCAGTCGCAGCGATTGGCCGGGCTGCCAATCCGGTGCCGATGATGTCGCGAATACAGCCGCCAATGCCCGTCGCTGCTCCGCCATATGGTTCGATGGCGCTGGGGTGATTATGTGTCTCACATTTAAAACAGACCGCATATTCATCATCAAAGGCGATTACGCCAGCGTTATCAACGAAAACCGACAGGCACCAGTCGATGCCATCCTGCATGAGTTCATGCGTTGCAGCCGCGACTGTTGAGCGAAGCAGATTATGAATGGTGATCGATCCGTCGTCATTCTGGGTATGGCCATTTTCGCGATTTCTGAGCAGTGTCAGAAACGGCGAAGTGTCACGCTGCTCGCGATATTGAATTGTGGCCTTCATTGTCTTATGAACACAATGTTCAGACCACGTCTGAGCCAGTGTTTCGAGCTCGATGTCGCGCGGCTCACGTCCCAGACTGATGTAATACTTCTGAATGGTCTGCATTTCTTCCAATGAAAGAAAAAGATGCCCATCGCGAGAAAGCGTGTTCAACTCATCATCACTCAACGCGCGGATCGGCACATCCGCAGGTGCAACCGCTCGCGTCGAGCCATGGGGCAACTCGCCCGGGGCATAGGGCGAATCAAAGATGGCATGAATCACGCTGTTCGCAAGGGCGCGGCCAGCAAACTCCCGGGCCCGCGACTGATCGATGCCGGAAAAGTCGTAACGCGATCCCGTCTGCACCCGGGCATCAACATTGAGCAAGCTGCGGATGGCAAGTTCGATGGCCTGGGCGTCGGGGTCCATCACGCCTGGCAACGGCTGCACTTCGATCATGGCGTCGCCTTTGAGGGACCGACTGCCAATGTGCGATTCCTGAGCGATGGGATCAGCCAGCAGTTCCGACGCAAGTGCCTGCGTTTGCACTTCACTCAAGTCCGCTTCAATGAGATACACACGTGCATGATCGACCTGCACGCTGGTTTCGAGCATCTGCTCTGCGTCACGTGTTGCAGCGTCAGCCTGCGGCCCGCGATATCCGGGCGTGTCCCACACTTCAATGCGATGCACCATGGACAGAGTGTAGACGATCGAAGGGGATCGAGACCTCGCACTTCCGTGGCATAACCGGGAGCTTCGCTTGCGTGGTGTCACAGCGCGTGCACTTCAGCTGCTGCGCTTGGCTGCACCACGTGCGCTGATTCAGGTGCGCAGCCGAAGCGATTCTCAAAGTCGCTGCAGCAGCGCTCGATAACAGGGTAAATGTGCTCAGCCGGAGCGCAGATGATCGCGCAGCCACCGAAGCCGCCCCCTGTCATGCGTGCACTGATGGTTGCCTGGCTGGACATTTCCCGATACGCGCGGGCAGTCTCGATGAGAATGTCAAGCTCCGGGCAACTGACCTGATACAGATCACGCAGGGAATCGTGACTTGCATCCATCTGTTGTGCAACCATTGCAAGATCATCACGCATCAACGCCGTAGCCGCGATCAGCACGCGCGTGTTCTCCATGACAACGTGCACAGCTCTGCCATACGCGACTGATGTGATGCGCTGAGCCTGTAGGGCGTCATCGAGCATCGACATTGTCGCATGTCGAAGCGATGGCACATCAAGTGCACCTGCAACTTCGGCGCAGGTGGCGCGACGTTGGGCATATTCACTTGACGCAAGCTCATGACTGATGCCGGTGTCGATGATCGCAAGCGTCCAGCGGCCGGGTTCAGGCAGTTGAATGTGTTCGAACGTCGCGTGCTCACAATCCAGCAACAGTGCGTGCTTTTGCTGTGCATGCAGTGATGTGAGCATGTCCATGATGCCACAGGGCACACCTGCGAATGTGTGCTCGACCTTCTGGGCAAGGTGAGCGAGGTCGAGGCGGGTGTGCTGCGTGCCTGCAAGTTCCTGAAACAGAAGCGCTGCAGCTGTGCTCAATGCTGCGCTGCTGGAAAGGCCGCTGCCGATGGGAATCGTCGAAGAAATGCAGGCGTCGACTGCATGAAGACTCTGCCCCGCCTGTGGAACAAGGCAGGCAGCCCCAAGCACATAGTTCATCCATGCATATTGATCGCTGCGGTCGAGCGGTTTCTTGTGAGCATTAAGGTGACCGCGCCAGGTAAGGTCAAGGTTATCTGCGACAATGGTCGACACGTTGCCGTGAGTAGGCGCTGCTGCGATGGTGGTCGCAAGATCAATCGCGCATGGCAGAGCAAGGCCGTCGTTGTAGTCGGTATGCTCGCCGATAAGATTGATGCGCCCGGGCGCGGTGACAAGCAGCGATGCAGGGCGGCCGAAGCGTTGTGCAAAGGTGCGTAGTGCTGCGTGCTGATGTGAGGTCAAGGGGCGCGACATCACCCGGGTTTTCGCGGCTGCCAGGTGACGTCTGCGATTCCTGCATCTGCATTCACCCGTCGCGCGAGTGCAAAGAAGAAGTCACTAAGACGGTTGATGTAGATGATGGTTGCGCGGTTGATCTCGGCTGCATCAGCAAGTTCGACCATGGCGCGTTCTGCCCGTCGGCATACGGTTCGCACGATGTGCATGCGGGCTGCCAGATCACTGCCGCCTGGTAGGATGAACGCAGTCATGGGCTTGTTGCCGGCTTCCATTTCGTCGATCCACGCTTCCACCTGCGCCGGTGCATCAGTTGGCAGCCGCGCAATCATATCTTCGTGCTTTGATCCAAATGGTGTCGCCAGGTCTGCGCCGATATCGAAAAGGCGTGATTGAATCTCGCGCAGGATTGCCAGGACGCGGCTGTGCAACTCGCAGCCGTGATCACATGCACAGGCTGCGAACCCGATACAGGCGTTGAGTTCATCAATGTCGCCGTACGCTGCCACCCGGGGATGATGCTTGGCAACGCGCCCGCCGCCAAAGAGGCCGGTCGAACCATCATCGCCTGTTCTTGTGTAGAGCTTGCTCATGCAAAGTGCCGATGCAATGGTAGGAAGAAGAATGGAAGTATAATCAGGTGAAGGGGTCTGTGATGTGTCGGTTGCACAGCGAGGTTTCGCTAAGTCTTTGGAGAGTTACCACATGCTTCGAAATGTAATCATGAGCACAGTTGCTGCGATGTCGCTTGTCATGTTCATTGGCAGCGCAAGCGGTTGTCTGATTTCGAGTTCGAACTCAAGTTACGAGACGGGGCGGCGTGTCAGTCAGGACACGATGTCGCAGGTCGAGATCGGCCACACCAGCGAAGCCTGGCTGATTGCGACGCTGGGCGAGCCGACAACGCGCACGACCGTCCAGGGCAGCGAGCACATCTGCATTCTGCGCTACGACTATCAGCAGCGCAAGGAATCTGGCGGCGCTGTGTTTCTGCTCTTTGCAGGATCAAGCAGTTCATCGAACAGTCACTCGACGTTCTTCGAGACGACGCATGGCGTAGTCTCTCGCATGTGGACGGAATGATTGCGCATGTGCGGCAGATTCGTGCTGGCAACGCCTGCATATGAAATCGCAGCCTTGTTTGCGGCTGAGATGCTGATCCAGAATGCGCCTGAGCCCCGCTACAACATCGCGCCGACGCAGGATGTGATCGTGCTCAGAGAGCGAAAGCGCGACAAGCAGCGCGTGCTCCAAACGATGCGATGGGGTCTCGTGCCACACTGGGCTGATGACATTTCCATTGGCAGCCGAATGATCAATGCCCGCAGCGAGACAGCCCGCAGCAAACGCGCGTTTCGTGATGCGTTTGCGTCCAGGCGATGCGTGATTCCGGCAGATGGCTTCTATGAATGGAAAACAATCAATCAGCGCAAGCAGCCGTACTACATCAATCGGGCTGATCAAAAGCCCATGCTGTTCGCAGGGTTGTGGGCACGTTGGCGCCCGCCGGGCGTGGCAGATGCAGATGCAGATGCAGTTGTTGAGACATGCACGATTCTCACCACCGCAGCCAGCGCGCAAGTGCAGGAGTTGCACGACCGCATGCCCGTGATGCTCGAACAGGCTGATGCCATGATCTGGATGTCGCAGTCGCAGTCGGCGTCGACAGAGACGGGCAATGATGGTGACGATGATGATGCAGGTGAGCGTGATGAACTGGCTGCCCTATTGTCGCGACCAGTTGCGGATGGTCTGCTGCTGATGCATCCGGTCAGTCGTATGGTGAACCGCGTCGAAGTTGATCTGCCTGCGTGCATTGAGCAGATTGCGCCCGAGGAACCCGAAGCGACACTGTTCGGGCCGGAGTGAATGCGCGTGTGTGTTCGGCGCGTGTTCGCTTTGGATGCAGCACTCACGGTTTGCGAAAACCTGCCATCAGACAACGTGGCTGTCATTCGCTACACTGTGCAAAGATGCTTGCAGACATCGAATCCATCCTTATCACCGAGACTCAGATCAGCGCACGGGTGACAGCGCTGGCCCGTTCCATCGCAGCAGATCTTGTGACGCTGCCGCGCGAAGATGAGATCGTCTTCATGCCCATCATGAATGGCAGCATCGTGTTCGCAGCCGACCTCATGCGACAGTTGCCACTCAAGATGCGATTCCGTGTCGCCATGATCAGCAGCTATCCCGGCACCAGTACCACCAGCCGCGGGCCGCATATTGTCGGCAGTCTGCCCGAAGACCTCCGCGGGTGTCACATGCTGCTCGTCGATGACATTCTTGACAGCGGCCAGACGCTTCAGTTGCTGCGATCAGAGATGCAGCAGCGCGGAGCAGTCAGCATCCGTGCATGTGTGCTTCTGCGCAAACGGTTGGCCACCACAACATCTGAAGCGCAATCCTGTGAATATGTTGGCTTTGAGATTCCGGATTGCTTTGTCGTTGGATATGGACTTGATTATGATGACTACTACCGCAACCTGCCTCACATCGGAATACTGAAGCCTCCTCCATTTGAAGTCCCCGCGTAATGGTTAAGAACACCACTGACAATCAGAAGCAGCGCTGCCTGTTGAGCGCGGGTGAAGCGATCGATCCGCCATTGAGTCGCATGGCTGCATCATTGCCAGCAGATCTGTTACGGGATGATGAAGTCGTGATTCTTCTCCTGCGACCCAACCCGCTCTTCATATTGCTCAGTCCCATGGCAAGTGTGCTGATGATTGTGCTCTTCACGATGATCCTGGCGTACATGGCCAGGACGATTCTGTGGATTCCCTGGAAAGACAGCCAGGTATTCGCAGCGGGCGGCACGTTTGTCATGGCACGGCTGGCCTGGCAGACGCTGGAGTGGTACAGCCGCATCTATGTCCTGACGGATCGAAGACTCATTCGCAGAGTCGGCGTGCTGCGCGTCTCCGTCTTTGAAGCGCCCCTGGCGCACATTCAGCATACCAGCGTCTTCGTGCGCCTGCGCGAGCGACTGACCGGGCTGGGCACCATCGGCTTCGCAACATCCGGCAGCGACAGCTACGAAGCCTTCTGGACAATGATCTCCAAGCCCTTCGCAGTCCACAAGATCATCACTGAGTCGATCCAGCGCTACGGTCGTCCCCGCAACGGACATTAGCGAGC
This sequence comes from Phycisphaerales bacterium, assembly GCA_051004555.1. Lineage (GTDB taxonomy): Bacteria > Planctomycetota > Phycisphaerae > Phycisphaerales > SM1A02 > JBPCKF01. The sequence continues at coordinate 3,978 of JBPCKF010000107.1, read as the reverse complement.
CGGGTGCCACGGCTTCGTCGGGAGGGCAAGCCGTGCGAATGGAAGCGGATCGCGAAAGCCGGTTTGCACGTTGATCGCGCGGCGGGCACGGCTTGGCTATCGCCCAAGCCGTGGCACCCGGCTTCTGCGTACTCGACCATTTGCCGAAATCTCACTGGGTCCGCGCATGCGCGGGGACGACAAGAAACGCGATTGCCCTGGAGCATCGTTGTTCCCGATGTGCCTGCATCGCCGATACACCTACAATCTCCTGCTGAAGAAGCTGGACAAGGAAGGATTGCCATGAACACAAGGTTCTTTTTCATCGTCGCTGCATGGACGCTGGCTGTACTGCTGAGCGTTGCGGTAATTCTCAGCGTCGCAGCCCAGAGCGATCCTGCGTTCGCTGGGGCTGATCTTGAACCAACGCCAACCGTCAGCGAGGCCCTTGGACTGAGCATGCACATGCCACGCGGCGCGGAAGTGACGACGACATATGTCGGCCGCAGCGCGACGATCACCGTGGTCGAACAGGGCGCCTCGCCACTCTGGCAGATGCGCATTCAAGCGATGGCGATTCCGAGTCTGGAAAACCCCAGTCCCACGGGCCTGGCTGAAGAGTTGATGAAACAACTGCGGCGGGGCGGGCAAGTCACCAATATAAAAGTCAACGAGCAGCGCACCCTGGCTGGACGGGCTGCCCACCTCATGTATGTCGAAGGCAGCAACGAACTCCTCGGATTTCTCATTGTGGAGCGCGATCCGGGGCGCTTCGTTGTCGTTCGCATCAGCGGCTATGCACAGGACTACGACCGCATCCGCGCAGCCCTCGAACCTTCCCTGAACACAGTGATGGTCAGCAGCGTGGATGAGGTCGTGCGCGAACGTCAGCAGCAGGCCAGCCTGGCGCTGACAGCCCTGGATTCGTTCTCGCCCGAGCGGCTGCGGTCGCTGGTTGGCATGAGTCAGTGGTATCGCATTTACAAGCCCGACGCGCGCGGTTCGTTGATACGCGATCGCGAGATTGGCTATTACCGAGTCGATGTGCGCGAGGGCAAGCGTGGCGAACTCAACGTCAATCGCGACATTGATGCGTATGCAGCTGGCGAACAGGAAGACGGCCTGATCCTCGCGATCGATGCACGGTATCTTGAGAATGTCGAGCGAGGCGTGGTTGCAGATGTGCAGATCCGCTTCTGGCTGTCATGGGACCGCTCCGAAGAATCCTGGCAGGCCCGCGTCACACGTCGACAGGGCGAGGCTGCGATCACCGAAGCAGAAGTTGGCGTGCGGACGCCGCCCTCACTGGGCATTCAGAAACTCAAGGTTGTCAAGAATACTGTCGAAACCCGCGAACGCGATGAGTTCGACTGGGAAGTGAAGCAGCCATACTTCTCACAGATTGAAGTCTACCTGCTGGGATCACTCCTGCCACGCGATGGCAGTGTGAGTGGCGCCATGGCTGGCCAGTATTATGAATCAAGCACAACGAATACTGTCGAGTTGCCGACGCGCATTGATTCGTGGATGCCTGCCAGCGACGGATCGGGTAACTGGATACTCGAGTCGCAACTGATGCCGGATTTGCCGCCAGTGATTTCGATTTTCGATCGTGCAGGCATGCTGGTTCGCCGCAGCAAAAGTGATGGATCGGTGACAGAGCCGATCGAACTCATGCGACTGCGCGAGATCTGGCAGCAGAAGGGGCTTCCCACCGGCTCAGGCAGCGGACTTGATGCACCAGCACCACCAGTCACGCCCCGGCCAGCGCAGCCCCGGCAACCGCGGCAGCCACAGCCTGATCGTGTCGATCGATGATCGCTTCTTCACTGAGTGTGATAAGCAACATCATCAATCGTCGCTGCGATCGTACAATCGTGCATGCCCAAGCAGCGCCGATTCACCATACACAGTGAGTTCACGCCGACAGGTGATCAGCCTGGGGCGATCGATGCACTGGTGGCAGGACTCGACGCTGGCCGCCGCGCCCTCACGCTGCTGGGCGCGACCGGCACCGGCAAGACGTTCACCATGGCCAACGTCATCGAGCGCGTGCAGAAACCCACCCTCATCGTCAGTCATAATAAGACACTGGCTGCGCAGCTGTTCGAGGAAATGCGCGAGTTGTTTCCCGAAAACGCAGTCAGTTACTTTGTCAGTTATTACGATTACTATCAGCCCGAAGCATACATCCCTCAGCGGGATATCTACATTGAAAAGGACGCGTCGCGCAACGATGACCTTGATCGACTGCGGCTCGCAGCGACGAGTAACCTTCTCTCGCGCGATGATGTGATTATTGTTGCTTCGGTGAGTTGCATTTATGGGCTGGGATCACCCGAAGCCTATGGCAAGCGGATGATCGCCCTGGCGCGCGGCCAAAGCATTGACCGTCGAACGCTCATGCTTGGCCTCTCGGACATGCAGTATTCCCGCAATGAGATTGGCTTTGAGCGCGGACAGTTTCGCGTGCGTGGCGACGTCATCGAAATATTCCCTGCCTACGAACAGTTCGCAGTGCGTATCGAACTCTTCGGCAACGAAATCGAACGGCTCGAGTTCATCAATCCAACCTCGGGTGAAATACTCGCAGAAGAGTCGCAGGTGTTTATTTTCCCGGCTGTGCATTATGTCATGCCGGAGAATGAAATGGAACGCGCTGTCAATGCGATTAAGACGGAACTGGACGAACGCGTCATGCAGTTGCGTCACGAAGGAAAACTGCTCGAAGCCCAGCGACTGCTGGCCCGCACTCGCTACGACCTTGAAATGATGCAGGAGGTCGGTTACTGCTCGGGCGTTGAAAACTATGCGTCACATCTCGATGGTCGGCCCCGCGGGGCTCAGCCATATTCATTGCTGGACTACTTTCAGTATGTTCCCGGCCGCGAGCGTGGCGATTGGTTGTGCATGATTGATGAAAGTCATGTGACGATTCCGCAGATCAGAGCAATGTTCACAGGCGATCGGGCCCGCAAACAGGTGCTGGTCGATCATGGGTTTCGTTTGCCCAGCGCGCTGGAGAATCGCCCGTTGCAATTTGCTGAGTTTGAGAATATGGTGCCGCAGGTGATCTATGTCAGCGCAACGCCCAGCCAATATGAGTTGGAACGATCAGGCGGGGAAGTGATCGAACAGGTGATTCGTCCGACTGGTCTGCTCGATCCGCCTGTTGAAGTGTTACCTGCACGCGGACAGGTGCCGGATCTTCTCGAGCGCTGCCGCGAGCGTGCAGATCGTCATGAGCGCGTGCTCGTGACAGCCCTTACGAAGCGCTTGTGTGAAGATCTCACTGCATATCTGCATGATCAGGGCGTGCGCGTGCGTTATCTGCACAGCGAGATCGATACGCTCGAACGTCTGGAGATATTGCGCGAGTTGCGCGAAGGAGCGTTTGATGTGCTGGTGGGCGTCAACCTGCTGCGCGAAGGGCTTGATCTTCCCGAAGTGTCGCTGGTTGCGATTCTTGATGCAGATAAAACAGGATTCCTGCGCAGCGAAACCAGTCTGATTCAGACAATGGGACGTGCAGCCCGTAACGTGAACTCGCAGGTGGTGATGTATGCAGATGTGATCACTGCGCAGATGCGCGATGCAATCGATGAAACCGAGAGGCGACGTGCCATTCAGATGGCTTACAACGAAGAACATAACATCACGCCCGACACGATTCGAAAATCAATCCGGCGCGGGATCGAAGATGAACTTTCAGCCAGGCGAACAGCCCGCAAAGCCGTCGCAGCACCGCAGGCACGGCGTGAGATCACCCGCGATGATCTCATCGCAGAACTCGAGCGCGACATGTTCCAGGCTGCAGAACGCCTGGAGTTTGAGAAAGCAGCCAGATTGCGCGATCAGCTGCGCGAAGTGAAGGATTCGCCAGCCATCGACCGCATCATGCTTGGCGACGATGAGCCAACTCGCAAAGGCCCGCCCCCCGGAACCGCCCGGACCAAGGCAGGCATCACCAGCCGCAAGAAACGCAAGTCGAGCTAAGCG
>JBPCKF010000106.1:0-78096 GCA_051004555.1 Phycisphaerales bacterium | reverse complement strand
CTTTTATCCGGTTGCGATCGCAGCTGCCCAACAGCGCGGACTCGATGGTCAAGCTGCAGTGCGGGGCATGATTCTGCTTGATGAAATCCGTGGCCGCCTGGCTGAAGTGTTTTCGCTGAAAACGTATAAGGTCGACCATGTGGTGCACGGCGCGATTGCCTCAGCTGCCACATATGGCGCCATGATGGGCGCAACACCCGAGCAGATCGAGTCAGCGATTGGGATGGTCGTAGCCCATTACATTCCATTTCGAGCGATTCGCGCAGGCAAGCAGCTTTCGGATTCCAAAGGCGCATCAGCCGCGATCTCGACGGAAGTTGCAGTGCTTTCCATGCAGCGGGCCATGGATGGTTTTGTCGGGCCGAAAGACATCTTTCGTAATCCCGAAGCGATCTTCAGATTCTTCGAACCGACTGAGGGCGATTCGCCATTTGATCTTGTGCTGTCCCACTCTGGCGAAGACTTTGCAGTGATGGGGATGCACTTCAAACTCGGGCTGTATGAACATCAATCCGCTGGGGCGCTGCAGGGCGTGCTGAATCTGCTTCAGGAAAACCCCAAGTTGCTCAGCGACTCTGATACGATTGAACAGATCCGCGTGATTGCATATCAACCTGCATTCGGGATCATCGGCGACCCGGCCAAGCGCGATCCTCGCACCCGCCAATCCGCGGATCATTCCATGGTGTACATCCTCAGCGCCATGTTGAAGAATGCTATTGAACTGGCACAGGACGCAGAGTCGCCCATTCTCGCCAGCACGAATGATGGCTATTGGAAGAAGCTCATGCTCGGGCCATATGACTATTCCAATGAAGCGATATTCAATCAGGCCACACGCGCGCTGATGGAACGGGTCACCTTCGAACACGGCGGCAAAGCGTACGATGACAAATATCCCGATGGCATCCCCACTTCAGTCATTATTCGCACCAAAGATGGCAAGGAATATGACAGCGGCCTGGTGATGTATCCAGCCGGTCACGCACGCAACACCGAAGCGGATCTGCGAGGCATTCTCAATACGAAATTCGAGCTGCTCGGCACACTTGCAAGTGCTGACCACACAGCCCTCATTGAGCGTTTTACCAATCTCAGTGACAAGAGCGCAGAAGATATTGCTCAGTTGCATGATTTCGAGATTGTTTCGCGCAGCGCCTTTGAATAACCCCGAAGATTCGAGCGGAGATCAATCACAACATGGCTGGACACGACACCTCAAAGAAGAGTACCGACTTCATATCACACAAACTCGCAGCCTGGGCTGCGGGATTGAACTATGAGCATCTCTCTGAAGCAGCCATTCACAGCGCTAAGCTATATCTCTTTGATTCGTTCGGTTGCGCGCTGGGCGGATCACAGCAGCATGATGTTGCAATCATGCTCGACTATGCACGAATGTTGCGGGAAGGAAGTGCCGATGGTCCATGCACAGCCTTCGGCTCCGGTTTTAAGACAGATGTTGTGATGGCTGCGTTCCTCAACGCGCTCATGATTCGCGCTATGGATTATAATGATATCTACTGGAAGGCTGACCCTTCCCATCCATCGGATATTATTCCAGCAGCGCTTTCCATCTGTGAAATGAATGGACTCTCTGGCAAGGATCTGATCCTCGGCACAGTCATCGGCCACGAGATTGAAATGCGACTGTGCGAGTTTGGTGATCCTGGGGTGCGCGAATACGGCTGGCACCACGCAACCCTCACATGTATTGCAAGTCCCATTGTGGCAGGACGCATGCTTGGCCTTTCCGCAGATCAGATACAACAGGCCATCGGCATTTCAGCTGCGCCCTCGATGTGCCTGGGCGCTGTCACAGCGGGCAAACTGACCAACATGAAGAATACGGTCGACCCTATGTCGACCCGCGCGGGGGTCGAGGCGGCATTGTTGGCCCAACGTGGCTATTCCGGGCCGGAGCATGTCATCGATGGCAAGGAAGGGCTCGTTCATTGCTTCGAGAAGTTTGGTGGCAAGTTTCATCTGAACATGCTCACCGATGACCTTCCGAAGTCGCAGTCTGATCATTATAAGATTATCGATTGTGGCATGAAGTCGTTTCCCATCGAAGCCCTCAGCCATGCACCGCTGACCGCGATGATGAAGATTGTGAAAGAACACAAACTGGCAGCTGCAGATGTGACTGAAGTCAAAGTTGAAGTGATCGCCCGCGCAGCTGATATTCTGGGCGATCCAGCCAAGTATCGTCCGACATCAAAGGAAACTGCGGATCATTCGCTTCCATATTCGCTTGCTGTCGGACTTGTTGATGGCATGGTCACGCCATTGCAGTTCAAGCAAGAGCGGATTGATGACCCCGGCCTGATTCCTGTCATGGACAAAATTAAGGTTGTGCCGAATGACGAGTTTGAAGCGCTCTTTCCCAAGTTTCAGCCGTCGCGCGTGACTATCACGCTGACTGATGGCAGATCATTTCAGCAGCGCGTGGATGTCCCCAAGGGCGATCCCCGCGATCCCATGACTGAGGATGAAATCGCAGTGAAGTTCAACGCACTGGGAGCTGCTGTTGTGGGTGAGGCTGCGTGCAATGAACTGCGGCCGCTTATTATGAACATAGAGCGAGAGCAGTCGCTTGATCGCCTCTTTCAACTGATGACATCCTGATGGCACGCCTGCACGAGTATCAGGGCAAAGCACTGCTGCAGGCCCACGGCATTGCAATCCCGCGCGGCCTGGTTGCACGTACACCATCTGAAGCGCGCAAGCATGCGGAAACGCTCAACACGACGGTGATGGTTAAAGCCCAGGCATGGATCACAGGACGCAAAGCCAAAGGTGGCATCGAGATTGCCCGCAACCCTGAAGAGGCTGAACACGCAGCGGCGCGAATAATGAATCTGACCTTTGGCAGTTTTCCGGTTGCTGAACTGCTTCTGGAAGAAGCTCTTGAAATTGCCCATGAGTTATTCGTCTCGATCGCGATCGATGATGCAGCTGCCCAGCCGGTGGTGTTGATCGACCTCGAAGGTGGCAGCGGCATCGAGGAGAGGGCTGAGGCGGTGCTGCGCGTGCCAGTGACTGCCTTCGGCGAACTTGACAGCAACCCCATCCGATCTTTATTAAAGCGCAGTCCGATTCATCCGAAGACCCATGAAGCGATTGTTGAGGCTATTCAGCAGGCCGTCGCGACCGCCAGAAGCTCTGACGCTCGCTCGCTGGAAATCAATCCGCTGGCAGTTACGACTGATGGCAAGGTTGTTGCTGCTGACTGTCGAGTGACGATCGATGATTATGCAGTCTTTCGTCATCCCGAACTTAATATTGATATCGCCCGCGAACTTGATCATCCGCCCACGCAGCTTGAACGTATCGCATATGTTGTAGAGGAATCTGATCATCGTGGCACATTCTATTTTGCACAACTGCCGACAGATGGACATGAACATACGAAAGGGTTGATCGGATTCCACGGCGCGGGCGGGGGCGGATCAATGATGTCAATGGATGCGATTACCAACGCAGGATTTACTATTGCCAACTTCTGCGACACCTCAGGCAATCCCAGTGCTGCAAAGGTCTATCGCGCTGCCCGGATTATTCTGAGCCAGCCCGGCCTTGTCGGGTATTTCGGCTCGGGCAGCGGCGTTGCATCGCAGGAGCAATTCTGGTCAGCCTATGGCCTGGCCAAAGCGTTCAACGAATTGAATCTTAATATTCCCGCTGTGATTCGACTGGGTGGCAACAGCGAAGATCGTGCGGTTGCAATACTCGAAGACGCATGCAGCGCCCTGCCAGCGAAGGTTCGAGGCTTCAGAAAGGATGACACGCCACAATACTGCGCCGAGCAGTTTGCAAAGCTGGTGCAGGATGCGGGCCGCGGCCGCAGGGGAGCGGGTGTAACACACCGCCGTCGCATTCCATCCTTCATCAGTTCCGCGCACGCCCATTCCTTTTCCATCAATGGAGGATCGGTCTGGATCGACCATGCCAACTGCGATGCAGCAACAACAAAGACTGTTCTCGAACACAGTTTCGGTTTGCTCAAGAAAAATGAACAGGGCAAGCCAGTCCTCGCCGTGAGTGCAGAGGAAGCTCAGTCCAAAGATTCCGAACTCATCGCATGTGAGATCGAATGTCTGCGCGCTGGCAAGCCAGTGGTCTTTGTCGGTCTGCAGATTGAAGGGCTGGATTGAATCGAAGTTACCGCAGATGAAACGATCACATGACCCAGAGAACGATTCCCCAGACGAGGAACGCGACGCAGGCGACGCCGCTCGCGAAACTGAGAATGGTCATCGTGTCCATTCGCGCGCTAAGCTCCGCATCAGTGGGGACGACCTTGGATGTCGACAGTCGCTGGTGAGCGTCGCCTGTGGATCGGAGTTGTGAGAGCTGCAGCGCAATTCGTCCGCGTGCCCGGTCCATCGGAGCGCTGGAGAGCAGGCACATTGTCGCGAAGTTGCCGAACATCGCGCCGAATGATAGGAACACCGCGAGCTGTGATCCGAACGCGAGCATGAGAATGAATCCGCCAATGCCCGCTACCAGAAAGAACCAACGTAACATAAGTTATTCTGCCTTTCATGCGCAGCTGCGATTGCCGTGGAAAGCGATCGATCTAGCGCACCATTTTTGTGAGAAGGTCCACAAGGTCCTGATACATGTCATCCATCGCGAGTTCGCCGTTCTTGAGCGCGTTCCTGTGTCGTACCTTCATCTCATCCTTGAGCAGCGTCTTGGCGACCGCAAGAAGTGACGCTCGCGCCGCAATGATCTGTGTCATGATCTCCGTGCACTCGCGATCGTTCTCGATCATGCGCTCGATGCCTGCAGTCTGCCCGACCACGCGGCGCATTCTGACAACAATGGCTGCCTTGGCCGCCGGATCAACTCCGGCGGCCGGGCAGTCAGCCATATCTTTCCTGTTTCGGGCATCCGCCTGTGTGACACGCGGCGGGGTCTTCTTGTTCTTCAGCTTCTTCGCCATGGTTGTGCGATTGACCCTCGCTTCATGCCCGTGAAGTCATAGCCGTGTTTCAGGCCTTGGTGGTTGTGGCCGCTGGTCGCGGCTCAAAACCAGCCGTCTTGATAGCAGCCCGGGCTGCGATGGCATCATCGCGGGTGGCTGATCGAAGCGACACGTTGCCGACCTTTACAGCGGAGACATCGAGACCCTTCACTTCCTTGAGGGCGGTCGAGAGCTTGGTCACGCACGCTTCGCCGGTCATGCCGTCGACGTCGATCGTGCGATCGCGAGTCTTGGGAGTGGTTGTGGCCGATTTATCAGGGGCCTTGTCGGGAGTATTCGGTTTCATGGAGAAAATCCTTTCGTTGAGGTGAACCATCTTTCATATACCCTATAGGGGTATGTGTCAGTATACCCCCCATGAGTATCCGAGTCCACTCTGCGTGCGCAATCGGAATCAAACAATCGCTGCCACCGCGCAGCGTCCGACATGCAAGCCGTCGCTACCAGAACGAATCATCTTCGCGTTCGCGCACTGCCTGCAGTTGGTGCTCTGCTATTCTGCGGACCAGATCCTCCGGCACGGGTTGGTCGTAAGGAATCTGCAGATAGTTCTTCAGGAAGTAGCGTCCCTGAATGACGAAGACACCCCCCATGCGATACCATCCACTTCGTTCTGAACGCTCAAGAGAGCTTCCCCGTCTCCTCTGTTCCTGCGGTGAATCAATGACTGATGAAAAGACGATGCGTACGCTGGCTGTCTTGCGGGCGATGATCGATTCGGTCGATCACGACATCCTGCATCTTCTGTCGCGGCGGAACGGGCTGGTGGCGGAAGTGGCGGCATGGAAGCGAGAGCACGCTGTCGCGATCCGCGATCACGTGCGCGAGCGCGAGTTGATCCACGACCGGCGTGAGCGCTCCACGCCGTTGGGCCTTCAGCCGGAGGTGATCGAGAGCATCTATCGACTCGTCCTGTGGGCCAGCCGCGACCGCCAAGCGGCGCTGCGGGCGCAGGTTCCACTGGATATCGAGCCGAAGACGATCGCGATTATCGGCGGCAGAGGCGGCATGGGCTCGTGTATGGCGTCGATGTTCGCCGACCTCGGCCATGCGGTGATGATCGCCGACCTCGAGACAGAGTTGCGCCCGCGCGATGCAGCCCGCGATGCAGATGTTGTGGTGATTTCCGTGCCGATTGATGTGACTGTTGATGTGATTCGTGAGCTCGGCCCGCTCGTGCGCGAGGACGGGTTGCTGATGGATGTGACATCGACGAAGTCAGCCCCGGTCGAGGCGATGCTGCAGCATTCGCGCGCCAGCGTCGTCGGCACTCATCCATTGTTCGGACCGAGCGTGCATTCGATGCAGGGCCAGCGACTGGTGCTCGTGCCCGGGCGCGGCGAGGCATGGCACGCGTGGGCAAAGCAGATGTTCGAGGCACGCGGGTTGAACGTGTTCCAGACCACCGCGGAAGATCACGACCGCGCGATGGGCATCGTGCAGGTGCTGACGCATTTCTCGACGGAAGTCGTCGGCAAGACGATGGCTGCTCTCGATGTGAACATCGATGAGACTCTGCAATTCACTTCACCTGTCTATCTGATGGAGTTGCTGATGACTGCGCGACACTTCGCGCAGTCGCCCGAGTTGTACGCATCAATCCAGATGAACAACCCCGAGCGCGAGCGTGTGCTCGATGCGTTTGTCACCGCGGCGGGCAACCATGCAGCGGCCGTTCGCGATGGCGACCGCGAGATGTTCCGCGCGGCGTTCGATGACGTGCGCGCAATGTTCGGCGATTTCACGACGCGAGCCCTCGAACAATCGAGCTTCATGATCGACCGCCTCGTCGAGCGAACATAAATCAGTAGAAACGCCGAAGTCGCGCTTTTGACCGTTGAATCCTGCTCGAAATCAGGTACATTGCGGCGTAGGAAGAATTCCTAAAGCGGAGGGCTGGGCCATGTGCTGGCTGTGGAGCTCGGCGGTCGATCCCGATGTTCCGCTCTCTGACACCGAGCTATTAGAGATCGCGACGCACGAGGCCCGTCGGGCGAACCTCAGAAACGGCCAGGTTCCTCTTCTCCTGATGGCGCCCGTATTTGTTTTGTTCTTCATCCTCTTCGCCAACATCAACACGATCAAGCGATGGGTGGGCAGCCCGGCCCTCGCGATGTTCGTGATCTTTCTATCCCTCGCAGTTGTATTCGTCCGTGGCTCTATGGCGCAGCATCACTTTCTCTTGAAGCGCGCAATTCGAACAGAGTGCCGCCGTCGCAGCTATGAAGTGTGCCTTCGATGCGGCTACCGGCTGGAAGACACGATCAGTCGATGTCCGGAATGCGGCAGGGGACGCAAATGAATACAGCGTTGCGATTGCACCCCTACCATCGCGACCATGGCCATTCTTATTGATCAATCCAAAAGCGTTCTCGTGCAGGGCATCACCGGTCGGGAGGGGCGGGCCCGGACTGCGCTGATGCGCGGCTTCGGAACGAATGTTGTTGCAGGATGCACACCAGGCAAGGGTGGCGAACGTGTCGAAGATGTGCCTGTGTTCGATTCGGTGGCAGATGTTGTGAGCGAAACGGGCATGGTTGATATCTCCGTCGTGTTTGTGCCTGCCCGGCTGGTGAAGAGCGCTGCAATCGAAGCGATTGAGGCGGGGGTGAAGCTGGTGTTGCTGGTGCCGGATCGGGTGCCTCTGTGGGATGCAATGGAAATTGCAGCTGCTGCGAAGATGCACAGCGCCCGCTTCATCGGGCCTAACACGCTGGGTGTCATCAGCCCGGGCAAGGGTGTGATCGGCATGATCGGCGGCAGGGCTGAATCAGCACGACGATGGTTTCATGAACCGCTGCCAGGGAAAACCGTGGGCGTGATATCACGATCGGGCGGCATGACAAGTTCATGTGGATATTACTTAAGTCAGCGCGGCATCGGACTGTCAACACTATGTCACGTTGGCGGCGATTCTGTCATCGGGCTGCCGATTCCCGATGTGGCTGAGATGTTCGAAGCAGACGCGGAAACCAACGCCATTGTTATATTCGGCGAAATCGGCGGTTCGCAGGAAGAGCGACTGGCAGCGCTGATGAATGATGGAACAGTCACCAAGCCGGTCGTCGCATATATCGGCGGCAAGGCGGCACGTGAAGGCACGCGCTTCAGCCATGCAGGCGCGATTATCGAAGGCAATCGCGGAACTCACGCTGGCAAAGTCAAAGCGCTGCGCGACTCAGGAGCAATCGTTGTCGACGCATTCGGCGATCTGCCTGATGCAGTCATCGATGTTCTCGGTGCGCGCTCGAAGTTATGATGCATGCTGCGCAGGCGCGGATGCGACCTGGCTGCGCTGGGGGACGTTGGTCAATCGCTTGCGAAGAACGGCAAGAAGGGTCGCGCTCTCAAGATACGAGGCGGGCGGCCTGTAATAAATGTCCATGACGCCGTTTGCATCGGGCGTGCCCACCGGCCGTAGACTCCCCATCGCGCCTTTCATGGCGTGTTCGAGTTCACGCGGCGATGGAGTGCGGAAAACAATATCACCTTCGTGACGCGTGATTGATCGAATGTTAAGTTGAGCAGCGCCGATGCTGATGGCTGCGAGTTCCAACAATGTCTGTGTGGAACTCGGTGGTTCGCCATAGGCTGTACGAAGATCGTGCTCCACCCGACCCAATGCTTCCAGCGTGTCTGCCTGCGAGAGGCGGCGATACGCTTCGAGCCGTCGCTGATCCGATGCAATATATCTGCGTGACATCGAGCCGGAGATATTCAAATCAACAGCGCACTTCATAACGGGCCGTGGTCGCTGCTCTTTCAGTTGTTCGACAGCCTGATGCAAGAGCTGGCAATACATCTCGTATCCAACAGCGCTGATATGTCCGGACTGTTCTGCTCCAAGCAGATTCCCTGCCCCGCGGATTTCGAGATCGCGCATGGCGATTTTGAATCCAGCCCCAAGCATCGAATAATCCTCCAAAGCCCGCAGACGTTTCACGGCTGCTTCAGTCATCGTTCGATCGTCGGGCAACAGCAGATAGCAATACGCTCGATGCTTATAACGCCCGACTCTGCCGCGCAGCTGATGGAGTTCGCTGAGTCCAAAGATATCTGCATCATGAATGATCATGGTGTTGGCTGTTGGGATATCGATGCCGGATTCGATAATGGTGGTGGACACGAGAATGTCAGCCTTGCCACGCATGAAGGTGAGCATGACTCGCTCGAGTTCGCGCGTGGGCATCTGACCGTGTCCGATCACAATACGTGCATCAGGTACAAGTTGCTGAACATCATCTGCAACGCTCTTGATATCATGCACGCGGTTGTGCACAAAGAATACCTGTCCGTCGCGGGTCAGTTCACGTTCAAGAGCGCGCTGAATGCGGCGCTTGTCATAAGCAGCGACTTCAGTGACAATCGCGCGACGATCGGCTGGTGGTGTTGTCAGTGAGCTGATATCCCGCAGTCCCAGCAGCGACATATGGAGTGTTCGCGGAATAGGTGTTGCACTGAGCGTCAGTACATCGCAGGTCATACGAAATTGCAGCAGACGATTCTTATGTTCAACGCCAAAGCGCTGTTCCTCATCGACAATCAGCAGGCCGAGGTCTGCAAACTTCACGTCCTTGCTGAGAAGACGATGGGTGCCAATGATGACATCAACGCGGCCATTTGCAACTTCCTTCAGAAGAGCTGTCTGCTCCTTCTTGGTTTTGAAGCGGCTGATTGATTCGATGCGGAAGGGGAAATCAGCAAAGCGGCCTCGGAATGTCTGCTCATGCTGTTCCGCAAGAACCGTCGTGGGAACAAGCACTGCCACCTGCTTGCCATATTCCACCGCTTTGAACGCTGCGCGAATTGCAACTTCGGTTTTGCCGAACCCAACGTCGCCGCAGACCAGTCTGTCCATCGGCCTGGGGCTGGTCATGTCCTTCTTTACCGCTGCGATGGCAGCGAGTTGGTCAACAGTTTCTTCGTAGGGAAAGGCTGCCTCGAACTCGCGCTGCCAGGCTGTATCGTCGGGGTAGCGCACGCCGGGCATGGTCTGGCGGGCGGCTTGAATGCTCAGCATGTCCTCAGCGAGTTCACGGACCGCGTGTGCGACATCATCCTTTTGCTTTTTCCACGCTTTGCCACCAAGTGCAGAGAGTTTGGGCGTCCCGCTGAATCCACCCACGTATTTCTGTACCAGGTGAATCTGCGCAGCAGGGACGTGCAGGCGTGCATTGCTGGAAAACTCAAGTGTGAGAAACTCCTCGGTGGTTGGCGCAGGAGCGCGGCGGTTGCGCGACGGGGCAGATTCTTCAAGATGGCCGAACGCGACCAGCCGGGCGATGCCATGATCACGATGCACGACAAGATCCCCGGGCTCGATGTCAAGAAACGTATCAATATTCCGTGCAGTTGCAATCCGGCGAACGCGTCTGCGTGCGTGATACCGATGAAGCAGTTCGTGGTAGGGAACAATGGCGATGGTGTCGTTGGATGCACCTTCGGATTCGTCGCGCCAGATGAAGCCGCGATGAATGTATGTTTGCATCGAGCGGATGCCGGGTGGCAGGTCCGCTGTCTGCGTGACATCGTGAAGGAGTTCGTGCAGTCGCTGCATCTCGCCGGTGTTCTGGGCCGCAACAACAACCGGGAGTTCGCGCGAAAGTTCCACCAGTTCCTGCACCGCTTCAGCTGTGTCTTCGGAAAAGGGCGGCAATTGCTCAACCGGCAAGTCATGCACTGCTCCAGAAGCAGTGCCCGGGGCAAGGTGCGACACTTCCAATCGAGCGTGTGAGCGATCTCCGAGAGCCGCAATGACATCGACGAGCGGAATAATGCCGCGTGCATCGGTGAGGCGTTCAAAATATCCGCGGCCCTGCTCGTGAATCTCAATCAGCTCCGCCAGAATGACGATGGTTCGTGCATCAAGAAACACGCTGACATCAACACTCTGGTCGCTGTCATCCAGCATGCCATCAGTTTTGGCAGTGAGCAGTGTGGCAGAATCAATCCGCCGATCAGATCCCATGGTGTCAAGGTCAATCTCCCACATCGACTCGACCTGATCGCCGAAGAGGTCCATGCGAACAGCTGCATCGGCGCCTGGTGAGAAGATGTCGAGAATGCCGCCGCGCATTGCAAACTCGCCAGGGTTGTCGATGGTCTCCACGCGCGTATACCCCTGGTCGATCATCCACTGGGCCAGCGCGTTGATGTTGATGGAAGTGCCCTGGCGGATGTGTTGTTGAAGATCACGCAGGCGATCCGGTGCGGGGACCGTCTGCATGAGGGCGTGAATAGGCGCAACAAGTATGGCAGGTTGATCAGCAGTTGCGAGTCGTTCAACGACAGCAAGGCGATCTGCGAGCAACTCTGCGTTGATGCTGGATTCGCCGGGAAGGGATTCCAGTGCGGGCAGCCGCAGCACATTTTCGATGCCGAGTCCGCTGAGTTCATCAACCACTTCATCTGCTTCATCGAGATGTCCCACGACGAGCAGACATGGGCGAGTGGTGATCTGCGTGATCGCTGCAGTGAGGAGCGATGTACTCGATCCCACGGCTCCGCGCGCGCGGACGTCGCCACCCATTTCAAGAAGGGCTGCCAATTGTTGAGTCACCGGGCTGCGGGTGATGATGTCGAGGGGCAGGCTGATGTTCCTCATTGCAATAGCGCGGACATGTTGATGTCGATGGTAGGTGACTCGGGCGGAAGTGGCGATTGTGATTACAAATGAATGAAGCGTGCTTCAGATCATGCGAGTGTGAACGTATCATGCGCGTGTGAACGTCTGGACGCTCGCGTGTTCCGAGCCGCCTGGCTTGAGGGTACTTCGCATCAGGGTGATGGCGTTCGCGGTGAACGCCAGTTCAGCATTGATTGTGATCGCATCTATCTGCTCGCGATTGATTTCGGAAGATGGCGGCTTGAATCGCGCAATCGTAAAGTGGGGCAGGAAGGCGCTGGCTGCATCGCGATGCTTTTGACGCCGCTGAGCGAGGCGTGACGCAAGGCGACGTTTGAGTTCAAGTAACGCTGGTGTCTGATTGGCCTCAATCGCAAGGACACGGGCCGGTCCACGATCGGGCAGGATGCGCAAACGCTGTGGCTGCAGATGGACAGGGCCGATTCCGCTTGCCGCTCGCGCGATCGACTCGATGACCGTTTCCATGCGTGATTGTGGCGTGTCGCCGATGAACTGGAGCGTCAGATGCACCTGTTCAACTGGCGTTGGCCTGCACCCGAAACACGGGTCAATCAGGTCGTTCACCCCGCACATTTGCGCCGCGACATCAGACGGAGGATGGATCGCAAGAAACAGGCGCCACGGCTGAGGGAGGCGCTGCGGCACTGTCTATCCTCCCGCGATCATCGCGAAAACAAGCAGCACAACAATGGCGTACACCCAGCAGCACGCCGCCAGCATGATGCGGCGATCGGGCCCCAGCCGCCGAATGCGCGATCCATTCCGCAGCCAGAACATCATCAGCCCTGCTGAAACAACGAACTCGATGACGAGCGTTGCAATATCAGCGAAGTCCGGTCCGCCCCTTCGTGTAATAGCAAGCATAATGAAAACCCACAGCAACACAAGTCCAGTGAACCCTACAGCCGCGGACAGCCCGATGAGCCCTGTGAGGAATGCCCCCATATTGGGCGACTCCAGTCCCACCCGCAATCGCAGTGCATGGCCGCATTCCGGACAATGTTGCCCGCGCAGGGCCCGCAGGTCGTAGTGACACATCGGACAGGGTTCGGAACGCTCAGCAAGATACTGTTGCAGAAGGTCCGTTTCGTTTCCGCGTTGCGAATATTCATCTGCGTTCAGGGTATCGCTCCCTTGCAGTCAGGTGATGTGATGAAAGTTCCCGCTGTTTCTTAGACATCAACAGCCGCCGCTGCTTCAACGTTCTGCACGCGTGTATTCTATCTCAACAACCTTGTAATCATCACCTGCATGCAGGTCATAGATCGCAAAGGTCGAATGATTGTCATCGATGTGCGTGATGACATACTTCACAGTGCGGCCGAATACATTGAGCATCGGTTCATCCATCTCGCCGTACATGGTGAGCACGTTGCTTCCCGGTGGCATGGAACCTGCCATCGTAAGCAGATGGGTGTTCATACTGTCACACCACGATCCGACATACATCTGTCGAGTGTTGTCGAAGCCGGTGATGCCGATGCCTTCGACTTCGATCTCTTCCATCGCGCCGGTAGCATTGGGCATCATCATGGTCCACCTTGCGCGATCGAGGATGAAGCGGCCGCCGAGTTCGGATGTGATCACGGAGGTGCCCTTGTACGAAGTTCGCTCTGCATCGGGCCCAGCCATGTAGATCTTCATCGTGAGGTCCCACGTGCCAGCGGCCCGCGCGAGTTGGGCGTGCTCGGGACCGGGCGTCATGGCTTTCTCCATGGCAGCCATCATCTCTTCCATGGATGGCGGATCCTGGTGCGCGGCTGCGGGAGCTGATGGCGAGCCGGTGGGAAGAAGCAAAGCCGTGCCAAGGACAAAGCCGGCTGCGATGACTGATCCAACTGCGATCATGCGCATTGAAACCATCGTGTGTGTCTCCATGTTATAGGAAGAAGGGGAGGCCGCCATTCTATTCGCGTGATCAATGTTCAAGACTGGTCTGATAAGACATTGCCGAGGCAGAATCCGCTTAAGCACGCGATCCCTTCCGTCGATGAGCGAAGATCAGATTTCTCCGGGGTCAGTCGGTTTGATGTTTCCAGCCTTGCGCGGTCGTTTCCGAGAGTCCAACTGATGCCAGAGATTGCAATCGAACATATTCTCACCAGTCCCCATCTTCCGACACTGCCGGCTGTTGCGCTTCGTGTTCTTGAACTTACAGGACGACCCGAGGTGAAGCTGCAGGAAATGGCAGAATGCGTGCAGGCTGATCAGGCCTTGACCAGCCGAATCCTGAAGACCGTGAACTCGAGTTTCTACGGCCTCTCGACACCCTGTCCCACAATCAGCCGCGCATTGTGTTATCTCGGATTGAACACTGTGAAGTCGGTGGTGCTTGGATTCAGCCTGGTCGATTCCATCAGACAGGATGATGACGATTCGGGCTTCGACTTCGAGGAGTATTGGCGACACTGCATGTACAGCGCAGCGGCTGCGCGAATTTTGGCGGAGCAGACGCGCGTATGTGATCCGGAAGAGGCCTTTGTGACGGCCCTGCTGCAGGATGTTGGCATGATTGCCATGCACAAGGCCATTCCCGATGAATACGCGCAGCTTCTGGCGGAGGTGCGCGATCACGAAATGCTCCCAGCCCGGGAGCGTGAGGCATTCGGCTTTGATCACGCTGAAGTCGGGTCGCACATGGCCGAACAGTGGCGCCTTCCCGAACAGCTCACCGCGCCCATTCGCTTTCATCATAAGCCCGAAGCAGCATGTCCATCGATCGCCCCCGTGGCAAGAATCCTCAACGTCGCCAATCTCTCTGCTGATTGCCTCAGCGCAGGTACAACCAGTACCAAACTGGCAGACTACATTGCGACCGCTCAGAACTCCCTAAACCTCGACCGCCCATCAGCTGAGCATCTGCTCGAAGTCATCGGCAATGATGCAGGCCAACTCTCGAGCTTGTTGAAAGTCGAGATCGGCAAGAGGCCCGACATCGATAGCATCCTTGCACAGGCATCTGAACGCATGATGCAACATCAGATTGCCATCCAGCAGGCACAGGATCAATTGCAGCGATCCAACGATCAACTGGCCCGCGAAACTGTGACAGATGCCCTCACTAGCGCCTTCAACCGCAAGCATTTTGATTGCCGTCTGGAAGCGATGTTTGATGATGCTGTCGCGCGCAATGGTTCAGTTGCGGTCGCATTCGTGGATGTGGACCGATTCAAGGGTGTGAACGATACACACGGCCATCAGGTTGGAGATACAGTGCTCATCGAGCTCTCTGCCCGAATGCAGGCTGCGGTGGGCGAGTGCGGCATCGTCTGTCGCTACGGTGGCGAAGAGTTTGCAGTCCTGTTCCCAGACGCAGATCTGCGCACAGCAGCAGCTGTGGGGGAGAAGATGCGACGTGCGATCGAACAGAAGACATTTCGCCTTGGCAGTGTGCCGGGCGCTCCCGAGGAACTGGCGATCACCATCAGTGTTGGCGTCGCAGCAGCAGACAGTGTGTCGCGCTCGATCCTCAGTTCTCCCGGGCGGTTGCTGCAGGCTGCTGACAAGGCCTCGTATGCTGCGAAAAAGGGTGGGCGGAACTGCGTGCGGGCGTTCAGCCCGAAGGTCACGCCTGCTGAGACGCGAGTTATGGAAGCCCCAGCGCAGGTGAATGTGGCTGCTGCAGAGGAGGCCCAAGTAACTGTCGGGCCTCACGTCATTCATGAACATGGAGACGCTGCGGTTGCGTATCAAACCGCACCCACGATCGATGACACTGTCCAAACCAATGTTCAACGCGAAGTGGGAGCGAAAGTTCATCCAGTCACTGTTGATCAAGCGGAGTCAATACTGGTGATCGACGACGATCCGACGTCAGCTGCCCTGGTGCGCCACGTTATCGAGCAGGTGGAGCAATTGAAGTTTCAACATGCGCTATCTGCTGAACACGCACTTGCAATGCTCAACGACTCGATCGCCAATGCTGAGCCATTGCCCACGCTGATCCTCTGTGATCTGGATTTGGGCGAACGGGCGACCTCAGGCATTGAGTTCACGCAGATCATCAAGCGCCATGAGGTGCTCAACCTGACGCCTGTTGTTGTGTTGTGTGGCAGTTGCAGCGGCCAGGAGATTCACGAAGCGATGGCTGCTGGCGCGAATGCGGTTCTGCCCAAACAGCGCATCTCCGAAGATCCTGCCCACTGGGTGAATCATCTCATCGGCATGTGGAGTAGCGTCGACCTGGCTGCGTGAAGTTGCGCGCGGCTACGAACAATCAGTGCGGTGCGTCGGTCCCGCCCCAACATCTATGGATGACTCTGCGCATCGCGGGCGTTGACATGAGAAAGTTCTCGCCGTGCGGGCTGCCAGGAAACCATTTCCAGAGAAATGCGCCTGCAACGACATCTGGTTCGCGTAACGACTGCAAGGCTGCGCTGAGGCAGCGTTCCTGAATCATTTCTGCGTGCGGGCCGCCGCTCTGCGACTCCCAGGGTGAATGGGCTGCCAGCGATGAGGTGTTGTAACCGAGTTCTGTGAATACAACACGTCGATCGTGTTCACATGCGTAATGTTCAATCGCCTGGAGGACGCGCTGCCAGGCTGTCGTCAACTCATCAGTTTCGGGAGTGTTCCTGTGCCCGACCAGCGGAAAATATGCCTGTATACCAATCACATCCAGGTCATTCCAGAATCTGATTTGCTGATACTGATCCCAATTGGCAGCATATGTCAACGGCACAGCGGGCATCACGTTGCGCACATCCGAAATAATCGCGCGCCATTCTGATTCAAAGCGGACGGTCTGATCGAGTTCGGTTCCCACAACAAATGCATCTGCATCGTGGCAGATGGTCGCGACGTCGAGAATCCATGCACGGTACGTTTCGAAGAAGTTTTGCCACGCTGCATCGTCATTGCCAAAAGCAATTTCGCCGCGCCACTTGAATCCGCTCCCCCAATAGGCAATGTGCGGCTTGATCATGATTTTCAATCCAAGTCGATGCGCTTCTTCGATGGGGCGTCTGAGCCATTGTGGATGGTCGCCATCCTGCTCACGACCCATGCGTCCTGAACTCACCGTTCCGTCCTGGCGAATGCCTGCATATGGATGAATGGCAATCCAGTTGACGCCCATTGCTTTGAGTTCCTGCATGGCAGTGATCATGTCATCGCTACCCCATTCCCAGCCCCACGTCTGGCAGGAAACGGTCATCCCACGCACATGTGCATACGGGTCAACAGCAACATGCGCGCCTGGATCATCACCACATGCAGCGCATATGGGTAGCGATATCACTACAGCGATGATTGCGCGGAACAACATGAGGATATCACTTTCCAAGAATGGCGTTGATGCGATCAAGCACATCATCATCAAGAGTCACATCTGACGCTGCAACATTTTCGATAATCTGATCGCTCTTACTTGCGCCGATGATGGCGCTGGTGAGTTCCAGCCGCCGCAGGCACCACGCCAGGGCAAGAACACTCATGGTCAGCCCCAGGCCATCTGCGAGCTCAGCCAGACGCGCCACCGTCTGCAACGTCGTGGGGTTGAGCTTGTCCTTAATAAATTGATTCTGATTCGGATCACCGGCACGGCTGTCCGCAGGAACGCCATCAGTATATTTTCCGGTCAGAATACCCTCGGCCAGGGGTGAGAAGCAGACAATGCCCAGGCCATGGCGCATGCATGTCGGAAAGACCTCATCTTCCCAGTGTCGCTGCAGCATGTTGTATTGCGGCTGATTGCATGCAGGCAGATGCCAACCGTGTTCCTGACATAGTTCCACCGCATCAACAATCTGCGCAGCGGTCCATTGGCTGACGCCCCAATACAACACCTTGCCCTGGTTGATGAGATCGTTGAATGCATGGCAGGTTTCTGCCAGGGGAGTATCTTCGTCGTACCGATGGCATTGATACAGATCGATATAGTCGGTCCCCAGTTGCTTCAAAGAAACATGGCAGCGTTCAAACACCTGCTTGCGACTGAGGCCACGATCGTTCGCACCTGGAAATGGCCAGTCGCGCTGGAAGGGAAAGAAGAGTTTGGTTGCAAGCACATAGGTTTCACGCTGGAACGGTTTGAGAGCGCGCCCGACTATGCCTTCGGTTTCGCCACCGCCATAGACGTTGGCTGTGTCGAAGAAGTTGATGCCATTTTCGTAGGCAGTCCGATGCAGTTGATCTGCAATGTCCTGGCCATGATTGCGAATGGTGAGCCAACTGCCAAAACCGATTTCCGAGAGTTGTGTGCCCCATGCACCAAGACGGCGATACTTCATTGAACGTACATTCCTAGATGTTAATAATCGATGCGATTAGGTTTGTTGTCGTTACCCGTTCCCGACGGGGGTTCATCCGGCTTCTCTCCATCAGTCGGCTGTGTAAGCGTGGGCGGGCTGGCTGGGGAATCGAGGCCGACAACCACGCCAGGCGAGCCAACATCATCACCGTCAAATGCTGGGGTCTTGATGTTGTGACGCGCACCATCGACGCCGTCCTTTGCTGCCCGCCACAATGTTGGGTCGTTGAAATCGATTGCGGTGATGTCGATGAGTTCGAGGCTCGCTCCGCCCGGAGCAGCCGAGCGCGGCCAATCGCCACCTGCCTGAAAGTTGACCTCGCATATCACACTGCCAGCTTCATCAAGCAGTTGCAGGATTTCGTTTTCCTCGTCGGGCCCATTAGCAAGACTGCCCCATTTGATGGGAATCACAAGGCAGGCGGGTATCGAGACGGAGTCTTCGGTCTCGGATGCGCCCTCTCCGACTTCACCCTTCTCGACATCATCTGAGACCTCAACGACCGGCAACTGCCATGCTTGCCTGAACTCTTCTTCTGTGACTGCGTCCTGGTTGATCAGCACAGCCACAGCGCCAGCGGGCAGTGTGCACGAGAATGAACCCCAGTCAGCCCAGGGTTGGGTGTCTTCATCATCCAGCCGCCAGTTGGTGATTTCGATCGGCCCATCGCCAACGTTGGCGATTTCCCCCCACTCCGCCTCGCCCTTCTGTTCGTTGGATGGAGGGTTGTGCATGGTCTCCGTGATGATGATGCGCCCATCAGCAACTGCGAACAGCGTGACGTTGAGGGCACAAGCAACTGAAAGGGATGTTCGAATGCAAGCGCGGCTGATGTGTGGTCGTGTCATGTTCAAACAACTCCCGTGGGCTGTCATGAGGGATTCGATAATATAGTACGCAACCACATGTTCCGCGATTCTTATCCACCTGCCGATTGCGATCCTGATCGACCCAGCCCAGAGTTACTCGAGTGGGCCTACTGCAATGGCGTCTTTCCCATGGGGGAACCCGGATCGAACGAACTGACATGGTACTCGCCCGACCCCCGCGCCATTTTCCCGCTTGATGCATTTCACGTTCCCGTGAATCTTGCGCGGGTGATCCGATCGGGCCGCTTCGATGTTCGCATCGACACAGCCTTCGTTGAGGTGGTGCGGGAATGTGCTCAGCCACGCAGGGACGAAGCGGAAACCTGGATTACGCCACAAATCATTGCGTCGTACACAGAACTGCACCGTCGCGGCAACGCGCACAGCGTTGAAGCATGGCGCGATGATGTTCTGGTGGGCGGGCTGTACGGTGTCACATTCGGGGGAGCGTTCTTTGGCGAATCGATGTTCTCGCGGCCCACACTCGGCGGGCGGGATGCGTCGAAAGTGTGCCTGGTCGCTCTCGTGCGCCGCTTGCGCGATCGCGGCTACGAGCTGCTTGATACGCAGTTCAAGACAGATCATCTCGCGCAGTTCGGATGCGTGGAGATCAGTCGCGAAGCGTATCTGCAACGGCTGCGGGGCGCTCTGGATGTGGTCAGGCAGTTCAATTGAAACAGGCTGGCCGCAGCGTTGCGACCAGCCTGTGTTCTGATGTGTGAAATCGTTATCCGCCGCAGAGGATACACATGAGGATGAAATCCTGGAAGTCGATGCGGCCATCGCCATTCACATCTGCATCTGGATCGTTGGCACGCGCCAATCTGAGGAACGCCTCGATGTCGAAGTAGTCGAGCACACCATCGCGCTCGAAGTCGCCCCGGATGGGGCTCCAGTATGCATGGGCCTTGCGGAAGGCTCGCTGCCCGACTTCACGGCCGATCTTGCGTCCATAGATGTCACCATCCTGAATGTGGATGCCGCCATAGACGCGTGACAGGCCAGCCTCACGCGAGGCGTCCAGCATGCGTGTCCAGCGCAGTGTGATGGTTGTTGAGGGTGAACCTTCAAACATGTTGCCGCCCGGCAGCACGACGTGTTCGCCGAGATAGTCCTCTTCGCCATCGTTGTCGAAGTCAGCCTGAATGCGGGTGACACCGTCGTAGAATGTGTCGCTGCCCGTGAAGGCACGCAGGACTTCGCGGCCGTTGCGACTGAACGCACTGTGGCCCGAGACATATTCGGCGAAGGGAGGCGTGACGAATGTCAATGCCTGATAGGGTCGCCAGTTCTGGCCGAGGATAGGTTGCGTGCCCTGATCAGGACCGCCCCAAGCCATGATAATCTGGTCGAAGTACTTGTGCCGAATGGCAGATGCCGGACGGATGTAGTCGTAGAAGCGCTTACACTCCCAGACTGCGATGCTTGCATCCAGCATGCCGCCGTTGAGTGCAAAGAACATCTTGACACACTGACCTGTCGTCATGTTGTCGCGAATCGCAAGGCCCTGTGCAAACTGATTCCAGTGGCCGGGCGGCGTCCATGAACGCGGTCCATCAGCCCAGAACTCTGCGATGACCTTGCGCGTGTCCGTGAGGTTCTCACTGAAGTTGAGCACTGCGTCGAACTGCGTATTCCATGCCTGATCGTTGGTCATGCGGTTGCCGAGCGAATCAACATATGGCTGAGACGATCCCTTCATCGGCGGGGCAGGCGGGCGGAACTGATTGCCTAAGCGCAGCGCAAACGGAGTCACAGCACCCCAGTGTGGAGTGAGGAACTCCTGATTGAAGTACGTCGAGTCATCATCGTTGTCGAAGATGGGAACACCGTCACCATCCACCAACGTTCCGTTGGCAACCCGAAGCGGCTGCCAGTGATTGGGATCAAAGAGATCGCCGCCCGGTGCACGACGTGATTCGGGATTGGGCTTGTTGCGTCGTTGATAGAGCGTTGGGAATGTTGATGAGGTCGTATCTGCGTAGTTGTTCTGCCAGTTCGAGCCATCATTACTGCGACGGGCAATGGTTTCGTTCGCAGCAACGTTGCCGATGCCCTCGGGTGTTGTGATATCAGTCGAGTTCGAGAGCGGATAGCCGAGGTCGCTCATGAGCGCTGCGAACTCTGGCTGCTGATCGGGGAAACACTCGATGAGCGCGCGATAGGCCGCATAACTCACTGCCCGGTCGCGATTGGCATCGGTGCGCTGCGAAAGTGGACGGCGAAAGACATCTTCATCCAGCGTGTACGGCATCGCTGTATCTTCATACGCAGTCCATGCATCGTACATTGAAGCAGAGACGATGAACATGCAGCGACAGATGACGGTGGGACGGGCAGGATTCTGCTCGATGGCATCAAGCATCGCTCGATTCCAGCGAATAACAACATTGAGCTGCGCCGCAGCTGAAAGCGCGGGTAAAGCGCACAGTATCATCACACAAAGGGAACGGAAGAGCCGCATGAGAAAGCCTCCATGAATGGGTGCCGCCCGCCCGACAGCTGGCGATGTGGCACAGTTTGATTGTGATGCGGACCCCTCTCACAGAGTCCGCCCTCGATGGCGGCATGGTACAGTGGATCGCTACATCACGCAACCAAAAAAGATAATCGGCAGATTTTTGTCGAGAAATCAGTCTTTTCTGCTTTGAGCTGCGAAGGGCGATTTGCCTCATTTCGCCTGCTGCGCGCGGGAATCCGCCCGCTGCGACCGGTGGGAGACCGCATTTTTCCCTGTTCACCCGTTCGAGCGCTGGCCTGTTCTATTGCTCCGGTGCGGCAATCGGGCTGAGAGGATTCGAACCTCCGACCTTCTGACCCCCAGTCAGACGCGCTAACCAAGCTGCGCTACAGCCCGTATCATTTATCAACATGTTGTCGAGGATTGCTCCGAACGCACCTCATCAGACAATGCGGACAGGGTGGGATTCGAACCCACGGTACACACAAGGCGTACACGGCATTTCCAGTGCCGCTCCTTCAGCCGCTCGGACACCTGTCCCGTGGTGCCGCTTGGGAGTCTAGGCCAGCCTCCTCACAGTCGCAAGCCCTGCAGCTGACCCACTCCGCGAAAATCCTCCCAGACCCCCGCAGGACTCCTGCACAACACTTCGTGAGAACATGCAGATTCCTCAGGGGAGAACACCAGCCGTTCTCGCGTTCTCTTCTGGAAGCCCACGACCCATTCCCAAGCGACAGACATGAGGAGACGGACATGTTGAATACAAAGCGAACAATCGCATCCATCGCCCTCGCGGGCTTTGCAACCGCTGCACTCGGCATGAGCCTGGTCGCAGGAGGAACATACGACCTCTCCTGGCACACCATCGACGGCGGCGGCGGAACATCAACCGGCGGCAGCTTCTCACTCTCCGGAACCATCGGACAGCACGATGCAGGCGGATCACTCACCGGCGGCAACTTCTCACTCGCAGGCGGATTCTGGGCAGGAGCAGGCGGACCAACCAATCAGGTCGCAACACTCCTCAGCTTCAACATCGTCTTCGGTTCGCTCGTTGATGGCGGTCTGCCACAACTCCTGGCATCTGATGATCAATACCTGCGCATTCAATCAGCGTTCGGCTTCCTTTCATCAGAGCCCAACGTGGTGCGAGTGGTGATCGAAGCAGATACCGATGTCGGTTCGCCAACACAGTTCGACACCACCATCGAGTCACGCACCAACAATCCCAACGGCACTGCAACCATTCGCGCCCGCAACTGGAACACCAACGCAGTCAACACCATCGCAACCTATGGCATCGGCACAACTGACCAGTTTGTGGTGATCCAGTACACACCCTCGAATCCATACATTCGCAACTCCGATGGCAGGGTTCAAATCGAGGTCAAGCACGTCATCGTCGCGACCTTCTCGACCAGCGGCTTCCAGTCACGCATCGATCACTTTGAGATTGTTGTGGAGTAAGAGGGAGCAACGAAGCCCACGGACACTGTCCGTGGGCTTCCATGTTGTGTGTCGACTCATTTCGCCAGCTTGCAACTACTCCTTGAGCAACTTCTCAATGACTTCGGTCAGATGCTCTGCCTTGTTGGGCGAGTATCCGACTGAGACATCGCGCACAACGCCTTTCTGGTCGACAATGACCACGCATGGGATCGCGCTCACGCCATAGTCGCTGCCGATCGAGCCATCGTCCATGACCTGCCTCATGGTGAACTTGTGCGATTCGAGGAACGCGCGAACGGCTTCATCAGAGCCGGGCGCATCAGCATTGATGCCAAGCACAGCGACTGGTTGGTCGCTGAATGTGTCTGCAATCTTCTGCATGTCGGGCATCGCCTTTATGCACGGGCCACACCATGTTGCCCAGAAGTCCATGACCACAACCTTGCCACTGAAGTCCGCCAGCGAAATGTTCTTGCCATCGAGGTCTTTGCCTTCCCAGGCAGGGGCGGGCTGGTCGACCATCGCCTGCTGATCGGGCGCATCAGGCATCTCAAAACTGCCGCCCATGTCAAACTCATCGACCTTCTCAAACGATTCTTCGGGCGTGAAGACGAACCGCTCAGCGGGGATGTCTGCATTGATGTGTACATCATCAAACGACATGGTCGTTGCAAACTTCGTGATCTTTGGCATGCCCTGATCGACCATGTCCTTCATGGCTTCTTTGTAGGCTTCGGTCATGTCAATGGAGAACTCGCCAATGTAGCCGGTTTCGTCGGCTACCCACATTGTGACAGGGATGTCGCCGGGCATGCCCATCATTTCATCAAACTGCACCACTGCGTGCAGGCGCTGACCAGCGTGGCCCTGCCTGATTTCGGGGACAACCCGCGTGACGGTGTCCGCACTTGGGAACATGGAAACCGCTTCATCAGCCTTCAGAATGAGGCCGAGAATCGGATGTATCATCGCGGGAGATGCCATGACATCGTCGTTGAGTTCAGCCATGGTTGCGGGCGCGGGCTTCTCCGTATATTGATTCACCCAGCCCAGCGCTGTCCACATCGTGGTGCCATCTGAGACGACTGTGATGTCAGGACTCACGAGTGAGAGTCGATTGGGCTGAGCAAACGCGAGGGTGAGCTCCTGCTTCATGTCGTCGTCGCCGAACATGCCTGCGTCATCGCCTTCGGTCTGCATGTCCATTTGAATGGTTGCAGAATCTGTATAACTGCGGGCCGCCTTGTAGCGTTCGAGCACTTTTTCAATGAGCGCCTGCGCTGCAGGTCGGCTGGGGTCATCAATGGTGCGCGCCCCTGCAGGCGCAGTGGTGGTTCCGCCATCCTGAGCTGTCACGGCGAGCGATGAAACAGTGATCAGGCAGCAGAGTAAGGCAAGGGCGATGCCCCGGCCAGTTCGAGCAGTGCGTTCCAACATCTTTCGTATCCTTCAGAGTAAGGGGTGTTGCTGATCAGATCGCGGTCAGGTTGAAAAGACCCAGCCATCGAGTTGCGATTCCATCCGCGTTGCTTCAGGTCCGTTCATTCTTCAGTGGCTGCAATGCAGAAAAGATGATGGTCGGTGCGGATGAAGAGTTCATCACCTGCAATTGCGGGCGTTGCGTTGATACCTTCGCCCAGCGAGTTGGTTGCAAGGATGTTCGGTGTCGGACCATCTTCAATCACTACAACTTCGCCCTCGCGGCTGCAGACATAAATCGCGTTGCCAGCTCCCACAAGTGATGCGTACACGTTGGGTGCATCTGCCAGGCGCTCACCCAGGTAATGCGGTTCGCCCGTGGCTGCATCAAGACACGAGATCACGCCGCTGTTGCTGCGCAGGAAGTACAGCCGTCCATTTGCGAGCAGTGGTGAAGGGACATAGGGCGTTCCGCGATCAAACTCCCACAGCACCGCTGCTGTGCCGCTGATGTCGCCGGTTGCACCTTCGAGATTGATCGCCTGGGCCGAACTGCCACGGAAACCGCTCATGAGATACAGCCTGTTGCCATCGATAATCGGCGTGGGAATGACGTTGGACGTCATGCCACTACAGCGCCAGATTTCTTCGCCGCTTTTGAAGTTGTATCCAATCGTCGCGTTGGTGCCGGGCAGAATCACTTGCTCGACATCATCAATCGTCACGACGATCGGTGTTGCCCATGATGACGGTTCATCGCGTTCACGTCGCCAGACTTCTTCGCCTGTCGATGCATCGAGCGCGACGATGAATGAATCGCCTTCATGATCCCACGGCACCACAACAACGCCATCATGGACCGCAGGGGAAGCGCCTTCGCCAAACTCACCGCGAATGCGCATGTCGCCCAGGTCCTTGTGCCACATCACGGTCCCGTCCAGATCAAGACAGTAGATGCCGTACGATCCGAAAAACGCGTAGAGAAACTCGCCATCGGTCACAGGCGAACCAGCTGCAAATGTCGAGGTGCCATGCGTGCCTTCGTGCGGGGCTGCCTCGTTGACGGCCGTTTGCCATACAACCTCACCACTCTCGCGATCGAGCGCCATCACGATAAAGCGCTGCGGCTTGGGTGCAGCAGCACCGCCGCGACCACCCCGTCCGCCACCTCGCCCACCTCTGCCACGCGGTTCTTCCTGTTGTTCCTGGGCTTGAATCTCTGGGGCTGTTGGCGTCTCACCAGCTGCAGGCTCAACTTCGACCGCTGTCATCACATACACGCGATCACCCATCACAATCGGCGAGGCATGTGCTGACCCGGGAATCGCAACCTTCCACTTGATGTTTGATATTGCGCTCCACTTGATGGGCGGATTGCTGTCTGCGACATACCCCGATCCATCCGGCCCGCGCCAGCTGCGCCAGTCGCTGTCTGCAGCAAGGGCGATGCCGGGCACAGTCGCGCACGTAGTGAGCGCAATGACGACGGCACGAAGAGAATGATGATGATGAAACATGAATGCAAGCCTCCTTGAAAGGAACAACTATCGGAACGTCACCGCTGCTGCAGATACTCATCCACTCGATCAGCTTTGCGCAGTAGAAACGGGATGTGCTGGTTGGTCGTCTCGACAAATCGCATCACCACTTTCATGGTCTGCTCAAACTCTTCGGTAAACTTTCGCTGTTCCTGATCGCGCCAAGTCTGGCTGAGGCCAATCAGTTGGCCATGCAGTGCAGACATCTGCCCTTCAAGTTCAGAGTTGAACTGCTTGAGCATGTGTGCAAAACGCCGCAGTTCGCCTGGATCAACAATTGCTTTGGCCATGGGATGAAGCTCCGGGACACAAGTCGGGGGGGGGTGCACGCAATCGTATGCCTGCTATCCTATTCATCATGGCACACGACATGCGAATCTACGATGATGATGCTGACCTCCTCATGGAAGCTGATCGACGGGCTGACCGTCTCATCATGCTCCCAGCTGGCGATCCGCGCACGGCTTCCACCCAGCCGCGCATTCGCATTCAATGGGGACAGCATCTGCTCAGCGACCTGATTTCCAGCCGCTACCGCACGCTTGTCTGTGGCGTCAATCCCAGTGACAACGCTCATGGCATCGTCGCCCAGCTGGCATCACTGCTTGCGACCAGTCAGTGGAATACCAACTCCATCACTCGGCATGCACAGGTCATCTCCGACTCCAGCAATGAAGGCGATACGCTGATCCTCAAGCTGGACCTCGATGCAGTGGAAGTGCTCGCGCTGCTGCGGCCGCGCGGCTGCGACCATTTCACACTCGAAAACCTCGCGCAGGGATTTCGCATGATCACGCGCATGCTTGATGGACGCTTCGATCGACATCCAACCGCAAGCGTCAGTTTCCTCGGCGCAAAGTCAAACCGGCTGCTCGACAGCAATGGCAACGAACCCTCTTTCGAAACTGTCCTGCGAACAATGTTCGAGGCTGGCTATCACGGTGATATCTATCCACCCGTCGCCATGTGGGAACGCGCACCGACAGGCGTCTTCGCAAGCTATCCCTTCCCCGAAAGTCTGGCAGACATGCGCCGCGGCAGTTCATGACAACGCCAAATCAGAGCCGCGCACGCCAGTAAGCGGGGCATGGCACCCGGGGACGCGTGCGTGCCTCACCACCACCGTTCACTGTCGCAGGTCGGCGGAATCGCGGGCGCCCAGTGTTCTGTAGATCTGCATGGTTGCGGTTGACTGATTGAGCGTATAGAAGTGAATGCCATCGACGCCGTGATTGAGCAGGTCGCGGCACTGTTCCGTGGCCCAGTGAATGCCGATGCGCTCAACTGCTTCTGCATCATCCTGCGCTCGATAAATTGCCCGCTGCAGTGCTGCGGGGAAGTTGGTCCCGCCAGAAAGATCAGCCATGCGCTTCATGCCTGCGATTGATGTGATCGGCATAATGCCCGCAATCAATGGCACGCGCAAGCCACGCAGGTGACAGCGTTCCACCCAGTCGTAGAACGCGTGATTATCAAAGAACAACTGCGTGCAGACATAATCAGCACCTGCTTCAACCTTGGCGACCAGGTGATCCATCTCCGTGAGTCGATTGAGCGTTTCCGGATGACCTTCGGGAAAGCCAGCCACACCAATGCCGAAGCCGCGCGGATCGGGATGTTGCTTTTCGCTGTTGAATGCTGCAATCGCAGCGACAAGCTCAGATGCGTAGCGCATGGCTCCGGACTTGAACTGATATGCCGGGTCATCGGTCGGTCGATCGCCACGCAGGGCCAGGACATTGGAGATGCCTGCTTCTGCATAGCGGCTGAGGATGTCGCAGATGTCTACATGCGAGTGGCGCACGCAGGTGAGATGCGGAATGGGGTCGAGCCGGGTTCTATCTTTGAGGGCGATGACGGTGTCGTGGGTCCGCTGGCGGGTGGATCCGCCTGCTCCGTATGTGACGGAGACGAATGAGGGGGCAAGGCTCTCGAAGTCGCTGATGCGTGAGAACAGGGCGTCCCAGCCGGTCTCGGTACGGGGCGGGAAGAACTCAAAGCTGAAGGTTGCCCCGTCGCGGGCAATGATGTCGGTGATATGCATGGGAAGGATATGGTAGAGTATTCAACACGACCCGTACGCCCCCCTTTTTGTCAGGCGCTCTTCTTATGTCTCAGCGCAACAAGGTACCTGCTCCGACGGTGAAGCGGCTGAGTCTGCTGCTGCGCGAGCTTGACCTGCGTTTGCAGTTGGGGCACGATCGCATCAGTTCAAAGCAGTTGGGGGCAGCCCTGGGGGTGACAGATGCGCAGGTTCGCAAGGACCTCGCGTATTTCGGACAGTTCGGCCATCCCGGGATTGGCTACCCGACAGCAGAGTTGCAAAGCGAACTGCGGCAAATTCTGGGCACCGATCGCACATGGAATACTGCCCTGATTGGAGCGGGCAATCTCGGCAGGGCGCTGATGTCGTATGACGGCTGGCGGCAGCGGGGGTTTGAGATTGTGGCTGTCTTTGACGCTGATCCTGCCCGGGTTGGTGAACAGCTGGAGAATCACAGCGTGCGGCCGATGCAGGACGTGGCGACGCTTGTGAAGCAGCGGGAGATTCGTCTGGCGATGATTGCTGTACCCGGCGAGGCGGCCCAAGGTGTGGCGGATATGTTGATTCAGGCTGGTGTGCGGGGGATTCTGAACTTTGCTCCCCGCCGGCTGGATGTGCATGATGCTGTGAGCGTGAGCAGCGTCGATCTGGCTCTTTCGCTGGAGCAGCTGGCCTTCCAGGTCTCGCTGGGGCTGACAGGCTCGCTGGATGAGACCGACTCATGATGTCTGGCGGCGGTTGGTCGGGCCATGGGCGCGCTCTGCGTTGCCCGAAAACGGCTGGGTGGCTGGCTCGATGCGGGAAGTTTATGATTTTCGGGGTTGACATTCACCGTCAGATCGGGGACACTAACGATTCACGATCTTGATTCTCTCTCTTCTCTGAACCCTCTCTGGAGGTTACGACTTCATGGCTGCACGATCTGGAGCCGGTACTGGCGTGGTGGTGGGGCTCGTTGTCTTTGTTCTTTCGACCGTCTTTCTGCTGGTGCTGACGATTGTCTTCTATTCGAAACAGGAGACAGCCCTGCAGGAGCGCGACGAAGCCCGAACCGCACTGCGCAAGTATGTCACGCCGGTCGAGCAGACCAGCGACAACATCAAGGCTGTGGTCGATCGCAGCGGTGGTTCGAGCGTGGTGCAACACCTGCTTGAAGAACAGCGCAAGATCATGACCAAGGTGCTCGGCGACGGCGCAGCTGGGTATGACGATCTCGAACGTCGCCTGGGCGGCTTTACCACTGCTGCTGATCGCACGTATCTCAGCGTGCTGGAAGATCTTCGTCGTCGCGAGCAGCAGGCCAAGGTCGAAGTGACCACAGCGGTCACCCGGGCCGAGCAGTCGCAGAAGGAACTCGCAGAAGCGCGTCAACTCACTGAGCAGACCCGCGCAAACGCAGCCCGCGAAGTCGAAGCGGTCCGCGGTGCGATCGAGACATATTCCACCGACGTCCGGACTTACGCGGGCGATGTCAATCAGACCAAGGCGCAGGTCGTCGAAGGCATGAATCGTCTGCAAGATGCGTACAAGGCCGATGTCGACCGCATCCAACGCCGTCTGGACGATGCGTCCGCCGATCTTGCTTTGCGAACGCAGCAGATCAATGAGTTGCGGGACAAGCTCGGTCAATACCAGCAACTCGGAGCAACACCGGAACTGCTGGTCGATGGCACGATCCTGGAAAGCCCCGACTCACGTGGTCAGGTCTTCATCAGCCGTGGCAAGAACGATCACATCACACTCGGCATGACCTTCGAAGTTTACGACGACGCTTCGCTGCTGGCCCCCGATCAGTTCGGCAACATCCCGCGAGGCAAGGCAAGCGTGCAGGTGATCAAGGTTGGCGACACAACCTCGACCGCAACCATCACGCGCAGCGTGCCAGGCCGCCCGGTTGTTCGTGATGACGTTATCGCCAATGCAATCTACGATCCCGACAAGGTCTTCAGCTTCCTTGTGCATGGCAAGTTTGATGTCGATGGTGATGGCAGGCCCAGCGAATGGGAGGCTGGAGAAATCCGCACCATGGTCAAGAATTGGGGCGGCAAGGTCATCGAAGGCGACGAGCTCCGTGGCGATCTTGATTTCCTCCTCCTGGGTGTCCAGCCCCATGATCCGCCCGAACTGCGCGACAATCCCACACCGGAAGAAGTGGAAATCTGGGTGCAGCAGAAAGCAGCTGTCGAAACCTATCGGAAACTGCTCCGCGATGCAGCAAACGCCAGCATTCCCGTGCTGAATCAGAATCGCTTCTTTATTCTCATCGGCCACACTTATCAGTAACGCCTGACACCGTTATTCAAACCAAAAAAGGCCGCAGGAGATTTCTTTTCCTGCGGCCTTTTCTTTCTGCGGAGTGCCGATGGGGAAGCAGTCGTTTCTTGCCAACATCAGTCAATACCTGCTGGCGCGGGGCGTAATGGGATTCGCGCACAGTTTCAGCGAGAACCGCAATCTCGAAATTGGCGCTCGACTGGGTTCGATCGTGCACGACATCAATGGCGGCCGCCGCAAACGCGCCATCGAGAATGTACGATGGTGTCTGCCCGACGTCGATGAGGCCCGCGCTGCTGAAATCGTGGAGCAGTCGTATCAGCACATGATTCAGCTGTTTCTGGTCGACTCCATCGCTGCCCCCAAACTGATCACCGCAGACGCATGGCCAGGTTACGTCGAGATGGGAAATGTTCAGCCGGTGATCGATCTGCTTCTGCGCAACCGCCCAGCGATTATGATCACCGGTCACTGTGGCAACTGGGAGCTGCTGGGCTCGCTTCTGGGTGTGCTTGGCTATCCCATCTGGGGGCTGGCGCGGCCGCTGGACAATCCTCTGCTCAACGACTGGCTGGTGAAGCAGCGGGAAGCGCGCGGCATGCATGTGCTCAGCAAGTTCGGCTCGATGCAGATCATTCAAAGCGTCGTTCGCACAGGTGGGTACGTCGCCTTTGTTGCGGATCAGAATGCAGGAGATCGCGGCCTCTTCACGCCGTTCTTCGGGCGCCTGGCTTCAAGTTACAAATCCATCGCGCTCCTGGCGATGCGCTATCGCGTTCCCATCGTTGCAGGCATGGCCATGCGGCTGGGAAACTATTTCAAATACCGCCTGCACCTGGCAGACATCATCGAACCAGACGACTGGCTGCATCAGCCCGATCCGATCTTTTATATCACCGCCCGTTACAACCGCGCCATCGAGTCGATGGTGCGGATGGCTCCGGAACAGTATCTCTGGGTGCATCGGCGATGGAAGAGTCGTCCCCGCCATGAACGAGAGGGCAAGCCCTTTCCCAAACGATTACGCGCCAAACTGGAAGCATTGCCGTGGATGACGGATGAGGAAATGCAGCGGATCCTGGAGGGAGAAGGTGAATCGGCGTTGCGACGATGACGGGTGTCGAGGTTGTTCAAGAAGTGCTGGCGGCCACTTGCCCTGTGGGCCGACCGGTGCTTTACTAGGTGCTCGCAGGGGTACCCGGCAGCGGGCAGCCAACTGGTTGGCATTTCTGCACTGTTTTTCGTTCCACAATCAAGCAAGGACCGGAGTTGCATGGCGATCCGAATCAAGTCACGTGGTGGTGAGTCAGTCGAGCAGATGTTGCGACGCTTCAAGAAGCTTTGCGAAAAGGAAGGGCTCACCAAAGACATCAAGAAGCGGCAATACTTCGAGAAGCCCTCGGAGCGCAATCGTCGCGCCAAGCGCAAGGCTGAGTTGCGCGTGACCAAGACCGGCCTGCCTCTGCCCTGACCCCGCTTGGAATGTGGCCGTCGTGGGACGCATGTGGGGAAGAAAGAGTTGTACACCGTTCGCCAGAGTGTTGGCGGACGAATGTTTTCAATCAACGCTCCAGCTGTTGAGGCTGGATCAACACCTGTTTCTGCAGCATGAGGACACATCGTGAATCTTCTCACAATCGCAGTTGATATCCCTTCCATCTGGTACATCGCTCCGATCGGGGCGGTGCTTGCGCTGATCATGGCGTTCGGTTTCAGCCGTACCGTCATGAGCCGCTCGGAAGGTGATGCAGAGATGGTGCGCATTGCTCAGGCAGTGCGCGACGGCGCGATGGCGTACCTGAAGCGGCAGTACAAAGTTGTGTTCGTTGTGTTTGTTGTGCTCGTGGCTGTGCTCATCGTGCTTGGCCTGATGGGTGTCCAACCAATCTGGTCGGCTGTTGGTGTTCCCATTGCAGGGTTGTTCTCGGGATTGTGCGGCTGGTTCGGCATGAAGATGGCGACCAATGCGTCGGCGCGCACAACCTTCGCAGCCAAGAACTCGCTCAATGATGGTTTGACGGTTGCGTTCCGGGCTGGTGCTGTCATGGGGCTGGTCGTCGTCGGCTTTGCTCTGCTTGACGTCTCGATCTGGTTCTACCTGTGGAACACCGTCATCGGCGAAGGCATGGGACTTGTCGAGATCACAACAGTCATGCTCAGCTATGGCATGGGCGCTTCAACGCAGGCGCTCTTCGCGCGTGTCGGCGGCGGCATCTACACCAAAGCAGCAGACGTCGGGGCTGACCTCGTCGGCAAAGTCGAAGCAGGTATTCCCGAAGATGATGCTCGTAACCCCGCAACCATTGCAGACAACGTTGGCGACAACGTTGGCGACGTGGCAGGCATGGGCGCAGACCTCTACGAAAGTTATTACGGTTCGATCCTCGCAACCATGGCCCTGGGCGCAGCCGCTGCATTCGGCATGAACATGGTCGGGGCTGCGGAACAGGCTGCCCTTGCAATGAAACTCGCAGTTGCGCCGATGGCGCTGGCAGGCATCGGCATCGTCTGCTCGCTCATCGGTGTGTTCGTCGTGCGGGCCAAAGAAGATGCAACGTTCAGTCAGTTGCTCAAGGGCCTGCACATGGGTGTCTGGGTCGCATCAGCATTTGTCGTCCTTGGCGCTGCTGGCCTGTTCTGGCTCCTTTTCAAGGATGTTCCCGAAGTCAACGGCTGGGGTGTCTTTGGCGCGATCGCGACTGGCCTTATCGCTGGTCTCGTGATTGCGTTCTTTACTGAGTACTACACCAGCTACGAACACAAGCCAACGCAGATGATCGCCAAGCAGGCGGAAACCGGCCCTGCAACCGTGATTATCGCAGGCACCGCGGTCGGCATGATTTCGACATGGGCGCCTATTGCAACTGTCGTCATTGCAATCCTGCTTGCGTTCACCTTCGCAGGTGGGGAAGACAACTTCCTGCTTGGTCTGTATGGCGTTGGCATCGCAGCCGTGGGCATGCTTTCGACACTTGGTATCACCCTGGCCACCGATGCATATGGCCCCATCGCAGACAACGCAGGTGGCAACGCGGAAATGACCGGCCAGCCCGCCTTTGTTCGCGAACGCACTGACATGCTCGACTCGCTGGGCAATACCACCGCTGCAACAGGCAAGGGTTTCGCAATCGGCTCCGCAGCGCTCACCGCTCTTGCGCTCTTGGCTGCGTATGTCTCGGTGGTTGCGACCGCCCTTGACAAACAGACCACGCCTGATGATGCGACTGCAGCAGCGATCGTCTCAGAGACGGGCTCGATCACGCAGCAGGATGCAAGTGACCGCCGCATCGCAGCCCGCTATCTCGGCAACGGACAGTTTTCGCTCGTTCGTCTCAATGATGCAGGCGCAGCGGAAGCCAAGTTTGGCGGCGTGTTGCTGGCCAGCCCTGCCACCACACGCGATTTTGATGCGGAGTTTGCAAACCAGACCATTCCGGGCGGCTTCTCAGCGCACTGGAACAACGACAAACGCTCGCTGGCAATCGAGTGGGAGCTCTCGCATGGCGATCACGGGCACGAGCATGAGTTTGAGATCGTTCCCACTGATCGCATGAGTATCGCGCAGGTGCTCGACTATTACGACGTCAATCTCATGAATCCGCGCGTGCTGGGCGGCGTCTTCATTGGCGTGCTGCTTGCGTTCGTATTCTGTGCACTCACGATGCAGGCTGTCGGACGGGCAGCCTTTGCAATGATGAACGAGTGCCGCAGACAGTTTGCCATCATGAAAGATGCATTCCGCAAGGGTGGCATGAGCGAGGCTGATATTGCTGACCCCAACAAGTGGCCAATGCAGGTCGAAACGGGCGGCACGACCTATCCCGACTATGCAGAGTGCGTCGCCATCTCGACCGCAGGGGCGCAGAAGGAAATGATCGCGCCATCACTGCTTGCGATTGTCGTCCCGGTTGTGGTCGGCCTGATCCTCGGCGTCGGCGGCGTGATGGGAATGCTGGTCGGCGGCCTCACCTCCGGCTTTGCAGTGGCGATCTTCATGGCCAACGCTGGCGGCGCATGGGACAACGCCAAGAAGTACATCGAAAAAGGACATCACGGCGGCAAGGGTTCCGACGCTCACAAAGCTGGCGTCGTGGGCGATACCGTTGGCGATCCCTTCAAGGACACCTCCGGCCCCGCTCTGAACATCCTCATCAAACTGATCGCGATCGTCTCAGTCGTCTTCGCAGGACTCGTCGTGAAGTACGGCGTGGTGTAAGCGGACGCACACCATGTGTGTTGCGATACAAAGACATCAAACTGACAGAGCAGGGAAGATGACCAGCACCATGCGGCCTGACCATCTCCCCTGACTTCTGTCAGTTTCGAAACACTGAATGTTGCCAACTGGCAGTGTCACACCAGCACAACTGTCGCTGTGACATACCCGCCACGGCTGCCACGAATCGCTTCATCACGGGGCGGA
The DNA here is from genome assembly GCA_051004555.1 of Phycisphaerales bacterium. Taxonomy (GTDB): domain Bacteria; phylum Planctomycetota; class Phycisphaerae; order Phycisphaerales; family SM1A02; genus JBPCKF01. The sequence goes on along the minus strand of JBPCKF010000106.1, from coordinate 43,729 downwards.
ATGTTCACTTGCGAAGCAAGCGACACATCCGCGCTGAACGTCAGCACCACCACATTCGGCGAACTCTGGCTCGCAGACACCACAGTCGCGCCTGCAACATCGGTGGTGAACGCAGGAGTGCCATTGAGCGAAACTGACTGATCGAATGTCAGTGTCACATTGGTGCCCGCGGGCGCAACACTTGTGATGAACACGGGTGTTGCAAGATCGGGCTGATTGATGGGTTGATTCTCGCGGCGAGGACGACGGTTGCGCTGAGTGCGCGTCAGTGGACTTGCTGAAGACATTGGAAAAAACCTTTACTGAATGAGTGTAAAAACAGAATGCGGTGCCTGCTCAGGCCGCGATGCGCATAGAGGTTGGGAGCGACCAGTTGCCGGTGTCGCCACGACCGCCCGACCAGCGTGCAAAGAAGGTCGCGACTTTGCCGTCATCAGCCGGGTCAAACGTGACTGCCACGGGATTGCGTGTAAAGAGGCCGACAAACTGGGCCTGATCTTCGTTCGTGGTCGCTTCATCGCCAACGTACATGAACAGTTGCAGCGCTGCTGCTCCGAACGGCTTGCCGGCAGTCGTCGGATTCAGAGAATCTGCATACCGCAGCGTTTGTGCACCAGGCGTCGCAGCGGTAATGCTCAACAGTGGCGAACTCTGCGGACAGTACACCGGCTCGCGCGATTCATTCACAGGACGCACGCCCAGGTCAATCTTGGCGGTGTCGCTGATCGCATTGTTGTACTTGATCTGAACAGCATACTGACGACACAGAGTCTCAGCAGCATTGCGCTTGGTATCCTTGGTCTGAATCGCACCCGGCGTACGAGTGCTCTGCGTATTCGCGGTCTGCAGGGCTGTCTCAAATTCATCAACAGCAGTGCTCAGCATGACCCCATCAGGAGGAACGAGCTGATAGGTCGATGGGCTGGCAGAAATGACATTCGCAAACGCGCGCATCCAGATGAGCGCATCAGCATCCTTGCCTGGAATATAATCCATGACTGTATCTCCTGTAACGGAAGGGAAAGCATCTCGTCGGATGAAGAGAGATGCCCATCGGGTGCAGCCCACGAACAACCGTGAACTTTGTTATCTGCATCATTCGGACCGACTGTGCAGCCACTGAAATGAGAAATCTGAAAAAGGGCGTGATTTTCGGTTCAGGTGCGAGGGGCAGTCGAGCGCGGGGGGGCCTCGCTCCAAGGCGCTCAACCTCTTTCAAGAGTTCTCCCGTGAGCGTGAGGACGCCAAAAGCCAAATCATAGAATGCACTTGACAGTATGCGCGTAAATCGTTATTGTGGTCAGGGACAGATCGTTGACAGGCTTCTATGGGGTGCTCCACGATGCATAGGCTGACATTTTTCGCGCTTCTCCTGACGGTCGGCAGTGCACACGCACAGGTTGTGCCTGATCCAAGGCTTCACCAGGTCAGCTTTGATGGTCCGGGCATTCACACCGTGGTGAAGGACGATTTCAGTGCGGTCTATTCCAAAGCCTGGGTGGATGCCAACCTGGATGGCGATGCTGATGACTTTGCGCTGGGTGATGACCGCGCTCCTATCTGCTACAGCATCGGCGCTGACGTGCACATTTCAACTGTCTTCGTCCGAAGTGTTCAGACCAACTGGTTCAATACACAACATGGGACGATCGTCGGGACAAGTGGCGGCACTACATTCACATCGACAAGCGTCATTGCGCTTCCCGATAATGGCGAATGGTTGATTATCGCGCCTGGATTCACGGGCTCAATCCCGAGCCCGAGTACAATCGACTGGTGGGAGAAGCATCCGATTTCCTGGTCGCTGGAGGTCGACGATCCCGCGACTCCCGGTCCGCCCGATGTGTATACGCTCGGAACGAGCAAGCATGACATCCACTTCATTGGTGATAATGGCGACTTGCCGATTCTGTACTACACCTACATTGATATCGGCTGCCGCCGTGCCAAGGGGGTGGGATCCTTTCATATCCGCGAACTTCGAATCCATCGCAACTGCGATCTATGGTGAGTTCCAGGCAGGCAATGTGACACGCGCTCAGGACCGTCTCGAACTGAAAGGCCCAGCGCAGCCGCTCGCTTACTATCGGGAATGGGAAACGGTGAATGTGACAGCACCTGATTTGCTGCAACATTTCGACGGCCAATGCACAGCCTGGGCTGAGCTTTTTGCGCGGTGCATGCATGCGGTCGGTGTGAATCCCGAGGATGAACTGGTCGATGTGCGCCCGATATACAGCCCGAACTTGTATGGAGCAGGTGCCTGGTTTCTAGTCAACACCTGGGCCGCTCCTGGTATGCAGAGCAATCCAGATCCGTCGCTGTCCCTCGAATGGCCATATCTCAATGTCCCCCATGGCGGCTGGTTCAAATTTGACCAACGTGTGGATGACAACCTGTATGACTTCTGTCATGAGGATGTTCTGGACATCTCGGGAGTGTCCGGTCAGAACACAATCGACCCGGCATCTCTCTTCGTTTTCCACCGGCTGGTTGTCGTTGGCGACAAACTCTTCGACCCCTCATATGGAACGCCGCCGTATGGCGTCGCAGGGCCGGGCGACGACATTGCTGCAAGCTTTGAGAGTCAGGCCCTCTGGGGGTACGCCCTGCAGTTCGGGGTGACCGCGCAGAGTCAGGGACTTTCATTGGAGGAACTTCAAGTCAATTGCGATCTCGATTTGGATGGTGATATCGATGCGAATCCAGAGTTTGTCGAGAATGCCCCGGCGCTGATCCTGCGAAGCAATCCCCCCGGCAACCAACTGAAAGTCACCCAGACCGATCTTTGAACATGTTTTCTGCCAGAGGTACTCAATATGATCTTTGAACTGCTCACCGTCGCCTCATTGTTGTCCGCGCCACCGCAAATCACCGAAGCAGCAATCACCGAAGCTGGCGAACTGCTCACGCTCGTCATCAACCAGGAACGAATGACCGCAGCAATGTGGGCGTTCGTTGATTCCGCACCGCTGAAGTCCAAAGGCGGTCATTTTTACGACCGCACTGGCCCGTGCATTTGGGGCATCGTCAACAGCGAGTTCTACTACGCAGGGATGCGCCGTCCAATGAACGGTTGGCAGTGGGGATCAGCGACGCGTCGCTTCCCAATCGATGACAGCCTGCGATTCTCGCGATCTGCACAACGCGGTCCGCTTGACCGAGACGCACAGCAAAGGATTTTTGAATGGTCGGCGAACTCGCACCGTCAATTGCAACCCGTCGAAGACATGATTGATACCTATGGCCGTGCCAACATCCTTGACTGGGAAATCTACATCGACTGCATTTTCCTCGAAGGGGATGACCTCTCAGTCTTCGCTGTCAACGACGGCAGCCTCTATCACTGGACACACAATCGCCCCGAAGATGATGCATGGATCGAAAAGGCCCGCGTCGAGACAACACTCGAAGGTCCGTTCCGTGTCATGCGTGCTGCTGATCATCTCTACCTGATCGACAACGACAACGGCGATGTCTATTCAGTCCCTGAAGATCGACATCGTCGCATCGGCCGGATCGAAGGCTGGAAGTCGCTGCTGGAAGATGATGTACTCTTTGTGGTTGAAGATCACGCGCGCCAAAAGATCGGTGTTTACAAGGTTTCGATTGAAGGTGTCCCCGTGCCGCTGCTCTTTCAGGGCGATGCAGACGCCCTGCCTGATTTTCACGTCGATGTGCCGACGAAGGAACTCGTCGGGCAACTGCAGCAAATGGCGGAGATTGTGCTCGACAGCCGTTGATATGAGACTGAATGAACGATGCGAAAGGCCAGATCAGCCTGTCGCGTCGCTCAGAATGTCACGCGGGTGTCCAGCGTTTGCGCCACTTGAAACAATGCTCGCGCGACCTTGTCCAGCGCTCGCGCCCCTTTGCGCAATGCCCGCATCCTTTTGCCCGGCGGGTGTGTCCTTTTGCCCAGTGCGTCAATCCTGTTGTCCTGCGGGCCCGCCCTTTTGCCCAGCAGACCCTCTGCTGTCGATCTGAACAGTTCCGCTCCGTATCTACGCGCCTTGATTGTGCCAGAGGATCCCATCGCTGCGCTTAAGGGCGCTGTCATTGTGCTCAGGGGCGCGTTCCTTTCGCTCACGGGCGCGCTGACTGGACAAAGGGCGGCATCCACTGGGCAAAAGAACACGCTCGCGGGGCAAAGCGCCACAGCCGCTGAGCGAAGTGGCGATTCCGCTTTGCGAAATGATGCTTCCGCTTTGCGAAGTGGCGCAGCCCTTGTGCGAAATGGCGCAGTCATCATGCGAAGTGGCGCGAGCGCAACGCCCGAACATGCGCCTGCGTGGGGTGTGCGCGCTGCTCTCATGCGGCTGCGCAATCCAGACCATACCTTTCCCAGCGGTATCAGAGCCGCCCCCGTCAGGAAGCGTTTTCGCGCGATGGACGCATCCGGTGGGAAACCGCTCCTTTACGGTCGCGGCTCTGATCTCCGCCACGCTCATTCATTCATCGTCCAGGCTGGGGGCGCAGCCGCGAGAGCAAGGGGCTTTGGTTGCATTTTCTGCGGTCAGGTGAATATTGCCTCAAGTCACGATGGGGAACGTTCGATATCTGATCACGACGGAGTTGAGGGAGGGGCGAAAGTGGCTGCATTCTCGGCTGGACTGGGGTGCGGTTTGGTTCTTCTTGTCCCTTTATTCGGAGTTTCTGTCATGTCGATGATGACGCCCGATCAGTTGCCTGCTCTGTTTCATCCTGAGAACATGCGTCATGCATCGCTGCCGGTGCGGCAGGATGGTTCGTGTGCGCCTGTGCTTGCCTCGCCTCGCCGCGATGGCGAGGTTGCGGTTCGGGTTGCGACGCTGGATGATTATGCATTTGTTGATATGTTGCAGAAGATGCACTCGCACATGGTGGGGTTTCTCCGCAGGGGAGCGATCCAGACCTATCTGTCGCGCGGCCACGTGCTTTTGGCTGAGAGCGCAGATGATGCGCGACAGCCGTTGGGATATATCATTCACCGCGATGAATATAAGCATCGCGATCACCTGGGCATTATTTATCAACTCAACGTCTCGCCTGTGGAGCAGCGGCGACTGATTGGTGCGCGTCTGCTGCACGAAGCGTTTTCGCGCTCTGCATATGGATGTAAATTGTATTGCTGCTGGTGTGCACAGGATATTCGTGCAAACTATTTCTGGGAGTCGGTGGGTTTTGTGCCGATTGCGTTCCGGACGGGTTCACGCGGCAAGCAGCGCATTCATATCTTCTGGCAGCGTCGTGTGCACGCAGAAGATACGACAACGCCGTATTGGTATCCGCATCGTACTGATTCGGGTGCAGTGTCGGAAGAGCGGATTGTGTTGCCGATCCCGCCTGGTGTGCATTGGCGTGATCCCATGCCTCTGGTTGTGCCATTGCTGGAAGTGCACGAAGCCGATGCGCTTGCAGCGGGGAAGAAGCCGGAAGAGGACGTTGCGAAGAAGACATTGGCTGGTGGTGCACTGGTGCGTCCTCGAGAGGCGCATGCAGCAAGGGAGCGTGTTGAATCGAAGCACCTTGGTGGCACGCCCCGTGGCTATGTTGGTGTGGTGGTTGGCGGCCGCATCAAGCATGTTCCGCATCCTGATACCTTTGCGCTTGAGGAAGCGATTCGTGCTGAAGAGGCGAAAGAGCGCAAGCGTGTGTCGACGCCAAAGAAAGAGCGTGCGAAGTATCTTCCTGAGCATGTTGCAGCAGCGCGTGATGTTCGCGACCGTTATATGGAAGATTTCAATGAGGTTGCGCGCATGTTGCCCCCTGGTGCGTGTGGGAAGTGGGATGTGAGTCGCGGCATGCTCGAGGCTGGCGCGGGGCGCGCGCATGTTGTTGATCGTGTCCTTGCCCTGCCGCCAGCTGCGTGAGTGTGGAGTGTTGTGCGGCAATACGTGTGCATGACACGTCACTCACACAGTCCACAACTGCACATGCCAGGTGCGGTCCCACACTGTCGGGTTGTACCAGACAGTCGAGCCGTCCCAGATGTCAGCGTGGCCGAATGCGGAGAGGTCGACGCTCTTGCCTTTGCGGGTCCTTGCGAGTTTGAAGAAGAGCACGCCCGGACTTCCTGCGATGGCCTGACGAATCTCTGCGGGCTTGTGTGATCGTGAGGTCTGTGTGATGTCTGGCTTGCCATAGAGGGCTGTGACGTAATCGACAAACTCATCTGCGCGGTAGATGTAGCGAAGGTCATCGTTGCCTTTGAACATCCCGACGCCGGATCGCGCTCGGATCGGCACCTTGGCATGGTTGAACGCGTGGCTGAGCCTGATGGCGCAGGTGTTGGGATCTTCAGCGCTTTGCAGCCAGTGCTTTGCGGGCACAATGTCCTTCATCACGGTCTGAAGGTCGCTTTGAGGGTATCCGCTTTGCAGTGTCTGAATGGTGGGTCCCGGGATTGGCATGACGTGGCACCTTGTGTGTGTGTGTGTGTGTGTGATGATCAGGACTTCGGCTGCGCGGCGTGGGCCAGACTGCACCGCATGATGCAAATAGTGCGCCACCCCAGGGTGTGCAGATCAGCGATCATCCTCCTGATCGGGTCCGACGCGGTCCCGCAGTGTTCTGGCTTCATGGGAAAGGTTCAATGCTTCCATCACACGGGCCAGGCGACGACCTGCTTTGAGCGTGATTGCAGCGTCAGGGCCGAAGACCTGCTCGTGTTCGAGCAATGTTTCCCGCGCGACTGTCAGTGCTTCATCATTCTGCCCGGCTTCAAACAATGCCAGCGCGACGTTCCCCTTGATGATTGCTGCTCCAGCAGCGTCGTGCGGATTGGCGGTTGTGTATCGATTCAAGACATCACGAAAGAGTTCGACAGCCTGCTCAGCCTCTCCCAGCGAGAGAATGGAAAACGCATAGTTGTTCAGCGGCACGATGACGCTGGGATGATCGGGCCCGAGCTGTGCTTTGCCGATCTCATAGGATCGTTCGTGCCATTGGGCTGCTTCGCTGTATTCGCCATTGCCCGAAAGTGCGTTGCCCAAAGTGTCCATGGCTTTCCAGGTAAAGAACGCATCCTCGCCCAGTGTGGCAATGGCGCGCTCGACGAGTGTTCGTGCCAGTGGGAGGGCATCTTCGAATCGCTTCAGATACATTAGATTCACAATCTGATTGTTCAATGTCTGCACAGTCTCAGCGTGCATCTCGTCGAACACATCGAGGCAAAGCTGATATTGTCGAGTCGTGACTGCCAGTGCTTCGTCATAGCGCTGGGCCTGCGTCAATGTTGACCCATACAGGTTGAGCGTGCTGATGTAGTGTGGATGCTGCTCGCCCCAGACAACGTCTGCCTGTTCGAGCGCCTTCTCCAGGTGTTCGAGCGCTTCATCGGTGCGGCCGACGTTTGCAGCTGCGCTGCCACGGTTTCCCAGTTCGAGCACTGTGTCGGGATGCAGTTCACCTTTCTGTTCGAGCTTGAGTTCGTACAGTTCCTTGGTGATTGCGTACGCCTCTTCGTAATATCCCGCATCGGTGAGCATGGTGCCGTACAGGTTCATGGCAGTGAGCAGGTTGCTGGCTTGACCTTCGAGTTGCTGCCAGGCTGCGATCACCGTTTCCATTTCTGTCAGAGACTCTTCAATGCGCGAGACCAGTTGGTAATAGGTTGCCCGATTCTGCCGCGCAAGAATCGTTGTTTCATGCAATGGGCCGAGCGCTTCAAGTGCGTCGCGCAGTGTTTTCTCTGTGAGGGTATCTGCCTCATCAGCTTGTGAGTTCCAGAGCAACACCTGGGCCAGATGCGTCTCTTCATCAAGCGTTTGGACTGCGAGCGGGCCGAACATTGTGGATTTGAGTGACAGTGCGCGGCGCATATGTCGCTCTGCGGTGCTGTATTCGCCGAGGCTGAAGTAGGTCCAGCCAATGGCTGAATGCAGTCTGCCTGCAACAGCAGGATCATCTGCAAAGCGTGTGTCGATCTCGCCTGCTTTGAGATCGATGACTTCTTTCATGGTGATGGCCCTGCCACTGACTTCAGGATCGGGCGTTGCCATCATTTCTTCCAGGAAGACTGCGACTGCGGTGGCTTGCCTTTCCGCATCAACAGCGCGGTCGCGTTCGATTGCGGTTGCGGATTCTGCATCAAGTGCGCGATCTCGTTCGCGGGCTGCGTTTTGCTCTGCAGCCATCGCGCGATCTCGCTGGGCCGCGGCTGTCTGCTCAGCGATGGTGACCTTCGCAAGCGCTGTCTCTGCGCGCTGCCATTCCTCTCTGGCATCAATCAATGCAACCGTGGTTCCGATCACACCTGCCACGAGGACCACAAACGCAGCTGCCACACCTGCGACAAGTCCGCGATTGCGCCTGGCAAACTTGCGCAACTGGTACATCGCACTGGGCGGCCTTGCAAGAATCGGTTCATCAGCCAGCATGCGACGAATGTCAGCTGCCAGCTCCGACGCGGACTGATAGCGGTGATCCTTATCTTTTTCGAGCGCCTTGGCAACGATGGTATCAATATCGCCACGATATTCACGGGAGAGGCTGACCATTGTTGGTGCATCAGTCTCGCGAATGATGCGAACAGCTTCGAGCAACGACACCCTGCGTAAGTCATGTGGCAACTCGCCAGTGAGCGTCTGAAAAATAATCACGCCAAGTGCATACACATCAGCGCGAACGTCGATTGCATCGGGATCGCCCGTCACCTGCTCGGGACTCATATACGAAATCGTCCCCAGAATCTGGCCGATCTCAGTGTGCATTGTTGCTGCGTTCACATCTGAGGAAGTAATACGTGCGATGCCAAAGTCGAGAATCTTGGGGTGACGCGATGCATCAACCAGAATATTGTCCGGCTTGAGATCACGATGGACAATGCCCTTCTGATGGGCAAAGTGAACGCCTTCGCATATCCGCATCAGCAGCTCAAGACGCGATCGAACTGAAAGGCCCTGCTCCTCGACATACTGCGTGAGCTTGACGCCATCAATGAACTCCATCACAAAGTAGGGGACCGCTGGGCCGGATGTGTCCGCATGCATTCCTGCATCAAACATCTGGGCGATTGCAGGATGCTGCAGCCGTGCCAGGATGTCAACTTCAGCCCGAAACCGCCGATGAGCACCGCGATCGCCAAGCGATTGACGCATCAGTTTGAGCGCGACAGTGCGTCCGGTCTGCTCCTGCACAGCTTCATACACCGCGCCCATGCCGCCTTCTGCCACGAACCGAATGATGCGATACTGGCCGATGGTTGTTCCAACCAGTGCCTTGGCATCGTGCTGCGAATCTTCAAACTCGACGCCGCGACTGACTGGCGGCGTCCCGAGGAACTCACCAGCATCATCAAGCGAAGCCAACAGTGACTCTGCCTGCGCCAGAAGTTCTGTGTCGTGACCAGCCTGGACGCGCAGAAAGTCGCTGCGAACTTCGGGCTCGAGTTCGAGAGCATCGCCGACCAGGTCCTTGACTCTTTCCCAGTTGGGCGTTCGTTCACTCATGGCTGCACCGCATGTATGCAGGGACCAGCGTGCAGCGTGCCGCTCAGGTTGCGCTCGTCTTGCGGATGTCTGGATCAATGCCGAGATGCTCGAACATGTACTGTTCGTACGTCGCCTGATCTTCATCCTTCGAAAAATCGAGTCGGAGTTCGTTGATGACTTTCGTGCCCTGGCCGATCCACTCGCGCCAGGTTTCTGCAGAAATGTTCTCGTAGATCCACTTTCCAACAGGGCCGCGCATGGGCGGATCGGGCAGTTGGGTGCCGGGGCGTCCTGTGCGTTGACATGTAAAGCTGCCAGTCTTCCCATCAGCGTTGGCTGCAGCGGGCGGCCTCGTTTCATCAACTTTGGGTGGCGTGCGTCCGATCTCTTCGAGCATCGCGCCCATTGCATCACGTGGCATGCGGTCGCCACGCTCAGCTGCAATCGTGTAGCCGCGTGTGAGAACGTCCGCAGCCTTATCAGACCAGCCAGCATCGATCATGGCTCGACCTGCGAGCTGATAGGCCTTACTCATTCCGGGATTGACCTTGATGCACTGCTCGAAGGCGCGGGCCGCCTCTGCATGCCGCGCGGCTGATTGATACGCGCTTCCGAGGCTGAAATGGGCCATTTCATTGTCCGGATCAGCCGCAGCCATGTTCTCGAAACGGGCGATGCGTTGCGTGAGTTCGTCGGTGGTGTTCATAGCCAATGGTATGGTTCGCTGCCTGCAACTGCCACTTCCATAGCGATGCGCGGTAGGATGAGGCATGCTCACGATTACGATGACAGTTCTGGCTGCGATGGCTGTATGTGTGAACGATCCGCCCGCGCGGCCGACATTTTCTGATGAGGTGGCTCAAGCCGTCGAAGCTGATCGCCTGATGGCAATCATTGAGCGGCTGGAGGATTTTGGCACACGGCACACGTTGTCGGATACGACATCTGCGACGCGCGGCATCGGTGCAGCTCGCCGCTGGATTCGCGATGAGTTGCAGGCCATCGCAGATGCCAGTGGCCGCGATGACATTGTTGTCGAGCTGATGGTCCACGAACAGCCAGCCCGTTCACGCGTGCCCGATCCGATCGAGGTTGTGAATGTTGTGATGACGATCCCCGGATCGCTCGCAGAATCAAATGATCGCGTCTTTGTTGTATTGGGCCATTATGACTCGCGCGCAGCTGGCACGAATGATGCAGAGAGCGATGCGCCCGGCGCCAATGATGACGGCAGCGGCACCGCACTGGTGATGGAACTCGCACGAATATTTGCGACAACAGCGCCCTGCGATGCAACAACAGTGTTTCTGCTGACAGCGGGCGAGGAGCAGGGACTGCTGGGAGCGACATGGTTCGCCCGAACGGCGCAAGACCAGAACATGAACATTGTTGCAGCACTCAGCAATGACATTGTTGGCGATCCTTCAGGTCCCGATGGCCGCATGGATCGCGATCGCATACGAGTGTTCTCTGAAGCACTGCCCCGCACGATTGATGAAGTCGGGTTGAATCGCATTCGCCAGCTGGGGCTTGAGAATGATTCACCATCCCGCCAGCTGGCACGTTATGTAGCGGACATCGCGGCGCGGCACGAGACAGCAGTGCAGCCCTGGCTGATCTATCGCACGGATCGCTTTCTTCGCGGCGGCGACCACAGCGCGTTCAACAATCTTGGCTATGCTGCGGTTCGATTCTGTGAAGTTGCGGAGAATTATGATCGTCAGCATCAGAACGTCCGCGAGATTGATGACAAGCGGTACGGCGATGTGGCCGAATATGTTGATGGTGCATATCTGGCTGATGTGACCGCGTTGAACGGAGCTGTGCTTGCAACGTTGGCAAATTCGCCGAGTGCGCCGGATGTGACGCTGGTGATGTCGGGCCTGAGCAGCGCGACGACGCTTCGCTGGGAGCAGGTGCCGCAACCGGATGTGGCTGGATATGAGATCGCCGTTCGCGATACGACGAGTCCGCAGTGGCAGGAAGTGATTGATGTCGGAAATGTACTGGAATATACGATTGATCGCTCAAAGGATAACTGGTTTTTCGGCGTGCGCGCGTATGATAAGGATGGGAATCGCTCGCTCGTCAGTATCCCATCTGTAGGACGACGATAGAAGCGAGACGAACAGGAGAGAATGACCGCGATGCAGTATAAGAAACACATTGTGTCCTTGATGGTTCTGGCGCACCTGTGTGTTGCATGTCCGACAGATGCGCAGGATCGCTTTGAAACGTTGCCCGGGTACGAGGCATATCGCGACACGCTGCGCGATATGCGCAATTTCGTAAGAGAGGCCAGCGTCAGCGACGTCGTGTGGCTGGATGATCGAACGCGCATGCAGTATCGTTCGGACGGTTCGTATTATGTGATCGATCTGACAACAGGGGCTCTTACTCCGATTGATGAAGAGAATCTCGCTAAAGGTTCACCCAGCGCTCGCGACAGCAATGATCAGCGCGGTGGCAGGCGAAACGTGCGCCGGGGAAGACAGTCCGACCGCGAGCAATCGCCCGATGGGGTGTGGACAGCTGAGTTTCGTGACTGGAATGTTCACCTTAAGAAGGAAGATGGAAGTTATGAGTTTGCAGTGACGAGTGATGGCACTCGCCAGCACAAATATGGCACTGGCAGTTGGGTCTATGGCGAAGAGTTGCGGCAGACGACTGCAATGTGGTGGTCACCCGATTCGCGTTACCTGGCATTTTATGAGTTTGATGAGACTGGCGTGCAGGAGTTTTATCTCACGCCTGGGCTGACGCGCGTGCAGAATGAACTTTACATCGAAGCATATCCCAAGCCGGGTGCAGCCAATCCGATTGTGGCGCTGCATGTGTATGACCTGAGTGAACGTCGCAGTATTCGGGTGCCGATCGGGGATGATACCGAGCAGTATATTTACAATGTTCGCTGGACGCCCGACAGTCGCGAACTTATGTATAACCGCACAAATCGACATCAGAACAAACTCGATGTGATTGCGTTTGATCCCGTGGCTGAGACGACGAGAACTGTTGTGCGTGAGCAGCAGGAATCGTGGCAGGAAAACAGTCCAATGTTGCGATGGCTCAGCGACGATGAACGATTCATCTGGGAGACTGAGCGCACCGGCTGGAAGCAGTTTGAGCTTCGTCATCGCAACGGCCAGCGCCTGAACCCGCTGAGCAGGGGCAATTTCCCCGCAGCTTCCATCGTCCTCATTGATGAGGATGCAGGCTGGATGTATTACACTGCGTACAGCGCGGAGACGCACATTCACGCGCAACTGCATCGCGTTCGTCTTGATGGATCGCAGAAGCAGCGCATTACCACCCGCGATCTGAACTACAGCGGATTTCAGATTTCGCCTGACCACACATATGTGGTTGCAACCATGCAGTCGATCGACTCGCCGCCGGCGGTTGCGGTGTATGGCATGCAGGGCCGCGAGATCGCAGTGCTTGCGGAGTCGGATGTTTCCAGAATGAGCGATCGTCCCATGCCTGAGCTGTTTCAGTTCCTGGCTGATGACGGGGAGACGGTGCTCTATGGACAGTTGTTCAAACCATCTGATTTCGATCCGGAGAAGCAATATCCGCTCCTTGTTAATGTCTATGGCGGGCCGCTGTCGCAAGGTGTCTCTGCCAATTTCCGGCCAGCTGATCCAACCTGTGAATTTGGAATCATTACCGCGGAGATCGACAACCGCGGCACGCGCAACCGTGGCAAGGCGTTTGAAGCAGCGACGTATCTTCAATTAGGCACGGTTGACTTGGGCGATCAGGTCGCAGGTGTGCAGTTTCTCACACAACGCCCTTACATCGATGCCGATCGCGTTGGCATCACCGGCCATTCGTACGGCGGGTACCTGGCAGCGCTGGCCATTCTCAGATATCCCGACGTGTTTCACGTTGCGGTCGCAGGATCAGCGGTCACCGACTGGCGAAACTACGACACCATCTATACGGAGCGGTTCATGCGGACACCGCAGGAAAACGAAGATGGCTATCGCGATGGCTCGACGCTGACTTATGCAGAAAACCTGCGCGGCAAACTTCTTCTATTGCACGGTATGGTCGATGACAATGTGCATCCCAACAACATCTGGCAATTGGTTGATGCATTGCAGAAAGCCCGCAAGCCGTTTTCCATGATGTTCTTCCCCAACTCCGGACACGGCATCGGCAGCCCAAGTGTTCAGCCACTGACCTGGGAGTTCTTAGTTGATAATCTTGTGATTGAACCGCAGACCAAGTCGTCCGGCGGTTAGGTCGGGGCAGTGTGAGCGCTGGGCTATTCCTCTCCCAGCGGCGCGACACAACGGGCTGCGTGGGCGATCGCTTCATCCGGCTCACCCGCGCATGGTAATCCCGGGCCGCGCCATCGTTCACCATCGTACGGGAATGCAACAAACCCCTCACCCTGGCGCTCAGTCTGGTTTTCCATCAGAATGACGGGGAGGAAGCCGAGTAGAATTGTGTTTACTTCTGCGGTAAATGCAACTCGGGTGGTGCCATGATCGGGTCTGATGGAATACGAATAGTTCATATCGCGCAGATGCATGCTGGTGCCGCGAATCAACATGGCAGTCCTCTGTGCATCGAGTTGTTCAATCCTCTCGGGCTCATTGAGGCGCGGCCGATCTCCCCGCCGGATCACAAAGACGCCAATCACAGCCAGCAGGACGCCGGTCATCGTCACGATGCCGCCGAGAAGTGTCCAATCGCTGCTGAGGTACAAGGTCAGCCCAAGGATGATGAGCACAATCACGAGCAGGCCCAGTGTAAAGCGTCGGCCGTTCATGGATGACTGTAGTGACCAACTCGCGGGCGTGCCGAAACGGCCCATCGCAATCGCTCGCTACACTTTCCGCCATGGTTGACAGCAGCTTCGAGTTCACTTTTCTAGGCACGGGGACATCGGCAGGCATCCCCATCATTGCCTGCGACTGTGAAGTCTGCAGTTCTGCGGATCCCCGTGACAAGCGGCTGCGGGCTGGAGCGTGTGTGCAGTTCAGTGATGCAAACGGGCAGAAACGCGTCCTTCTGCTTGATGCAACACCTGATCTGCGTCAGCAGGCTCTGCGTCACAACATCACACGGTGTGATGGTATCTTCTTTACGCACAATCACGTCGATCACACGTTTGGCCTCGATGAGGTTCGCCGCTTCAACGCGGTGATGCAGGCACCCATCGACATCTTTGCAGATGCAAACACAATGCACACGCTCGAACGCGTCTACGAACATGTCTTCCGAGCACATCAGAATGTGAATCAATCATTTGTTGCCACCTTGATCCCGCACGTGATTGAGCCCATGCAGACAATCGAACGCTTCGGAGTCCTGGTGACCGCAATTCCATTGTTGCATGGTCGGTTGCCGATGCTGGGTTTTCGGATCGAGCGAGCGGGAAGCGACGCGGGCGGGAACGTATCGCTGCTTCCATTGGCGTACTGCACAGATGTGTCTGCGATTCCGCCACACGCGTGGCCACTGTTTGAAGGTGTGAACACACTGGTGCTCGACATGCTGCGCTATCGGCATCATCCAACACATTTCACTGTCGATCAGGCGATCACGATCGCGCAACAGGTCGGAGCACAGCAAACGTGGTTTACCCACATGACACATGACATTCGACACGCAGATCTCGATCCCGAGTTGCCATCCGGCATGTCACTGGCATTTGATGGATTAGTATTACGATCTGAAACCTGAGGTTTGAGATCGAGATTACTGGTCCTGTTCGATGTTGAGTTTCTTCATGCGGTAGCGCAATGCATCGCGTGAGAGGTTGAGTTGGCGGGCTGCCTGCGCGATGTTCCAGTCATGCTCATCAAGAGCGGCCCGAATGACCTCAGGATCGGGTTCGCCCGCGGATTGCTGATCGTTGGTCATCACGAGTGGGCCTGTCGCAGACATGCGCGACTCGCCTCCAAGTTCGCGAGGAAGGTGATGCACATCAATCTCATCGCGCACCAGCAGCACGCAACGTTCAATCACATTCCGGAACTCGCGGATGTTGCCCGGCCACTGGTACTTCTGCAATGCCTCAAGCGCAGCTGGTGTCATTGTTGGGGCTGCGATGCCCATATCAGTTGCAACCGCTTTCAGAAAGTGCTCAGCCAGCGGAGTGACATCTTCAGAGCGTTCACGCAACGCAGGCATATGAACCGGAAAAACATTGATGCGATAGAAGAGGTCTTCGCGAAACGTACCTTCCTGCATGCAGGCTTCCAGATTACGGTTGGTTGCAGTCAGCACCCGCACATCGCAACTTGTCGGCTTCGAGCCACCCACACGCACAAACTCGCCTTCCTGCAGCACCCGCAACAGTTTCGCTTGCGTGGCTGCGGTGAGTTCGCCAATTTCATCGAGAAACAACGTCCCGCCATCCGCTAACTCGAACCAGCCAGCCCGATCGCGATCAGCACCAGTGAACGCGCCCTTTTCATGACCGAAAAGTTCACTCTCCAGCAGCGTTTCGCTTATGGCTGCGCAGTTGACCGCGACAAAGGGAGCTCGCGATCTGCTCGAGCGATCATGAATGTATCTGGCTGCAACTTCCTTTCCTGTTCCGGTTTCACCTGTGATCAGCACTGTCGTTCGCACGGTGGCCACGCGATCACACAGCGCAAGCACGTGTTGAAAAGCATCTGCGCTCCCAATCACAGCATGCCTGTTGGTTGCGATCTTCCGGCGAACAGTATTCTCGCGGGCGCAGCGATCGAGTTGTTGTGCATGCCGCATCCCCGATGCAACCATGTTGGCAAAGACCTGCAGCAGCTTGAGATCAATCTCAGTGAACCTGTCCCGTCCGATGGGATTGAGCACCTCAATCACACCAAGTGTCACGCCTGCAGAAACGAGCGGCGCCGCCATCAGGCCGCGGGTTTTCATGGCTGTCCGCGCATCGATGTCATCAAAGAAATTGAGATTCTCGCGAACGTCGTGCACGACAACAGCACGTCCGGTGCGGATCGCCTGACCCGCGATACCCTTCTCAGCAGGCATGCGCATCCCGCTCAGGCTCTCGGACACAGGGCCGGTGGTGGTGACAAACACCAGTTCGTTGCGCTCCTGTTCGAGAATCAGCAGGCTGGCTGCATCAGCTGCCAGGACATTGGCAGCTGCTTCGGTGACTCTGCGAAACACCACAGGCAGCTCGTTGGCTTCATTGATGGCGCGGCTGGCATCAAGCAGCGCCAGCAGCGCTTTGCGATCAAGCAGTTGTGAGTCGTTCGCGTTGGCCATGTGGGCTGGTATTCCAGATGTGCGTTGCCTGAGATCGCGGTGATTTGCCGAAAACCTCGTGCACGCAGTCTAGACTGTGACTGTGAGGATTGCGCACCGCAATCAGAATTGCGAGACATGGATAACGTTCTTTGGGTGACAATCGGTGTTATTGCTACGCTGGCTGCCATGCTGCCCGTGATGCGTGGCCTCTTGCGCCGTGGGGAACATCGAGCCCGTCTTGCCGAACGTCGAGCCCGCGATGCTGAGCGGCTGGCTGAGTTGGGCTCGATGACGGGCGGACTTGCCCACGAAATCCGCAATCCGCTCTCGACGGTCATTCTCAATGTTGCGCTCCTTGCTGAGGGAATCGAAGAGTTGGACGTTGCACAGGAGAAGCGAGATCGTCTGCTTCGTCGTCTGGATCCCTTGCAGCGGGAGATCGGACGCCTGCGCTCGATTCTCGATGATTTTCTCCAGTTCGCGGGCCACTTCAAACTTGCTGCTGAGTCGCACGACCTCGCCCAGCTCATCAACGAACTGAGCGACTTCTTTCTGCCGCAGTGCGAGCAGGCCCGCGTGCTGCTGCGCGTGCAGGTGCCGCACGAACCAGTCAACGCGTTTGTCGATGCATCGCTGCTCAAGCAGGCGCTGCTGAATCTGCTCATTAACGCAGTGCAGGCCATGTCGCCCGAGCGCAGGAGCCAAGCCGACACCCGGATGCCATCCGCCTCGCGGCAAGGGGAGATTATGCTCTCGCTCAAACGCGAACGCGATCACACAGTCATCCACGTGACAGACACTGGACCGGGAATCGATCCTGAAAAGCTCGCAACCATCTTTCGTCCCTACGTCTCGGGCCGGCCTGGCGGGACCGGGCTGGGACTCTCAATTGCAAAACGCGTCGTCGATGAACATCAAGGCGAACTCACAGTTGACTCCGAAGTCGGCAGAGGCACAAGCTTTATGATTCGCCTGCCTTTGGACGCTTCGAACGCGATGCAGACGACTGCTTCGCACCGTTTGTCGAAGGCGACTGCACATCCTCGCTCATCGCCTTCGACATCTGCTTGACTTCCACGACCGCTTCAGAAGTTGATGACGCATCCGCATCCTGTAACCAGGGCACGCTGATGTGCCCATCGATTTTCACACCATCTGCAATCACGAGTGTGCGACTGCGCAGCGTTGGACCTTTCCATTCAGCCTTGGGTCCAAAGGTGACATCGCCTGGCGTCTCAACCGCACCCTGCATCGCACCTTCGCATTCGATGCCATCACCTGCTCGAATGCGCTTGGCTGCGACGCGGCCGCGCTTGGTCACATGAATGCGCCCGCAGGTTTCCAGGTCGTTCACCGGCGTGTACGACTTGATGATGAGGTCTTCAATGCGAATGGCTTTATGACACTTGGGACACGTCGTCGACATGGCGACACCGCTCACCTCCTGTGCATGTCCGCACAGGTAGCAGGTGATGGTCCTGCGTGGCGCAACCTTGCCACGCGAGATTTTCTTGCGAGGCGCCTTTGCCATATCACGTGTCCAGCGGGTTCAATTGTCAGCGCGCGTTCAATCAATCAAGCACCGAGCAGCCCAGCCGACTTCAGTCACATTACGCCAATGCGGCGCACCCGGAGTCTTACCGCTTCGATGCAGTCGCCTTGTTGCTCGACGACGATAAGCTGTCGTCCTGCGACGAGGATGAACCCGATGATGATGATGCTGATGAACCTGGCTTGAGCTCCGCCTGCGTTGAGGCCTTGCCATTCTGCCCGATCCTGCAATAGCCATCAATCGACGCACCATCTGCCATTGTCATTTTGGCTGCAACGATGTCGCCTGTGATCACGCCATTGGGCTTGAGTTGAATGCGATCACTCGCTTCGACGTTGCCCTCGACGCGGCCCTCGACGGAAACTTCCTTGGCCTGAATCGTGGCCTTGCACTTCGAGCCTTCAGCAATGTGCACAGTCCCCTTGGAACTGATCGATCCCTCGATGTTGCCCATCACCTTCGCAGCCGAATCAAACCGCAGATCACCCTTGAACGTGGCATCCGGGCCAATGACCGTTCCGAAATCCGTTTCTTTGTCTGCCATGGGTGGCATCTCCTGTCAAAGCGATACTATGAAAAGAAGCACAGCAATGGTGCAGCGCACATCATACTCGAAATCGCGCACAAACCAAATCCGCACATGACAGGCTGTTGATAACTTGCCGCTTCCTGTCATTTCCGCGCCTGCTATCGTTCCCGCGCCCGCCTTTGTCATTCCCGCGCAGGCGGAAATCCAGTGATAGCACCGACACGTGGAAGGCCTCCGAGAGTGTCATTTCCGCGCGCGGGAATGACAGAGTGGGCGCGCGAACAGCGAGAACTCATCGTCATCACGGCCTAGTCTCACCACGTCATGCCAACTGTCTATCTCATCCGCCATGCTCAAGCCCTCGATCGTCGTGCATACAACGGCACTGACGATCGTGATCGCCCGCTGACACCCAAAGGGCACGCCCAGGCCAGCGATCTCGCAGATACGCTCGCGAACGCAGGCATTCACCGCATCATCTCCTCACCAGCAACCAGATGCGTGCAGACCGTCACGCCGCTCAGCCAGCAGTTGAACATCGCCTTGGAAGTCGATCCCCGACTCATCGAATCCACAACCATCAACCTCGACGACTTCATCGATCTTGAAACCGTCGACGCCGATCACACACTCGTCCTCTGCGCCCACGGCGACAACATCCCCGAACTTCTGGACAACCTCAACATCGAATGTGACCGCTGCCAGAAGGCATCAATGTGGAAAGTTGCGCTCAACTGGGGCCAAGCCAGCGGAACGTATCGCGCGCCGGGAGGATAAGGATTTTGCCGCGGCCCAGGCGTGGATGCCTGGGCATGGGCTTGTCGCACGCAACGCGCTTTACGCGTTGATGCTTTCGACCTTCACGCGCAGCAGGCGCTGGCGATGGCCCTGTTTCCGCTGATAGCCCTTGCGGCGTTTGAACTTGCGGACATCAATCTTCTTGTCCTTGAACTCTTCAATCACCGTTGCGGTCACCGTCGCGCCGGGAAGATATGGCCGCCCGATCGAGGCAGCTGCTTCGCCATCGCCGACCGCCAGCACGCGATCAAAGGAGATTGTCGACTCTGGCGCAGCGTCACTGCGGAGGTCGATTTCGATGACATCGCCGGGCGAGACTTTGATCTGTGTTCCACTGTCTTCGATGATGGCGTACATAGTGCGTGCGGCTCCGAATGGGACTGTTTTCAACGGGGCCATGATTCTATCGCATTTTCGGCCCCGGGCAAGGCTGGCGCTGGGGCCACCCTGCGACTAGGGATTGTTCAGCAGATAATCGAACCCCTCGCCAACTGGCGGCTGCGTTTCCGCCTGTTCGCGAAGTTCGACAATCAGACGATCGGACTTATCCTGCGCATGCGCGGCATGTATTACCAGAAGCATTACGATTGCACTCCAGTGTTCACCCCAGTGCGCTGCCGATCTGGTACACCGCGACGGCTGCCAGCCATGCGAGTGCTGTCATGTACACGAATGCGAAGATCGCCCATCCCCAGCTCGATTCGCGGGCAATCACCGCCACGGTCGACCCACACTGCAGACACAGCGCGAAGAAGATCATGATGCCCACTGCGACCAGTGGCGTGAAGACGGGTTGGCCAGCGCGTTTGCCGCTCTCCCAGCGTGAGGCCCGCAGCGCTCCTGCAAGATCGGTTGACCCTTCATCAACCTCGCCACCTAGGTTATAGAGGATGCCCATGGTTGCGACGATCACCTCGCGGGCCGGGAAACTCGCGAGGACGCCCACCGTGATTTTCCAGTCAAAGCCAGCAGGGTCAAAGATCGGCTGGGCAGCTTTGCCAGCGCGGCCGAGGTAGCTCTGTTCGAGATATGCACCATCAATGCGGCCGGCAAGCACTGCAGATTCAGACGATGCTTCATCTACAAGCGCAGCGCGGATGGCATCTTCGGAAGCGCCGTTGTCACGCTGCTGTTCTTGTATGAATGTTGCGGTGACATCATCTGCAACAGATGCAGGTCGTGGGAATGAACTGAGCGCCCAGATGATGATTGTCATTGCGAAAATGATTGTGCCCGCGCGTTTGAGAAACTTTAAAGCGCTCTGCCACATTCGCCAGATCACGTTGCGCAATTGCGGGGCGCGGTAGGGGGGCATCTCCATGACAAATGGCACGCGCGGGCCGCGCATCATTGTCTTGCGAAAGATCCATGCAATTGGGATCGCAAAGAAAAGTCCGACCATGTGCATCGCGACCAGCGCAAAGCCAGCCATCGCAGGTCCATACAGCGGCTCGATGAACGCCCCGATCAGGAGGACATACACAGGCAGGCGCGCAGAACAACTCATGAGCGGCGCAATAAGGATTGTGACGAGTCTTGCTTTGGGATCGTCAATAGTGCGGGCCGACATGACGCCGGGAATCGCGCATGCATAACTCGAAAGCATTGGTACAAAGCTGCGCCCGTTCAATCCGCACCATGCAAAAAGTCGATCAAGCAGAAACGCAGCCCGGGCCATGTAGCCAGTGTCTTCGAGCAGCGCAATCGCGAAAAAGAGAATGAGGATCTGTGGCAGGAAGATGATGACCGATCCAACGCCGCCGATGATGCCATCCACAACCAGACTCTGCAGCATGGGAAGATTGACCAGCCAGCCGCCGACGAGGCTGCCAAGCATGCCTGTGAGGGCATCAATGCCATCCATCATCGGCACCGCCAGCGTGTAGATAGATTGAAAGACCAGCGTCATGATGGCAAGCAGTACCACAACGCCCCACACACGATCAGTAAAGATGCGGTCGACTGTCTCGCTGCGTCGTGGCAGCGGTGTTTGATCTGTATGTGTGATCACGCCTTCGGTGGTGTCACTCAGCCAGCCATAGCGAAGAAGGGCTTCAGCGCTGACCGCGTTGAGACCCGCTGCATCGAGGCTCGCGCGAGCTTTGTGAATGACAGTCTGTGCATCAGCAGGGTTCCACCCCAGCCGTTCCGGGATGGCAGTATCAACATCAAAGAGCATGCGGAGTGCATCTGTGTTTGAGACGTCGCCGCCAGTTGCCGTTGCTGCGTGTTGTGCAATGGCATCACGGGCCTCGATCACTGCAGGGGGCCAGTCCGGTCCTGGCATTTTTGCATGTTGTGCGACTGGCCCAAGAGCGCGTTCGATGGCAAGTTTGAGAGTATCCATCCCAATGCCGCGCGAAGCAGTGGTTTGCACAACCTCGGCTCCCAGTCGCTCAGCAAGCAGTTCGGTATCGATGACAATGCCCTGTTTCTGGGCAGCGTCGGTCATGTTGAGCACAATCACCATGGGCAGGTTAAGATCAGCAATCTGGGATGCAAGAAAGAGATTGCGCAAGAGATTGCATGCATCAACAACGCAGATCACTGCATCGGGCGGTTGTGCGTGCTGTTGAGCGCCATAGCCGGAGAGGACATCGATTGCGACGCGCTCATCTGCGCTGGCTGCAGCCAGACTGTAGGTGCCGGGCAGATCAACCAGGGAGACATCCTGGGTGGGAAGTTTGAGCGTGCCGACTTTCTTTTCAACCGTCACGCCCGGATAGTTGCCGACGCGTTGATGCGTTCCGGTGAGGCGGTTGAAGAGTGTGGTCTTGCCCGTATTGGGATTGCCGATGAGGGCAATCTGAATGGTCGAGGTTGCGACGCTCATGACGCAGCAACTCGTGGAACAGTTGTCACATACACACCCGCTGCTTCGGTGCGCCTGAGGCTGATGATGCCGCGCGATGTCGTGACGGTGATGGGGTCGCCCGTGGGCGCGATGGCTGTGACTGTCAGTTCACATCCAGGCAGCAAGCCGAGTGCGAGCAGGCGCTGCGCGACACGTGCATCGCCGCGTTGAATGTCGTCGATGCGTGCTGCTTCGCCTTTGCGCAGCGTATCAAGCGTGGTGCTGGTCGACACGCGGTTCCACCCTCTGGTGACTGTCTTGCGTTTTATGCTGCGCGGCTGCCTCTTCCTTCTCGCATCCGCAACGACAGATCGTAACTGATGAAAGCACCTCGCGATTGACAGCCAGCATGCATCCATCACATCGCAACAGGACGGGATCGTGACTGCTCATCACTTCGACGATTGAACCCTCGCGGAGTCCCATGCGGCGAAGGCAGTTGGCCCGCGAACAGCCGTTGTCAACAGCCAGCACCTCGCCGCGACTGCCGCGGGGAAGAAGATCGAGAGTCTTAACGCGAAGGTGCATGAGGATGATGATGAAGCCGCAGGGCTAGTGGGCCTGAAGGATAGGGAGAGGGAACGGCGTTGAAAGGCGGGAACTGGGGAGTTGAGAATCGTTCTCAACAACTGGATCGTACCTGCTGTCGCTCAACGTGTCAAACGGTAATGATGACGGCACGGCTTGGCTGTCGTGGAAGCGTGGCACCCTATCGACCGCACGGGTCGCGTCTCCCGGGCGTCGAAGTAGAATGTTGGCATGAAACGCTGGTTAATCCGCATCCTCCCCTGTGTCATCCTTGGCGTGGGAACAACTCTGGGCGTGGCGCGGTTGGTGAGGACGGTTCTTGCAGTGCTTCTGATCTATGTTCTGATGGCGCCTTCGTGCGCCCGGACACATCGTCTCGACGCGCATTTCGGGTATCTTCGGGCGGAGAGTGGTCAGTTGCATGTCGTCACCGATCATGATCATCAGCAAATCCTTCACCTGCGCCTATTGCTGCGCTTATGGCACCCCTAAAACGGTCCAACGACACCATCACACGGCCGGGTGGATGGCTCACACGGCAGGTTGAGCGGCTCACACGGGAGTGTGAATGTCGGACACGCGAGTGTGAAGGTGCGCAACTTCTCGATAACTCGCAATATGGTGAGGTTTTGGGTGCCACGGCTTCGCCCGGAGGGCAAGCCGTGCGAGGGGAAGTGAATGTCGGAAGTCAGTTTGCACTTCATCGCACGTCCGGGCACGGCTTGGCTTTCGCCGAAGCCGTGGCACCCTGAGGCGCGAGATTGAGGAGTGGCGCGCAGGCAATCGCTATTCGCACAACCGCTGCGCCAACTGAACACGATCTGAATCCTGCATGGCAACGCTTCTCGGCAGCGGTGGATGGAAAGGCTGCCGCAGCGTTTCGCATGTGTCCGATGTCCGGTTTTCGATGTTTCGGTTCCGATACTTCGTTTTCAACAAGGAGAGTCAAATGCAACGACGTCTGATTTTGGCAGCTGCGCTGTCCGGGAGCATCATGGTGATCACGCCCGCAGCAACAGCTCTGGCGCAGGACAACCCCAGCGAAGCTGAACTTCGCGCTCGGGTTGCAGAACTCGAGAAGAAGATGGCTGACATGGACGCGGCTCAGCAGGATGGTCGCATGACTGAGGCGCGGGCCGCAGAAGTTCGCGCGATCGTTCATGATGTGCTCGCAGATGCAGACACCCGTGCCAGCCTGTTGCAGGGTGGCATGACTGCGGGGTGGGACAGGAAGTTCTTTCTTGCATCCTCAGATGGCAACTTCAAAATGAATGTCGAAGGCCAGATGCAGTTCCGCTGGGTGCTGAATCTGCAGGACGAGCAGGCCGGCGACAGCACGCGCTATGGCTTTGAAAATCGCCGTACCAAGCTTAACTTCAACGGCCATGTGTTCGATCCCACCTGGGAGTACGAAGTGCAGGGCGCATTCGATCGCGATGGAGGCAGCTTCATTCTGGAAACCGCAACCATCACCAGAGATCTCGGCAATGACTGGTACGTCAAGTTCGGACAGTTCAAGCCCGGATTCATGCGTGAGGAGTTGACATCCAGCAAGCGCCAGCTGGCGGTGGAACGCTCACTGGTCAACGAAGAGTTCAATCAGGACTACACCCAGGGCATCGAGGTCGGCTATGCAGGCGAGCAGTTCAAGATCTGGGGATCGTTCGATGACGGCTTCGGTTCGGACAACACCGCAGCGCTCGCAGAAGATGTCGAGTACTCGCTGACGGGGCGGGCTGAGATTCTCTTCGCAGGCAGTTGGGATCAGTTCAAGGATTTCACGAGCTGGAAGGATGAAGAGTTCGCATTCATGATGGGAGCTGCAGGGCATGTCGAGCGCGAGGAGTCGGGCACGCCAGGCTCTGCTGAGGAGACGGTATTCACATGGACGATTGACGCGTCGCTCGAGTTTGGCGGTGCCAATATCTTCGCAGCTGTCGTCGGTCGACATTTCGATGAATCGGATGCAGACCAGTTCGGCTTCGTGCTGCAGGGTGGCGTGTTCCTCACCGACGATTGGGAAGCATTCGCTCGCTTCGAATGGGGCGATATGGATGTGTCCGGCCAGGACGACCTTCTCGTCGCGACCGTTGGTGTGAACAGGTACTGGAAGAAGCACAGCCTGAAGTGGACGACAGATATCGGCATCGGGCTGAATGAAGTTGCCAGCGGGTGGTCATCCAGCGGTGCTGGCTGGAGGGGTGATGCATCCGACGAAGATGGCCAGGTCGTGGTCCGTTCACAACTGCAACTGCTGTTCTGAAACTTCCACGAAACTTGCACATTTATTCGTCCGAAGAAGAGACAAGCGTCTGGCTAAAACCATCCACCCGTCGCGATTCGCATAAAGACTCTCCGTGATTACCTGTCGGGGACCATGCAACTTCTCGCGGCGGCAATCGCCGACCGGATTTCCACCCGGTCGGCTTTTTTCTTTTTTGGGCAACCGCCCCGACCGGCTTCCATTTCCGGCAATTCGACGGGAAATCGCGTAGCACTGATTGCCAGATTTTGGTAAGGTGCTGGCCGATCGAAGGTGTGCTCCTACCACCATCGTCCGATATCAACAGGTGCGCGATTTGGGCGCCGCGAACCTCGCGCATGTCGCGTTCGCTTCATCGACCGGCTTCCATACCCGTTTCAAGACGAAGGGATTTCCAAATGCAACGACGTCTGGTTTCAACAGCTGCGCTGACCGGCATGATCGTCATCGTCTCGTCGCCCGCGCCAGCGCTGGCCCAGGACACCCCGAGCGAAGCTGAACTGCAAGCGCGGGTTGCCGTGCTTGAGAGCACCATTGTCAGGCTGAAGCAGAATGGCCAGAGTGAACGCATGACGGAAAGGCGGGCTGCAGAAGTTCGCGCGATCGTTCAGGATGTGCTCGCAGATGCAGACACCCGTGCCAGCCTGTTGCAGGGCGGCCTCACTGCTGGCTGGGACAAAAAGTTCGTCCTCCGTTCCTGACTCTTCGCACTGCCAGCGGGGCTGGTTGGCGGGCTGATGCAGCCGACGAAGATGGCCAGGTCGTGGTCCGCTCTCAGTTGCAACTGCTGGTTCTGAGGAATCGCGAAACGCTGGTCATGTCAGTGACGCACAGCACGGTCAGCTTCTGTCAATGGGCGCATGATCTTCATCGCCCGTTGATCCTTGAAGCGGCCGACGGTTGCAAAGTATTTCGGCACACTCTCAATCGAAATCAGCATTGGGTCGGCTGCGACTGCATCAGTGGTGATGATGTCGCCCACATCCAGAGCAGCCAGTTCGCCGACGGTCATTGATGTTTCCGCGAGTGTGGCTGTGAGCAGCAGCCCTGCATCATTCAATCGCTTGGCAAGCATCTGTTCCCAGGTTGCATCATCCCGGCGCTTGCCTGCGGTCGACCAACTCTGTGAATCGAGGCGGCTCACCAGTGGCTCTATGACGGTGAAGGGAATGCACAGACTCATCGTGCCTGCACGCTTACCCATGCGCAGCTCGAAGCGAATCACGACCACAACTTCGTTGGGTGGCACGATCTGCACCAACTGCGGGTTTGATTCGAGTTCGCCAAGCGAGAATGTGATGTCTGCGACACCTTCCCAGGCATCATGCAGGCTGATCATGGCTCGTTCGAGAATCTGCAGGATCAGGCGGGCTTCGATTACAGTCATCGCCCGCTGCGGAATGAAGAGTTCCTGGCTGGACCCGCCCATGAGTCGATCGAGAATGGGATAGATAATGAGCGGGCTGACTTCCAGACACATCTGGCCATCGAGTTCGCCGGGCTGGACCAGACAAAACCCCGTCGGGTTGGGCAATCCTTCCACAAACTCTGCATAGGGCATCTGTTCAACAGATGACACGGTCACTTCAACAATCGCGCGCAGGAACCCCGTGAGGGCTGCTCCGAAGCTCCGCCCAAAAGCATCATGCAGCGTCTGCAAGGCGCGAATCTGATCGGTGCTGATGCGCTCGGGACGCTTGAAGTCATACTCGCGAATCTCAACATGATCGAACGCTTGACGGGTGCGCGAGAATATCTGCACCTCATCTGCATCATCGCTTAAACCGCCTGCT
Source organism: Phycisphaerales bacterium (assembly GCA_051004555.1). Lineage (GTDB taxonomy): Bacteria > Planctomycetota > Phycisphaerae > Phycisphaerales > SM1A02 > JBPCKF01. Next base: position 16,781 of record JBPCKF010000106.1, on the reverse strand, counting down.
TCGACCGCGCTGAGCAGCGCAGTAAGATCGGATTCGTTGAAAGCCTCAGCCATACCGTGTCTATCGGCCGGGCTGGGGAGGAGGGTCGAAAATAGTTCCGTTCGCGCATGGTGCCACACCGTTTGCCAATGGCACCCGGCGATCCTACGCCGCGCCCTCCACAATCCTGCAAAATCCTTCTGCATCAAGCGATGCCCCACCGACAAGAAAGCCATCAACATCGGGCATTGCAAGGAGCGACGCTGCGTTTTCGGGCTTCACCGAGCCGCCATAGATAATCCGGATCTGCTGAGTTGCCTCATCGCTGAAGATTCCCACCAGTTCCGCTCGAATGGCTGCATGGGCTGTCTGTGCATCTTCAGGTGTTGCAGTGCGTCCGGTGCCGATGGCCCATACAGGTTCGTATGCGATCACAAGTTGCCTGCGCGCCGTCTCTTTATCGATATCTGCAAGGGCTGCATGCAACTGCATGCGATTGATCTGATCGGTGACGCCAGCCTCACGTTGTTCAAGCAGTTCGCCCACGCACAAGACCGACCAGAGTCCCTGATCGAGTGTTGCCTTTACCTTTGCCGCGACAAGCGCATCATTCTCGTCCAGCACATGTCTGCGTTCAGAGTGTCCTGCAAGAACGGCAGTGACGCCGACATCTTCGAGCATGGCTGGGCTGACTTCACCAGTGAACGCTCCCTCGGGCTCAATGTAAACATCCTGGGCCCCCAGCAAGAGCGGGCCATCGCTGATACAGTCGCGCACATCGACCAGATATGGAAAGGGCGGAAAGACTGCGACGTGCACAACTGCATCCATCGCAGCCACGCCGCGGCTGACTGCAGTGGCAAGCGCGCGTGCGGTCTGCCGTGTCCCATTCATTTTCCAGTTCCCGCCGATGAAAGGCGTGCGCCCAGCAGCCATGTTCACTCATCGCTCCGAAATGGATCAGGACAATACAGCTTGGTTTCCAGCGCCCACACCTTGTCGGTAAACAGACTCTGCTGAGTCTGTTGCGGGCCGTCTTCTGAAAGTTCCGGCCGCGCGTGCTGGACTGACATGGCTGTGCGTGCATCAAGATTATCAAGCAGCGCAATAAAGATTGCTTCGGGCGTGCTTGGCCGTTTGGCTGCGCCAAACTCTGGCTCGGTGTGATGGCTGAGAATGATGTGCGTCAACACCAGATGGGCTTTGTTCTGCAGGATCGTCCCGCCCGCTTCCGCCACTTCGCGAACCTTGCGGTCGAGCCAGAGCGCCCCGATCACAATATGGCCGATGAGTTCGCCCTGTGCTGTATAGTGAAATCCGCGATTCCATGAGAGTTCGGTTGTCTTGCCAAGGTCATGCAGGAACAGACCCAGCAAAACCAGGTCGCGGTTCAAGGCTGGATAGAGTGGCAGCATGCGTTCAGCCAATCGCATGAGTTGCCATGTGTGTTCGAGAAGCCCGCCCAGCCAGGCATGATGCAGACTCACCGCTGCAGGTGCTTCGCGAAAGCGCATCATGAGCTTCTCATCATTGAGATACGCCTGGGCCAGAGCGTTCGCTGCGGGGTCTTCGATTGTTTCAAGCAGGCTGCGCACTTCGCCAAACATCATGTCGATGTCAAATCTGGATGATGGCACCAGTTCGCGCAGTTCTTCAGGCGTGACTTCAATTGTGCGGATCTGTTCGATCACGATCTGCAACTGATCCTGATAGCTCTCCGCCCGACCTGCGATCCAGACAAAGCCCGTGGCCTTGAGACTGGGGACATCCGTGTCGTCGATGGTCCATTGTCGGGCCGGACATTCGCCACTGGCATCGCGGAGAATGCACTTGAGAAACGGCTTGCCGCTGCGTGTGCTGCCCACCTGCGGGTTGAGGATGGAATAGACACCATCCACATAGTCGCTGGGGACGATTGAGCGAATAGGCTTGCGCGGCGGCGCATCAGAAGCAGTGCTTTGAGTCATGACGAGAACAGTGTATCGTCATTCGTGCGAGAATGCGATTTCGGAGGAGGACTCTGAGCCGTTGGCTTAATCGATGGGGGAACGCGGGCACAGGCCGACTTGCCTTTGAGCCAGTCGAGCATCATGCGGCATCCAGTGCTCGGTAGACCTTGCCGTGCTTTTGCAGCCAGTCGAGGTCACCGGCGCGGGCGTGTTCTTCGACCTTGCGAAGCAGTTCAACTGTCTCCGGTTCGTAGCAGGCCTCAGACGGGTCAGCATCGGGAATGACTGCTTCGACCTCCACAGCAACAATGTACTTGTCGGTGTGGACCAGGCGCGTGCGCTTGACTCGTCTGCCGGGAATGTTCATGGCCGTTCCTCGTCCAGGAAGTGTACCGTGACCAGCTTGGCGAGGCCAACGGCTTTCAGATGCGACCAGATGACCATGACCTCTGTGCCGTCTGCGAGCAGTTGAAGCACTTCAATCGACGGGTTCGGTCGAGTTCGCGGCCGCTCGCTGAGCAGAGTCGCCTCTCTGATGCCATCGACGATTCTGCCATTCGAGCACGCGGCGTTGGTCGAGGCGATCAACCGCGTGGTCGCCGATGATGTAGCGGTCGTCGAGGACGAGTTGTTTGATGGTGTCGAAGAGTCTGTCCACGTGTTCACCACCCTCTGTCGCGCGAGATCAGAACTGTGATGTCACTCTGCCAGGTCAACCAAATGAGGCCGCCAGTCCACTTGCGAGAAAACGGCTCCAGTTTATTGCCGCCGCGCGTTCAGCACATTCGGCATTGCATCTGCGAGTTCGTGGGCGAGCAGCCCTGCGTTGCCATGCTTCTTCGCCCACGCAGCAGCTGCGTCGATGCCGAGTGACACTGCCAGTACCGCACATTCGAGCAGGCTCATGCTGCTGCTGCTGGTTTCTGCTGGGCGTGGGTGATGCCATTGGCTGACTGCCCCTGCAATGAACCCAGCCAGTACATCGCCAGTGCCGCCGGTCGCGAGGGCAGCGGAGCCAGAAGGCGCGATCCATGACGCGTGGCCATCGGTGACGACCACGCCATCACCTTTGAGAACAACCACGCAGCCAAGTCGCTGGGCCAGTTCCATTGCGGCGGACTCGCGCTGCTGTGGATCGAGGGCGTCTCGCGAGATGCCGATCGCCTTTGCAAGTCGCTGATACTCGCCGGGGTGGGGCGTGAGGATTGCGGATGCGCGGAAGTCGCCTCGGAAGTCGTGAAGTTTGGCCAGGGCAGTGAGTGCATCTGCATCAATCACGAGTGGCACATCGTCCTGTGCAATCAGGCGAACCACCATTTGCTGCTGGTGTAACTCGTGGCCCATGCCCGGCCCGATGACTGCACATGCAAAGTTCAGCCAGTCTTTGTCGAGCACTGCAGCTGCTGCTGAGGGAAGTATGGCGTTGTCGCGTTCATCAACCGGCAATGCAAGACAGGTTGCTTCGGGTAACATCGTGAGGGCATGGATCGCGAGGGGGGCTGGTGTTGCAATGGCAACGCGTCCCGCTCCGATGCGAAGAGCCCCCAGCGCTGCCAGGACGGGACTGCCAAGCATCATCGTCCCGCCATTGATGGGATGGGCTGCCTGTCCGCCAATCACGCACACCATGCCGAAGTGGCCCTTGTGTGCACTATCAGAGCGATCGGGGAGTGATGGAATCTCGATTGTGGTGGTCATCACCGCAAGCGTAGCGCTACGAAAGGGAATGCTTGCCTTGTCGAATCGGTTTCCGCAGCTCCGCGGAGGACTTTCGTTCTACACCTCAGCCGCTGCGACGGCGTTCAGGAGCAGGATTGCGACAGTCACCGGCCCGACTCCGCCCGGCACTGGCGAGAGGTATCCCGCCACTTTGGTTGCCTGATCGAAGTTCACATCGCCCACGGTTCGCACCTCGCCATCACTGTCATGAATGCGGCTGATGCCGACATCGATGACGATCGCTCCGGGTTTGATCATGTCGCCTGTGATGAGGCCGGGGACTCCTGTCGCAGAGACCAGCACATCAGCCGAGCGACACTCGGCTGCGAGGTCTGGCGTGAACTTGTTGGTGGAGACGACAGTTGCTTCGGCCTGCATGAGGAGGATCGCGACCGGCTTGCCGACAATGTTACTGGCCCCGACGCAGACGCATCGTTTGCCGCGCAGCTCAACGCCGGTCGACTCGATCATGTGCAAAACCGCCAGGGCGGTACAGGGGACGAGGCTGCGCCTGCCATAGACGACACGTCCGATGTTGGCAGGGTTGACGCCTTCGATGTCTTTCTCGGGATCAATCAGCGACTGAATGCGTTCTGTATCCACTGCTTCGGGCAAGGGCAGGTGCACCATGACAGCGCTGACAAGGTCATCCTGGTTGAGCAGCAGGACTCTGCCAGCGATGTCATCGAAGGTTGCGTCAGTATCCAGACGGTGCAGACGATACTCGATACCCACTTTCGCGCAGGTGGATGCTTGTCTGCTCGCATAAAGGGCGCCCGCTTCGTCGCCATCGACAAGGACAGCATCCAATCGCGTTTGGCGTCCTATGCCTGAGAGAGTTATCACGCGTCGCTGCACATCTGTTCGAATGCGCGCTGCGAGTTGACGGCCGTTGATGATCGTGCATTCCTTCACAATGTCAGCATATCACGTCACGATAACTTGCGACACTGTGCAGGTGCTTGTTGTGCGGGAGTTATCGCAAATTTACTTGCAAAAATGGAGCGATTCTGTCTTGCAATCGGGGTGCGCGGTGTATAATGAGGATGTCGAGAGAGGCAGGGTCTTTACGAGTGTCACTTCGGGGTATGTGACCACCCTTGCCAGAAAACCAACAACCCAGTTCGGGAAAGGAAGGTCCCCCATGTTCGTTCGATCCGTGTCAATGTTGGCAGTGTGCTTGAGTGCAGTTGGAATATGCAGCAACGCTCAAGCGGGTCAGGTGTACGGCTTCTCAAGTGATACCGGAGCCGGCAGTTTCACTTCGTTTGATTGGGACGGCGGTGATCAGGGCACCCTCGCAGGGGCCATGAGCTATGCAATGGCGCGGAATGGTAACTTCAGTGCATGGGATACCCGCGCCAATCAGGTCAACATGTTTATGGTTGACTTCAATACAGACCTCAGCGGTCGCTACTCTGGCGCAGGTCTCACACTCTTCGTGATTTGGGGCAATGACAACCCAGTATCAGGTCCCTTCGCAGCCTCGGTTGATATGAGCCCGCGGATCAGTGAAGGTGCTGATAACGGCACCTACGGCGGCGGCCCGAACATCTTTGCTCTTGGCACTGGTGTAACCATCGACGACGATGGCCCGCTGACTGTTGACATCAACGTCAACGAAGATACAACGCCCGTCGGATTCGCCATCACCAACATCTCAGATGTTGCAGGTTTCGGCGAGCGTGGTCGAGTGAATATCAGCTTCACGCTGGTTCAGGCCATCCGGGCAGCGCGTCTTCTGGGTGCTGAACAGGGCAAGGTCTGGCAGGCAGTCGATGACGATGGCAACGACAACATCTTCACCGATGGACTCGTGCTCTTCGTCATCCCCGCACCACCCGCAGCTATGCTCGGCATCGCTGGCCTCGGTGGTCTGGCATTGACCTCACGTCGTCGCAAGGTCCGCACGGCCTGACTTCAACCGCGTTGGCACAACCAAACACAAAAAGGAAGGCTCACGGTTCGCCGTGAGCCTTTCTCAATTGCATCAGGATACTTTTGCGCGCCATCGACTTGGCGCGCTGGAACAGGGCACAACTGATCCAAAGCGCATAGACTCTCGCCATGTCCACGAACACGCCTAGCGAGAAGAAAAAGAAGGAACGACCCGAACCGAAGAACTGGGCACACAAGCTCTGGCTGGATTGGATCAAGCCCATCGGACTGGCCATCCTCGTCGTCTTCGCCTTCCGCTCTTCGTTCATCGACTGGAACGATGTTCCATCAGCCTCCATGGAGCCCACCATTCTCGTGGGCGATCGCATCTTCGTCAACAAGCTCGCCTACGACCTCAAGTTTCCCTTCACTCGTTGGCGGATCTTCAGTTGGGATGATCCTGACCGTGGGGACATTGTCGTCTTCTTTGCTCCCCAGGATGGAAGGCGAATGGTGAAGCGGGTGCTGGGTGTGCCGGGCGACTCCTTCGAGGTGCGTGGCAACGTCGTCTTTATCAATGGCCAGGCGCTGGAGTTCGAGGCGGTCAACTCGGGCAAGTTCAGTCGACTCGACTTAGAAGATCTCGGTCGTGCTCCCATCGAGTTCGAGAACGAGATCACAGGCGATGTGATGCATCCCGTCATGTTCCTCAATGGCAGAGGCGGATCGCGCTACGCAGACTTCGGCCCCATCACCATCCCCGAAGCTCAGTTTCTCATGATGGGAGACAATCGCAACAACAGCCGCGACTCGCGCGATCCGACGCTCGGCCTGATCCCACGCGACCTCATCGTCGGGCGGGCGTTCGGCGTCGCGTTTTCCTTCGATCGCAAGCCGAGTTTCCGCGTTCGCTGGGAACGTCTGCTGCGCAGCTTCGGCCAGGAAGATCCGCCGTCGTCATCAACGTCTGGTGACAGCTCCGATCATCCCATGCCTTGAATCGCGACGGTGATGCCTGCCAATCCCAACCATGGTCCCTACAATCGGCGCCATGGTCCCAGCGATCAAACCCAATGCGGATGTCCTCGACCAAGCTGTCATGCGTGATGTCGTGCATGGCGAGTTGCGCCTCGCGCCCGAGCAGTCGCTGCGGTTGTATCAGCAGATGCCGCTCTTTGAACTTGGCCGCTGGGCAGATGCACGGGCCCGCTTTCTGCATGGCGACTCGGTTCGCACCTACGTCATTGATCGCAACATCAACTACACCAATATCTGCTCTGCGAAATGCACTTTCTGCGCCTTTCGCCGAGATGGTGATGAAGATGATGCATACACACTCGAATACGATGTGCTGCTCGAAAAGATCGGCGAGCTGGTCGCGATTGGTGGCACGCAGATTCTGATGCAGGGTGGCATGAACCCAGCGCTGCCATTGTCGTGGTATCTCGAGTTGCTCGCACGCATCAAAGGTGAGTTTCCCAATGTGCATGTGCACGCCTTCAGTCCACCTGAGTTTATCGAGTTTGTGCACTTCTTTGATCCGCCTGGCGCCACGCTCGCGGACAAGATTCGTCATGTCATGACGGAACTCAGGCGGGCTGGACTCGATTCGGTTCCGGGCGGTGGCGGCGAGATTTTCGCGCCAGCCGTTCGCCGCAAGATCGGGCTGGGCAAGTGCGATGCCGAGGCATGGCTGACTGTGATGAATGTTGCGCATCAGCTTGGCATGAACACATCTGCAACCATGATGTTTGGCCACATCGAGGGCGTTGCGGATCGCATCCATCACATGGAACTGGTTCGCCAATGGCAGGATCGCGCGATCAGCGAGCATGTCCCGAATGGCGGCGGACGCTACATGGCGTTCATTGCCTGGCCATTCCAGCGCGAGAATACACCACTTGGGCGATTGCCCGAATGGGGGCAGGGAGCGGGTGATGACGCAATCTCGCAACCCTTCCCTGGCGACGTCGTTGCAACGCTCGATGGCAGTGGCGTAAAGAGCGGTCATCCTGAGTTCGGCCGCCGCTTACGAATGGTTGGCTCGACAGAGTATCTTCGCACGCAAGCCATTGCGCGGCTGCATCTGGACAATGTCTGGTCGATCGGATCGAGCTGGGTGACCATGGGTCCGCACATCGGCCAGGTGGCGCTGCAGTTCGGGGCAACAGATATGGGCTCAGTCATGATGGAAGAGAACGTTGTGAGTTCTGCGGGCACAACGTATTGTCTGAATGAAGCGGTGCTGTGTCGACTGATCCGTGATGCAGGATTCGTGCCGGCGCAGCGTGACAATCGCTATCGACTCCTGCGCGTGCATCAAGATCATGATGACGCGTCGCCCGATCGGGCGGTACAGGATTGGTCAACCCAGCGGGCCAGGCGGTTGCATGTTGAGAACAAACAGGACGTGACCATCAGCGCTGCGGCGCGATAGCCGATTCTGCTGCCCTCAATCATCAGCCTCACGCAGGGCCGCCGCTGCGAGCGTGATAGCTGCAACTGCTGCTGTTTCAATCCGCATCAGGACCGGTCCAAGATCGACCCGGGCTGCTCCAGCTGCGAGTAACTGCGACACTTCTTCATCGGTAAAGCCTGCTTCGGGCCCGATCGCAATCGCAAAGTGCATGCAATCGCCTGCGTTGCGAATGATGTTGTGCATGAAACCGCCGCCGGGATGGGCGATGATGAGTTGCACATTCGTTTCACTGCGCTGGGCAAGCTCATGCACCTGGATTCCATCGTGGAAGGTCGGCAGGTGCGGACAGTGACACTGCTTGCACGACTCGATGGCGATGCGCGACCAGCGGGCTGCGGATTCATTTCTCGGAATTCGAACACTGTGTTCACAGATCAATGGCGTGAATGAAGACATCCCCAGCTGCGTGGCCATGCTGATCAGCGCTGCAAGGCGGTCACCTTTGGGGCAGTTGCTGATCAGGTGAACCTTTCGCTCTGGCGGCGGGTGGTGTTTGACGCTGGCAATATGAATGCGGGCTGATCCGCGGCTGATCGAGGCAACCTCGCCATCCGCAACGTTTCCTCTGCCATCGAACAGTGCAACCGGGCTGCCTGGCCCGAGGCGGCGAGCACTGCGCATATGCACGGTTTCATCATGCGAAAGGGCAATCGTGCCGCCCTCCTTCATCGACGCATCATAATAAAACCATGGCAATGTCATTCGAGGATGTCACTCAATGTGAGGTTCAGTTCGGATCTGAATGCGAGCAGTCTGTGGCAGGTAGACATCATAACGGACGAGTTTGCTGGCGAAACTGAATGCTGGGGCAGGAACAAGTGGCGGCGCGTGATCCGGGCGCTTGATCACGATCCGCTGCTTCGCTTTGGTGATCGCCAACTCAGCCAGTTGCAGCGCATCTTCGTCATCGCCTGCGAGTGTCCGCAGGATCTGCGCTGCCAGCGGGGGGAGGGCTGATTTCCTGCGTTTGCTGGGGAACATCGGATCAAGGTAAATCACATCAAAGAGCATTTCGCGCGGCGATTGCAGAAACGACGCTGCGTCTGCACGTATCAGTTGCAGGCGATCATGGGGTTCAATCGCAGCCCGCAAGCGGCCATCTGCGTGGATGCGTTCGATGCAGTTGTTCAGCAGGGCGTGGACGATCGGACATCGTTCCAGTGCAGTCACGCGCAATCCCGAAGCTGCAAGGTGGATGGCATCCTGGCCGAAACCTGCGGTTGCATCGAGCACATGCACAGCGTCCTTTCCGATCGCGCGGCCAAGTGGATGCGACTGATCTGCACTATAACGCCCATGTGCACGCTTGAGGATGTGCGGCTCGACCGAGTATCCGGCCCGGTTTCTGTCGAGAAAGCGGTGCACAGCCAGGCGATTTTCCTCGTGATAACGAAGTGCCAGCACTCGTTCGCTTTGCCATTCCTGCATGATGGGGAGTTGCAGATCTTCTGCCAGCGACCGGCCCCGGCTCATTTCAGATTCAGTTGCATCAGGCGGAATCCACACGTTCACGTTTGCGTGAGGTCGCGCGCTCACGACGCCCGCTCAATACGCAACTGAACAAACTGAGTATGATCTTCGCAAGGCAGGGCCACTTCAGTGGCCCCGCGCTCCTCCGGAACACACTGCATCAACTGCGCCCGCCATTCCCCGTAGTTGTATTCAACATCGTGTTCTTCGTGTAGCGCAATCATGCGCTGATGCATGCGCTCATAGAGATCATTCTGCCATGCTGTTGCGCTGCTGTCGCAGAAAAAGATGCGACAGCCAAGTGGCCGCTCGGCGTGAATGCTGCATTGACCCTGTCGCAGAAACGGACAGTTGCCTTCGCGCAGTGCCCGCTCGACATCAGACTTGGCAATGCTGTGTCCCGCTCTCTCAACAACGTACGCTGCTTCGAGGGCAGTCACATACATTCGATGACCATACTTCTCAAAATGGCAACAGCGGCCGCTGATATCGCAGCGCGGTCGATGGGCTGCTGTTTCCTGCGCGATCTGCTCGCGCATGGCATTCATTGGATGATGAACGTGCTTGAGTGTTTCAGTCTGTATCGAGACGCTCATGGCGTTGCATCACGTTGAATGCGAATGGATTCGACAGGCACCAGCGGCCCGCGATCCATGCCAGGGCAGGGCACGGCCCGCTTGGCTGCCTTCCATGCTGAGGGAGATCGCAGATTCTCCCGCCAGAACGGCCAGGTGCGACATTGCATCGGCCGTGCATGATAGACACTACAACTGCCGCGCCCCGTCACCTCGTCGCGCGAAAGGAGGACACAATCAAATCCAGCAGCCGTCTTGCGTTCGTTTAGACTGCGATTGCCGTTGGCTTCGTGGGTGTACTTGTCCAGGAAATCTTGCAGCGATACGTCGAGTGCCTGCGCCATCGCAGCTGCTTCTTCATCTGTGAACGACACGTAGCCGGGCGGCCCTGTGCAGCAGTTTCCACACTGCGTACATTCGAATCGCAAGCCTGCTCGGTACCACTCATCGCCGGTGGGCCCGCTCACGAACCTGCCTTCACAATCGGCGTGATCGGCTCAGGATCATCCGGGGCGATCCGCGAGATGATCTTGGCTCCAACGGCATCGCCCCAGACATTGACGGTCGTGCGGCACATGTCGATGATGCGGTCGATGCCGATGATCACGCCAATGGCTGCCAGGTCGAGTTGCTTGCCAGTCCCAGCCAGACTCTTGTTGACTGCGATCACGACGATGAACATCATGAACACGCCAGCTGAAGGAACACCCGCGGCGCCGATTGCAACCAGTGTTGCTGTCACAACCACAACCAACAACTGATCAAACTCAAGCGGGATGCCATACAGCTGAAACAGAAACACAACTGCCACGGCTTCGTACAGTGCAGTGCCATCCATATTGATGGTCGACCCGAGCGGCAGCACAAAGTTGGATGCACGCTTGGAACATCCACCTTCGGTCTCTGCGGTCTGAATGGTGACGGGTAATGTTGCAGAGCTCGAGTCAGTGCCGAACGCGGTCATGAGAGCCTTGCGCATCTGATACATGAAGCGGTAGGGATTGGTGCGTGCAAAGATCGCCAGGACCAGCGGCAACACAATAAAACCATGCAGCGCCAAACCCAGCAATACAGTGATGACGTACCACACAATTGGTCCCAGCAAGGTTCTCAATCCCACGCCACCCACGCTGTAGATCATCAGAAACATCACACCCAAGGGCGTGACCCAGACCACAACCATCACCAGACGCATGATGGCATCGAACAGGGCCTCAAAGAAGCGCACCGCAGGAGCGGTCTTCTCCCCACCTGCAGCCAGGGCCAGGCCCAAAAGCAGTGCAAACACGATGACCCGCAGCGTGTTGTCTTCGGACATGTCCTTGACCACATTCGTGGGAATTGCCTGATCGATGAGTCCTGCAAACACACTCCCCAACCCCTGTTGCGTCTGGGTGCTGGTGGCGGCCATATCACGAACGTTTGCATTATTCTGGAGATTGATGTTCCCCTGTTCGATCAACACCGCGCGATCCGCCTCGGAGATATCGCCCGGCTGAATCACTGACACGAGTGTTGTGCCGATCACCACAGCAATCAGCATCGTCGCCATGTAATAGAGAATGGTCGATCCGCCCACGACGCCAAGTTTGGTGGGGTTGCCGATGGATGTGACACCCACCAGCACGCTCACGAAGACAATGGGAACGATGAGCAGTTTGAGCGGGCGGATCAGAACAAGATCACCAGCCGTCTTGGACCAGTGTGTCGCATCAATGACAATGCCGGCCCGGAACATCCATTCGCCGATGACGACGCCTGCGATGAGGCCAAGCACAATCAGAATCGTGAGTAGGTTGGTACGGCGATGCATAGCGAGCGTTCAGCAGGTGGAAGACTCGGCGAGGGGAGCGTTGCCTATTCGTTGTCCAGTAACTCATCCATATCAGGATTCTGATCGTTCGTCATGTCTGCATCGTCAGCATTGTCATCATCGCGCCTTGGCTGTCCGCCCAACATGCCCCATACCGATTCGAAGTATGCATCTGCTTCTTCGCGGGCGCTGGCGGGGACATCCAGATGCCTGCTCTTGAACTTGACAACAGGTTCGCCGACATCGTTTGTCAGCATCGTGATCTCATGTTCGAGCACCGCTCCCTCCCGCCTGGGTTTCATGCCTCGATGTACAACATCGCGCCGCAGTTCACGGTAGACGTGAATCACGCCGGTCTCAGCGTTGGGCGTCACCTTGTTCTCCACTGAAGACCAGTTGTTATAGTTGGTTGGATTCTCCGCAGCTGCCACCATGGCCGACCATACGGCTGAAGAGTCGTAGCCAGAAAACGTTTCGGTCCGTGTGGTGCAGCCACCCATCAGGCCGGGCAGTGTCAACAGCACTGACACGAAGGAGCAAAAGGCGCACGAGCGGAGAATCGGATGCATATGCATGGAACAACCTTTTCAGGAGAAGGGTAACATTGCAGGAGAAGGACAGAACACTGGCAGTCTCAGGCCGCAGCCTCGTCGCGTGCCAGCCCGCCGGGAGGCCAGCCAACCGTATACACTATCATGCGATGATTCGACTGACAAGATGCATCATTGCAGCCCTCATCGTCGGGACGGGAGCCCAGCGTGCCTGCGTGCATGCAGATGTTGTCGTTTTGAAAGATGGCACCACCATGCGCTGCGAGGTTGTGGGTGAGACGGCTGACACCCTCACCATCCGCATCAAGCGTGGCAATACCTGGACCACCGAATCACTTCTGCGGTTTGATGTCGACAAGTTGTATCCCGAAGCTGGCGACCAATCTGATGGCAGCGGGCGGCCCACGCCACCTCCCTTGCCACCCATCGAGCGTGAGTCTCCCGATGGCGATCTGATTCCGCTTCATGCGTCAGATGCACTTCTGGTTGCGCGCGTGCCACTGCATGGCGGCGTCGGTGGCGGTCAGAAGCTGGGCGATCCGTTCTTCGATGCAGCGTTGCTCGAGCGATGTTTTGAAGAGTGCGTGAAGCAGAATATCAGCATCGTTGTGCTCGACATCGATTCGCCGGGCGGGCTGGTCAGCGAAATGGAAGCCATTTGCGAAACCATCATCGACTGGCATGATCGCCTCCGCATCATTGCCTGGCCCAGCGACGCATTGAGCGCAGCAGCGTTGGTGACATTCAGCTGCAAGGAAGTCATCGTCCGCAACAACTCGATCATTGGTGCTGCCACGATCATCACCATCGACGGCACAGACATGACGGCCCTCGAAGCCAAGTTTGCCTCGCCGCATTACGCGCGGCAACGCAACTACATGGATGCAAGTGGCCACCCATACGACGTCATCGCAGCAATGTCGATACAGACGAACGAACTCTGGTGGTCGCCCGCGAGCGGATTCACAGCCATGCGGCCGGCCGATGCTGCTGCGTACGAACAGGTCGACGATATGGAGGGCGTACTCACGCTGACTGGAACTGATGCCATGCGCTTCGGGCTGGCTGTCCATCAGGCTGACAATCAGGTGAGCCTGTTGCAGGCGATCGCGGCAGATGGGAAGGCTGAGATTGTCGACTTTCAGAACCTCGCTGATCGGCACGTGCGCGACGCAGCTCGACAACTCCAGAATGTGCTCGGCCAGTTTGAGACGTATCTGCGCGGGCTCGGCGCATCCCATCAGTCGCTTGTTTCAGCATTCGAGGCCATCTCACGCAGCGATCAGGAAGGCACCGAGCGCCATCGCAGATCGCTCCTTCGCGAGATTGGCAAGCTGCGCACTGCAGGTCGGATGATTCAACGCGCTGCAGCAATCCGCGGCAGAGCAGCCCTTGTCGACGTCCCGCCCGAGTTTCTTGATCTCATCGAGCAGGATGCAGAAGAACTGGCCCAAGTGGCGAGTCTCATCAAAATCGACACACGTAACTCCTGGCAGGAAGCGGGCAACCTCCTTGGCACTATTGCCCGTCGCTGGCAGGCGGCAACGCAAAACCGGTGACAAATGGCAATGCGTGCATCACAAGCCGATCGCTGGAGTATTGCGTTGACGCTCGCCGTCTCAGGTGGCGTGCACCTGCTGGTGCTTGTGCCATTCTTTACCCGCATCATGCATCCGCCAACCGATGATGCGCCGACGCTGGTTGCACTCGATCAACTGCAGCAGCGCGATGACCTCGCACTTGGTCTTGATGACGGTTCGCCATCCACGCTCGACTGGATTGGCTATCGCGAATATGAAGAACACCTGGCGCAACTGTCAGAGACGAATCAGGCAGCCTTCACTCCCGCGCCCGGCGACGCGCTGACTGAGATTGTTGAGCCTGCGCAACCGCGCCCATCAGAACCGCAGCAACCGCTTGTCGAGTCGCAGCTTCCGGAAACGCAGTTGACGGAGCTTGAGCCCCTCGACCAAACACCGCTGGATGAAGAGGCCCAGCCGATTGCAGCGCAACTCGATGCTGTAACCATTCCCGAGGCGACATCACAACTCGACACTGCTGTTGCCAGTGCGCTCGATGCCTTTCGTCCCGCGCCCTGGTTTGCCATTGTGAAACAGCAGCAGCCAGAGGAAGCAGCGGAACTTCCCGACGCGCAAGACCCTTCCGCACAGCACCAGCAACAGCCGGAGAGCGCACGCCCAACTGGTGGTGAGAAGGGCGATCTATCCGAAACCCAAAGCGATGCGACCTCAACCATCAAAGTTTCGCGCGATCAATGGCAGGCTGGCAAACCACTGGCTGCTCAAGGGCTCGAACTCATCCCGCGCAAGCCGCAGTTTCAGATTCTCACGCTGATCACAGCCATGCCACGCAACCCCAGCTATCGGCTCACCATCGACAGTCGAGGCACGGTGACCAACGTTGCCCTGGTGCGATCGTCGCTCGACGCAACTGTCGATCGCAACGTGGCAGATGCGATTTATGCCTGGCGGGCCCGTGGCGAGCGAATCGACGCCCTGGAAGAAGGCAGCAGTTTCACTATCGACATTCACATTCTGCTGGTGCGCGAACGATGAACCAACGGGACGTGGCAGCCGGCGCGACTTTCTTGATCGAACGGGAAAACCTGGCTCAGAACGGGATACTCAGGCCCGCGTAGAGCTGCAGCATATCGCGGCCGGGGTTGTCATCATAAAGATTCGCATTGGAAATGTGAAACCAGCGAACGCCAACCATCACCCGCCAATCGCGACCGATATCGAAGGTTGCGCCCAAACCAAGCTGAGGCGTGAAGTTGAAGCTCGATCCGCTGGCTGGAACGTCATCGTTGGTCTTGAGCAGGCCCGCGCCACCATCCAGATACAGCGACCACGATGGCTGTGTATAGAAGTGCCAGCGGAGCAGAACGTTGACGTTCACGCCACGGGCGCTGGGTCCCGGCTGCGATGCGCTGAGGAAACCGAGTTGCAGATCGAGGCTGAGATTCTCGATGAAGAACCAACTCACTCCCACGCCTGCAGTGACCATCGACATGTCATCAAGTGAATCGCCGTAGGAAAGCAGCACGTTGAACCGCCATGAACCCTCCTGGCCAAAGTGTTTGGCACGACCGGAGTCTTGGGGGAATGCGTCGAAGTCATCGTGCTGATCCGATGCATCTGAATCTTCCGCTGCGGTGATGTCATCTTGCGCAGCAGCCGAGTGAAGGATCGTGTCAACTTTCAGCTGCGCGTGCGCGAGAAAGTCGAATGCCGATGCTCCTTCTTCCTGCGCGAGCGCGGAGTAACTCGGAGAGAAGAGCAGACAGGTCGTGAGCATTGCGCGAAGTGTGCAAAGTTGATTGGTGTTCATGGGTCATGCACGTTAGCGGGTTTTCATCTTTGATCAAGTGAAGTGGGGTGGTGTGTTGAGGTGCGTTTGCGTTTGGCACCATCGCGCTCCGCACATGTGCGCGTGCAATTCACTTGTGCAAAAACAGCACACCGTCCGAATGCTCCGACACGTTCGGACGGCGGCGCGCCACGGCAGGAAGCCGCGGATATGGTTGTGCATGACAGGCAAGGCTACCCGCTGGGGCGGCTGGGTCAATGGGCAACGCCATGTTTCATGGATCATCTCAAGTCTATGTGCAATAAGGAGTTACATGCAATGAAGTCGCAACAATGGGAAAAAACTGGGATCATTGAAGTTGCCATCGTTGCCATGTGGCGTCAGGCGGCTGATGGGGCGGTGGATGTTCTGCTGACGCGGCGGCCGCAGGGGGTGCACATGGGCGGCCTCTGGGAGTTTCCGGGCGGCAAAATTGAAGGTGAGGAGCCCGCAGCCAACGCTGCATGTCGCGAGTTATGGGAAGAGCTGGGATTGATCATCGCCCCAGCTGCGCTCGAACCGTTGCCGATGCACCGCCACGCATATCCCGAGCGCGTTGTTCTGCTCTATCCGTTTCTCACGCGCTGGCCGCAAGTACCTCTGCGTAAAGGGCTTGGAGTAACAGGCGTCGCTTGGGCCAGCACGCTTGAGCTCGATCGCTTCCCCATGCCGCCAGCGAATCGGCCGATCATTAACACGTTACTTGCTCGGCTGGCATCCGTGGGAAGGTGAGGTGAATCGAAGCCCATGGATTCTTTTCCGTGGGATTCGCCGATCCATTGCGATCACATGATCATCACCGCCCCCGATCAGCCCGCAGAACATCCGCCATCCGCGCGATGTCAGCCCGCAGTTGCTCATCATCCAGACTGGCATAGAAGTCTTGAGCGAAGCCCTCTTCTTTCCAGGTGATTGCGAGTGGCGTGACGTTGGCTTTGGTATCCGCATGCAGGATGCCGATTTGTTGTGTCATCTGATCTTCGAAGATGAGTGTGAGGA
>JBPCKF010000105.1:0-49600 GCA_051004555.1 Phycisphaerales bacterium | reverse complement strand
AGTCAACCTTGCTGCATGTGCTTGTCACCAATCTTGCCTTACGCTATCACCCCGATCAACTCGAGTTTTATCTTGTCGACTTCAAGAAAGGTGTCGAGTTCAAGACGTACGCGACCCACAGTCTGCCACACGCGCGGGCTGTCGCCATCGAAAGCGATCGCGAGTTCGGCCTGAGCGTGCTCGAACGCCTCGATGGCGAACTGAGGCGACGTGGCGAGATATTCCGAAACCTGGGCGTGCAGGACGTTGCAGCGTTCCGCAAGACCGATTCCAATGAACGCATGCCACGCACCCTGCTTGTCATCGACGAGTTTCAGGAACTCTTTGTCGAAGATGACAAGCTCTCGCAGGATGCATCGCTTCTCCTTGATCGACTCGTCCGTCAGGGCCGCGCCTTCGGCATTCATGTACTCCTGGGATCGCAGACACTCGGCGGCGCGTATTCGCTGGCCCGCAGCACCATCGGCCAGATGGCTGTCCGCATTGCGCTGCAGTGCAACGAGGCCGATGCAATGCTCATCATGGGTGATGACAACACGGCTGCTCGCCTGCTCTCGCGTCCGGGTGAAGCGCTGTACAACGATCAATCGGGCCTGCTGGAAGGCAATCATCCCTTCCAGATTGTCTGGCTGCCTGACCATGTGCGCGAACATCACATGCGCGAAATCGAATCGCTCACAGCCGAACACAACTATCAGCCCCCCGAGCCGCAGATCGTTTTCGAAGGCAACGTGCCGGCAGATGCCCGCCGCAACACGCTCCTCGCGAATGCAATTGAGGCGGCCCCAGCCAGCGTGACACATCCCGCCCCTTCGATGTGGCTGGGCGATGCAATCGCAATCAAGGAACCGACAGCTGCAATCTTCCGAGCCCAGACAGGCACCAACCTGCTCATGCTCGGTCAGCAGGATGAAGCGGCTCTTGCCATGCAGGCGATTGGCCTTGTGAGTCTTGCAGCGCAGTCGCCGGTTGAGAGCAGCATCTTTTACGTGCTGGATGGCCAGGCTGCGGATTCGCCTTTTGCTGGAACGTTCGAAAACATCATCCGCGCGATGCCATATGACATTCGCCTGATTACCTGGCATGATGTGCCTGCTGCGATGGGCGAGATGGATGACATGCTGCGCGAACGGGGAGCGCGCAACCGGGCTGATCAGCCGCCCGTCTTCCTCTTCATCTACGGCCTGCAGCGCTTCCGCATGTTGCGCCTCGAAGAAGACTTCGGCTTTACCAGCGCCATGAGCAGCAACGGCGAAAGTGAAGAGCCCGCAGTTCGGCCGCCCGACAAGATATTCGGCGACCTTCTGCGCGACGGCCCGCCGCTGAACATGCACACCATTGCGTGGTGCGACACTGTCAACAATCTCAATCGCAACATCGATCGCAAGACGCTTCGCGAGTTCGATATGCGCCTGCTCTTCCAGATGAGCTCGACTGATTCGAGCAATCTGATCGACACACCCGCAGCCTCGCTCCTCGGCCAGAAGCGGGCCCTGTTCCATAGTGAAGATCACGGCATCCTCGAAAAGTTCAGGCCCTACGCACTTCCCGATGCTGCATGGATCGAATCTGTTGGCAAACGCTTGCGCAAAGGCCAACTCACAAGTTGATCTTTTCACGCTCGTAGCCCCGCCCCCCCAACCACGCTGACCAAGCGTGCAACTGCGAATGCATCGTCCGAGAACGCGCGGAACACCACTTTATTCGCACGCCTGAAGAGTCGATAACGACTCCATGCAAACAGCCGTCAACCACCACTTCGCTGTCGCGCTGAAGGAGTTGCAGACGGGTGTCACCATCTGCTGCTGGGTGATCGGGCTGGCGCTTCTCATACAGACGGTTGGCTGGTCGCTCATCAGCTTTACAGACATCCGTTATGCGAATCATGAAGCAATTGCATTGCCCGCTTCAGGCGATACAGCGGTCGTGACTGCAGAAGAACTGCGCCGCCAGAACCTTGCCACGCCACACGCAGTTGATTCCGAGATCGTCACAGCAGATGTCAACAGACAGTTCGCGCCCGCGGATCATGTTTTGCGCATTCTCACGAGTCTTGCTGCTGCGGTGGGCACGATGGCTGCTCTGGCACTGTTGCCTTTGCTTGCACTTGCAGTTGTGCTGGGGGCCGGGGCTGCGACGCCGGGCGTTGATCGGGCTGCGGGGGCATTCGTCTGGGCAGTTGTGCTCATCATCGTGACGCTCCCGTGGGGACGTCTTTTTGAAGGCGTGCCGTTTGATGGTCTGTTTGCAAACTATGCGTCCATGGCTGCCGATGTTGAACTCTGGCAGAGCGGCGTTGCGACGACGGGTGTTGAGCGCGCGACAAGTGGCGGGCTGCTGTTCATCGGCCGTTACTGCGTGCTGCCACTTGCGTGTGTTGCAGGCATCGCAGCGGTCGGCCTTCGCTTCCGCGCGGGCATCGCAGCTGGCCTTATTCCCAAGGCAGACTATCGCCTCGATCCCGAACTCGAAAAGGAAGTCGCTGATCTCAAGGCAACGAGTCTCATTGGCGGCGGCGGTCGTATGGCTGGGGCGCTCAAGGCAATTCGGGTGGAAGACCAACCAACCCGCACGCTCAAACAGGGTTCGCCCGGAACGCATCCGGGTCGGCCAATCTGATCGGGCTCGATACTCATGTCATGCCCACCGCAGGCGGGCGTCCAGCGTTATGCTGTCGTGTCACATCTGGATGCCCGCCTTCGCGGGCATGATAGTCATTTGTTCAATGCGAGGATGAGTTCGACGTTGCCGATGGTTTCGTCGAGTCGCTGTGCGATTTCGAGTGTGGAGTAGCCTTGTTGTGTGAGGCGGAGTACTTCATCTGCAAGGGCCTGCGGATCTGCTTCTTCTGCGGCTGGGTGGTCGTGTTCATCTGTGTGATCGACGACGTTGAAGGATTTTGATTTTGATTTTGGTTCTGATGTCGACGACGGCCGCGCTGCTGTTGTTGTGTCGCTGCGGGCGCGCACGACGCTGCTGTCGTGCATGATTGCGATGCGTTCATCAGCCTGTTGAATGAGCAGTTCGAGCATCATGGCTTTGTTATCGAGTTGGGCTGCGAGCCGCTGGGATGTGTCGAGCAGCTCAGCCATGCGGGCATCGAGATCGGTATTGGCAGCGGCTTTGGCTTTGATGGCTGCGATGCGTTCAGCGGGACCGGGCGTGCTGTTGATTCGCTTGGCAATCCGCATGCGCGTGAGAATGAGAGCGCCCACCGAGATCGCAACAACAATGAACGAGCCAACCACAAGCGCGATGGTCTGCAGCGGCGAAAGTTCGATGGCGAGGTGGGTGTTCATCATGTGGGCTGGTCTATCATGGATTGTTCATGGCTATTGTACAGACTTCTGAACTCGAAATGTTGCTGCTGCGGGTGCGGCGACATGCATTGGCCGCACAAGTGCGGGCCAATCTGCGTGATCGCTGCGGATTTGCGGCTGCGGGAGCGGGGCCAGTGCATGTTCTTGCAAGTGTGAGCGGCGGTGCGGATTCGGTTGCGCTGCTGCTGCTGTTGCGGGCACTGGCTGGGGGGACGGGGTTGCATCATGCGGTGACGGCTGTGCATGTCGATCATCAGTTGCGGCCGGGCTCCGGGAACGATCGCGATTGTGTGGTTGAACTTTGTCGACGACTGGAACTGCGTTGTGTTGTTCGCACGATTCATGTTGATGTGCGCGATGGGGATGGCAATGGCGGTGGCGGTGGCAATGTTGAGGCTGCGGCTCGCCAGTTGAGGTATGCAGCGTTTGGCGAAGTTGCGATTGAGCATGCATGTTCGCATGTGGCGGTGGGTCATCATGCCCGCGATCAGGCAGAGACGGTGTTGATGCACCTCTTCCGTGGGAGTGGTGGCGGCGAGTTGCGTGGCATGGCATGGTCGCGGCCATTGTTGCATGATGATATTGATGTGCAGGTGCAGGCTCCGGTGCAGTTGATTCGGCCAATGCTTGATCAGTCGCCCGAAGATTGCTGCGGGTTGTGTGTGGCTGCGGGAGTTGAGTGGGTGACTGATCCGACGAATGCAGATCGCAGTCGTGCGCGCAATCGTCTTCGACATGATGTATTGCCTGTGGTGGAAGCGATGTGGCCTGGTGCATGCGAGCGGATTGCATCAGCAGCTGAACGTGGCGGCCTGGCACAGCAGGTGATTGATGGGTTGGCTGATGATGCATTTGGACGAGGTGATGAGGCGTGTTGGGATCGTGCAACCCTGGCGAAGTTGCCGGTTGCGGTGTTGACTGCGGGTCTTCGCAGGGCGTTCTGGCGAACGAGTTGCAATCGTTGTGGCGTCGATGATCTGACTGCAGCGCATCTTGCCCATGCAGCGGAGCATATTCGCGATGTGTCGGAGCAGCATCGTGTTCAATTTGATTGGCCGGGCGGCATGCACCTTGTGATTGATGCACGTCGTGTTCATCTACTGCATGGAGAGGATGTTTCTCATGACGGATGATGGAAATGCCGCAGCGGGAGATCGCGCGCAGCGGATTTTGCTGGTTGGCCATTGTGGGCCTGATGCGTTCATGTTGCGGAATGCAGTCGCGCGGATTTCGCCGGGCGTTGCGATTGAAATGGTGAATGAGCAGGAAGCGGTTGATGCAGCTGGGCGCGATGATGTGCTGCTTGTCAATCGCGTTCTGGATGGGGATTTTCCGTCGGAGAGTGGCATCGATCTGATCCGCAGACGTGGGAGTGATGCAGCAGCTTCGCCAGCCATGCTGCTTGTTTCGAACATTGCAAGTGCGCAGGCTGAGGCTGAGGCAGCGGGCGCGCAGCCGGGCTTTGGCAAGGTTGATCTCTTTGCTGCTGAAACAGCAGAGCGGCTGCGTGCTGCGATGCGTCGCAGGTAGAAGGAAAGTTGCTCATGCAGTTGCCGATTCTTGCGACATCAGATCATCTTGCAGACTGGGCGGGGTGTGTTCTGGTTCCGACCATGGGCGCGTTGCATGCAGGTCACGCGGAGTTGATACGGCTGGCTGCAAAGCATGATTCTGCTGTCCCGATTGTCGTGAGCATCTTTGTGAATCCGACGCAGTTCGGGCCAGGTGAAGATTTCGAGCGCTATCCGCGCACGCTTGATGCAGATCTGGAACTCGTCAGCAACGCTGGGGCAGCAGCTGTGTTTGTGCCAGACGTTGCGACGATGTATCCGGATGGATATGGGGAACGCGATGATGCGAGCAATGCAGTCGTGCTTCCACCTGTTGCAACGCAGCCGCGACTTGAGGATGCACAGCGGCCGGGTCATTTTCGTGGCGTTGCCCAGGTGGTTGCGCGGCTGTTTGATCTTGTGCAGCCGCGTGCAGCGGTGTTTGGCGAGAAGGATTTTCAGCAGTTGCGAATGATCGAAGAGATGGTTGCCGAGGCGCGCGAGCGGTGGGGGAGCGGCGCGGGTGGGCTTGACATTGTTCGTTGCCCGATCGTGCGTGATGATGATGGCCTTGCAATGAGCAGTCGCAATCGCTTTCTTTCAG
Organism: Phycisphaerales bacterium; assembly: GCA_051004555.1. Lineage (GTDB taxonomy): Bacteria > Planctomycetota > Phycisphaerae > Phycisphaerales > SM1A02 > JBPCKF01. The sequence goes on along the minus strand of JBPCKF010000105.1, from coordinate 44,126 downwards.
AGTCGTCGCGCGCGGCAGCTCTGGGAATCTCACGAGCGCTCCTTGCTGCAGTTGAACTTGCAACACCGGGGCGGAATGCAGGGCGGATCGAAGAGCGAATGCGGGCGACCTTGATCCGGCATCATCTTGAGGTTGATTACGCGGTGGTGCGTGCTGCTGATACCCTGTTGCAGATTGATGCGATTGAAGAACATGTGCCCGCTCGCGCGCTGATTGCAGCCAGGATTGATGGTGTGCGGCTCATCGACAACGTTGCTGTTGGTGTTTGAATGTCGGGATTTTGATGCAGCGCGGCTTTGATCGTGAACACTGCAACCACGCCTGCAAAGGGGGTTTCAGCGCTGGGCGTGAGGCGAAACCGGTGGTGAGAAGCGTGCCTGATGCATACAGTGCTTGTCGCTGTGACAATGGAAGCCTTCATCGTGGTGGCGGTTCTTGCTGGCGTGCTGATGATGCTCGTTTTTACGCGCATTGCAGCCGACGCCATTCTGTTGGCTGGTCTGGCAGCGCTCATGGCTGTGCCCTATCCCAAGGCAGGCAGTTGGCACATTGGCGTGATTTCACCTGAAGAGGGGCTGAGCGGTTTTGCAAACACCGCGCTCGCGACCATCGCAGCTTTGTACATTCTTGTGAGCGGACTCAGGGAAACCGGCACCGTCAGTTGGATTTCGGGGTTGCTGTTCCGTCGCCCACGTACTGAACGAGGCGCCATCACCAACCTGTTCATCCCGACTTGTGCGATGAGCGCGTTTCTCAACAACACAGCCATTGTTGCAATGCTGATTCCTGCTGTGACTGAATGGTCGCGCAAGCTGGGTGTTGCGCCGTCGAAGCTGATGATTCCGCTCAGTTATGCTTCGATTCTTGGCGGGACATGTTGCCTGATCGGAACGAGCACCAATCTTGTTGTTGCGGGTCTTGTCATTTCGCAGACAGACTTGCCGTCGCCAGGCATGTTTGATATTGCATGGGTGGGCGTGCCGGTCGCGATTGCAGGCGGCCTGTTTCTCATTATCGTTGGCCCTCGTCTGCTGCCTGATCGCAGCGGTCCGACAACAGCACTTTCTGACCCACGTGAGTACATCCTTGATATGTTGATTCCAGAGGGAAGCGGACTGGATGGCAAGACGGTCGAGAGTGCACGACTGCGGCAACTGCCGGGGTGCTATCTCTTTGAGATCGAGCGTGGCGGCGAGGTGATTTCCTCGATCAGCCCCGAGAGCCTGCTTCGAGCGGGTGACCGACTGCGTTTCGTCGGCGTGGTGGAAGCCATCCGTGATGTTCAGCGACTGCGCGGCCTTGTGCTTGCCACCGATCAGATCTACAAGCTCGATGCACGTCGCTACCGACGAAGGCTGTTCGAGGTTGTAGTTTCCAAAGCATGCCCCATCATCGGCAAGAGCATTCGTCAGGGGAAGTTCCGCAGCCGCTACGACGGCGTCGTGATCGGCGTTGCAAGGCAGGGTGAGCGCGTGACCGGCCGCGTCGGGGATATCAAGTTGCGGGCTGGTGATGTTTTGCTGGTTGAAGGGGAGCAGGGTTTCGCGGACAAGCATCGCAACTCGCGAGATTTCCTTCTGGTGAGCGGGTTGGACGATTCGGCTCCGCAGTCACACAGCCGCGCTCCCATCGCGATTGCGATCCTTTTCAGTGTGATCGCGCTGGCAACTTTTGAAGTCATGCCGATGGTTGTCGCATCGCTTGTGGGAGCTGGCATGATGGTGCTGACGCGCTGCTGCTCGATTTCTCAGGCCCGCAGCGGAGTGGACTGGTCGGTGCTGATCGTCGTCGGCGCTGCGCTTGGAATTGGGAATGCGTTGCTGATATCGGGGGTGAGTAGCGCTGTCGCTGACACATTGATCTCACTGGCGGGTGATCATCCCTGGCTGTTGCTGGTCGCAGTCTATGCTGCAACATCGCTGCTGACTGAGGTCGTGACAAACAATGCTGCGGTTGCCATGATCTTTCCGCTCACCTACATGACCGTCCAACAGCAGGATGACCTCAGCTTTGCTCCATTTATGTTTGCGATCATGATGGCGGGCTCAGCAAGCTTCGCCACACCCCTGGGGTATCAGACCAACCTCATGGTATATGGGCCGGGCAGCTACACCACAGCAGACTTTCTGCGCATCGGCATTCCAATGAATGTGCTCACCGGTATTGTCTCGATACTGATGATCCTGTTGTTCTTCCCGTTCTGATGAGCATCACCGGCCAATGGTCACAGTTCCGCCACAAGCTTCGATGAACATGGGTTTGCTGATCGTGATTGTCTCAGCCCGCGAGCCGGCCTTGACGCGCAGATGAGGAAGGTGCGACATGCCCGGCTGTTGCAGGATGCGATTCACACCCTCTGCCATCGTGTTGAACGGCTGCCGGAATGAGCCGTTCTCGCTGCCCGCATAGCTGAACTGTACCCACACATCCATCTTTGTATGCCGGAAACCCGAGCAATACACCCTGCGATTGAAGATCACGGAAACATTGTCGTGGCCCGAGTCGCCGGTGTTCACGCCCATGTATTGAATTTGGGGATGTGTGTAATAGGGAATGTCTGCGGCAATTCCATTGTCATATGACATGATGGTATTGCGCCACATATTCTCTGCAGGGACAAAGAAATAGCGCCCCAGACCCCAGTCTGCGTAGCAGCCAGTGCCTTCGCCTTCATCTTCATCATGATCGCAGCCGAGATTGTGTCCGATTTCATGGGGGAATGCCACGTTGTCGACAGCGCAGTCCCAGATGACAATTGAGAACGCGGTATCTTCATCAGACAGGCATGGGGCGAGACCACACTCATCGTCAGTATCGGTCAGCAGGACGACAAAGTCAGCTGCAACCTGGTCGCGAATCGTGTGTGTGGCCTGCAATCCTGCGGTGCCTGCGATCAGATTGTCGAGGTCTTCCTCTGTATCATTGGTCTCTGCGTAGTTGATCTCGGAACGATGAACCAATCGTGGAACGATGACATCAATGAAGGGATACCCCCGAGCATAAGTTTCGCGAGTGAGCGCAACCGATGCTGCAGCTTCAGCCTGAATGGCTGCGGTGCTGCCAGCTGCGCGGCGTGCATCATCGGTATAGAAAACAGCGATGTCGAACGCAAGGTAATCCTCTGGCTGACAACCGCCGCTCAGCGGACCCGCGCCTTGGTCGCCACGATCTGGGAGATCTTCCAGACGCACGGGTTTCATGATGTCAGTGGTGTCATGGCCCTTGTCAGACTTGATTGCGCCGGGACAATTCGGCATGTCTGCCTGATTGATGCGATGCGTGTAATGCAGACCGTTTGGCCCACCGTAGCGCAATCGCATGGTTTCGTGCATGCCAGGGATGAAGAACCATCCAGCCACCGCATCATCAACACGGGCCAGGAGGAAGCTGCTCCCCTGCATGCCATCGAATGTGCCAGCGATGTTCCTGTCCCCATCTGCTGTCTCTTCGATTCTGCTGACACTTGCAAGCAGGTCGCCGCCGCTCATGGTGATCCAGAAGAGGTCACCCTCGCGCAGTTCATCGATCAGGTCGAAGTTGACTGTGCACCTCTGCACATCAGTTGCATGCGCAGGTGGCGTAACCGCGAGCGGCGCGCTGCCAGCATCCAGCATGAGGCGATCGCTCATCTGCCCGGATGCAGTGAAGGTCAGCACTGTTGCGCAGGTCGCGGGAATGAAATGCTTCGTCATATGTCGCATCGTGGAAACTCTCCTCAGTGAAGGTTGTTCGAGTGTTGTGTGCTGTCGCAGCGTTCTGAGTCCAGAAACGAAGCAGGCGGACAGGACCCTGGTCCGCCACGGTGGACTCAATCACTGCAGGTTCACAAGCACAAGAACGAGACCAGTCTCGCCCTGCTTCAGCGATGTCATTGCCTTTCCAATAATCGCGCCTTGTGCCAAGGCAAGGTCTGCTGCTTTCATAGCGTGGCCGGGTGTATCTGAAGTCGTGAGCATGTCACCTGGCTCGATTGCACATTCGCTGGCATCAACCATGCAGTACACGCGGCCGGTGAGAGCGACGGGATGATCGCCATCTGCGATGGTGCCATCGTGGCCCATGCGCATTCCGGTTGCAACGCCACCGGCTCCCGAGATCACGCCTGCAACCTTGCGGTCGTATGCAGTGGTGGCTGGCATGAGACGGCCAGGATTTGCAGGATCGATCACAACAACCATGCCCGGCTGAATGTCGAGATCGCCGCCGACATCAAACATTTCCGAGAAATCCGAGCCGCCCGTGATCTGGAGCACGGGTGTGCTGAGCGTTGAAGAACCGCCGGATGCCGAACCGATCGCCACGTTTCCGCCTTCCCGATTGATGAGCAGTGTCGAAGCAGCACCATTGTTGCGTGCCATGATCTCGTTGGAGTCGATGGCGATGTTGGAACTGTTCAACGTTCCTGCCATGATGAGGCCGCCGCCGCCGAGCGATGCATCGCTGGTGCCCTGGGCCCAAAGTGCGCCACCGCTTCCAACATTGACGGCGACGATGGTGGGCTGTACGCTGTCGAGCGAAATCCCGGAGAACGCATGTGCGACTGTGGTGGATGCGGAGGCACTGAGGCGTGCAGTGGATGCTCCGGTGTTGCCGACACCAACGTTGCCATCACGGGTGATGACCATGCGGTTGACATTGTTTCCGGTCCGAAACTGGAATCCGTCGGGATTCGATGGATTGTTGTAGATCACACCGCCGTTGACTGCGCTTTCGGGGTCGCCGAACAGAATGCCGCGTTCGCTGGCGTTGGGAGAGAGGATGCTGATGAAGTTCTGTCCGGAGCGTTCGAAGACAGCGCTCGAGCTTGCTTGAGCAGCGACGTTGCCAGCCGATCCTGCGAAGACGTGAAGCGGACCTTCGGGGCTGGCGGTGCCAATCCCCAAGTTACCACCATGCAGCTGAAAGGCGCTATTCTGCCCATCGACGCCGATCAGCGCCGAAAGCTGCAAAGTGTTGTTCCCACGATAGAAACGAATGCCTTTGACACCCGTCGAGTTGGTTTCACGAAAGAATCGAACGAGTCCGGTGCCGATCCCATTCGCGGGCTTGGGATTCAAATCGAGCAGGACATCGCCATTTGTGTTTGTCTTGGAGATCCGCAACTGCGTTGGCTGCGGGTCTTCGATCAGTGTGTAGCCACCCGGATTGTCGCTGTCTTCGAGTTTGAGCGTGGCATTGTCGCCGACGACATGAAGTTCTGCATCTGGCGAGTTGGTTCCAATACCCACCGCGTCCTGTGTACTGGTGTTGCCAGAGCCATCCATCCACGACATGGTGTTGCCCAGCGACTTCATGGCATATGGTGTGGGACGCACAGGCTGGCGTGGCGTGAGCATGATGTATTCGCCATTTCCAGCGGGGCAGCGCACCTGAATCTGAATCCAGCGGTTGCTGCCGTTGAACGCGCTCGCGCCGAAATCGAGATCAGCCGTCACGCGCCCGTCGCTCAGCGGCTGATTCAACACCTGCACCAGCGGCCCCACCTGGCTGCCGCCGGTTGATGCCGTCCAGAGTGTGAAGCGAAAGTCGCAGTTGTCATTGACAGCCTCGCCGCCTTGGCGAAGTTCGCCTTGGTAGGTGAAAACATCCGCTGTTGCCAGTTCAGCCGAGGCGAGGGCGAAACATGCTGCGGTCAGGGTCGCGATGGTTGAAATGAGTCGAATCGAGCGTTTCATGGTTGAAATCTCCCTGCGGGAAAAAATGTGAACGGAAACCTGTTGCATCCTCCAGCAAGGTTGGCGAGAATGGCGATCGAGAACCCCATGAAAATGTCGGAAATGTTTCAACAATGACGACTGCATCTGGCAGCACAAATGGTGACGATGGCAGCACGGGCAGCCCCGCGACGCCCGAGCTGCTCAAACTGGCGTATGCCACCCTGCACAATTTGGCTGCGGGCTACCTGCGCAATGAACGCATCGGCCACACGTTGCAACCCACCGCGCTGGTTCACGAAGCTTTCCTCAAGCTCGAAGCCAGCGAACAGGAGCAGCACTGGAAGAGCGTCACGCACTTTCAAGCCGTGGCAGCAACGGTAATGCGGCAGATTCTCGTCGATCACGCGCGGGCACGAAAAACCCAGAAGCGGGGAGGCGACTGGCTCCGTGTCACCATGACGCCGGATGTTTCGATTGATGATTCCGATTCGCTCAACCTGCTCGCGCTGGATGAGGCGCTGCACGAACTGGAACAGCACGATGCCCGCAAGTGTCGCGTCGTCGAGCTGCGCTTCTTTGGCGGCCTGACCAGTGCTGAGGCAGCTCAACACCTTGGCATCGCGACCAAGACTGCTGATGCAGACTGGTACTTTGCAAGGGCCTGGCTACGCAAGCGGCTCGAGGCAGCGCAATGAGTGGCAGGAAGTCTCAATCATCTTCTTCTCACTTCGAACGCCTCGTCACCATCTTCGAAGAAGTTCGCCTCGCGCCGATCGAAGAGCGCGAAGCCATTCTCACAGCTGCGTGTGATGGCAATGCGGAACTCGAAGCAGAAGTGCGCGGTCTTCTTGAACATCATGCATCCGATTCGCATGCCCTCGATGAGCTGCCGTTCAATCCCGCCGACTTCAAGCATCTCACCGCAGCATGGAAAGGCGGGCCAACGCCGGAGCGCATCGGACGTTATCGCATCTGTGACGTCATCGGCCGTGGCGGGATGGGTGTGGTGTACCGCGCAGAACAGGATCAACCTCGGCGTGATGTCGCGATCAAGGTGATCAGGCAAGGCGTCGTCAGCCGCGAGTTGCTGCACCGCTTTGATGTGGAAGTCGCGGTGCTTGGACGCCTCGAACATCCTGGCATCGCCCGCATTTACGAAGCGGGGATGTTCGACACTGGCGAAGGGGCCCAGCCGTACTTCGCTATGGAGTTCATCGACGGCCAGCCGTTGCATACGTTCTGTAAGGAGCACGCACTTGATCTGGAAGATCAGTTGCGACTCTTCATTCAGATCTGCGACGCAGTGCAGCACGCGCATCAGAAAGGCATCATTCACCGCGATCTCAAGCCAGGCAACATTCTTGTCACAGGCAATCCTGCAGATGCGAACATGCAGTGCAAGATCCTCGACTTCGGCGTGGCCCGCGCAACCGATGCAGACCTGCAAGTGACAACGCTTCACACTCAGGTCGGCGTTCTGGTCGGAACACTGACGCACATGAGCCCGGAACAGGTGGACGGCAGAAGCGATGCACTCGATACCCGTTCGGATGTGTATTCGCTGGGCGTGCTGCTTTATGAAATGATCGCAGGGTGCCTGCCCTACACCATGCATGACGATACATTGGCGCGGGCGGCCCGCCGCATCATCGAAGATGAGCCGATCCCGCTGACAACGATCAGTCCGCACTATCGAGGCGACCTGAACACCATCACGCTCAAGGCGCTTGCGAAGGATCCTGATCGTCGTTACCAGGCAGCACACGGTCTGGCGGCTGATGTCCGGCGTTTTCTCGATCATGAGCCGATCACAGCCCGTCCCGCGACAACCATGTATCGCATGCGCAAGTTCGCCATGCGCAACAAGGCCCTGGTGACGGGCGCAGCCCTGACGGTCATCGCGCTGGTGGCAGGCATCATCGGCACGACGATCGGCATGGTGCAGGCCCAACGTGAGACCGAACGTGCCACTGCGGTCAGCGACTTTATGACTGACATTCTCACGCAGGCTCAGCTCGCTGAAGCGGGGCCGAACGTCAAGCTTGCTGATGCATTGCGTGGTGCTGCGGAAACTGTGGATGAGCGATTCAAACAGTACCCCGATAATCGCCGCATTGTCCACACGATTCTCGGCAGCGCGTTTCAACAGCTGGGTCTCTTTCGCGATGCGCTGCCACATGTGAAACGAGCATATGAAGAGATCCGAGCACTCAAGGGACCGACGCACGAGTCGACGATCGAAGCAGCTGCGGCGTGTGTCTTTGTCTACAAGCAGCTTGGTCGCATTGATGAGGGAATCGAGTTTGGAAACGCGATCAACAACACGCTGGCGCCCGCCGAACAGAACTCTCGCACTGGCTTCAAGTTGCGACGCACGATGACGGCTCTCGCTTCGACCAAACCCGAACACAAACAGGCAGCCGTTGCTGAGCTTGATGAACTGTATGAGACGGTCCGGGCAACATTCGGCGACGCTGATGAACTCACAGCAGACTTTGCAAACGACCTCTCGCAGGCTCTGGAATGGCGGGCTCTGCGGGGCGAAAGTGATGATCAAGCAGCTGATCTGGAACGATCAGCTGAACTGCTCTTTCGATGCGTGATGCACCTGGAATCATTCGACTGGTCACCCGTGGAACAACTGCGGACGCGCGCTAACCTGGCAGAGACGCTGGCCTGGCTCGAGCGTACTGATGAGGCTGAGGCTGAAGCACATGCCGTTCTCGAACTCGCAGAAACGCAGCTCAATAGTGATCACTACATCTTCGGCATTGTGCATCTGGTGCTTGCCAATGTCGCAATGCAGAGACGCGATGTGAATCTGTGTGCCGAGCATCTTGTCGCGCGCGCTGAGCTGAGTCGAAGGCTCGAAACCGACCAGGGTGTGATGGCAGTCAGCAACATGAGTGACGCACTGCCATACATGGAACTCGCGGGAATGCACGAACTTGGCGAAACCTATGCCCGTCTTGTGATCGACGGAATGCAGGGCATACACGACGATCGCATTTCCACACAGAAGCTGTTTCTGGCTCGCTTTCTTTCCGCCCAGGGCCAGCGAGATGAAGCAATGCAGATCCTTCGCGAGATCGAGGCAGACATGCACGAGAGCGATCCCTATCCGCTCTCGCTCTACTGCCTGTTTCATGGCGAAAACAGCCTCGCAGAGGGTGATCAAACTGCCGCACTCGATTGGTTTGCAAAAGCGCACCGTTATCGCATCCAGATCGTTGGCACCGAACGGACCAGTCTGGACGCCATGGAGGTCGAGCGCATCGAAGAGGCCATCCGCCGCGCAACAGCACAGCGTTGAATCGCACATTTCGGCTTCGATCTTCACGATGATTGCAGATTCACAGGCAGCACCGGAATACGCTCACCTTCCCGTCTATTCCTTCTGCAGTGGAAATGTTTCTTCATGCGAATCTTCATGACCGGCGCGACCGGCCTCATCGGACGCCGTCTTCTTCTGAGCCGCATCGAGCGCGGTGACAGCGTCATTGTGCTTTCGCGCAACGGTGCCAAGGCAGCTGCGCTGTTTGCAGCCGATGCCAATCCCAATGTGATTGTGGTCGAGGGCGATCCGGTTCAGCCGGGCAACTGGCAAGGCCAGATCGATGGCTGTGATGCGGTGATTAACCTTGCTGGTGCTGGTATTGCTGATGCGCGCTGGTCGGATTCGTACAAGAAGGAGCTCGAGCACAGCCGCTTTGCTTCGACGCGCAACGTCGTCGATGCGATTACTGCAGCATCCAAGCCGCCGCACATCCTCATCAGCGGCTCTGCGATCGGCTACTACGGCGACACAGGCGATCGCCCAACTGATGAATCGCACATGCCCACAGATCCCGATCTGTTCCTCTCGCAGTTGTGTCAGCAATGGGAAGCCGAAGCGCTGCGGGCTCGCGACATAGCAGCAGCCCGCGTTGTCCTGCTCCGCACCGGTGTCGTGCTTGATGAACGCGGCGGAGCATTGCCAACGATTATGAAACCCCTGCGGTGGTGGGTGGGTGGTCCGTTGGGTTCCGGCCGTCAGTACATGTCCTGGATTCATTGGCGGGACATGATGGGCGTGATCGATCTTGCCTTGCGTGATCGCTCACTCAGCGGGCCGGTGAACTGCGTTGCGCCCGGGGGACTTCCCAATCGCGCGTTCATGAAGGAGCTGGGACAGGTGATGCATCGGCCGTCCTGGCTGCCTGCGCCCGGATTCGCGTTGCGCCTTGTGCTGGGTGAGTTTGCACGGTCGTTGCTGATGAGCCAGCGCATTGTGCCCGCAGTTGCGCTTGCGCATGGGTATGAGTTTCTCTTCCCTGAGTTGAAAGGCGCGTTGCAATCACTGCTGGGGCAGGATGATAATGATGACGACCCGAACGCTGCTCGAACATCATCGCGTGCCGATTCAGCAGCCCGTTCGGGAGCCGAGTCGGGAGTTGAATCTGATGGTCTGCTTGCACTGGATAATGCAGTCTTGCGGCCACTCGATGTGATGCGACTGCGCCCGCGGCGCGAGCGGCCGATCGCGCCGATTCGTCTGATTGCGGTTGATGTTGATGGCACATTGCTGCTCTCAAATGGTCGCATGTCACAGGCTGTTCGCGATGCATGTACACAGGCTCAGAAGAGTGGCTGTATTCTGGTGCCTGCGACCGCCCGTCCTCCACGATCCATGCGATCCATCGTCCAGGAGCTTGGCGTGAGTGGTCCGATGATCAACTACAACGGAGCAGTCGTGTGGGACATCGCGTCGCGCACCGCTCTGCATCATCAGCCGCTGGATGGGACGCTGGTTGCGGAGATCATGGCCGATGCGCGTGCCGTCGAGCCAGCCACGGTTGTGAGCCTGGAAGTACTCGATCGGTGGTTTACCGATCGCGTCGATGCAGGCCTGCCAACCGAAACCAGCCGTGTGTTCGAGCCGGATTTTATTGGTGAGCTTGATGAGATGCTGAGCAGGCCTGTGACGAAACTTATGCTGCTTGCGCCGAACGGCCGTATCGAGCCGGTGTTCGAGATGGTGCGCGAACGCTACTGGCAGCCGGGAAGAGTTGCGGTGTTTATCACCGATCCGCACGTCATTCAAATATGTCATCCCGAAGTCGATAAAGCTCGGGCGCTGGCTGCGATTGCGCGTGATCTTCAGATTGAGCAGGATGAATGCATGGCGATCGGTGACGGTTGGAATGATGCAGGCATGCTGGCCTGGGCAGGATTCAGTATCGCGCTGCAGCACGCGCATGAGAGTCTTCACGAACTGGCAGATCAGTCAGCCCCGACAAATGAACACAACGGCGTCGCCATCGCGATTCAGCGCTATGTTCTCAACGCTCGCTGACAGTCGACTGGCGTCAGGCAGTTGCAGCGCCGACGGCACTGCGAAGGGCGGCTGCGACATCGGTGTGCTCCCACGAGAATGAGCCTTTCACTCCTTCATCAGGCGTGCGGCCGAAGTGTCCAAACGCAGCTGCGGGTCGATAAATCGGGCGCAGAAGGTCGAGCGTCTCCATGATGCCTCGCGGCTTCAATTGGAAATGCTCGCGGATGAGGTCGGGCATCGTGAGTTCATCGATTTGCGCTGTCCCCTGGCAGTCGACGTTGATCGAGACCGGTTCTGCCACACCGATCGCGTAACTGAGTTGCACTTCGCAGACATCAGCCAGTTCAGCAGCAACGATGTTTTTGGCGATGTACCGGGCCATGTATGCAGCAGAGCGATCGACTTTGGTGGGATCCTTGCCGGAGAACGCGCCGCCGCCGTGTCTCCCGCGACCGCCATATGTATCGACAATGATCTTGCGTCCTGTCAGACCACAGTCGCCATGCGGCCCGCCGATTTCGAACTGCCCGGTGGGGTTGACGTGCAGCTTGTTGATATCGATGTCATCGTTCCACCACTCGCCCAGGACGGGCTTAATGATGTGTTCGATCACAGCCTGCTTGAGTTCAGCCTGTTTGGCTTTGCCGTTCCACTCGGGTGCGTGTTGTGTTGAGAGTACAACGGCTTCGATGCGTGTGGGTGTTAAGCCGTCGTACTCAACTGTCACCTGCCCCTTGGCATCGGGCCTGATGCCGGGGATGATGTTCTTGCGGCGAACTTCTGCCTGCCGTTCCATGAGGCGGTGAGCCAGATGAATCGGCAACGGCATGAGCGATTCAGTCTCACGACATGCAAAGCCAAACATCATGCCCTGATCGCCCGCTCCGCCAGTGTCAACGCCCATTGCAATCTCGGGTGATTGCTGTTTGAGTGAAACCAGTACAGCGCATGAATCACAATCAAAGCCCATTGTGGCATCGGTATACCCGATGTCCCGAATGGTACTGCGGACGAGATCGGGAATCTCGATGTAGGCTTTCGTGGTGACTTCGCCTGCGAGAATCACCATGCCGGTTGAGACGAGGGTTTCGCATGCCACGCGCGATTGCGGATCAACTGCGATCATGGCATCCAGCACCGCATCGGAAATCTGATCCGCAACTTTGTCGGGATGTCCAGCTGCGACTGATTCAGAAGTGAAAAGGTGGGGTGTGGTTGTCATGACGATCGCTTTCCCTCTGAACCAAAGCCCGGCCCGAGCCGTCGCGGCTTGATGTGTGCGGTTTGATATGTTGCGGCTTGATGTGTCAACCTGCGGTGATGGCGATGATACCAGCCGATGGAGCGGGTGGCAACAGAAACATGCTCGAACGTGCCCGCTGACATAGAGTGATGCAGGGAATCACACAATGCCTCGAAAGAAGTCCATCGCGCGCTCGCTGGGCGAGTTTGTTGGCCACATCGCCCGCGGCGTGAAAACCCGGGTCGATGAGCGTGGCGACGCAGTTGTTCGCGAGGAAGTCAAGCGGACCGTCGAAGAGACAACCGACGAACGCGGCGTCACGCTGCGGCGCACGACAATTGACGAAATTGAGTTTCCTGCGAACACCACAGCCAGCAACCCTACGGATGAGCCTGAGCCTGACCTCGCTGATGATGATCGCGATCAGGCTGCCACGTCGTAAGAGTCGCCTTCGAGTTCCTCTTCGCTGCGGCCAGCGTCCTGTGGGTACCAGACATGTGAGGCTGCCCATTCTTCGCGAACCAGCTGCTCTGCATACTTGCGGCCTTCGGGCGTGAGGTCCTTGGCTGGACGGTAGCCGAGGCCCTGTGGCAGCGTGCCGGGAGTGAACCAGCCAGCGTTGGTCATGGTGTCGACAGTTCGCTCCTTCACTTTCGCAAAGGGGCGGGCCCGGTTGGGCTGAAACAGGCACCAGCCGTGCTCATCGACATAGCGAAGCAGCCAGCCATCATGTAATGAAATGAGGAGAGTCTTCTGCGTGTTGGTTGCGCCTGTAAAACGTGCCATGCAAGCATCCTCCAGTCCGGGGCGGTCTTTGAGGTATCTGTGAGGGGGCCGAGAGGGGCCGTGAGTGGGCTTCCGATATATCTTGAGATAACTTCGGCTGGATTCGGCCACGGCTTGAGCGGAAGCCGGTCAAATACGTCGCGATTGAAGAGCTGCGTGGGTCTGGCAAGGATGTGTGCATTCGCCCGGTCCCCGTCCCCGTTCAGCGAGCGCGCGACTGTACGACTACCATCATCGCGTGCCTCCGACGACCGTGAACCCTGTACCTCCCACTGGTGCGGATAGTGATGCAGCACCTGCGGCTGTCTCGCCGCCCGTCACGCTCAAGTCTTTGCGTGCTGCTGCTGCAAAGGGAACGAAGTTTGCGGCGCTCACGTGTTATGACGCGACCACCGCACGCTGGCTGGCGGCAGCAGGTGTACCGGTCCTTTTGGTTGGTGATACGGCTGCTGAGGTGATTCTCGGCGAAGAGAGTACGATTTACGCGCCGCTGGACTTCATGATTCTGCTCACAGCAGCAGTAAAGCGGGGTGCACCCGGCTGCTTTGTCATGGGCGACATGCCTTTCATGAGCTACCACGCGTCCGATGCAGAGGCTATTCGCAATGCTGGCAGATTCATGACCGAAGGCAGGGCTGATGCTGTGAAACTCGAGGTCGATCGCCATGGCATTCGACTGGTTGAGCGGCTGTCGCGCGCGGGTGTTCCGGTGGTGGCCCATCTTGGCCTGTTGCCTCAACAGGTGAAACGGGCAGGTGGGTATCGCGCCGTTGGCCGTGTTGAACGCGAGTCACGCGAACTCATTGCTGCGGCTGCGGGCATGGAACATGCAGGCGCGATCATGCTCCTTCTGGAAGCGATGCCCGCGGAGGTGTCAGCTGCGATTGTCGAGAAGGTTTCACTCCCGGTGATCGGCTGCGGCGCAGGTCCATCGTGTCATGGTCAGATCGTGGTGTTGCAGGACATTCTGGGGTTAACAGAGCGTCAGCCGCCCTTTGCGCAGCCATTGACACACCTGGGCGAACCGCTCACGCAGGCAGCCCGGCAGTGGATTGAGCGGGTAAGTCGCAGCGAGCTTGGGCCTCATCCATATCAAATGAGGCCAGTCCCGGGGGCTCAGGGAGCTTCGGGGAACAATGGGTAGTGCATTCCGTAGAAAGAAGCTGATGATGCGGTTCAATATTGATGCGGTTCCTGAAGCCAGCGGAGGGTGAGTATTGTGCGACACAAGTTAAGCGAATATGGGCCGAGTCTGATGGTGCTGCTTGCAGTTGCAGCGGTCCTCTTTCTCGGACCAGCCATCGTTCGCAACTTTACTTTCGCGCGCACCAGCGCTCGAATCGAACAGGCAAGCAACCGCTTGCGTCAGGACAACATTCTCGAAGCCATCAACCAGGCTCACCGCGATATTGCTGTGAAGGTTGCGCCCTCTGTCGCCTACATCGCAACCCGCAAGACCGAAGCCAGTCCCTGGACTACCTCCGATCGCACGCGCATCTCATCAGGCTCGGGCTGGGTGTATGACGCGCACGGCCATATCGTCACCAATGCCCACGTCATTGATGATGCACAGCGGATCGATGTGCAGATGCATGATGGGCAGATTTATTCAGCAGAAGTCATCGGCTCTGATCTGCGAACAGATATTGCGGTGCTGAAGGTGGACGCAGCCAATCTCCACCCGGCCAGTCGCTCTGAGAGCGCGTCGTTGCAGCAGGGTGATCGCGTTTTTGCATTCGGATCACCCTTCGACTTCCGCTTTTCGATGAGCCAGGGCATTGTTTCAGGGATCGGGCGCGACGCACAACTGGTGGATGTGCGCTATCAGAACTTCATTCAGGTGGATGCAGCAATCAATCCGGGCAACTCCGGCGGACCACTGGCGAACATTTTCGGCGAAGTCGTTGCGATGAATACAGCCATTGCGACAGGCAGGCCCGGCTCGATGAATGACGGCCTCTTCTCCGGCATTGGCCTTGCGATTCCGATGGAGATGATTGAATCGGTTGTGAATCAGCTCATCGAGAAGGGTGAAGTTGCCCGAGGCTTTGTGGGAGTGCACCTGCGCGAGGGTGTTTCGTCGCGGGCTTTGGCAAATGGATTTACAGGCGATGGCGTTGAAGTTGGCTCGGTGCGACCGGGTGGTCCCGCTGAGCGTGCAGGATTGCGGCCGCTCGACATCATCATGATGATTGATGACACGCGCGTTGCAACACTTTCGCAACTGCAGGCAACAATTTCCAGACACGAACCCGGCGAAACGGTTGAACTTGCCATTTGGCGGTTTGATCCGGCGCTCGATCAGGCCAGGGAACTCACGGTGGAGGTGACGCTGGATGAGCTTGACCCCGGAACGCTGCTGAGCGATGAGGCGGGGCGATTTCTCAGGCAGTTCGGCCTTGAGCTTCTCGCAACAGCTTCCCCCGAGCGGGCCGAGGCGCTTGGTGTACAGCACCGCACGGGCGTCATCGTCGAACGTGTCAACAGCAGCATGGATGGCCGCATCCAGCCAGGATCGATCATCACATCAATCTTCGATCAACAGGTCCGCAATCTTGATGAGTTCTACGCTCGCCTTGAGCGGGCTGTCATTGTTTCACCCAACCGCATCAACATGACGCTCATCGGTCCCGATGGGCGATCACGCGATGTTGTGCTCAGTCGTGACCGCTAAAACGTTCTCTTCAAACCCACATGCACCAACTCTCGCGCCTGATCCTGACTGTTTCACTCCTCGTCGTTGCGTGTATGATGATGGCGTTCACCCATGCAACTGCACTGGGCAGCCGCGAACTGTTGCGCCAGGATTCAGAACCGCCGCCCCCGCCCCCAGTTGTGGATGAATCCGGCCGCAGCGCTCAGAACAATCCTCTGGCTGAGGAGATGACTGCTGCAGCTGATCGCGCGGTCGCGCGCGGGCTGGTCTTTCTCAAGGATGAGCAGCGCACCGATGGTTCGTTCGGATCTGGTCGCTATCAGGGGCATGTCGGCATCACCGCCCTGGCCTGCCTTGCGTTCATGGCTGATGGCCACCTGCCTGGGCGTGGCGACTATGGCGATGTCGTCCAGCGCGGGCTCGACTTTGTACTTTCCAAGTCCAGTGAGACTGGCCTGCTCATCGGCGACACAACATCGCACGGGCCAATGTACGGTCACGGCTTTGCTACGCTTTTCCTCGGCGAGATTTATGGCATGAATCCTGACGATGACCGCGTGCGCGACGTGCTTGTTCGCGCGGTCCGGCTCATTATCAACTCACAGAACGAACAGGGCGGGTGGCGCTATCGGCCGGTTCCGTTCGACGCAGATATCTCCGTCACAATCTGTCAGATCATGGCGCTCAGATCAGCCCGCAATGCAGGAATCAAGGTGCCCAAGGAGACCATCGATCAGGCTGTGCAGTATGTACACGACTGTCAGAACGTCGATGGCGGATACAAGTACATGATCAACTCGGGAGGTTCTGCCTGGCCGCGAACTGCAGCTGGCGTTGCCAGTCTCTTTTACGCAGGCATTTATGAAGACGAGGCGATCGACCGCGGGCTGGATTATCTTGTGCGAAACGCCTTTCCCGGCGGTGGGCGATCCTCCAGCGAAGCCCACTTCTATTACGGGCATTATTACGCGGTGCAGGCCATGTATCTTGCAGGTGGCGAGTATTGGGAACAGTGGTGGCCAGCTATCCGCGATGACCTCATCAGACGACAGGCCAATAACGGCTCCTGGACCGATCATTCCGCTGGCGCAGCCTATGCCTCAGCAATGAGTCTCATTATTCTTCAAATGCCGAAGCGATACTTGCCGATCTTTCAGAAGTGAACGTTGGCTCATATCTCTTCGCAGCGTCCAGCCTGCTTGTACTGGCCGCAGCATCGTCTCCTGTGGAGCCCATCGTGTCTCATCACAATGGAACTGCGTTGTCTGAGCACGACCTGTTCACGACGGGTGATCCGGACGAGGCCGAAGAGGCTGACGTTGAAGCAACGGCAGGGACAGCGCCGGTCCTGCAACTGCGAAACATTTCGAAAACGTCGCTTCCCCCTGGTGGCAATTCCCTGCTGGTCACAGCTGAGATGACGCCCGAGCTCGATTTCTGCGTCGAGCGCGGCTTGGAGTTTCTTGTTGATCAACAGCGTGACAATGGCTCGTTCGGCTACGGGCGGTATGAGGGGCACGTCGGCATCACTGCCCTGGCATGCATCGCGCTGATGGCCGATGGACATCTGCCGGGGCGTGGCGTGTATGGCGATGCTGTTGAGCGCGGGCTGCGCTTCGTGCTCGATCACATCGATGAGACTGGCTTCATCGCGGGCGATACCGTTTCGCATGGGCCGATGTATGGGCACGGCTTTGCAACGCTTTTCCTCGGCGAAGTGCATGGCATGAACCCATTCGATGAGCGCGTCCATGAAGCACTCAACCGGGCTGTCGCGATCATCATCAACAGTCAGAACGATGAGGGGGGATGGCGCTATCGACCTGTGCCGTTTGATGCAGATCTTTCCGTCACGATCTGCCAGGTCATGGCGTTGCGCTCAGCCCGCAACGCGGGGATCAAGGTCCCGAAGGAAGTGATTGACCGCGCCATTGAGTATGTGCATGCGATGCAGAATCCCGATGGCGGCTTCCGCTACATGTTGAACTCCGGCGCATCTGCCTGGCCGCGCACCGCAGCTGGAATCGCAGCGCTGTTTTATTCAGGCGTCCATGAAGATGATGTGATCGACCGCGGCCTCGAGTATCTCATGTCAACCGCCTTGCCTGGAATTACGGATCGCACTTCTGAGCCCCATTATTTCTATGGCCACTATTACGCAGTGCAGGCGATGTTTCTTGCAGGCGGGCAGTATTGGGAGACATGGTGGCCAGCCATCCGCGAAGAACTCATCGCGACCCAGCTCTCAGACGGCAGTTGGCCCGATCACTACGCTGGCGGGACATATGCAACGTCGATGTCGATGATCATTCTGCAGGTTCCCAAGCGCTACTTGCCCATTTTCCAGAAGTGATGGGATGCAGCCAAGCTCAGGATTGCATCCGTGCGGTTGCTATCTGATCTGCAAAGATGCAAGTTCGGGCCTTCCGCTGGCGCCAAGTTTCGAGAGTTCGACGTCCACGTAATACGCAAAGTTCTCGAAGTCGAATGCAAACGATCCGCTGACGGCTTGGGCCTGATAGAGGTCGGAATCGGGAAACAGATTGCTGTCAAACGTGAGGATGGTTTGCGTGGTATTGCTGAAGGCATCGTATCGGCGCAGTCGGGCAATGATATTGGCAGCCGGGCTGTTGTCCCGATAGACAACCGTCATTGTAAAGCCGAAGTTTTCGACCAGTTGCTCAGTTGGTGTGACGTTGTAGCGGGCGCTGAGCTCTGCGGTGTTGCCTGCATCGGGATGGATGCGCGTGACTGACTTGGCAAGGTCGTACACCGGAAGCGATGCTTCATCTACAACTCCCGTCGATCCCACGGCGGTCCAGGCCGAGTTGGTCGGGCCAGCAGCGCTGGTGGGATCTGCACTGCGTTTGTCGAGCGAAGGAAGCAGTGCTGCAACCGTGATCACAGCAGTACACACTGACACAACAACAGCAAACATCGTCATATGCCTGCTGCCGACACCGCACGGCGTTTGATCGTGATCGGGCATAACGGGCACCTCCTCCACATGTAAATGCAGCCAAGTAGGAGCGTCGTGAATCATCGAATCTGCAAGGCAGCCAGTTCGGGTGTTCCGCTGGCGCCTGATTTTGTGATGTCGACATCGACGTAGTACGCATAGTTGTCGAAATCGAATGCAAACGATCCGACAACGGCCTTCGCCTGATAAAGGTCAGAAGCAGCGAACAGATTGCTGTCGAAGGTGAGGATGGTTTGCGTGGTCTTGTTGAGCGCATCGTATCGGCGCAGTCGGGCAACGATGCGGGCTGCTGACCCATTGTCGAGATAAACCGCCGTCATGGTAAAGCCGAAGTTTTCGACCAGCTGTTCAGTTGCGGTGACGCTGTAGCGAGCGCTGATCTCTGCGTTGTTGCCAACACTCGGATGGAATCGCATCACTGACTTGGCAAGGTCGTATACCGAAAGCGATGCTTCATCCACAACGCCAGTCGAGCCAGCCACGGTCCAGGGCGAGTTGGTTGGACCAGCTGTGCTGGATGTGGCTGCGCCACTCTCATTCATTGCAGGAACAAGCACTGCGATTGTGAGAGCAGCAGTACACACCGACGCAACGACTGCAATAGCAGCGGTCCGCAGACTGTTGCTGAACCATGTTTGATCGTAGATTGACATTCCTGATCTCCATCAAGCTCAAGAGTAAAAAAGCGCGGGCGAACAACAAAAGCATAGCCTGCAACACCTGCGACGCCCACGGGTTCCATCCGTGGGATTTCCCCGCGTGTGAATCTACAATCATACGTGACTATCTGGCAAACAACACCGCCACCGCCCAGGACAGATGACGAAGATGCAGGCGGCTGGGTCGTCCGGGTCTCGCCGGACACGCTGCACGCAGCCGCGGCCCGCCTGGTCGCTACTGGTGCCCGTGTCGAACCCGCAGCTGCTGACCGCTTTCTCGACTACGCATGTTCCAGTGCCATCTCACTCGAGCACTTCTTTGCGTATCAACTGCCTTCGGGCGAGTTCGTCGCAGCAGCGTTGGCAATCCCGAATCCTGGCCGAACAGCCATGCTGTTCATCAATCGCCCAATCGGCCGCGATGGTAAGAGACGGACATGTGCAACGGTACTGGCCGTGCTGCAAAGCATCGCAGCCCTGCGCTTGCGCGTTGCTCAGGCGTTGCTCGAACCGCGTAGCCGCGCGGTTCTAGGTGTCTATGAGCAGGCTGGATTTCATCAGCTGGCAAATCTCAGTTACCTGCAGCGACCCATCTCAGCCAATACAGCCGAGCGCATGCCAGCGTTGCCGGAGGATGTGTCTTTGATTTCATGGAACGACGCAAGCCGCGACGCGTTCATCGGAACACTCGCATGCAGTTACGTGGACACGCTCGACTGCCCTGGACTGAATGGCGTGCGCGAGCCGGGCGACATACTTGCAGGGCATCGCGCCACTGGTTTGTTCTCGCCGGAACTCTGGCAGTTGCTTATGGTTGGTGACGCGCTGGTTGGCATTCTCCTCATGAACCGCTCCGCTCATGACGCAGGTGTTGAACTGATTTATCTCGGACTCATCCCTTCTGCCCGCGGGCGCGGTCTGGGCACACTGCTTCTCAATCATGCCCTTGCATCGGCAGCCAGGGTCGGGGCGGATCGCGTTTCGCTGGCCGTTGATGATGCCAATCACCCAGCCACCCGCCTGTACTTTGCATCGGGCTTCCGCAGAATCCTGCGCCGCGTCGCCATGATGTGTGTGCTGCCAGAGGCGCAGCTCTAAGGCCCACTCGTCTTCCCGATTTTTCCATTCAATGTATCACGCGGATGTCCCAGCGCTCTATTTGTGTGCAGGCGTCCCTGCGTCTCCCGCCGGGTGGCTTTGGGCGCTGCATCAACCACACACATTCGCACTTCCCTTATGATCAAACAGTACGAAAGGCTTCGAACGATGAACTCTCGCATCACACTCACAACAGGACTCGCGTTGTTCCTGACCACGTCTGCGTTCGCGCAGATCTCCTTTGATCCCGCAATCAACTATGCCACCGGAGTGCGGCCCGCGGGCATTGCAGCGGGCCACTTTAACCAGGACGCCTTCCTCGACCTCGCCGTGGTCACCGACCCGCAAAATCAGAACGGTCTGGAACGACTGCAGATCTTCAACGGCAACGGCGATGGCACCTATACCCCAGGCCTGCTCATCGTTCTGCCTAACTCCTCCAGCCCCGCTGAACTGGCAGCAGCCGATTTTGACAACGATAGCGACGATGACTTTGTTGTTGTTCTCGAAGACTTCAATCAGGTGATGACAATCACCAACAACGGCAACGGTTCCTTCACACTCGGAGCAACCGCTCCAATCGGCAGCAACGCACGCGGACTCGATATGGCTGACTATGACAACGATGGTGACGTGGACCTTGTCATCGCCAATCGTGACAGCAATACCGCAACTGTCCTCACCAACGCTGGCAACGGCACATTCACGTCGACAACCCTCGCAGCTGGTGTTGAGCCCCGAGCGGCAGCCTTCATCGACATCAACAGCGACGGTCGAGGTGATGTCGCAATTTCCAATCACGACAGTCGCAGCATCTCGCTGTACACCAACTCAGGCGGCAGCGCATTCACTCTGTCCGGCACGCTTGCCATGCAGAGTCCCTTCCGGCCCGAGGGCCTGCGCGGCGGCGATCTCAACAACGATGGCATGGATGACCTTGCCGTCGCGGCTGAAGGCAACGGGGTCAATGTGGCATTCGTCTATCTGAATCAGGGTGGATCGCTCGGTCCAGCTGCGCAGTACAACACCAACGGTGTGGACACATCAGGCATGCTCATCGCAGACCTCGATTGTGATGATGCACTTGATCTCATTACGCTCAACGACAGTTCATCCAACGTTTCCCTGCTGCGTAACAATGGCAACGGAACGTTCGCACCCGGGCAGACACTCGCGATCGCATCCGAACCCGGACAAGGCGTTGCAGCTGATCTCGATGGCGACGGTGATGTTGACCTGGCCGTCACTAACAAGCTTGCCAACTCCTTCTCCGTACTGCTGAATCAGACATGCGAAGAAGCAGGCGTCGCCAGCCTCACCGATGCAGCTGTCACCTTTGGCTCGCTCGTCTCAGGCACATTCAACTCCATGATTGATTCGGATGATGTCTACTACGAAGTGCAGTCAGCCTTCGGATTCCTCTCGTCCGAACCCAACCGCGTGAGCGTGACTGTGGGTGCAGCCACTGCATCAACGCCTTCGCTGCTGGATATTGCCATCGAAGCCCGCACCAACAACCCCAACGGCACCGCAACGGTGCGCATCCGCAACTGGAACACCAACGGGCTTGACAGTGTCGGCAGCTACGCCATCGGCACCGCGGAAACCGTACAGATGTTCAACGACGTCTCAGCAACGAATCATGTGCGTAGCAGCGATGGTCGCATCGAACTGGACATGAAGCACATCATCATCGCAACGTTCTCGACCAGCGGCTTCCGTTCACGGTTCGATCAGGTCGAAATCGCGACTCGATGATCCCAGCCTGACGCTGACTGACATCCTCCTCTCACGTCCAGCCTCCCCGATCCCCTCCGGCTGGACGACTCTAAGAAGCACGACCCCGTCGATTCAGACGGGGTCGTGCTTGTTTTTCATCCATGCAGATGCGTTCCACATTCGTGCCAGGAGCCGCGTTCAGCCCCACGTGACCTCGGAGCGCTGGGAAACGGCCAGTCAATAATGCTGCAATCGAGGGGCCGCTTCGGAGAGGTTCGCCTTCTGATGGTTCATGCGATCACTCCATTCGTGGTTCAACTGGTCAATTCGCAGTATCAGGTCTTCGAGGGCGACGTCGCGGGCAAACCATCCATCCATTGTTTGCGTGTTCAGCCAGAAAAACTCTGATGCGGCATTTCCGTATTCACGGAGCGCTGGAATCACGAGTGAGGCCACCGCAGCGATGTATTCCTGCCGCAACGCCAGGTCATCAATAGCGTTTGGCCATGCGTACGGCGGCGCAAAGAGAATCGGATAGCTCTGCATCCAATACTCAATCTGGAGTTGATCGGACCGATCGGGCAGGAAGACAGAAGCCGCCCGTAGAAACGCCTGATTCAATTCAACCAGTTGCTTCGTTTCCGCTTGCAGGATGGCGTGAGCCCGAAGCCAATCTTCCCTTGCTGCCAGGCGCGCTTCAATCGTGACCCCAATTCTTTGTGCATTTGACAGAATTCGCAGTCGGTCATTGCAAGAATAGAGACTCTCGATGGCATTTGAGAGTTGCGTGATCAATGCATCCCGGTTGGTCGCGTAGGCATCAATGGCGAGACGCGCTTCTTCACTTGCGTGCGTGAGAACGCCGAGATCAAAGAGCAGAACAATGCAGTCTGTCTCCCATTCGCCCGAACAAAAGAATGCCGGCCCCGGTTGCGAACACAGCAAGCCCGAGCGCAGTTGGCGACTCCGCGCGGCGGCGAGGTGCGCGAACGCCCAGGGGAGGGCATCGATGTCTGCGGGACGAAGGGCCACCAAGTCGCTCAGCAGTTCACTTTCGGCTGACTCCAGATGGCTGAGCAGCTCCCTTCGAAGAGCCGCCCGCTGGTGGCAGAATGTCACCACGTCAACGCGGGGACCGGGAGAAACCTTGGCAAGACCGCGGAAGAGGGCCCTTGTCGCTTCCTCGTGACGATCAAGATACTCCTGGTAGCTCGTGTCGATCACGCCCCTGGACGCTTCCGGATAGAGGCGCATCACCGCCGCGATTGTTCGATCTGAGAGCGGCTTGGGGATAAAGACTCCCTGCTCTTTCTCTCGGGCAACACCCGGGTAGAGCGCGCTCGACACGTCAAAATACCAAAATGCTGGACGTTCGAGTTGCGCTTGCCGCAGTTGATGCTCACCGAGGTTCGCAGCTGTGTCCTGGTCTGTCTGCGCCGCAACGGACCGAAGGAAACTTGAACGGAGGTCGATCATCTCTTGACCGATTTCAGCCTCAAGGTAGAAGAACTCACTGGACCACTCGGCCACACTCGACTTCAGTCGGGCATCGTCGATCCGCTGTATCTGCTCCAGTGCCAGTTGACGCACCCGAGCCTTGTAGGTCCCCAACTCATCCGACAGAGCCGCGTGAACAGGTGGTGAGAGCTCGGCCATTCGCAACGGCTCTTCCCAGCAATCATGAGCGAGCGAAAAGTGCTGATTGACTTCGCCGTACACGCTCGCGATCGCGGCGGCAAACATTCGTTCGTTCATTTCCGGAGACAAGGTCTGCGTCCACGCCAACAGCGTGCGCCGATTCAACGCAAAAATATCGTCGAGCACATTGAGGGCATCGCTCACATGTTCGTCCCACCTTGCGCGAGCGAGGGCCCGAGCGGCGGCGAAGTCTGCTGGATCATCAGGCGTCTTGATACCCCGCAGGTGCGCCCAAATGTCATACGCAGCCACTTCGAGATCGAGTTCGAGTCTCGTCAGCCGCGATTCATACTCCCGCAGCATTGTCGCAAACTCGACCGGAGGTTCATGCTCAGCGAACACCTCTCGGGCAGCGATAGAGAGGTCGATCGTGAGTGGTGCCACGGGGTAGAGAAGCTCCTCCGCTCTGAGAATGTCCCTCCATCGTCGATCAAATCGGCGCTTCAGTAGATCGAGTTCGCGATCACGGTCGCGGGCGAGAGCGACGCACGAGTTGAAAAGTAACCGTTCGAGACCGATAAGCCGCCGGAGTGCATCGTGCTGCAACTTGAGCGTGCGTGCGTAGCGCTCGTTGTCGTTCTGACCCTCTGGCGTGCGCGCCTCGTCCATGCGGGCTGCCAAATCCGGGAGAACCGTCCGAAGAGAGAGTGCTGCTACGAGGTAGTCGTCGTAGGCATCGCCAACCACTTCAGGCGTCAACTGCGAGTCAACTACCCACTCAGAGAACTCAACACGCGAGATGGGCCTCGGCAGGAGCCCGTCAGCCTGCCCCGCGACCGCCAGGAGTATTGCGAGCGAGTATGACGCGATCATGTTGCACTCTCCCCGAGCCTCTCTCGCCGCCATTGGAAGAGAGTCAGGCAGCCCAGGACGACCGCCAGCACGCCAGTTCTCGCCGCAGTGAAGCCCGATATCCTCGCGGACGATTCGTTAAATGCTGATCCAAGCGAACCCCAGCATCCGCATTCGATCTCGAGATCAGCTGCCAAAGCGTGCAGTTGCGCGGCAAGAAAAGCCACCAACAAGACAAATCCACATACGAACGCTCCCAACAGAAACCGTGACAGCAGCAGTGAAAGACCGATCACGATCTCCAACCACGGGAGAAACATGGCGACCAACAGTCCCGCACCAGCGTCGACTATCTCGTACCCGTAAACCATCAACAGGAACTCGTGTGGCCGCTCAATCTTCCCTAATCCGCTCCACACAAACAGCAGTCCAGTGCCCAGCCGAGCGGCCGCCACAATCGAGCGGACGAACCCCCTTGCGATGATGGATTTCATTGCTTCACTCCAGTCGCCAGAACAACTTTTCTGTATCCGTCTCGTTGCAGTGTCTGTGCGAGCATCGCCGCTTCCAGGCAATCACTTCCATGGCACAATACATAAACACGCTCCGACAACGGAACTGATTTCATGGCAACACGGCGTTCACGTCGAGTCATATGTCGATTGACATTTATCGCGCCCAGTATCGGCGACTGCTCGGCCCTCGTGGGGTGTCGGAAATCAATCATTCGTGGCTGCTGCTCTTGGGTTCTCCCAATCGTCGCAAGATCGACTTTGTCGACGAGCATAGGAAGTGCGCTCTCCGCTGTTGGACGAGCGGTTCCCAGCCCTGCAAGAAACCCGCGTTGACTGTACACATGAAAGACAATCGCCACCGATCCCGAAAGAAGGAGAACGCAACCGATTTCGAGGGCTCCTCTTGAGATCATGGAAGTCTGTCCCGATCGTGAGCGCCGCCGAAAGATGAACGCCGCGCAAAGCATCCCCAATGGTACACAAAGCCACACAATTGGCGGAGCCGGTCGCCATGACGCCGCGATGTCCACACCACGTCCTGCCAGCAGAATACCGCTGCCGTCCCAATCTCTTACAAGTTCAAAAGATGGGACAAGTCGAATAGGAAACGGGGGATCGAAGATAATCGCTGTATCTTCGGTTACGCCCAAACAAAGTACAAAATGACGGTAACCGCGACTCACCGGGTCTTGCTTGACATGCAGGATTGCAAGGCCGCCGTGTCTTTGCAAGTCCGTCAAGGTCATGTTCTTGCGAGCTGATGCGGACAGGTCAACTGCTTGGACAGCTTCGAGCAAATCCGAGAAACTGCTGCCGCCCGGTTGGGAGATGTATTCGGGATGAAGCAGGTCAGCCAGAATCACTGCCTTATCGCTCAAGAACTGTGCGGCGGCCCAAACACAGTAGACGCCACAATAAGCATCGTTCGCGGCCATCGATCCCGCGTCGCGGGGCACTTCCGTTTCCTTGGTCCACGCATCTCGCTCTCCAAACAGTGAAAACCCAGAGGCCGATCCGATGCCGCCACCCTTACGCACTGCATCAGCCACCGTTGCGATATGCCTGACAATCTCTTTGTTATAGAATGTCGCAATGCGGCCATCGACCCAGCGATAACGCATGCCACGTTGATCAAGGTGCACAACACTAGCGCCGTCTTCGAGGTCGAACCCCGCCTGTTCAGGTCGCTCTTCCAATTCTTCTATCAGCATCCGCGAGTGAATCGTTCGTGTTTGCTTCAACCGACCGTGACTCAATTCGTAGCTCTGAACTATGGAGTAACAGCACGGGATAACTCGGTCTGGAAGTTCGGCCTCGGCCAAGACCTCAATCTCGAGTTCATAGGCCATAAGCTGGTCCGGTTCAAAGGGAGCTCCAATATATCGGCGCGCCGAGTCCACATCGCCTGGGCGCTCCCGTCGAACCCTGAGGCTTTGCAGACGCTTGGCATACATCTGCACTTCAATCGTGCCGACCGAAGAATCAAAGACAAATCGAGTGGCTCCGCCAGAGGAAGCTCGGGAAACGAGCGACCTATTGATAATCTCGTCAAGTAGCGATACGGCACCATGTGGAAAAACCCCTTCCACCGCGGCAGTCGATCCAAAGAAAAATGCCGCTGGAACAGGGAGTCGAGAGAGATCGCTCGAGGCTTGGATTTGGATCGCCTCGCCTAAGTACCATAGCAATTGATTTGAATTGACGAGGATGCCCCTAAATCGGGTACCCGTATCGTATCCTAAATTCACATCTCCCGCCGAATAGGTCTCGAACGCCTGACCGAGCCAAAACGAATCGAATCGTGTGACAGTGCCAACACTTGTGTCGACGGGGTTCGCGCCGGTGTCGCTCAAACCGACAACCTCTGTCGAGGACGTGAAGTCATATCGTGCACGATTCCACGCGCCAAAGAATCGCTGCATCCCTGATATGACAGAATCGGCATCAGTGATCGATTGCGTTTCAACCGGGCGAGAATCTTGCCGAACAACTTGCGCTGAGGAGGCAAAGTTACACCGATAGCTGACACCGCTTCCTGATGTTACAGGGACCCCAATGGAGACCAGCGTGACCGTTATGAAGAGCACGGCAAGCTGCCGCATCGGTCATATGTTCCCGGCGCGGGTTCGATACAATCAACCGACAGGGTACACGGGTTATCCTCCACGCAATGCCGACCCACGTCCCATTGGGCTTCACACTTCCATCTGATGTTGCAACTCATGTTGTTGTTGCAGTGCCCCAAGTTCTGCTCGGTCAGGCAGCAAGTGCCACCACCTACCAACGAGTCAAGTTCCGGGGCCGACATCTCAACAGGCTGAAGTGAGATTCCAACTACGAGGCCGAACACCGAAACGGCCACTCCGATCGCGAAACGAGTAACCATTGCAGTTCCTTTCAGTTTGTGGTCAGGACGACGTCGAAAGGGCTAACTCAGAATGTAGCATAGCGTCGCAACTACTCTTGTCTAGGAAAAACCCGAAAAAAGTCATTGTCCGTAAAATTTGCCGCCGCCATCGATTACTCAGGGTTCGCGGTTTTCTGCAGGTACAGCCATACCCAGCCGTGAGACGAGTAGCCGCCTTCGAGTTTCTGCAGTTCTGATGCGACCGCTGAATACTCCTCCATCACTTTGGAGTACGCTTCGTTCTCCTGCAGTGCTGATGGATCGATATTGCCATCACTCTGCTCAGCGAGTTCCTGGTAGATTCGCGAAAACTCGCTCGACAGGATCTGGCTGCGGGCACGCAGGGCATCCCGCTTGCGGATTGCGGCTTCGTCCAGGTCGGGTGGGGGTGTGTTCACAGATGCGAAGTCGCCAACCAGCAGATCAAGCGCGCCGTCATGGTTGTAATCGACCACGCAGATCTTAGAGCGCGTGCCGGGCTTTATCTCGGTGCCGTTTCGGGAATGAGGCTGAGCTGGAATGAGCGCTTTTCCCTTGGCATATGCTGGCGCTTCACGCGAACCTTCGTTGCGATAGAACATGACTGAACCGTCGCCGCAGCCGACGACAAGATCAGGCAGATCATCGCCATTCCAATCTGCGACAACTGGCCCGGAGTCGCCACCGCCCACAGCGATCGTGTTTCCACCCGCTTCGAGCAGAACGCGTTCTGTGCTGAAACGCGGAGGATCGCCTGGTGCTGCTGCATCGTTGCGAATGAGAACGACATTGCCGACAATGTTGCCCACCAGCAGATCGAGATCGCCATCGTTTTCCCAATCGCTTGCGAAGGGCACTGCTGCCAGGCCCTGCGTGTCATAGTTGCGACCGTTCAGCGACTCGGCTGCTGCTGCGTTGAGCTTATCGCCTTTGGCGTCTGTGATCTCAACGCCTTTGGCAAACGTGCCATCCTCGCGTCCGCGGAAGATGAACAAATCGCCCGGCATGTAAGAGCCAGAGATGATGTCGAGATGACCATCACCATCAAAGTCCACAACCTGTGGACTGAAACCAACGCATCAGCCAGTGGGAACAGTGCCGTACTCGTGATCAGCCTTGAACCACTGGTGTGATTCGTAAACGGGCTTCTCGTTGCTGCCTGCGTTGCGATAGATGCGCAGTTTGCCCTCGCCGAACTGTCCGACGAGCAGATCATCAATCCCATCGCGATCAAAGTCATAGACATAGGGGGCTGCGTGGCCGATGTCGGTGTCGATGTATTCGCCACCAGCCTTGAGACGGATGGGTGGCTCGAACAACGACGAGGAATCGTCGCTGCCACCTGCCGATGCAGATGACGCACAGACAATCGACAACGGCATCACAACGATGAAGATTCGTGATGCGAGCATACAGGCACTCCTTTCTGATGTGTCGGTTCCCTGGATCACAACTGCGCGATGCAGGTGATACCAGCGTGACATTATATCAGAGGGGGCAGCAGCTGTCCAGAAGTTTGTGATGGCCCACGAATGGCGGACTCCGTTTGTGTTATCTTATGGTGGTGAACATCGGCCCAGACTCCAGAATAAGGGAAGGCAGTAACAATTCCAAACAGTTGCAGCGCTGTCGAATGATGGTCCTGCGCGTGATCTTTCCCACCACCAGCGGGGAGGGGGAAAGGGGTCGGGAGTCTTTTTCTCGCGAGGTTTCCGAGACCGCGTGGAATGAAGTGATGTTTGCCGCGATACCAAACCGGGCTGAGCGGTCGCCAATGTAAGGTTGTACACACACAGATGCGGCTTGTTATTCATTAGGAGCGTCGATCGTATTGCCCGCAGGGCGATCACCCGGCACACCGTCGCGCGTCTGCCATAACACCAGTCGCACCATCGACGCATCAATACCCGCAGATGCACCACACGCGCCGAGTTCCAATATCACCGGCAAACTTCCATCCGATGGCATCAACCGAACAAACACCGTGACTTCCCAGGGCGATGAATAGCGAAAGTCCGACGTGCGCACATCATCCACAAGAGATGGATAAACAACAAACGCATTGATTTGACGGGGCAGAACATCCGCTGATTTATTCACAGCAAGCACGCGCTCAAGAAAGCCGCCACTGCCAGCCTGCATGTATCGCGAAAGCGCTTCGGTCACAGCCTCCAGCCCTAACTGCCTGGCAACCATACTGCAGCCGTCAGCCAGATGATTGAAACTCGCAACAGTAAGAGGCATGAGAACGTCATTCTCAAGTCGCAGCCAACGACCATCAATCACCTCAAACCTGCTGCCAATCGTAAATGTCGACATCCGCGCAAGCGGCTGTGCAGCATCATTCGATCCGGCGAAAACCAACAGTTCGCCGGCACCATGTTCGACTTCACCTGCAGCAATTGTCCAGCGCACATGTACAAGATGCGCTTCGCGGCCGTCAGTATCCACAAGTTGCGCGATCTCTCTGACGGTTACAAAACGTTCAGATTTGACATTTGCAAACAGCGGCTGCACACGCTTAAGAAACGCAGCATCAACCGCAGAAGTCTGCCCGCTCCTGCTGGCATCACCATCATCCTGCATCGACGTCATTGCTGCGGCAGCAGCAACGACGAGAACAGCCCCCAGCGTCCATGCTCTGAACCATTGCCGCATCACGCGATTCCTTTCGAGAGATCAGTTACTCAAGCCAAACGCTAGGCCGCAGCCGATGAGGATCAACGCTGCCTCAATCTTTTGACGATAGTGAATGTCGCCACCACCATTATACTTGTCCGAGCCTGCCAGCAGGTTGAGCGGCTCACAGTCCCCGGCCCGCCATGCCCCCAATCCCGAAGACCCTTGCAACGAGTAAAAATACCAGATGATTCCCCAGAAGTAACTCATTTCTTTGGTGAATCCTGGATCCTGATGGCCCGACGCAGGATGCAAAGAGAGGGTTGACCGGATACGGAAGCGCTGGCGGATTCGACGGTGTCGTGGGATTGATGATCCCATCGACATCGGGCGATATCTGTTGCCACGACAAGCCCGGCAACTGGCCTTCTCGAATGGGCCGTTTGTCAGGATCGGTCGACGGATTCACGCCGATGTTCTGCCATCCAACGTCGCCCGGATTCCCGACCTGCATTGGGTCGCGCTCTGGATGGTTGCCGCCCCCGCAGCCGTGCTTCGATTCGACCCAGCTGATTGCGCGGATAATGCAGAGCAGGAGCTCAGGGCACACCTTTCGTGCCGGGTTCGGGTCCTCCTCGCGCAGCCAATCCAACCAGAAGTCTATTGTAGAACGACAATATCCTTGACGTCGTCCCAGCACTCCTGCTCCTGATCTTTCTCGTTTACTGGCATTGGTTTGCAGGCTCCTGTGAGGTTGTTGGTGATATCCTAGGCGGACCGCTTGGATGAACCCGCATGGTAGGCAAGCTCGATGATCAGAAGCTGCCTTGAGGCGCAATGAGGTCTCGGCGCGCGCTGCGGATTGCCGCTGAGCGGAGATGGATGCGTTCCTTGCAGGGACCCGGAAGACATGTACGGCACGTGTCTACGCGCCTTTGAGAAATGACTGCTTTCGCGGGTCGGTGCGCGCGACGCTCTCACTCACGCCCTTCTGGTTGAATCCTTATATAGCCATCGTTGCGCGCGAGGTTTCCGAGGTGTGAACCCACCGCTCCGCCCTTGGGTGCGGAACCGGGCTGCCTGTTGTGATGAGATTCTGCCTTCGTTCACAAGGGGTTCAAGTCGCTTTTCGCTCACCGGCCAGCGTTCCCGATGTGATCGGATGAAGATATATAGCAGCTCGTGATGCGGTCTCGTCCCGCGCGAATCAAATCGCGGCTCTCATTAAAATCTCACGTTCCATGCGCAGGCGACGATCCTCCTTGCGAAGGTAATTGATTTCATCCTGCTGCGAGGCGAAGGTGAGCTGGTCGGGCGGCACCACCGCCGAAGCAACGTCCCATTCTTCGAGCGTCTTGGGATGCACGCCGACGGCATCGGCGGCTTTCTCTCTGGTGTATCCTTCCTCGTTGACAAGGCGGACCGCATCACGTTTGAACTGTTCGGAGTAGCGTCGGTTGGCCATGGTGAGATTCCTTTCCGCCAGCGATTCGAGGAGTCCGCCATTCGTGGGCCAGTTCAGTTTGCAATCATGGGGCTATTGATCCATGCTCAAAGCACAATCCGGGCCCCAGGCTCAATCGCGGCTGGCAGGGAAACATCTGCCAGATCATCTGCATCCAGGGCTGTCAGGGGACTGATCTCGATGACAGCAGTCACATTGCCCTTTTCATCGCGGGGTATTGTGACACCATGCTGCTCCAGCCACGCAGCGTTGCGATTGGATTGAATCTGATGGCTGGTTGCGGCTGAGTCGTCGCCACTTGCATTCTTGATGGGAGCAAACTCATCAGCCCGCGACGTTTCGTACACGATTGACGACTCTGCAAGTGGGATTGCGTCAAAGACGAACGACTCGAGCTTGACGCCGTTGGGACTCTCAGGATTCTGAAGCGCGCCACTGTCATCAATGTATGCAACCTTTTTATCCGCGCGGTGCCACGGGAGAGACAGTCGCCCGCCCTGCGTGAGTTTCTGCACGAACGCGACGCTGATCAGATGAATCGCAATTGACCCAGCGACGAATCGCAGCGATCCATCATCATCAGTCTCGAGCGCGCGATCGGATGGCAGATCGGAATATTCGACCACCATCGTCCGACCATTACTCTGGCAAAACACGCCAACCTTTTCGCCAGCATGCGACTTTGGCACCATCTTGCTCGACATTTCCGCTGAGCTGCCAAGAGCAGATGCGTGCAGGCCGATGAAGAGCGGATCAATGATGCGCACCAGCGGATTATCAACTTGAAAGTAACTGATGTGTTGAATGCCGCGTGCAGCCATGTCTTCGAGAGCGCCGCTACGGGCCAGACCCTTCAGCGAGCCGCCATGCCCATCGGGGTTCATCGCGAGTTCATGCTTCGAGGCAAGCAGAAGTTTTCCGCTGGCTGCATCGAAAGATGGCATCACACCCTGCGGAAAGAAAAAGACGTCGCGACGATCGAGCGAAAAATAGTTGTTGTCTGCAAAGAACGCGCGGGTTGCTTCATCATTCAGCGGACTGGTCATGATGTACCACGGAATCGCGACATCGTATTTGCGGCTGGCTGCCTGTAGCTGTTCTGCAAAGACGCGAAAGAGTGGCTTGCCGGTGATGGGCGTTGCGGGATATGTTCCCTTCGGACCATTCCAACCTAATCGTGTGCCCTGCCCGCCAGCAACTGTGAACGCAGCAACATATCCCTCCCGCACAACTGCTTCGCCCACCACGCGGTAGTGAGCCGGATCATATTGCTGCCTTCCGGTCGCCTTTGCAGGATCACCCGGAAAAAAAGATGCTGGAGCAAGATCATCAGCCAGGGCTGTGTGCGGCCGTTCCAGAACATATGTCTGTATGAGTTCGTCCAGCTCTTCCCAATCGAGCGCTTCGACCTCATCCAGCAGGGCGTCCCGCTCACCTGGCTGCAGTTCATCAACAAAGCGCAGGATATGTTCCTGCTGATGTGCCCGCAGACTTGCGCGCACATCCTCAAGGCGCCTGCGTACGGAATGATCAACTTGCTCACGCTGCATCAGGATCACTCGGCTGGGTCCACCCGTGGGGAAGGTGGCGGACAATCTGGCCGGAATAGAGATAGATGACCTGTTCGCAGATGTTGGTGCAATGGTCTGCGATGCGCTCGATGGCCTTGACCACGCCATGCAGTCGGAAGGCAAACTCGACAGTGAAACTTCCCTGTGCCACCTGGCGTTGAGCGTCGAGAAGGATCTCGCGTTTGAACGCTGCGATCGTGTCATCAAAGCTCAACACCTGGGTCGCGCGCGCGACATCGCCATCCCGCAGCGCCCCCACAGCATCGCGCACCATGCCGATTACACTGTTGGCCATCATGCGGAAGGTGGGCGGGACCCGCATCTCGACACCATCACTCACAAGGATGATCTCAGCCATACTGACTGCACAGTCAGCGATTCGTTCGAGTTCATTGTTGACCTTCACAATAGTGAGGACGGAACGAATCCTGGTTTCATCAGTTTCGCCCATGCCCAGCAGGGGGATGCAGGCTCGCTCGATCTCAACATCAACGCGATCAATCGGAACATCCGCATCGATCACAATCTGAGCTTCGCTCACGTCGTTGTTGAAGTAAGCATCAACAGCCTGTGAGAACACCTGTCGCACCTGCTGCGCCTGCTGGTTCAGCGTGGTCTGCAATTCCTTCAGTTTGTCATCGAATGCCTGCATGTTCGCCGCTCCTGTCGATCAGTCATGGTGCGAGTATATCGCGCCCAGTGGCTGCGGTCCGCGCGAGGAGCCGGCCTGTTTATGAGACATGAACATCGCGCGCTTGAGACGCCTCTCACATGCGCTGCGGCGCATCGATACCCAGCAGATGCAGGCCATCTTCGAGGGTCCGTCGCGTGATGGCGCTCAGCCGCAGTCGTGAGTCGCGCACCGCAGCATCTTCCGCCTTCAGCACAGGACAACTCTGATAGAATGAACTGAACGCATCAGCAAGTTCGTACAGATACCCGCACAACCGGTGAGGCTCCAGTGACGCCGCAACCGACTGGACAACGTCCGGATAGCGCAGCAGCAGCAGCGCAAGACTGCGCTCCGCAGGCTCGGCCAGAGTCACCCGCTCGGCAGCATTCCACGCTGCATCATCTTCCAGCTTCGCGAAAATCGAACAGATGCGCGCGTGGGCGTATTGCAGGTATGGACCAGTCGCGCCCTCAAAGACAATCATGCGATCGAAGTCAAAGACGTAATCCTTCACCAGTGTATTGGAGAGGTCTGCATACTTCACTGCGCCGATGCCGACCGAACGCCCGGTCGCAGCGAGTTGGTCATCTGTGAGGTCATGGGTGGGCGATGTCGGATCAGCTGCCCGGGCAGTCACTTCCGCGATGCCGCGCTCAATCGCTTCTTCGAGAAGATCGCGAAGTTTGATGTTCTCACCGCTGCGGGTTTTCAACATCTTGTTGTCTGATCCGAGTACCGATCCGAATGCGACATGCTCGAGCGTCGCTCTGCGATCGTTGTGGAGATCCCAGCCGATGAGCCTGGCTGCTGCGAAGACATCGCGAAAGTGCTCGCGCTGAGGCGAGCCGACAACATAAATCACGCGATCCGCGCCAAGTTCCTGCACTCGATACCTGATCGCAGCCAGATCTGTGGTCGCGTAGAGAAACCCGCCATCAGACTTGCGGATAATCAGTGGCCGCTCCTGCTCTTCAAACCGCACCACCATTGCGCCGTCATCCTCATCGGCCAGGCCGCTCTTGGAGAATGCAGTGATGACATCTGTAAGGCGATCGCGATAGAACGATTCGCCACGCTCGCTTGCAGCATCAAGGTTCACATTCAGCAGTGCTATGGTCTCATACACAGACCGCATCGTGACATCGATCAGCTTGCGCCAGTCGTGCACAAGCTGAGCATCACCCTGCTGCAGCGCGACGAGTGTCTGCTTCACGTCGCGCAAAAGTTCTGCAGCGCTTTGGTTCTGTTCTTCCAGTTCGATGATTCGGTGCGGCCCGGCTGTTGCCTGCGCCGCAGTCAGGCCTGCTGCATCGGACTTGCATGACAGCTGAGCATGGCGATACGCTCGTTCGAGTTCATCAAGTGTGAGTTTGTCAAGATCAACATTGTGCAGGCGAAGCATGTGGAGCACCATCCCGATCTGAAGGCCCCAGTCGCCCAGATGGTTCTGCCTGATCACGATGTGCCCCAGCCGTTCCAGCACGCGCCCCAGCGTGTCGCCGATGATGGTCGAGCGAAGATGGCCCACGTGCATCTGCTTGGCAACGTTGACGCTGCACATGTCAATGACAACAGTCTGCTGCGGCGTCACCTGGCCGATGCTGAGCGTCTTCTGATCCATCGCGCCCAGCAATGTTGAAATTGCATTGTCGCGCAGTT
The DNA here is from genome assembly GCA_051004555.1 of Phycisphaerales bacterium. Classification (GTDB taxonomy): domain Bacteria; phylum Planctomycetota; class Phycisphaerae; order Phycisphaerales; family SM1A02; genus JBPCKF01. The sequence continues at coordinate 8,633 of JBPCKF010000105.1, read as the reverse complement.
TGATATTGATGAATCCGGGTCCTGCAACGTCAATGTGCGTCGCGATATCATGGAGCAACTTGCGCGCGGAGACAGCGACCTTCTCAGCAATGACCCGTGGCGGCTGGGCCATTTGCTTGGCCAAGGACATTGCAAAGTTGGCCTGATAGTCACCAAACTCGGGATTCTGGCTGGTCTGCAGGTGCGGGTCGATGTCGGCATGTTCAGGCCCGAGCGCATCAGCAAGAGCGCGCGAAAACGCTGAATGCAACAGTGACATCAATGGCGCTGCTTGATTATGCTGCAAGGCGTCGAGCATGATGCAGCCAGTATAGACTGTGGTGAGTCATCCATGATCGAGCGAACACGCATTTTGTTTTTGTGCACAGCCAACAGCGCTCGCAGCATTGTGGCTGAGGCCATTGCCAACCAGATGTTTGGCGACCACATCATCGCTCACTCCGCAGGTTCACATCCGCGCAGCGAGCCGAACCCGCTCGCCCTTGCTCTCTTGCGCGAACATTCACTTGATACATCAAAGTGCAGCAGCAAGAGTTGGGATGTTTTCCGTAGCGAGGAGTTTGATGTTGTCGTGACGCTGTGCGATCAGGCCGCTGCTGAGACCTGTCCAGTGTTTCCGGGCGCGCCTGCGGTGGTGCATTGGGGGCTGCCGGATCCGCCTGCATCAGACGATCCGCAGCAGATGTTTGCGCACATATTCGATGCGCTGGTCGTGGCCTTTGAGGCATTCATTGATGCGCCGCCATATGACGCACCAGCCCGTGTCACGATTGCGCAGCGGGCGCTTGAAACATATCTGCGTGAGATTTGATCCGCCAGACTCATGCAAACGACGTGCGCTCAAAAAAACCCATGAAAAAACCCACGGGCGAAACGCACCCGTGGGTTCAGTTGGATCTGATCTGATCGATTGAACAAGCAACCGATCAGCAGTTATCAATGTCGCCGAGATTTACTGTGGAGCCTTCTCCGACAGCAGCAGTTCGATAGCTTCATCAATACTGCCATTCTTGCAATCTGTAATGCGCAGGCGACCTGCTCGATCGATCAGGTAGTAATCAGGAAAGCTGTCAGCGTGATAGGCTGCGACCGTTGCGCCATCAACATCCCTGGCGACGGGGTATTCGATGCCCCATTCCTTCACAGTCTCAGCCATCTTCTCTGCGCCGTTGGTTGCACAGACACCAATGATCACGAGGCCCTGGTCAGCGTACTTCTTCATCAACTCGTTGGCATGCGGAACTGCAGCCTTGCATGGGCCTCACCACGTTGCCCAGTAGTCGAGCAGCACCACACTGCCTTTGAGCGATGCAAGATCAATGGCTGATTCAGTGTTCATCCATTCGGTGACGACGAGGGCTGGCGCGGGCTTATCGCGGAGTGCATTGAGCTTTGGGTCGTCCACGCCGCGTTCGAACATGCTGTCGGGGATCTTTACCATCCCGCCCGCTGCTTCGCCGCCATCATCGATATCGCCGATGGTCTTATTGCGCATGTCTTCTGCTTCTTTGCGCACAGCAGCTGCCTTTTCTTCGTCGTACTCTTCTGCGAGCAGCGTCTTGACGATTTCGTCAAGGCCCTTCTTGTCGAGCACACCCAAGGCGCGCAACACGCCGTTACGATCGACAACGCCATAGGTGGGATACCACATGACGCTCCAGGCCTTGGCAGTTTTCTCGCCGGGGTCGCGCGCGACAGGGTAGGTGATGCCATGCTGCTCTGCAGTGGCTTCCATTTTCTCCTGGCCGTTGCGGCTGGTGCATACACCGAGCACGACCAGACCTTCATCCTTGTATTCGCTGTAGAGATCGTTGAGGTGCGGGATCCCGCCGATGCAGGGACCACACCATGTCGCCCAGAGGTCGACGAGCACAACCTTGCCAACCAGATCATCGTCCGTGAGTTCCTCGTTGATCCAGTCAGTCACCTCAAACTCAGGACGATACTTGCCCATGAGTGCCTGATGCTTGGCCCGCTGTTCTTCCTTGCCATAGAACCACTCAGCCGGGAACTCATCGACATTGGTTGGCGCTGTTGGCGGGGTCGGTGCTGCGGGAGGCGAAGGCGGTGTGTCCTGCGCGCAGATGCCCGCTGCTGTAAGACAGCTGGCCGCGCCCGCAATAATCCAGATGGGAATGCGACGATGCATGGTTGTTCTCCTGTATGTGACGACTCGGACGGCAACTGGTACACGCCAGCCGCGTTGGAGCGTGGGGCGGCATTCTATCCGCCCCCGAAAGCGTGAGCCACGAACCGGCAGTTGCTGCTCTATACTATGAGCTATGGCTCATGCTACCGCAGAATCGTCCTCATGTCCGCTGACTGACGCCCGCACCCTGCGTCTCGCTCGACTTGTCGCGCTGCTGCCGGACGCTGGTGTCGATGCCCTTCTGGTGACGCGCGAATGTGACATTCGCTACTTCACAGGTTTCTGCGGCCACGACAGCTTTCTGCTGATCACAGGCAACAGCGCAACTGTGATCTCGGACAACCGCTACGACGAACAGCTCAACCCCGTCCGCTCGTCCGGCGCTGCAGATGTCGTCATTGGCATGCGGCATCGGCTCCCCGAATCACTGCCCGCTTTGTGCACCACTGCAGGTGTCAGACGAATCGGCGTTCAGTCGCAAGCCATAACACTTGCGATGGCAAATGCCGTCCGCAGCGCCCTGAAAAATGCGTCAGTTGTTGAGACGGGCGCGTTGGTCGAATCGTTGCGGATGTGCAAAGATGCAGTTGAGATTGCAGCCATCGAGCATGCGATCACCATCAACGAAGCAGCAATGAAGGCAACGCTGGCTGCATTCAAGCCCGGCATGCGCGAGCGCGATCTTGGCGCGCTGCTTGAGTTTGAGATCAAGAAGGCGGGTGGCGACGCCATCGGCTTCAGCCCGATCGTGGCAGCCGGGGCGCATGGCTCACTGCCGCACTACGAAGTTGGCGATACCGTCATCGCCAAAGGTGAGAGCCTGCTGCTGGACTGGGGTGCCGGGGCCGCGGGATACAACTCCGACCTGACGCGCACCTTTGGTGTTGGCTCGATGCCTGCGAAGATTCGTGAGATTTACCAGATCGTGCTTGATGCACAACTGGCTGCGATCGCAGCTGCGGCTCCGGGGCGCATCTGTGCTGAGATTGATGCTGTTGCCCGCGACCACATCACCAAGGCTGGATACGGCGAACACTTCGGCCACGGTCTCGGCCATGGCATGGGCCTGCTGGTGCATGAAGCTCCGTTCTTCAACACGCTTCAAACTGATGTTGCACTGGAACCCGGAATGGTGATGACGGTTGAGCCGGGAATCTATCTGCCCGGCATCGGCGGCGTGCGCATCGAAGATGATATTGTGATCACTGATGATGGCTGCCGTGTGCTTTCGCATTATCCCAAAGGTCTTGAACACGCCATACTTCCTGCCTGACTCCACGCCTGACGACTCGTTTGAGGAATCACATTCATGATCGACATTCGCAAGCTCGAAGAAATGGTCAAGCTCATGGTGAGTCACGACCTGATCGAGATCGACCTGCGCGACAGCGAACAGCAGGTGACACTGCGGCGACCAGGTCCGACAGCGCCGCCAATGGCGATGTCCACGCATGCGCCTGCTGCGAATCATCAGCCGCCCGCAGCCTCACCAGCGACTGCCGCCACATCCGAGCAGCAGCAGGCAGCCGCCCCAGCCACGGACGCTGACGCGGGACTGATCGCCATTCAAAGTCCCATGGTGGGAACGTTCTACTCACAGGCTGATCCTGATTCGCCACCCTTTGTTTCAGCGGGCGACGCAGTGTCTGCCAACACAGTTGTGTGTCTGGTCGAGGCAATGAAAATCTTCAACGAGATCAAGGCGGACGTCTCCGGCCGTATCGAACGCATCAAAGCCAAGAACGGGCAGGCTGTTGAGTTTGGCGACACACTCTTTCTGGTGCGGCCCGATTGATCTTCCCGGCTGTTGCCTTGTCGTCCGCGTGCCACACACTTCTCCGGTTCTGACCTGTTGATCGATCAGCGCATGTTTTCACGCATTCTGATAGCCAATCGTGGAGAGATTGCCCTTCGCATCATCCGCGCCGCGCGCGAGATGGGCATCGAAACTGTCTGCGTGTACTCGACTGCAGATAAAGATGGGCCGTGGCTGCGGCATGCGGATCAGACCATCTGCATCGGTCCTCCACCTGCAGCGCAGTCGTACCTTCGCATCGATCGCATCATCGCAGCTGCGGAAGTGACGCATGCTGATGCCATTCACCCCGGCTACGGGTTTCTTGCGGAGAACGCGCACTTTGCGGAAGTCTGCCGCGACTGCAACATCGAGTTCATCGGCCCCTCACCAGAAGCCATGGCCCTGCTGGGCGACAAGGTGAGTTGTAAGAAGATGGCCCGCAAAGCAAAGACGCCGGTCTTCCCCGGATCGGAAGATGCCATCGAAGAGGATGAGGAAGCGGTGATCGTTGCCGAGAAGGTCGGCTACCCGGTCATTGTAAAAGCTGCAGCTGGTGGGGGCGGTCGCGGGATGCGCGTGGTGCACAAACCGGGCGAACTTTCCGCAGCGCTTGCCAGCGCCAGGCAGGAAGCATTGGCTGCGTTCGGCAACGGCGCGGTATACATTGAGAAGTATCTCGAAAAGGCGCGACACGTCGAGATTCAGGTGCTGGGCGACAAACATGGAAACGCTGTCCACCTCTATGGCCGCGACTGCTCCTCACAACGCAGGCATCAGAAGCTCATCGAAGAGGCGCCCATCCCACGCGCCGATCAGAAGCGTCGAGACAGGGTCGCAGCCTCAGCTGCAGAGCTGATTCGCCGCGCAAACTACGCGGGCGCTGCAACGGTCGAGTTCCTGATGGATCAGGACCAGAATTTCTACATGCTGGAAGTGAATACGCGCGTGCAGGTCGAGCACCCTGTAACGGAAATGATTACCGGCGTTGATATTGTGCGCGAACAGATCCGCATAGCAGCTGGTGAGAAGCTCTCTGTGAGTCAGCGCGACATTCGGGTACGAGGATGCGCCATCGAGTGCCGCATCAATGCAGAAGATCCCGACCGCAACTTCATGCCTCAACCCGGCCTCATCGAAACCTTTACAGTACCCGGCGGTCTGGGTGTACGCATCGACTCTCATGCAGAGGCTGGCTACCGCATCCCGCCCAACTACGATTCGATGATCGGCAAGCTGATCGTGCATGCTCCGACTCGCGATGAGGCCATTGCCCGCATGCTCCGAGCCTTGCGCGAGTTCCGCATCGATCCCATCAAGACGACAATTCCGCTGCATATCAGACTCATCGACAGCCGCGAGTTCCGCGAGGCTGACTTCGACATTCAGTATGTCGAGCGGGCGCTGGGATGATGAGGCCCGGAATGTTGGCTCGAGCCGAGGAGTGCCACGGCTTGGCGCAGCCCAGCCGTGCGGCTGGAGATCGACTGTGGAGAGCACGGCTTGCCCGCAGCGGGCGAAGCCGTGGCACCCGCTACTTTTGTTGCCAGCCTGCGAACTGCAGGTTTTCACCGAATGCCAGGCAGCCGATGACAACCTGTCGGCAAGCTCTGCCAGCCGACTGGCGAGGTCTGCCAGCTTTGCAAATCCCCGCTTCCTTTGAGCGTGGGGACGGCCCATTGCCGGTTGCCTCTTGCCTGCAGCCCATTCCTCACCCCGCGTGCTGCTGAACGCGCGCGTTCTCAGCTTACCGCAAGCGCAGTTTGAGATCATCAACGCGCATGCGGAAGCCGGAGGTTGAGAAGGTCGCAACCACAACAACTCGGGTGCGTATGTCCACTCGATCAGCATTGCTGCGGAACGCGGAATCGATGGGGATGTCCGTAAGTTCCATGATCGATTCACTCTGGCTGATGGTCGTCGCAGCGATCTGAACGAATTGACCGGTGTTCCAGTTGCGCAATCGAAGCCCCACGCTGCCGAGCGGATTGTTGATCGACCACTCAGCCCGAACGTCAATCACGTCAGGTTGAACACGATCCAGCAGGAATCCCGCCTCAAGTTCGACAACGTTGGGCGCGCTGGAGAGAAAGCCGAACTGTGAGGCCAGGTCAAGTCTTTCGTCATCACTGTTGCGCACTTCGTACAGGCCGCCTTCCACAATGGTCCCAGCCCGAATGGCCAGATCGGCCGCAGCATTCCATCCACGAAGGGTGTCGAAGACATAGCACCCGTGCCATGCGCCGCCATTGGCGTTGAAGTGGACCGTATCAACCAGCATGTTTCGAGCCTGGAGATCGTCGAGATCAAGATGCAGATCAAACAGATTGATAAAGCCATGGCCGCGGGCCGACGCAGCGGCGATCTCCCAGATCGTGATCAACTCACGGTTTTCGCGGAACGGATGATGCGAGATCAACACGATGCCAGCATCGGGAAGCGTCGCCTCATAGAAGTCAAGCAGGCTGTTGAGGTCATCGACGTACTGGTCGAAACGGTCATCGCGCCCTGGATCGAGCATCACAATGAGCAGCTGCGGCGCAAGTGAGGCAAGCACATCAGCGTAGATGGCAGGATCAGCGCTGAGAAAGTCATCGGGACCGACCCCTCCCCGCGCGATGCGATTCAGGACTGCACCAGCGTTGCCAGTTGTCATTTGCAGGCCATTGAGTTGAGTCCACTGCGGATCCTGCGTTGATGCACCGATCAGCGACAGACGAAGTGTGTTGAGCACGTTCGGATCAGGTTGACCGGTCTCGAACGAAAAAAGTCCGAGTGCAGGATCACTTGCTTCCTCCAGTGATGCGTCGAGCGTTGCAATGGTCTTGCCATTGAGTTCGACATTGATGTTCCCAGCACCGAACTCGCGGACGTAATGCAGAATGGCTGAAGGACCGTAGAAGTCGACTTCGATCCAACCCGGTCCACCGATGCGGGTGTAGATGCCATCCGGAGATCGGCGACCAAGTGCATCGCGCAGATTCTGCGACGTCGACGATGGTGCCCAGACGGAACTCTGCTTGCGATAGGCAAGGCCCTCGCGCGGACCGTTGGCTGCGTTTGATTTGAACCCGCCATTGAAGCCGAGATATCCATCCCCGCCGTTTCCGAATGCAGCTTCCAGATGGTCGCGCAGGAACCAGTGATACGAGTCGCCACGGAATGAGATTGAGTCGCCAATGACGGCGTATGAACCGACCTCGCCGCTGCTGAGTGCATCGAAGAAAGCAGCAACGTTTTCGTCGATGTTGAAAGCCAGAGGCCGATCGTCCGCACCTGCTGCTGCTGGACCAGACGCCGCCAGAGTGAGTACGAATAGGCCCAGAGCCCGTAGGTTCATCAGCCAGATCAGTCGCGCAGGGATTCCGTTTCGGTGATGATGCGTGTGTTGCATGGTCACAATGATAAGCTGAAAGCTCCGATTCCAACGCAGAAATCGGTCATTTTCACCCGAAGATTTGAGCCCTGCGGGATCAGGCAGGGGTAACCCCTCCCAACGCACGATTCATTCCGAAGAGACCAGCGGCAAAATGGTCGTATGCACATCAAGCAGCGGGCCGAGTTCGTAGACGTTCTCGTAGCCGTAGTTGTACAGCGCGGTGTAGGTCACGAGGTTGAGTGATGCTGGTGGTGCCTTGGACGGAAACGCAGTCGTGTTGTTCTGAAAGTTATTATTGCAGTAGATGAGAATGCGGGTCGCCTTGTCCGGGATCAGTTTCTCAAGGGTGACAAATGCGATGTCGGGGAACGGAAGGTTGGTTGCGCCCTCGATGTGCAGCAGGGCAAACATGTCACGGCTGCGAGCGTCGAGAACGATGGTCGCAGGATCGCGACTCATTTCGAGAAACTGCTCCTCTGTGAGCCGGCGCGATGCCCGATGCCTGGCTGCTTCATTCACAACACTGCGGTAGCCATCCATATCAATGGCGGGATTGATGATGGATGACGCCCGGTTCTCAACGAACGATCTGCTGAGCGATTCTGGCGGCTGACCCATTGCGCGAATCTGCTGGGCTGCAGCGAAGGCAACCACGATGAAGACAAGAGCGACGAAAGCGAGTGATAGGCGCATTGTGATTCTCCAGAGGACAGAAACTTCCGGACATCGGAAAATGTACCCTGCATTCTGATGGTTCACTGTCACGTGTTTGTAACGAGCGCTCGCGGTGCGGAGTGGCGATACAGTTGTGTGAGATGTGGATCATCATCGCCCTGTGTCTGTATGCTGCGATTAGCGTTGCAACGTTCCTTGTGTACTGGCGTGACAAACGCGCAGCCCGCAGAGGACGACAGCGCGTGCCCGAGCGCACGCTTCACATGATGTCACTTGCGGGCGGCTGGGCGGGCGCGATCACAGCCATGCACATGTTTCGGCATAAGACCCGCACCAGACGATTTCTCAACATCATCGTCCTTGCGTTTCTGCTGCACTTGATTCTGTGGTTGGCGATTCTGTTCTGAAGGGTACTCTTCGGAGAGGTGCGTTGAACGCGTACACTGGAATAACAATGATGAAACAGCGAGCGTTGGTTAGGCAGCGAAGAATGACAGCAGGCCTGATTGTGGCGACGCTCTATGCGCTGCCCGTTCTGTCGAATCGACTCGACCCGCCCCTAGCAGGCCGCTAAGCAACTCGCACATTTCCTCGATCATGTTATAATCGGGTACCCCAACTGGCAAGGAGGCCAA
>JBPCKF010000104.1:0-6561 GCA_051004555.1 Phycisphaerales bacterium | reverse complement strand
CAGCAGTTGCTCGATCTGTACATGCGGGGGCATATTCGTCAGGCGGCGGCGAAGCGCGGTGACGGTCTTGAGCTCTTCGGGCGACATCAGAAGGTCTTCCTTGCGAGCGCCTGAGGCTGCGAGATTGATAGCGGGATACAACCTGCGTTCAGAAATCGAGCGATCGAGAATGAGTTCCATGTTGCCCGTGCCTTTGAACTCTTCGAAGATAATCTGATCTGCCCGCGAGCCTGTGTCAACAAGACATGTCGCGATCATGGTGAGCGAGCCACCCTGCTCCGCCTTGCGGGCTGCGCCGAAGAGTTGCTTGGGCATGTCCAGAGCGCGGCTGTCCAGGCCACCTGTCATGGTTCGGCCCGAGCTCGCATACTTTCGCGAGTTATTGAAAGCGCGCCCGACTCGAGTCAGTGAGTCGAGCAGCACGACCACGTCGCGCCCAGCTTCAACGATTCGCCGAGCACGATCGACTGTGAGCATTGCCAGTTCGATGTGTTCAGCAATGTTCTGATCGTTGCTCGAGGCAAGCACCTGAGCGGGGACGTTGCGTTTGAAGTCGGTCACCTCTTCGGGTCGTTCATCGATGAGCAGGGCAACCACTTCGACTTCGGGATGATTGTGCGTGATGCCTGATGCGATCTGCTTGAGGAGGACGGTCTTGCCAGCTTTTGGAGGCGCGACGATTAACCCACGCGTGCCGTAGCCGATGGGGCAGAAGAGATCGATGAGTCTGCAGGCTGGCGGACAGTTTTTGTATTCCAGCGTCAGTCGCGGCTGCGGATCGAGGGCAGTGAGTTCTTCGAATGGCGTGCGTGCAGCATACACCTCGGGGTCGAGCCCTTCGATCTCCAGGACGTTCTGAACTGTCAGGCGTCCGTTGCTGTGGCTGGTCGCCTGGCCGTTGGATGCGGTAGTTTGATCAGCCCCGGCGTTGTCGTTGTTGTTCCCCTTTCTGCGCCTTCGTCGTCGACTCTTTCGTTTGGGAGGCGCGTCGCTGACTTCCACACGAAGAAGCTGCCCGGAGCGCAGGGGAAACTGTTCGCGGATGGCAGCGGGCACCCAAGGGTCGCCCGGCTGTTCAGCGAAGCCGTTCTCGATTTGTCGAAGGCGTCCATCGCGGCCGTCAGGCCAGACGAGGATGCCATTCATGATGGACGTCATGCACGAAATCTCGCGGGTGGAGAAGGTGGCGCGGCAGATTTGTCTCAGGCAGTGGCCTGAGTCCGGAACCGTCACAAACCAAGGGGAAGCGGCTGAGCTGTTCACTTTCCCGTTTCAAAGGAATCAGACCAGTGAACAGTCAACACGCAGACAAATGCAGATAAAGGCGATGCAGCCGCTGATCCGGTCCGTGTTCAGCGTCTGCCAACACGCATAGTGGACACTCAAATGGTAGGTTTGTCAAGTGGAAAGTACAGAGAGTTTTTTGCAGATGCAGCCACCAGCAGGGTTCCATCACTGATAGCGAGCTTTGATGACGGGCACCAGATACTCAGTAAATGCGCGTTCGAGTGTGTGCGATGGTGCGTAGTTCCAGTCCGCTCTGGCTGCATCATCGTTGACATCTTCGGGCCAGCTGTCGACAATGGCTTGTCGTTGTTCATCTGGCTCGAAGGTGATCTCGGCACCGGGAAATGCCTGCTGGACGCGTTCAGCAAACTCACCAGCACTCGGATTGAATGCGCCGATGTTGTAGACAACCTGGGTGAGCGATGCTTCGCTTGCGCCTGCAAGTGTCAGCAGCGCTGCGATAGCATCGGGCATTGACATGAAGGGAATGCGCGTATCTGCACGCACGAAGCACGCATAGGGTTTCGCTTGCGCAGCTGCGTGAATCATCTCCGGAGCGAAGTCACTCGTGCCGCCTGAAGGCAGTGTGTGGGCTGAGATGATGCCGGGAAAGCGGATGGCGCGGAAGTCGACGATTTCGCGGATGCGGTCTTTGGCAAGTTGGCGATAGTGTTGATCGTAATAGCGGCCGAGGTGTTCACAGTAGAGTTTGTTGCAACCATACATCGTGGCTGGCTGACACCATTCGCGTTCATGGACTTTGCCTGCCTGTTTCTTTGTTGCCTGATCGGGCATGCCATAGACCGCGATCGAACTTGGAAACATGAAGCGGACGCGCTGTCCGTGTGAGCGGGCCTGCTCAGCTGCGAGTTCGAGCAGATTGAGTGTGCCGCGAACATTCACGTCATGCGCAGCTGCGGGAACGTATTCTGCCCGGGTCGAGAGCAGGGCTGCAAGGTGATAGATTTCGGTAATCTCGTACTTCGCCAGCACGCGCGTGAGCAGCGCATTGTCGCAGATGTCACCCACGTACGCAGCCTGACACTTCTCGCGGAGGGAAGGTTCGAGTTCATGCAGATCGAGGGCGACGATGATGCTGCCAGGGCGTGCAGCGAGTTGTTCGATCAGGCCATGCCCGATTTCGCCACCCGCTCCGGTGATGAGGATGGCAGAGGTTCGGCGGGCACCTTCGGATGAGGAATGGGCTGACTGCGCGTGGTGTGTCGTCATGAGATGCGAAGCATAGAGCGTGACGAGCCAGCGCGGCTGAGTGATTCTCCCGAAGCAATGCAGAACGCCGATCGCAACGCAGTCATGGCGTTCACGACCGGCATATAGCGTGCAGCTGTGCGCCCCCGGTCTGCACGGGTCGCTGCACGCATTTCCCTTCATCGCGGGAAGAGAGAGGAGGAGGGCGCGATGGGGGGCTGAAGGGCAATTCAGAGTCAAATCGCGCCTGGTGCGCCTCCACCTCCACCGGGTGGGGGCGGTGGGGGAGTGGGATCGGGCGGCGGACCGATATGACCATCGCCGTCGATATCCTTCTGAGCAATCAACTCCATGGCCCAGATCTCTTCAGGGTCTTCATCAAAAAATGCCTGTGCGGACGCATTGGAAGCCGGCACTGAGAGCAGCGTGGAGGCTGCAGCCACCAGTACGGCTGAGAGAAATGCGGATTTTGCTCGCAGAATAGATGGGGGGGTGGTAGAATGGTGTGAGGGTCTCATCTTGGTCTTGCTCCTGATGCTCGGGGGGTGAATTGGGCTGACGGACTGCCCAGCCATCCCTAGAGAGCGAAGCTCACGCCCAGGGTGTGACGGATTTCTTCAGATTTTTTGTAAGTTTCAATCGAGGCAGCCGAGAGGAGAGGTATGGCCCAGATTCGAACCATGGAAGATATGGTTAAACCGCACAGCCGCATTGGTGATCTGGTGGACGGAATGTCGCGGGGCGATCGCGAGGCTGCCGCGGAGTTCATCGACGTCTACGGCTCGCGCATCCTTCGTCGGGTCCGGGCAGGACTCAGTGCCAGGGTGAGGCGGGTCTATGACTCGCAGGAGATCCTCTCGACGATTGGTCGACATCTGGACGACTATGTCATGCAAGGTCGCTTCAGCATCGAATGCACGCACGGCGTGTGGGCGCTGATCGACCGTATGACTGACAATGCTCTGGTCGACAAGGCCCGCAAGGTTCGCAGCATCAGAGAAAGCGAGCAACGCGGGGCCGAGGTTGCCTCGACCTTGCGTTTGCAGATGCAGAGTGATGCGGCCCGGCTGGGTGCCGCTCGCGATGAGGCTGATTTTCATCTCGAGGCCCTTCTGGACCTGCTCGAAACCGATGATGACCGCACCCACCTGCAGATGCGAATGCGAGATGCCACCTCGCGCGAGATCTCCAGGCTGCTGATGATGACACCTGCAGGAGTCCGCAAACGCTGGCAGCGCATCTGCGAAATACTGGCAGTGCGCCTGAGCCATCTCCGTTCCGAGGCTGCCTAGTGCGCTCGGCTCAGCCCAAAGCTGTGTCTCCCAACGCATCGGCTGCGGACGCTTCCGGCAAGGCAGACCTTGCATCAATGGAAGATTTCGAGCTGGCTGAGTTCATTCAGGATCACGGCCGCGACTGCGTCCGCGAAGGCAAACCTCCCACGCTGGATGTGTACTTCGACCTTGTTCCCGGGTTGCGCAATCGGCAGGACCCGCTCGATGCAGCAATCGAAGTTGTTCTCTATGCACTTTCCGGACCGGGTGGTATCCGAACGGAAGTTGTCGAACAACTCGCCCAGCAGTATCCCGACTTGCGCAATGAAATCATCGAAACGGTTGAACTTTGCGAACTGGCGGGCGGCGTGGCACGCGAGCTTCCCTGTCCGTTCGGACCGATGATGGCGAGCGGCCAACGGCGATACATCCTCGAACGACTGCTGGGTGAGGGTTCATCCGGCCAGGTCTATCTCGCCATCGACCTGCAGTTCCGCGACGAGAACGCCAACCCCGTCCCGCAAGCTGATGATAATGAAGGCAACGAGGCGGAGCGCCCGAATCAGCCGCGTTCAGATCAGGTGGCGATCAAAATCCTCCCCACGCTCACGCAGGTTTTGTGGGGAGGCGATCGGGCCCGCGAAGAAGCGATCAAGAATCGCAGTGTCCGTCATCACAACGTGGTCAACGTCATCGAGTGTGGCGAAAGCGAGTATGGCGAACTCTTCATTGTGAGTGAATACGTCCCAGGCGGCGACCTGCAGAAATGGATCAATGCTCACTCGCTGCGCCGCGAACCGCTCGACATTCCATCGGTCGTCGAGATTGTCCTTGAAACTGCAGATGGACTCAACGCAGCACACGAGCGAGGCATCATTCATTGCGATCTCAAGCCAGGCAACATCCTTCTCAATGAAGATGGCGGCGTCCGCATCACCGACTTTGGCATCGCGGTGCGCAGTCATCACGGCGAGACCGGCGACGTCATTCACCTTGGCAACCAGGCGTTCATCGCGCCAGAACGACTCGTCCCCGACACAGCCATGCCGACCGTTCGCTCGGATGTCTACTCGCTGGGCGGCATTCTGTACTACATGCTCACGGGGCGGCTTCCGAATGGCGAGAGACCCGATGGTGCGACATTGACTGCGCAGCCAGTTGAGGCAGTGTCATCCATTTCCCAACCCCCGCGCGCCATCAACCCGGCAGTTGATCGCGATCTTGATGCCATTTGCACGTTCGCCATCGCGCAATCGCCCGAGGATCGCTACGCCACCGCGGCTGCATTGGCAACGGATCTGCGGGCATGGCAGCAGCGTCGCCCTTTGCCGTTTGCGGGCTCAACGCTTCTCCATCGGTGGGGGCTGTACGCCCGTCGTCATCCTTTCAATATTGTCCTGGCAGCCAGTTTGATTGCAGCGATTGGTGTGGGGGTCAACCTCGCCGTCACTTCACTGCGGGAACGCGAGCGCACGGAGGCTCTGCAGGAGACGGCTGTGATGCTCGGCGAATCGCTCAAACAGAGCCTCGCCAACGATCCGCCCACCACCCGTCTGCCGCGCCTGGCGTGGATTCTGCAAGACCTCTTCGAACGCCAGGAACTCGGCACGCCCATCGACACAGGCCCGCTTTTCGATGCCAAACTCACCAACCTCAAGCTCTTTGCGGCCAACGAAGATGCGCATGAACTCGATGATCTCTATCATTTCATCACGCAGTTCACCCTGGCATTCTGGCAACTTTCGCAGCGCGACACCGATGCTGCGCTGGGCGCGATGCAGGACGTTGAGGCATTTGCCCGCGCTCGCCTTGCAGATGATGATCGCATTCACATGCATCTTGCGGGTCTGCGGGCTGTCGCTGCCGTACAACACGCGACCAAAACACCCGAGCGGGCTGAACTTGCAGGCCCGGTTGACATCATGCAGCAATGTGAGGCGCTGCTTGCACAGACCGATCCCGGTTCGCCGATGCATTACATGATGATCGAGTCGCTCATCGAAGCGTTCAGCCACCCGCTTCTGGACAACCCGGATCAATGTCAGCGGTATGAAGAGGTGCTGGCCGCTGTCGAAGCCCGCCGCATGCTCTTCCCGCGGAAGGCAAACCCCACTGGGAACGAAGAATGACGTTGCCGATGAAACTTCGAATGCCGTATGTGTTCTGCACGCAGCTGTGCACGATTTTTGCGATTGTGCTTGCGTTCGCATGGCCCGGTTTCGCACCCGCGCTCGCGCAGGATCAGCAACAGCAGCAGGGCAGGCAGTCGCTGCAACTGAATAGTGAACTTGTGCACTTCATCAAGCGAACTGAGATTGTGCACGACGTTGTTCTGATGGCCATGACTGATGGCGAAGTGCACGTCCGCAACGCCAAGACCAATGAGCAAACTGTGATTCCGCTCGCGAGCAGTATCGGCTTCATGACGGCTGCCCCGGTGACGCGGCAGCACACGCGCGCCCTGGGCATGCTTGCCCTGGTCGATGGGCAGCGCATTCCCGGCAGACTCAGTTCGAGCGAAGATTCGAGTGGTGCTCACGACGATGTGATTCGGTGGGATCATCCCTGGTTCAGTCAGCTCGGCATCGAACTTGATCGCGTGGAATGGATCGCGCTCGATGCTGCAGCAGGTGCGCCTGTTGCGGGTGATGCAGACACTGTCACCCTGCGCAATGGGGATCGGCTCGAAGGCTTTGTCGCGTCGCTCAGTCACACCACCCTTGCGATCGAGAATGATGGCCGCGTGCAGAATATCCCGATTGCCCGTGTCGCGACGATCGCGCTCGTCAAT
>JBPCKF010000103.1:0-54131 GCA_051004555.1 Phycisphaerales bacterium | reverse complement strand
TTATACACCTGGCGTCGAGGGAAGTTCCAAAAGGACGTGTTTGGGAAGAAAGCATGCGTGGATGGCAGATGCCGAACAACTTCCTTAATCGTCGCGTCCGGGCGGGGCGATGGCAAGCACACCGTTGCGGGTTCTGAAGTAGATCACACCTTCGGACACGGCGGGGCTGGCCATACAGAGTTCGCCATTGTCATTGACCGAGATCACCTCAAACTCGCGGCCGGGGCGGACGACGTACACCTCCCCAACTTCTGAGGTGAAATAGAGTTTTCCATCTGCTGCGACGCCCGATGCGGTAAAGCCAGTCTGCCCGCCGCCCAGACGCTCGCGGTAGATCAGTTCGCCCGTGGCTGCATCAAAGGCGGAGAGTATCCCCGCATCGTTACAACAATAGAGCACGCCCTGATAGACCAGTGGTGTCTGCATGTAGTTGCCGCGTCTTGGTTCGTACCACACCAGCGTGCTGCCATCCGCTTCCAGCGCGATGGTGCCTTGGGCTGCATCTGCATTGATTGCGTAGATTGGTGCCAGACGGCCGTGGGCGTTGGTGATGTACATGATGCCATCTGCAACGATGGGCGTTGGCACAGGAATGTCGCCGCCACCTTCGATACTCCACAACTGTTTACCAGTTTCAAAGTCGTACCCGCCAATGGCTTTGTAGCCGTTGACGATGATCTGCGCGCCATCGTCTGTGACATGCACTGTGGGCGTGCTCCATGTGGGCACTTCCTCGCGTGGGGTGCGCCACAGTTCACTGCCATCGGTGATATTGAATGCTGCAAGGAACGACTCGTCCTGAACATCACACTGCACGATCACGCTGTTTTCGTGAATGATCGGCGAGCTTGCAAAGCCCCACTGCGCGTCTTTGACCATGTAGTAGCCCGAATCGAGGCGGCCGAGGTCGTGCTTCCATGCAAGTTCGCCTTCGACTGTGTAGCAATACAGTCCTTCAGAGCCGAAGAACGACACGACATAGCGGCCATCGGTCGCTGGTGATGAGGCTGCGTGGCTGCCCTTGGGATGACGCTCGATCATGGGTGTGGCCGAGATTGCGGTCTGCCGCCAGAGTTCCTTCCCAGTATTCTTGTCGAGACAGATGGTGACAAAGTCATGCTCGCCTTCACTCGCGACCGGCGCAATGGAGCCGTATAGGCCGACAACCAGTTCCGCTTCTTTGCTTCCGATCGCGGAGGTGATGAAGAGGCGATCGCCTGCAATCACGGGGCTGGAATGTGCCAGACCTTCGACGGGTGTGTGCCAGAGAACACCCTTGTCTTCGCGGGCGTTCCATGTGGTTGCGGTTGGGAATCCATCAGCAATGCCGCGGGCGCCGTTGCCACGGAATGATGGCCAGTCCGAACGGTGCGCAGTTGCATCAGCGGGTCCGGGCAGATCATCAATGACAGCGGCAGGGTCGTTGTCCTTCTCTTCATGGGCCGCAATCCTGCCAAACATGTGCCCGCCATGATCGTCGCCACTCCATGTGCCTGCGTACTTGCCATCGTTGAAGAGAATGTGGGCCGAGAATGTGCCGACGCCGGGAATCGCAACCTTTGACAGCGAAATCATGGGTGTGTCGCCCGCCCATTTGACAGGCAGAGCGATGCTCAACTCGCGTTCGCGCTCGCCATAGTACATCACTGCATCAAACTGAAAGACACCCTCGCGCAGGCGCGTCACCTTGCGAATGTGGTAGCGATCTTCACGCAAAGGTGCATCAGCTGGCGCATTATCCAGCGTGAAGTAGCCGATCAGATCGACATCGCTCAAAAGCGTTTCAAAGGCTGTATCGAGGCGCTGCTGGCGATCGGTCGCAGCATCCTGAGCCGTCACTTGCGGAGTTGCAGAAAGCAGCGCGACAATCACGATGCATCGAAGAAAATTATGGGTCGACATACCTCACCACCTGTTTAGGACGTTCACAAATGATTGTTCACCAAGCGAAGCCCGCGATTGTATACGCGGACTGGATCAGCGTGGGCTTCACTCCGCCCGCAGCGCCTGCAGAGTTGTTCCAGCCAGAGCAGCCCGTGTTGCAAGAACTACCCAGAGAATTCCAAGGCCAGCCATTGCAATCAGAAGGAACATTGCGGTGATGAACGAGCGCGCCACCGCATCAGCGGGCACGATCGGTAACAGCGTCCAGGCGGCTGCCACAGCCCCACTCAGCAGGCCGAGCAACAGCAGGAGAGCATGTTCGCGCAAGAGCAGATTGCGGATATCGCGGGGTGAAAATCCGACTGCGCGGAGCGTTGCCAGTTCCCCTCGACGTTCCAGCACGTTGCGGAGCACGATGATTCCCATACCGCACGCGCCCAGCAAAAGGCCAAGCCCGCCCAACGTCTGAAAGATCGTGATGTACGTGTTCTGGACTTCGTTGAATCGCATCAACCGCGCGCTGGCTGACTCGACCGCCAGGCCGACGTCTGCCAACTGCATTGAAAGGCGCTGAGCGACACGCGCTGCATCGTTGACCGCAGGATCGACAGCAACCAGAAACATGCTGAACCCGCTCTGGTCACTGAAATGCTGCTCGAATTGATCGCGGCTGATGATGAGTCCGCCCTGCAGGATCGAACTGTTGAGCGTTGCGACAATGCGGATGTTGACAGTGCTGCCATCGCTGGCTGTGTACTCAATGTCATCACCAAGCGATCGCTTCAGCGTCCACATCAACGTTGCATCATCTGCAACCGCAGGAATGATGTTCGGCCCGAGATGCGCATCGAGCACGCTCCAGCCTGCAGCATTGCCAGCGATTTCGTCGCTCGTGCGCGCGAATGAAAATCGCCCTGCAAGTTCAGATGCATCCACTGCAAAGAGACGTGGTTGCTGAGGGACATGCAAATTCAGGCAACTCGTTTCATCGCCACTGCGGATACGGATCGGGATCGACGAGACGCCCTGCATGTCGTCTCTCGTCAGCGCAAGAGCTCTGGTCGTGTCTTCAGCGTCAAGATCACGCGCCAGCGGAACCGACGATTCAGCGACCAGGTCAAAGCCGCCAGTTCCGGAAGTTCTTCCAGCCGCGGGTGCCTGAAGACGATTGGCACCGATCGCAAGAACGAGAAAGACGCCCATTCCCAGCAGCACCATGGTTGCGGTGCTGCGGCCGGGACGCCGCTGAGCGCTGATATGGGCCAGGACTTTGCGACTGAATCCTGCTTGAGCTGAGGCTGCGCGCTGGCCTGATTGCAGCAACCACGCACGCGCGAATGCCAGGAGCGATGCAAGCATGAGGGCACCACTCGAGAGACTCAATGCAGGGAGCGCATCGCGCCGCATGCTGATGATCAACATCGTGATCGCAGAGATGAGCAGTCCTGTTCCAGTGATGATGCTCAAGCGGCGGGGTCGTCCTTCTGCGACGCGACCTGTTGTGAGATTGCTCTCGCTACCCTGGCGCAGTAGTTCATCCGGCTGAGCCCTGATCAATCTTCGGGTGGCCAGCCACATCGCAATGACAGCCATGATGATTGATGCAGCGCAGCCGATGACGATCGACTGCGCTGAGATTGAAAAATGAATAGCGCTGCCTGCGACAGCGCCACTCCAGCCACGCTGCAGGATAAAGAGCACGCCATGTGTCATCAGCATGCCCGCTGCGATACCCGCCGTGCTGCCGAGGATTGCGACGAGAACACCCTCTGCAAGCGTCATGCGCTGTACGGTTCCCGCAGCGAATCCAACCGCCCGCAGCACGCCATGTTCGCGGCTGCGCTGGGCAACATGCAGCGCAAAGAGCAACGCTGTGAGAATGAGCGATGCTGCAATCACGAAGAAACCCAGCCCGATGAAGAGACCGCCGAAGTCAGTCGCAGCCTGCGTCGCGCTCGCTGCTCCCTCGCGCAGCGAGATTGCTTTCACGCCGAGTTGCGCTGGATCGATGCTCGCAATGGCTGCCTGCACGCTTTGCATGTCGCCGCCTGCATCAACACGCACAGCTGTGAGTGAACCAAAACGCTGAGCCCACATTTGCTGTGCTGCGGCCAGAGAGACGAAGGCCTTGGGCGTGCCGCGATGCGCGTCCCAGTAGGCCTCATCGCGATCACGGATCAGGCTAAGGTCAATGGGCAGATCGCTCTCCCATTCGCGACTTCGCTCAGCGTCCGCAATCCCCGGAAAATCAGGCATGAGCGAAGGATCAGCCGCAAGCCCCTCGATGGGCACGATGCCGCGCACGACAAAGTCGCGGCTGGTTTCAACCAGTGCATCTGCGTCGCCGATGATGAAGTACCGCAGTGAAATGGGATCGCCGATGGCCGCCTCGAGATCATCCGCCAGCCATTGATTGATGATGATTGCATCACCTGCATCATCGTGAACAAGCTGCTCCAGCCAGCCCGGGAGTTGAGACATCGCGCCGGGGCTCAGTCCGCCGATGCCGCTCACCATTGAATAGGGTGTGGCGTTGCTGTCATGCTCAATCGAGTTGACGAAGTACGTCAGGATGCCGATCGCAGGCTGATGCGTACGCTCGATCGCTTGAACGACTGCATCATCGAGAAAAATGCGGCTGCTGCGAACTTCACGGCGTTCGGGGTCGATTGCATCAATGCTCGCATCAGCAGGCGTCCATGCGTCGCGCAACTGACCTGCAAGCCGGTCGCTGGTGATCTCCGCTGATGCTGCATCGCCACTGTTTCCCACAAGGCACATGTTGGCACGGCCCGGGTTTTCGACCTGCTCAGCCAGCCAAGCGAGTTGAACGAACACGTTTGCAGGCGATATTTGTTCCGCTGAAAGCCCGAAACGGCCGAACACATCATCTTCAACCACATACGCAACCCGTACCCGCAGCGCCTGAGTGAGATCTTCCGCGCTGCCATAGACCGATTCAAGCGGCAGCGCTCCGGGACGACGACAGCGAATCACGATCTCACGCCCCGGTTCTACATCGAGCGCATCTGCAACACGGCGATTCAATACCACTGTGCCAGGTTCGATCGCAAGCTCAACTGGCGAAAGCGCAAGGTCAAAGAATCCATCAGCAACGCCCAGCAACTGAATGCCGTTGAGGCGATGACTGCCATCCGTTGTTGCTGCGGAGGCAGGAAGCTGCAGCATTGCGACCACGGGCCTGTCGAGTGTGCGCGACAGTTCATGTGCAAGCTCAGCCCGAAAGAGATACTCAGGCGAAATGACAACAGCGGCAGCCTTGCCAATCCGTTGGGCAGCCTGCCTCGTGAGCGTCGCCTTTACCGAGTCACCCACGCCCAGGGCGCCGATGAGAACAGCACTGGCGATCATGGTGCCGAGGGCGACGCCCAGATGAGCCCGCCAGTGATATCGAAGACTTCGAAGTGTCAACGTGATGCGCTTCACGTTGCGTGGTCCGGAAGTGCGCGATTGTCAGATTCAATGAGACATCCATCACGCAGCTCAAGCAATCGCTGCATGCGCTTTGCAACGTGATCTGCGTGCGTCACGAGAATCACTGCCAGATTGCGTTCCTCATTCACCGTCGCAAGAAGGTCAGCCAGACGCTCCGAAGCATCGCGATCAAGTGATCCGGTCGGCTCATCTGCAAGCAGAAGCACCGGCTGATTGATCAGGCTGCGGGCCACCGCAACACGTTGGCGTTCACCACCAGAAAGCTGGCCGGGCAGGCGGTGCATGCGGGCATCAAGTCCAAGCTCGCGAAGAAGCTCCCTGGCCCGCTCAACTGCATCAGGTGGCGACTTCCGCGCCGCCGCAAGCGTTGGAACAAGCACGTTCTCGATCACACTGCACTGCGGCAAAAGGTGATGTGACTGAAACACAAAACCGATGCGCGACCGTCGCAACTGGGTCCGCTGCTTTTCATCAGCCGTCGTGAGATCGACGCCATCGACGATCACTTCGCCGGAGTCGGCCCGGTCGAGTGAGCCGATGATGTTGAGCAATGTACTCTTGCCCGAACCCGAAGGTCCGACGATCGCAATGCTTTCGCCATGCTCGACAGTGAGTGAGACATCGCGCAACACCTCAATGAGCGCAGGGGCAGAACCATACCGTCGCGCAACATTGCGCAGAAGGGCGAGTGCCGACCCGCGCTGAGTTGCGTCAGGCGCGGGCGCTTTCAAGCAACGGTCCTCCGTGTGCGAGCGGCTGTGGCACATTGGCCAGTTCACCCATCGCTTCAAAAAGCGGCTCGAGGTTCTTGTACACGTTTCCGATGAGGCAGTCTGTCAGGTCGCGGCCAAGGTCTGGATACTCCTTGAGAAACTCGCCGAAGCTGAATGTCTCATCGTAAAATGCGTACACCAGTCGCCGCATGGCTTCAATGGCCTGTCGCATGCGGGCGCCATATGTCTCGAATGTCGCGGCTGAAACATCACCCGAGTCAAGCGCAGCGTGCACTGCATCGCCTGCCATCACGCCCGACTCAAGGGCAAGAAAAACGCCCGACGAAAACACCGGATCGAGAAATGCAAATGCATCACCGATCAGAACAAGGCCATCAGATGCGCAATACTTCGAGCGGTAGGAATAGTCACCGGTGACGCGCGGCTGTTCCACCTGGGTTGCGTGCGCCAGATGTTCACGAATCCAGGGCTGCAGCGCGATCTCCCGATTCAGTATGACCTGCGGATCGCGCTCGCCACGATAAAGATAGTCTCGCTCAGCAACGGCCCCGACACTCACAATGTCATCAGGCAGCGGGATGTACCAGAACCAGCCTTTTTCGGGGAGATACGCAACGGTGGTCGCGCCTTCATTGATACCCTCGTCGCGCTTGCCGCCCTTGAAATACGACCAGATCGCGATCTTCTTCAGCGATGCATCGTTCACACGCCACTGCTGCTTGCCGACAGCGAACATGTCGCGGCCGGACGCATCCAGCGTGATCGGAGCTGTAAAGGTGTGATCGTTGCCATTGGCATCGCGCGCCATCACGCCGACAATGCGCTCACCATTGCGAACCAGCTCGCGAGCTGTCATGGGCTGGAACAGTGTTGCGCCCTTTGCAACTGCGTTGTCACGCATCATGCGATCAAATGCGTCGCGCTTGACCTGCCAGGTGCGCGAGCTGGGATGATCACAGTGACGCTGAAAATAGAACGGCGTGGTCACAACACCTTCGGTGCTCACAAACTGCACCGAGTGTTTATGCACGATGAAGTCAGACGCATCGAGGCGATCAACAAGACCCAGACGATCAAGCGCATACCAGCAGTGGGGGATGAGCGATTCACCCACGCGGTAGCGCGGGAACACTTCGCGCTCAAGCACAGCCACCCGCCGTCCGTGCTCAGCCAGAATGGCTGCAGCAGAGCAGCCTGCGGGTCCCGCCCCGATGATGACCGCATCAAATTGATGATTGTTCGTCATGTTCCGATTACGGGTGTGTCAAAAGCTGGCTCATCAAGTGGAGGAAGCACTTCCACGACTTCTGCAAGTCGTACATTGTCATGTGCGCCGAGAAGAATGTTATGCCTGCCATAGAGCAGGGCTGGCTGCGCGAGGCCGAGATGACGGGCAACAAAGCCATCTGCCTGCACGCGAAACCATCCCGATGGTTGGGAGCGGTGGGCAAAGCCAGCCCGATTGAGAATCCCACCGAGCGGCTCCTTGCCATCGAGAATCTCCTGTTGAATCGCTTCGCTGAATGCGCCAAGGTGAATGCGAATCGCTCCGAACTCGACGGGCTGCTGTTCAGCATCATCCCGCACAAGAAGCACGGTGCGGGCGAGGATGTTTCCAATTCGCTGCGATGCAATCTGGCGAAGCAGGATGCGGCCGCGCGTGAATGCTTCGAGGGCCGATGTCATGTCGCGCTCATGCACCAGCAGCGAACGATAGGGTTCGGGAACAGCGTCCGCCGCGAGCGGCTCGAGTCCATCGAGATGTGCACCCTCAGCCAGTGAATGGGCAAGCAGCAACGGGATTCGTTCGATCATTGAGCTCATTCGTCAGATTCAGTCGTTTCAGCAGCAACGCGCTTCCATCTTCGGGCTTTCAGTTCATACCGTGGAAGTGATCCTGCGGCTGCAGACATCACGGGAATCCGGATATTGAGGGCGCTGCGCAGAGCAGCCGAAGTTGTGGCACACAGTTTCTCCGCATCAGCATCATCACGTGGTTCGATGACCACTGTCAGCTCCGCCAGGCCGCGCACGGTTGTGAGGTGACACTCGAACTCGACGACCTCGGAAATCTGCCGCAGTACGCTCTCGATCACAGCCGGGTAGACGTTGACCCCTCGGATGAACACCATGTCATCCGCGCGGCTGATGATTCCCCCTGCCAGCGCCAGGTTATGACTGCCGCAGGCGCATCGCGAGCGCCGCAATGGCTGCACAATATCTCCCGTTGCGTAGCGCAATACTGGCGCACCTGGTCGCAGGAGTGTCGTCAGCACAAGCTCGCCCATGCGTTCCCCATCGACTGCAATCGGCTGGAGGGTTTCGCGATCGATCACCTCTGCAAGAAACGCATCTTCCATCACGTGCAGCAAGCCGGGCGTGTGCGGACATTCATAGGTCACGGGTCCAGTCTCTGTCATGCCGTGATGATCGAAGACACGAGCGTCCGGCCAGCATGCTGCAATTCGTTCGCGCACGGCTGAAATGCTGCCACCCGGCTCGCCTGCGACAATGATGGTGTGCACGCATGATTGCGCCAGATCGATGCCTTCCTCACGTGCCACATCACCAAGGCGAAGGGCATAGGTTGGCGTGCAGAACAGGACGGTGACATCGTTCGCAAGAATCGCGCGCAATCGCATGATGCTGTTCATTGCGCCGCCGGGAATGCACAGGCAACCCAGCTGAACGGCAGCTTCAAACGCCATCCACAGGCCGATGAACGGGCCGAATGAAAACGCAGCCAGGGCGCACTCGCGAGACGTCACGCCGGCCATACGTAGAACCTGCTTCCAACCTTCCAGAAGTTGCTGCCAATCGTCCTGCGTATCCAGCCAGCGCAAGGGCTCGCCAGTCGTTGAACTGGTCTGATGCAGCCGCACATATTGATCGAGCGGGAATGTCAGGTTGGTGCCATAAGGCGGATGAGCCTCCTGGTCGGCTGCCAGCTCAGCCTTGTGCGTCAATGGAAACGTTGCTGTGAACTCTTCAAGTCGAACGGTTGCGGGGTTGAGCTTGGCTGCGCGAAGACGGTCGGTGTAAAACTCGTTCTTGCCATCCAGAGTTGCGAGCAGCGTGCGCAGCATCTGTGTCTGTCGTGCATGGAGTGCATCGACTGGTGTTGGTTCATTGCCATCAGCGCTGATGGTCATGAGTGGTTGGCATCATCATCGGGAAGCGGAGTTGTGAACACGGTCTGCGTGCCTGAAGGCGGCGGGCCTGTTGCAGGCTTATACAACGTCACCAGCAGTCCTCCCAAAGCAGCAAGCACAATGCCCAGGGCAAACTGCCAGCGTACCGCAAAGAATCCACCTGGCGGCGGATGCATCGAGAGCGCAACCAACGCGTTCACGATCGGCGCGCCTGCAAAAATAATCGCCATCACAACCGCTGGTTGGCCGCGCGCTCCGAACGCGAGCAGCACACAGAATGCGCCCACCGCTCCGACCGCTCCTGCAAGAAGCGACCACGCAATGCCGCGCCCTGGCATGGTCCAGCCCGCTTTGTTCATCATGAGCAAGAACAATGGTGCCAGAACCGCGATCAGAAAGTACGCAATTCCCACCCACAGGAATGCTTTGTATCGGCCATTGACAGGATCGCCCATCCCCATCTGTCCGGTGTGCAGGAAGATGCCATACAACCCCCAACATGCAACCGTCATCAATGCAAAGAGCAGCCAGGCATGGCTGGTGTGTTCAGGCATGTGCGTTCAACCTCCGCTTTCATTGCTGCTGTGAATCGACTCGTCTGTCTGGAGCAAAACGTCCAGCTCAGGTGGGATCTCAGCGGCGCGGATGCGATCACCCGCGCTGCTGCGCTCAACATATACCACACGCATGACGCCGGTTGCAAGTTGGACGTCCGCTGGCGATCCGCCAGCATCACTGGTTCGAAAAAACCCAATGTGATACTCGACTGATTTCGCAGTCCGGGCTGTGATCGTCAGGCGCAGTTCAATCTCATCTTCATAATGCAGCGGTTGCAGATATTCACACGAAGCATGCACGCGCACAAAGCCCTGCATACTTCCATCCTGGCCACTCTGGTGAACCGCATGGCCGAGCGAACGAAGAAACGCGTGCTCGGTCTCTTCCATGAATCTGAAGTAGTTGGCAAAGTGCACAATGCCGGCCATATCAGTTTCATGAAACTGAATGCGTCTCGACATGACAAAGTGATGATGCGGCATGTTCGGCGATTCTAGCAGTACTTTCCTGATCGAGAACCGTTCTGATGCATGCACACGCGAGTGAGTTTCGATTCGCAGCAAAGCGTAGCGAGCGCCATCATTGCTGCTGCGCCCTTGCGTGTTTGCGGTAGATTTCAGCAAGATCAGCAGCCATACGCCGTGATGAAAAATGTTCGATTGCAGATGCGCGGCCGCGTGCAGCCAGCGACACTCTGAGCGCTTCATCGCTCAGCACTCGGGCCAGTTGATCGGCGAGACTCGCTGCATCGTCCGGCACGCTCAGCAAACCACCACCCGATCGCTGAACAATCTCCGGGAACGCTGCATGGGCAGGCTGCACCACTGGCGTTCCCGCAGCCAGCGCCTCGATCACATATAGTCCGAACGATTCGCCATACGTCGCAGGAACTGACAGGACGTGGGCCTGCTGCAGCAATTCAATCTTCCGCTCGCGCGAGACATTCGGGAGGAACTGCACGCGATCGCGGCAACCGCTGCGCTCAAGCCAGCGCTGCATCTCACGCACAAACGCTCGATCACTCTTCAGACAGACGCCCGCAATACATAGCTGAACGTCCGCAACACGCTCATCTTTGCACAACATAATGAACGCTTCGATCAGCGTGTGCAGCCCCTTGTCGCGACACATGCGTGCAAGATACATAACTGTGGGAGGATAAGAACGAGCGAGCCCTTTCCCGATAAAGTCATCAACATCGATGCCATTGTGCACGACATGCAGCCGATCGTGCGGGATATTCAGCCGCTGCTGCATGGTCTTCGCGTAATAGTCACTGACCGCAATAAATGCATCAATGTGCTCGGCCTGTTCACGCAGCGATTGCCATGCGTGACTGCGGGCTGGTTCAGTCAATGCATCAAGAAAGGTGTCCTCGCCATGTAATGTGCAGAGAACAGGAACATTAGTTCCCTTCTTCAGCTGATGCACCAGTCCAGCCAGCATGATATTGCTGAGCACAATCACATCGGGTTGATATTCTTCAACCAACCATGTCGCAAGGCGTTCAGTTTCCGCTGGCTGCGAGCCTGCTTCGCCGCGAATGGTCGCAAGAGCAAGCTCGCTGAGACTGCCCGGATCAGTCATGTCGCTTCGCTTTGATGACCATCGCAACAGCCTGGTTGAATCAAGCAGGCGCTTCACGCCGCGTGGCAGATGACTGAGCCATTTGACGCGGTGCTGCAGATAAAGATTGATGCCGCCCATGTACATCTCTGCGTCGTCGCTGGCCTCCTGCTCGAGGCGAAATGGCAGATACAACGGCACCATGACAACGTCGTGCCCCATCGCGCGCAGCGCATTGACGGCAGTGTGATCGCGAAGGCACGAGCCGCAATAAAACGAACCCGTGCCTGGCGTCAGTTGTGCGATCCTCAGTGTGCCTTCTGCCATAGCAGCATCACGCATAGCGAGCGTCGCGGTGCTCATCGAGAAAAAATACCGGCAGAAGGCGATCGACCTGCAGCAGGCCGTGCCGATGCAACATCACACCAGTCTCATCAAATGTAAGAAGACCTGCATCGCGGTGCCTTTCCAATCCCTTGCGGAAGCGCTCAGCAATATTGATATTGAACTTCTTACGAAAATATTCATTTGACACGCTGCCCAGCTTCATCTGCAACACGAACTCGCGGATGAGTCGTTCTTCGTCGCTCAGCCGCAGCGCGCGATGCACAGGCAACTCGCCAGCCTCGACAGTTTCAAGATAGGGATCGAAGTTATGTTGATTCTGAAAATGAACGCCGCCCAGGTGTGAAAACGATGACACGCCAATGCCCAGCATGTCAGCACCCGTCCACAGCGCATCGCGATAAAGAAACTCGACGGAATCATCTTTCACAGCGGTGTAGGCGCTGCCGACGCGGTAGCCATGCCTTTCGAGCTCCGCGAATGCCTCATCAACCCAGCGGCGTTTGGTTTCCCAATCAGCGACGGGCGCGATCACCTTCTCGCCATCCTTCATGCGCTGATAGATCGTCGTGTTATAAGGAATCTCCATCTGATAGATGGTGATACTCTCGGGCGCGAGTTCGAGCGCCTGCTGAATACAGTCTTTCCAGTTCTCATCAGTTTCGCCAACCATTCCTGCGATCAGATCGATATTCATCTGCTCGAAGCCGACTTCGCGGGCATAGTTGTACGCGCGAAAGATTTCCTTCGCCCGGTGGGCGCGATTATTCAGTTCGAGAATCTCTGCATTAAAGTTCTCAACGCCCAGGCTCAGTCGTGTGACACCAAGGTCGCGCAACGCCTTGATCTTCTTTTCCTGTAACGTGCCAGGCTCACATTCAAACGCAACTTCACGGGCGCCTTCCCAGTTCATATGTGATTGCAGACCATCAAATAAATACTTCAGTTGCTTGTCGGAAAGGTACGATGGCGTGCCGCCGCCGAAATACACAAAGTCGGGTGTGCGACCCTTCAGATACGGATGCTCGACATAACGCGAGAGTTCCGCAATGACCGCATCCATATAGCGTTGAATGTCGCGCGCGTTCTTATCCGTGTAGACGCGGAAATAGCAGAAGTCACAACGCTTGCGACAGAAGGGAATATGCACATACAGGCCCAGCGTCGGCGCAGCGGTGGCAGGCTTTGCCAACTGACGGTTGAGTTCGCTGACTGCATCGGTGCGCCAGAACGAAAATGGCGGATAGTTGGCAATAAAATAGTTGCCAACGGTTGTTTCTTCCTTCTCGTTGGTTTCCAGAATGGGCAGGTTGGTCTGCTTCTTGTCGCTCATGGGCGTCCTTGTGTTGAGGTGTATGCGTAGACGCCGCCATCGTTACATCCAATAATAATTCGGCCTTTGGCTACGGCTGGCGATGAGAATATTGACTGTCCCAGATCGTTGTTCCACACTTCTTCGCCAGTCTTGATATCGACCAGGTACAAACGCCCATCCCCCGATCCGAAAATGGCATGCGGACCTGCAATCACAATGCCGCCATCCACTTTCCTGCGGGTTGGAAACTTCCAGCGAGGCTCGCCGGTTGCGCGATCGATGCAGTGAACGTTCGAATCACGTCCTCCCACCAGCACAACTTCGTCATTCACCGCAGGTGGCGAGAAGAATCCAAAACGTGGATTCTCATACTCCCACACAACCTCGCCCGCTTCAAGATCAACACACACGAATCCACCATCGTGATGCCCTGCAAACGCGTAGCCGCCATCGACAGCTACGGACGCTGCAATGAAACACTCGCCGCCCAGCTCGATTCGACGGACAAGTGCACCTTCTGCATCAATCACGTACACCGCAGTGTCGCAGCCGCCCACAACAATGTGACCCGCAGCCGTGACGGCGGGCGTGCCGTGAATGCGATCCAGCGTTTCATAACGCCAGCGAAGTTCGCCAGTCGCTGCATCCAAAGCATACAACGAGCTGTCGTATGAACCCACAAGGATCAGCGTTTCGCCTGCAGCGTTGGTGATCACATTCGCCCCACCCAGCACGGTATCGTTTGTCTCGAACTTCCAGCGCAGTTCGCCATTGGCTGCATCAACCGCGTAGACAAAGAAGTCGCTGCTGCCGATGTAAATCACGCCATCGTGATACAACGGCGGTGCTTCGAGTTCATACTCCGTCACAAACTCCCATCGCTTCTCGCCCGTGTGCACATCGAGACAGTACAAACGGCCATCATCGCAGCCGATGTACACATTGTCATCCACAATGATCGGCGACGAAACAATCGCAGCTCCGCCACGGAAGGTCCAATCGAGCCCAAACGGCGGCGTGACACCTTCAGCACTGACGCCGCGCAGACCTGCGTCGCCGCGATAGATCGGCCAATCTGAAGTCTGAACAGCAACCTCACCCACAACCTGCTCATCCACAGCCTGCTCATCGACAGCCTGCGACGGCTGCGGATCTGCTGCCTGAGGCTGCGATGCTGCTTCCTGCCTGCATCCAGAGTGCACCAAGGCGATCAGAGTGACGGGCAGCAACATGATGCGGTGACAACGCATAGGTGATTCTACCAGCTTGCGCGCCTCAGGATGAGCTTCGCACATTTCGATAGAGTTCAGCCATGACATCCGCAGCAAGTGGACGCGGGTTAAACCCGGCCGTCCATTGTGCTGCAGCCTGCTCAGCCAGTTGATCAATCTGCGCTCCAGACACCGTAATGTTCGCTTCTTCCAGCGTCGCAGGGGCCTCCGCAACTTTCATGATGTGCGCGAGATACCCAAGGATTGCATGCACCAACTCTCGTTCGGTTGTCCCACTCATCCCCGCAATGCGGCTGTGGGCTGCGTAATCCTTGAGCGCACCTGCATCATGCATGTTGTAACGAATCACATGTGACAGCATGAGCGCAACAGCATGCCCATGCACTAGATCAAAGTTGGCGGTGAGCGGATTCGCCAGTGCATGCGCTCCGCCCAGCATGCTGTGTTCGATTGCCAGTCCGCCATATGCAGCAGCCAGCATCATGTCGCTCATCGCCTCCATGTCAGACGCATTGACAAGCACACGTTCGAAACTGCGCACTGCCCTGCGGAACGACTCGCGCGAAAACAACAGCGACATCGGCGAACGCTTCAGCGTCACAGCCGTTTCCAGCGCATGGGAAAGTGTGTCAAGGCCGGTGCAGGCAATCACATCACGCGGCTGCGAAGTTGCAAGTTCCGGATCAAGCACAGCCACCCGCGCAGCTGCACGGCGATCGCCACATGCCATCTTCTGATGCGTTTCAGCATCGGAAATCAACGCAAAGCTCTGCAGTTCACTGCCGGTGCCAGTCGTGGTTGGCACTGCGAAGAAAGGCAGCATATCGCAATGGGCCTTGCCCACGCCCCAATAATCGTGCATGCGCCCGCCGTTGGTGAGGATGAAGTTACACCCCTTGGCACAGTCCAGCGAACTGCCGCCACCCAGCGCGACGATGCCATCAACGTCCGCAGCCCGTGCGACAACGACGCAGGCGTCGACATCAGCCGTTGTCGGATTCTCGTGCACCTCGCTGAAAAGCGTGACATCCAGCTCCGCAGCCCGCAGAATCGCTGCCAGACGCTCGACATGACCAGCTTCCACGAGGCCATGATCGGTGACCAGCAGCACCCGCGCACAGCCGTGCTCACGGACAATCTCGCCCACACGGCCAACCGAGCCGCAACCATGCACGATGCGCGTCGGCATCTGAAAGTCAAACATCGGCTGCATCGACGGGGGAGACCTCGGGAAATGAATGAATGGATGAATGATGACGCAGCAGCCGACAGTCGGCCGGGATTGTACCGCTACCACCGCTGAGCGTTGGGGTGAGGCGCAGAATGTTGTCGCTCGCTTGCCACCCTTACCGCATGAAAAAGCCCGCCGGTGCGGCGGGCTTGATGACTGCAAGTTGAGACGTCAACGTCAATCTGAGACGTTCGCCCGATCGAGGTCAGCCCCAAAATAGTTGTAGTTCCAGCCGCTGAAGTCATTGCGGACGAGCTTGCTCTTCCCGGCGTTATTGTAGAACCAGACCCCGACGCCGTAGTCATCTTTCGGGTCTCCGGGTTGGACGGTACGAGCAACATCGTTGTTCATAATGTTGACCCTGCCCGAATACTGGGCCAGGATGCCGACATCAGTGCCCTCGCCGAAGATCGAATTGTGATTCACGTTCACGTCACCCGCCCAATAGATGAGGACGGCGGTCGCGACATAGTTGGATGCGCCGTTCCACTGGTTGCCTTCGATCACGTTGTTGTTCACGGTCCCTGATGCGCCGAAGCCGAGTTGCACGCTGTTGGCCGCGATGTTCTCCGGAAGGTCGGCGCTGCCGACAAAGTTATTGCTGATGGTCACTTCGACATCGCCGTTGGCGACGATGCCGGTCTTCTGATAATCATCCACGAAATTGTGGTTGATCGTCACGAACTGCGTGTTGGGATGGGTGCCGTCGAAGGGGGCGTTGCGCACTTCGATAGCGTTGCCTTCCTGACATCCACTGAATCCCTGATTGATACCGATGACTGTGTTGTTCAGGATGCTTCCGCTGGCTGCCTCGAACATGATGCCGCGAAGTCGGTCATCGCCGCGGTCACAGACGTTGGCGAGACCCGCCGCCGTTACCGTCAGGTTCTGTAGGTGTGCAACTGCCCCGCCGTTGCGAACGACAGCGCCCCTGAAGTGGCCGCCGGCCGGGTCGACCGCGGTGATCGTGTAGCCGTTGCCGTCGACCGTCCATCCATCTGGAATCAGCAACGTCTCGTCGGTGATGCAGTTGTCGGTCAAGGTGAAGACCATATTGACCGGGTCTTCATTGCCGGCGCATTGTGTGCGAATGTCGACATCCGCGACGGCGCTCGCCGCGACGACGCTCATCATAGTGATCGGTACAAAGATTCGATGCTTCATTTCCACGTTCTCCTCAGTAAAAGTCTGCTCGCCACGCTGAGTCACATGACTGCAACGCTGCTGCGCAGGATAACGACGCGATGTGGGGTAGAGCTGTGCGCCACCCCCCTCGATGATGCCAACCTACACGAATCGATCGGCATTGTCAAGCTGCAATTTATATTTTCACCGACAACATTCTTCTTCCGGCTGATTCAGTCTTATGAACTATCCAGCATCTGTGCGATCCCTGCCGAAGGCTGTGGCACCGAAAAGTATGCAGTGCGAAGGTGCTTTGAAGGTGATTGTGGTGGGGCAAGGGCGGGCGAGGGTGGTGGTGGATGATGATGTGGAGTATTTGGAATAGTGGGGATGGGAAGAGACGCGCACGGAGTGATCGCCGTTTGACCGTTTCGCCCGACCGCTTACTTCGTGCGTGGCTCTTTTTTTGCGGGAGGTGGGAACGGACGGCGCTTCCTTCGTGCGCGGCCGTTGGGGCACGCTACCATGTTGTATGACAACAGACGTCCCAACGAAAATCGTCATCATCGGTGCGGGCACAATGGGGTCGGGTATTGCCCTGACTGCTGCCATCAACAGCATTGAGGCCTGCCAGGTTGATGTCTCGCAGCAGCAGCTCGATCGTGCCAAAGCCTATCACGCCAAGACGGTCGCCCGCAATGTTGAGAAGGAGCGAATGACCCAGGCTGAGGCAGACAGCGCTCTGAGCCGCATCTGTTACTGCAACTCGATCGGCGAATCCGATGTATCGGCCGGCTGCGCTGTCGAAGCAGCAACTGAGAACGCAGAAATCAAGCTGCACATCTTCCAGGATATGGCTGGGCATTTCAGTTCCAAGACAATCCTCGCGACAAACACATCTTCCATTCTCATCACGCGCATCGCAGCAGCGACCGGCAGCGCAGCTGACCGCGTCATCGGCATGCACTTTTTCAATCCCGTTCCCATCATGAAACTTGTCGAAGTGATTCGCGGTTACATGACCAGCGAAGAGACGACGCAGCGAACCATTGCACTGGCTGAAGCGCTGGGCAAAACGCCGGTTGCTGCCAACGATCGTGCAGGCTTTGTCAGCAATCGCGTGCTGATGCCGATGATCAATGAAGCGTTCTATGCGTGGATGGAAGGCGTCGCCCAGCCGGAAGCTATCGATGAGATCATGAAGCTCGGCATGGCCCATCCCATGGGGCCGCTGCGACTTGCGGACTTCATCGGCCTGGATGTCTGTCACGACATCATGATGGTGCTGTACAGCGAGCTTGGCGACCAGAAATATTTTCCCTGCCCGCGTCTGCGGCAACTTGTGAATGCAGGACACCTCGGCGACAAGACGGGGCGGGGCGTGTACACGAAGTCGTAACGCGCAAGTTGCACCATGACCTTCGCTCCCAAAAGTGCCGCAACCCGCGGAAACGGTCCACGGGCTGCGAGCGCTGCGGTACGGTTGTTGCGATCGTGTTTCTTACTCGACGACAATCTCAAAGTGATCGATGCGTGACTGGAAGCCACTGGTTGAGAAGGTCGCGACGATGACGTGCTTGACCTCGATCTGAATCCTGCCATCGGAGGTGCGAATGTAGGGATTCGCGGCTGTATCCTCGATTACCACAACCTGTTCAGTTGTGCCGATGCCATAGGTTGCGATGGTGTTGACTGCGTTGGTGTTCCAGTTGCGGGCGCGGATCGTTGCGGTGCCATTGGGATTGTTGGTGCGTGATTCGATGGTGGTATCGAACTGCACTGGCGCACCGACATCAGTATCTGCATCGATCTGCACGCGCATGACGTTTGGTTCTGATGAGAGGAAGCCGAACTGTGACTGAATGCGCATGTACTGGTCATCTGATGCGAGCAGTTCTGGCAGTCCACCTTCGACGAGCGATCC
Source organism: Phycisphaerales bacterium (assembly GCA_051004555.1). Taxonomy (GTDB): domain Bacteria; phylum Planctomycetota; class Phycisphaerae; order Phycisphaerales; family SM1A02; genus JBPCKF01. The sequence continues at coordinate 35,609 of JBPCKF010000103.1, read as the reverse complement.
GAAGATGATGTTGAAACTGAGGAGCGTTGCCACCTGATTGGTTGGTCCGCCTGCTCCCGCCCAGAATCCGCCGGTGAGCGAGTAGTTGCTGCCGGTGAGCGGTCCGCCTGCATCGTGCTGGCCGATGGTTCCGGAGAGTGAGTATGTTCCGCCGGTTGATGTTCCGCCGCCGCCATCGATGGTGTGCCAGGAGATGTCATATCCGCCGCCGGTGACAAGGCTCATGCCGAGTGCAGCGGTTGCGAATCCTGCGAGGGCGAGTGAAGCGAGTGTTGCGTTGTGTTTCATTTTGCGAAGCCTCAATGTCGCGATCGACGTTGTGGGTGATTGTTGTTCAAAGAGAGTGTACCTGAAAGGCAGGTTGCTCTACAGGCTTTTCTGCGCGAGAGTGTGCAATCTTTCGCGCGGTTCTGAAAAAGACTCCCGCAGCAGGTCGCTGCTGCCAGTCTGATTGACCTCAGAGGGTTGCCACCGGGGGATACGGGGATGGCAGTCTGGGGAACAAACAATCTGGCTGACAGAGCGACGATGCATGCGAGAAGCCTCTCTCCGGTCTGTGTGGCAGTGATGGATCATCAGTCTCCCAGGACTGCATCGAACTGGACGGTCTCGACGAGTGCCGACTTGGTGCCGGTGATGAACGTCTCGGGATACGATCCGCCAGCAAATATGAGGATGCGGCCGTTGCTTGTCATGGCATTGTACGCAGCCGCGAAGGTATAGAAGGGGAAGGCAGGGTTGTTGGTGACGTTGCCGTAGTTGCGTGACAACCACTTGGTGCGTGGCGCGAACTCGTAGAGGATTGCGCCGCCGTAGCCATAGATGTTGTCGGGGCCGTTGGCACCCCAGTCTTTCCAGAGGTCAGCCTGCTCGCGCATGAGCCACCAGATTGTGAACTCATCGAGCGATGAATCTGCGGACCAGAACGCAGCCGCTGCGCCTGCGGTGTTGGGCGTTGCGGCGCTGGTTCCGCCGAAGGTACCGCCGTAGCTGGTGGTTGTGGTGTTGGTTGGACCAGCCAGATCGGGAAGCAGCATGCCGTTGTTGCTGGGCCCCTGGCTGGAGTAGTTCATGATGATACCAGTGGTGCCATTGGGCGAGTCGTGGTCATCCACATCGACCGCGCCGATGGAGATGACGCGCGAGTTGGTTGCGTTGCTGGGTGATGTTGTTGAACCAGCAGCGACTGCGTATTGGAAGTTTCCAGTGCCGCCGCCGTCATGGGCGAAGAGTTCAATTGCAACGGATGGTCCACCGCGGCGGAGGACTGCAAGGTGCACGGTGCGTGTTGAACCGGTGTTGGTCCAGCCGAACGACTCGAACGTGGTTCCGCCGTTGGTGCTGCTTGCGAGGACGGTTGTGAGATTGGAATCGTACAGGTAGAGGTCGTAGTCAGCTCCGCCTGCTGTATTCCAGGCAAGGTAGTAGCTGGCACTTCCGCCATTCTGGACGGTGATGTTGATGGTTTCATCGCCGCCGGAGTAGTTGTGCCAGTTGTCACCGTCGCCATTGAACGTGCCTTGCCAGTGCTGCTGGGCGCGGTTGCCGGCTGAGGTGAAGAAGAGTGCGTTGCCGTTGGCTGCCTGGTTGGCTGCGGTACATGCCGCGCCGGAGTTGTCGTTCCAGCCGAGGTTGTAGCGGCTGAGGGAATGCGTGAAGACGTCCGCGCCGTTTGCCAGTGCATCGGTGACAGCTGTGCCCATGTCGGTGAGCGAATCGATCTTGTAGATTCGATACGTCGCACCCGGGGCATGGTCGTAGACCGCCTCGACACAGCCGGTGCCATGCCGAGTGCCGCCTTCGAAACTTCCGCCAGTGTAGTTGATGAGTGTACTTCTGGACAGCGGGGGTGCATCGCCTGCATTGCGTGCAGTCGTGAGGCTCTGGTAGCCGCCATCAATGACAGCAATCACACGGCCAGCACCATTGGCACCGCCATCGCGATAGCTGTCGGAGTTGATGGCGATGGCACCTTCACCACCCACAGCTATGATACTGTCGTAGTGGTTGACAGCTGCGCACTCGAGGAAGTGGCCGGGTGGCAACTGCTGGGCTGCTGCGGAAAGTTGCGTGATGGGGATGTAGACATCTGCACGATTGCGCCAGCGGTTGGTGACTTCGCCATTGACCATGCGCAGGTCGTCCTGGGTGATGGCTTCGTCGTTTTCCGGGCCGACAACTTCGCAGTGCACCATGCCGTCTTCGCGGACGGTGATTGCTCGACCTGCAAGCTCGGTGCGCACACTGTCGATGTCAGCGCCCGGCACGAGGGCCATGCGTTCGGCTTCGAGAAGTGTGGTTTGCATTGGAAGGTCGGTCTTGATCGAGTTCGGCGCTTCGGGCGGCAGGTCCTGTGCGAGCGCTGCTTGAGCGCTGGCAAGGAGAGCCGCTGCTGCGAGGAGCGGGATCGTTCGTGAATGTGTGCGTTGGTTCATCATTGTGATGCTCCCTTGGTGTGGTGATGTGTGCATTGAAGTGATCGCAGCAGAATCACTGGAGATTCACGAGAACGAGCACGAGGCCGACTTCACCCTGTTCGAGCGCTGTCATGGCCTTGCCGATGACTGCACCGTGCGAACGATCGCGATCGGATGCCTTCATTGCGTGACCAGCAGTGCTGGAGGTTGTGAGCATGTCGCCGGGCGTGACAGCGCCGGTTGATGCATCGACGAGGACATAGACGCGGCCGCTGAGCGCGATGGGATGGTCGCCATCAGCGAGGGTATCGGCCTGTCCCATCATCATGCCGGGATTCACGCCGCCAGCGCCCGAGACCACACCTGCGACTTTGAAGTCGTATGCGTCGGTGCAGGGCATGAGGTGGCCCGGGTTTTGGGGATCGATGACCATGACCATGCCGGGAATGACTTCGAGTTCGCTCTGCACGTTGAACATTTCGGAGAAGTCGGACCCGCCAGTGATCTGAATAACCGGCACCAGCAGACGGGTTGTGCCGCCTGAGTTCTGACCGATGTTGACGTTGCCGCCGTCATGGTTGATCGAGAGCGTGGACGCTGCACCGTTGTTGCGGGCCATGATCTCGTTGTTGTCGACAATGACGTTGATACTGGTCTGAGTGCCCCACATCTGATAGCCGACGGAGGTCAGGTTTGCATCGGTACCAGCGAGGGGGATTGTTGTCGAGTCCGCGCTCGAGTTGCGGAAGACGAAGACATCACCATTGTCTCGATACTCGAGGCCCCATGTTGGGAAGGCTGGCGAGTGGGAGAGCACCATGCGGTCAGCGTTGTTGCTGCCTGCATCGAACATGGCAATCATGGGCTGAGTGTCATTATCCCAGATGGCGGTGCCATCGAAGAAGGAGTTCTCAATGACATGGATTGAATAGCCGTTGGGATCATCGTTCCAGACGCGCAGAGCTGGCGTGCCAGCACTGATGGTGTAAATGCTCATGCCGCCAGCGTTGGTTCCGAAGGCCTCGGCGATGATCGCCGTGCTGCTCGCGCCCGCGCTGAACCTCGACAGCACGCCGGTGCCAGCCACATGCAGCTTGGCGATTGGGTTGGTGGTACCGATACCGATGTCGCCATCACCATCAAAGCGCATCACTTCCTGCACACCGCCTCCGCCGGTACGGTTGCTGAAGATGAGATCGGTCTTTGAGTTGGCGATGTCGGTCCAGACCGAGGTGATGCGAGCAGATTCAGCGTGTGCGCCGTTGGCTGCTTCATTGCGGATGCTCATAGATGTGCCCAGGCCGTTGGCTGCTGTGCCTGTGGTCTGGCCGCTGATTTCAAAGGCATTGCGGATGGTGTTGGTGCTGGAGTGATTGCGCGAGAAGATGCCAGCTACCTGGTCATCGGACACGACTGAGAACTTCGATGCGAGGAACGCAGGGCCGATGAGCACGTTGCCGGTCCCTGCAAACACGCCATTGACACCCGCGTACACAAAGGGCACGTTGGCGTTGAGCGCGAAGTGTGCGTAGGGCGCTGGTGTGAGAGGCTGGCGGGGCGTCAGCGCGACGTAGCTGCCGCTTCCAGCCGGGCAGCGGACTTCAATGCGAAGCCAGCGTGGCGAACCATTGAGTGTGCCGTTGCCGAAGTCGAGATTGGCTGTGATCTTGCCATCGACGACAGCCTGATTGGTGAGCGTGATGTTGCTGCCGATCTGAGTTCCTGCACTGGCTGCATCCCAGAGCGAAAAGCGAACGTCGCAATTGTCGTTGACGACATCACCAGAAAGGCGAAGCTCACCCTGATAGGTGAAGTCATCTGCAACAGCGTGTGGTGCGCACATGAGCAGTGGTGCGCTGAGGGCTGCGAGAAGTGCAAGACGGCGTGAAGCATGCATGAGGTTGTTCCTTGTTGTGAAAAAACGAGTCAGTGTGAGTGTGTAAGTTGCGATGTTGATCCCCCGGATCCATCTTCCAGCATCCCTCCGGAATCCCCCGGAGCGCGGTCTCAGAATCATCTGCACGAACCATGCTGACCGCGTCATGGTTTCATTTCGATTGTCTTTGCTGTTGCATCATCATTCCATGAATCACAGCATGTGGCTATTCCATTTTGTCAGGCGTACTTTGCGTTGTGAACTCACGACAAAATCTTCAGCAATTGCAGTCTTCATTACCGACCGATCACAACGTCGCCAACTGGCGCGATGAGCGTCATCGGGCGCGTAATAGTCATGGTTTCGTTGTACGACCCTTGCACGATGCTGACAACGCCATTGTTGGGAACAGCATTGACGCCGGTGACCACGGTCAGCCAGGGCCGATAGATCTGTCCATCGGGAGTCGCTGCGCCAATGACGGGCATGCCGCGATCGACATACTCAACTGTCGTGCCCTGGAAGCGGTGGAAGAAGGTTTCGAGTTGATCCACTTCGAAGGATGTTCCAGAGTTGGCACCACCACTTGAAGTGCAGCCGCCATTGGTGTGAATGCCCATGGCAATGTTGAACGAGTTCCAGATGACGGGACTGCCCGAGTTGCCGCCAGTGGTATCGACGCGATACTGATGCCAGAAGTTGGAACCGGAACTGCTTTCGCCTGTATAGGGGCCGGTATGTGTCTGCTGGACGAAGTTGCGTGTCCCTGTATCACTGCCGCAGCCGGTGATGCGCAATGTGGTGTTGTTCGCGGGGCTTTCGCGGGTCGTGCGGAAGAATCCCTGAACACGATGTGCCCGCAACCCCGTCTCGGAGTTGGGACCGACCGAGAAGACACCCCAGTCTTTGCCCAGGCCCTGACCTTCACCATCAAATCTCCATGCCAGATAGACAAAGTCGATGGGGTACTGATCCTCGATGTCAGCCGGATTGGTGGTCCCGTTGGAGTTTGAGGCTGGCACATTGAACTCTACCACGCCACTGATATCGGGAATGCCATCAGGCAGAAGCGGGCCACCCCGGTCGGGGTCGAAGTCGACGCAATGACCAGCGGTGAGCACCGCCCCATTCGAGGCCAGCCAGGCCGTACAGCCACCAAAGAAGAGGCGACCGACGCGGCCGTCGCTCGAGAGGGCGCGATCATCCAGCGAGCCACAGATGGTTTCAGGATCGTCCTGGATCACCGTCTCGCCGACCAGGAGGGAATGAAAGTCGATGAAGACGCCTGTATCTCCGGGCGATACAAGAAGTTGCACCTGGATCGATCCACCGCGGAAGATCGCGCTGCCAGCGCTCCAATGCTCGAACATCTCCGGATCCAGCGTTTGCGATTGACCATCGACTGAGCCGGTGAGAATGATGCGACTGTTGTTACCGAGGTTGCCCTCACCGAACTCCAGGCGAATCCACGGCGCAGCTCCGCCGTCGAATGTCTGGTCGTAGGCAAGCACCCACTCGGTCGTCGCGTTGTCGTGCACCCCCGATGCATCTTCAACGTAGATAACGCGATAGGGGGGCACAGCAGTCTGGGCAGCTACTGCCCCGGCCAGTGTGCATCCTGCCGTGACAGCAGCAAAGCAGCCGAATGAACGATACGAACGCATGGTGATCTTCCCTTCCTCATTCATATATGTGTGTGTGTGCGAGCATGAGTGAAACCGAGCGGGCACAGGGAGACCGATGGAAACGCGACAGTGCAAAGAGCATGCCCACCGCGCGCCCACTCTACCAGAGTTGGCGAGGAAGGCGCTCATCTTTCCATAAAATCTTTTGAGATTGCAATAAGACGGAGCGTGCAATGAGACGTGTTTCGATTTCATGAGTGGCTCCTGCAAGCCAGGGTGCGTGCGAGAGAGCGTGTTACTGAAGGTTGACAAGCACCAGCACCAGACCAGTCTCACCTTTCTTGAGCGTGGACATGGCCTTGCCGATGATCGCGCCTTGAGCGAGCGTGAGATCATCCGCCTTCATGGCATGGCCGGGCGTGCTTGAAGTCGTGAGCATGTCGCCCACCTCGATGGCACAATCGGTAGCATCCACCAGGCAGTACACACGACCAGACAGCGCGACCGGGTGACTGCCGTCCGCGACGGTGCCTTCGTGTCCCATGGTCATGCCCGTTGCAACGCCACCACCGCCTGAGACGATTCCAGCCACCTTCCGGTCGTACGCATCAGTCGAAGGAAGCAGTTGTCCGGGATTGTCCGGATCAAGCACAACGACCATGCCCGGCTGGACCTCGGTTTCGCCATTGACGTCGAACATTTCCGAGAAGTCAGAGCCGCCGGTGATCTGAACAACTGGCACGACGAGCCGGTTGGTTCCACCAGAGCCTTGGCCGATGTGGACACTTCCGCCCTCGTGATTGAGGTAAAGGATCGCTGCGCCGCCATTGTTGCGTGCCTGAATCTCGTTGGTGTCGATGGACATGTTGCCGCCCGTCACAGCACCAGTGACGATGTAGCCGCCACCGCCGAGACTGGTATCACTGCCACCATCCACGTTGAATCGCACAGCCGGCACTGCTGTTCCCACACCGACGAAACCGGTGTCCTTGTCGACTGCGATGCGGGTTCCCCCTGCATGCACACGCCACTGGTTGGTTGCATCGTCGTAGTAGGTCCACGCCTGCGAGACGCCATTGGTTGCGTAGCCATAGAACGGCTTGGCTGTGCGGCTGGCACCATCGACGTTGGCATACATGCCGCCATAGCCGTTGGCTGCGACCGAAATGCCGAAGATTTCTGCGGATGAGATCGTGGTCTGCCGACCCACGCCGAGGAAGTCGCTGAAGTATCCGCGGCCGGTGAAATAGCCAGCCCATCCCTGCGAGCTATTGGAGACAGCCGAGAGGGCGCGGGTGGGACCGCTCGTCGCGAGCGACTGCGCAAGGAGCGCTGTGCCGTTTGAACTGTCTGAAGCAAAGTGCCCAGCAATAGTCTGTTGGTGAAATGGATCGGTGTGCAGCACATACATGCCTTTGGTGACGCCCTGGTTAGACCCGACCGACTGGATCGAAAGGCGCGCGCCGCCTCCGGAACTCGTCGTGCCGAGCAGCAGGCTGCCGCCCGAGTTCAGCGTCATGTCGGTGCGCGTCATGTTTGTGCCCGAATCATCCATGCGCCCAAAATCGAGGGCACCATTCGTGGCACCACGAATTCCAATCGTGCGCAGATTGGCTGGCGCATTCGTATTCGAGATTGCAAAGGTCGGCGGACGTGAACTGTTGCCTCCGATATGGAGCACCTGATTCGCATCTGCCACGCCGATGCCGACAAGGTCGCTGGTTCGAACTTCACCTGCAAAGTCCATCCACGACATGGTGTTGCCGAGCGACTTGAGTGCGTAGGGCGTGGGGCGGACAGCCTGGCGAGGTGTGAGCGTGGTATAGCCGCCACTCCCAGCCGGGCATCGTACAGCCACCTGAATCCAGCGGTTGGCGCCATTGAACGCAGCAGCGCCGAAATCAAGATCAGCCGTGACGCGCCCGTCAACCAGCGCGACGTTGTTAACATTCACTTGTGCCCCGATCTGCACCCCGCCAACCGCTGCATCCCACAATGTAAAGCGGAAGTCGCAGTTGTCATTGACAGCTTCGCCGCCCTGACGAAGTTCGCCTTGATAGGTGAAGATGTCTGCCGCTGCGGGCTGGACACACAACAGCAAGCCAAGCGCAGAAGCAGCAACACAGCAGAAACGGGAATGCAGCGATTTCATGAGAAGACTCCTCTTCCGGGAATGAAGACGACGTGAGCAGCGAGATTGCTGAGCGTGACGCTCTGCCTTCTCTCTCCACACGTTGGCTTCATCTTTCACGAAAATAGCTACGATCTTGACAGATCTGTCAACGATTCTCATGCACAGCAATCAATGGCGACTCGGTTTGCGCGCAGCATCAATCTGGCGGTGGTGTCGACCTGACCGCTGGGGCCTCGGCGCACCGATCACCATGCTCGTAGATCGATCACAAACGGACGTTTATCGCGTGAACCTTAGACGATCCGGATCGCTCGCTTCATCAAAGGCAACATTCCAGACGAGTTTGAGAATGCGGGCTGCGCCGTGAGGGTTCACGGTGTAGCCGAAGTCGCCAGGGCGGTGATAGACATCGTGTGTGCCGGTAAAGAAGAAGAGCACGGGGATGCCGCCGCCGTAGAACGATGCATGATCGGATGGTCCCTGACCCGTGGGGTCTGCGTAGATCGTCAGTTCACTTTCCTGCAGGTGAGGATGAATGCGATCAAGCAGCCCGCGAGCAGTTTCAACGCCCTGCACCATCAAAGTGTCACCGCGCAGGCGGCCGATCATGTCGAGATTGATCATGAGATGAATGTCTTCTGCATTCAATGTTGAGTTGCGCACATAATGACGCGATCCGAGCAGGCCCATTTCCTCTGCTGAGAATGCCATGAAGAGAATCGAACGCAGATTAGCATCATCGCCAGCGTCTTCATATGCCTTGGCGAACTTCTCTGCGAGAATGAGAACGCCTGCAGTGCCGGACGCATTGTCATCCGCGCCGGGGTGGACGGGGCTGTCTGCGGCACGACGACCGGGTCTGCCGTAGCCGACGTGATCGTAATGGCCGCCGATGATGATCCATTGATCTGCAAGTTGGCCACGACCACGTAACACGCCGCCGACGTTGTCTGTTGCCATTTCTTCACGGTTGAACGCATTGAAGGGTTGGCGATAGGTTGTCCAGGCTGATGCGACGTCCTCGCCGTTGCTCGGGGGCGTTTCGGCATCGGTATCGTCTGCAGCGGCAGCATCGTCGCTGCCTGCGACTGCTTCCGGGAATGCAGGTTCGAGTCCGAATGTGCGGAAGTAGTATTCGATGTAGTCTGCTGCGTGTCGATTGCCTGCGGTGCCCGGCGCGCGGCCCTCGAAGAAAGAATTGCTGAGCGTCATCACATGCTGATACCACTGCGTCGCATCGGGGCCGAGCGCTGCGAAAAGGACAGGCAGGTTGATTTCAGCTGCATCAAGTTCGGCACCTGCGTCATCAGGAGTCTGCCTTTGAAAGGCATGGGCGCTGAGCGGCCCGATGATGATGTTCGCGTCATTGAGGATCGCAGTTGAATGTCCGTTGCCCGCGTCGCTGTCCATGGGGGGCCAGGCTGCGGTGGTCGTCGCAATTGCGAGCGTGCCGCAGCAGCAGAGGGAAGCCAGGGTGAAGCCGGCGTGAATGATTGGCATGCGGAGATTCCTCAGCGATGGAAGAGCGGGGGGGACTGCGGCGTGGTCGCTGTATCCTACCGCCACAATCGCGGAGGGTGGCGAGCCGCGACCGACCTATAGTCAGTATTCTCATCTGTTCTCCGCGCTTTCGAGGCCCATATGCTGGATACTTCCGCTGTTTCAGAATCGACGGTTCACACTCCCGGGCAGGCTGGTGCAGCCTCGGTTGCAGCATGGCTTGAGCCATCAGACACGTTTGTGCATCGCCATATCGGGCCCGACGAAGCTGACATTGCAGCGATGCTTGCTGTTGTTGGAGCAAGCACGCTCGATGAGTTGACTGATCAGACCATTCCCGCATCGATTCGGCTGGATCATCGCCTGCATCTGGACCCGCCGCAGACGGAGTTTGCCCTGATCGAGCGCCTGCGCGAGATGTCGAAAAAGAACATGGTGTATCGCTCGTTCATTGGCATGGGATATGCCCGAACGATCACGCCACCTGTGATTCAACGCAATATTCTGGAAAATCCCGGCTGGTACACGCAGTACACTCCCTACCAGGCAGAGATCGCGCAAGGGCGGCTGGAAGCCCTCATCAACTTTCAGACCATGGTTGCGGATCTGACGGGCCTGCCACTTGCCAACGCGTCCCTGCTGGATGAAGCAACCGCAGCTGCTGAAGCGCTGGTGATGTGCTCGCGCATTGCTGGTGAAGAGAAGAGCTGGTTTGTGAGTACGCATTGTCATCCGCAGACGATTGAAGTTGTGCGGACGCGGGCCCGGTCGATGGGCATCGCAGTCAAAGTTGGCGATGAAGCAGATGTCGAATCATTCGCGGGCGTTGCGGGCGTGCTGCTGCAGTATCCAGCCAGTGATGGTGAAGTGATTGATTATCGCGAATGTGTGGAACGCGCCCACGCTGAAGGGACGCAGGTTGTGATGGCAACGGATCTGCTTGCATGTACGCTCATCACGCCACCCGGCGAGGTTGGCGCAGACATTGCGGTCGGATCTTCGCAGCGCTTTGGAGTCCCTATGGGGTTTGGCGGTCCGCATGCTGCATTTCTGGCAACGCGTGAAGAGCACGCACGCAAGATGCCTGGCCGCATCATTGGCGTCTCGCGCGATGTGCATGGCAACCCTGCCTATCGCATGGCGATTCAGACCCGCGAGCAGCACATCAAACGCGACCGAGCCACAAGTAACATCTGTACAGCGCAGGTGCTGCTGGCCATCATGGCAGGCATGTACGCGGTGTATCACGGGCCCGATGGACTGATGCAGATTGCAAGGCGCATACGGGGATTGACATCGCTGCTGGGACGCAGTCTTGCGCGGCTGGGACACACCCTCTGCACGCAGAAGTTTTTCGACACGATCCGCGTCGAGGCTGCGGGGGATGTCAACGCCATCAGAGCGGCACTTGACAAGAAGCAGATCAATCTGCGCTGGTTTGCTGATGGCAATGTTGGCATCACCCTCGATGAGATTGCATCACGCGCTGATGTTGCGGACATTGTGAGCGCGTTCAATGGCGGAGCTTGTCCGGCATGGTTCAAAGACGAAAGAGTAACGGCTGATGATTTCGCGATTGAGCAGCGACATCTCCGGCAGTCAGACTTCCTCACGCATCCCGTCTTCAACACCCATCGCTCAGAAACCGAACTGCTGCGATACATCACGCAACTGCAGTCGCGCGATCTCAGCCTGGCCCAATCCATGATTGCGCTGGGTTCGTGCACCATGAAGCTCAACGCCACCAGCGAAATGCTGCCCGTGACGTGGCCCGAGTTCGGCAGGTTGCATCCCTACGCACCAGCATCGCAGACGCTGGGCTATCAGGAACTGTTTGCATCACTCGAATCGTGGTTGCGCGAAATCACTGGCTTCGCAGCGGTGTCGCTGCAGCCCAACGCTGGATCGCAGGGCGAATACGCAGGGCTGCTTGCGATCCGCGCCTATCACGAATCGCGCAACGATCAGCAGCGCGATGTCTGCCTTATTCCCACCAGCGCTCATGGAACAAATCCTGCCAGTGCAGTAGTTGCAGGCATGCGCGTCGTGGCAGTGACATGCGATGAACGTGGCAATGTCGATCTGAACGATCTTCGCAAAAAAGCTGAGCAACATCGCGAGGCACTGGCTGCGTTCATGATCACATATCCGTCAACGCATGGCGTGTTTGAGAAGTCGATCCGCGACATGTGCGCAGTGGTGCACCAGCACGGCGGCCTGGTCTACATGGACGGCGCCAATATGAATGCACAAGTCGGACTGTGCCGGCCGGCTGATATCGGCGCTGATGTCTGTCATCTCAATCTGCATAAAACATTCTGCATCCCGCACGGCGGCGGCGGGCCGGGCATGGGGCCGATCGGCGTGACCAAGGAACTGCAGCCATTCCTGCCTGGCGATCCGCTTACGCAATCATCTGAGGGTGGTGTTGGTGCAGTCAGCGCTGCCAACTGGGGCTCTGCATCGATTCTCCCCATTTCCTGGGTGTACATCGCGCTCATGGGCGAGGCTGGCCTTCGTCACGCAACGCAGGTCGCCATCCTCAATGCAAACTACATGGCTGCCCGACTCGAAGGGGCGTTCGATGTGCTGTACCGTGGCGAGAATGGGTGTGTTGCCCACGAGTTCATTATTGACTGCCGTTCGTTCAAGAAATCCGCAGGGATCGAGATCGATGACATTGCCAAGCGACTGATGGACTATGGATTTCACGCACTGACGATCAGCTTCCCGGTGCCGGGCACGCTGATGATCGAGCCGACTGAAAGTGAAAGTAAGGCTGAGCTCGATCGCTTCTGCGATGCAATGCTTTTGATTCGCAAGGAAATCGAAGCCATCGAAAATGGCAACGCCGATCGCGAAGACAATGTGCTCAGAGGCGCGCCGCACACCATGCAGGCCGTTACTGCCGACGATTGGAATCACGCCTATTCCCGATCAGCCGCTGCCTGGCCAGCAGACTGGCTTCGGCAATACAAGTTCTGGCCCACGGTCGGCCGTGTCGACAATCCATACGGCGACCGCAATCTGATGTGCACATGCATCAGCGTGGCGGATGCGGCAGGTATGGAGAGGGACTGACCGCCGAGTCGCAGAGTCGCTGAGGCTCTCACAGCGCTTCGAAGCAACTGGTGCAAACGACTGGCACTCACGCTCCCGGGATCGGCACTGGTGGGAAGGGTCGAACAGCATCCCACGTCCAATCCTGTGGCGTGATCGACTTCTCCGACGCGAGTGCATCATCCCATGAGATCGTCTGGCCGCTATATGCACATTCGCGCGCGAGAATTGCCATCATGGTTGAATGCGCCATGTTTTCGCCGTCGTTGATGGGTTCACCCTTGCGGATGGATGCAAACAGGGCATCGTGCTCTGCCTGGTACATGTCATTTTTCTCGCCCCGGAAACGCCAAGGCTTCTCGCCTGTGATTTCCAGAGCGGGCACCCACGGATTGAGTGTCGCGCAACCGCGACTGCCGATGACATGAGCCGTGTTGTCGTGCGAGCATCCTGCGATCTGGCGGCACATGTGATAGGCCCTGCGTCCATTTGTGTATTCGAAGAACACGCCGAAGTGATCGTACATGTTGCCGGTCCACTCGCCCGAGCGCGCGATGCGGCCGCCAACGCTGACCGCCTTGATGGGCATCTCCTGTTGCAGCACCCAGGGCATCCAGTCGATCGCATGCACAGCCTGTTCGACGATGTGATCGCCACTGGCCCAGATAAACGCCTTCCAGTTGCGCAGCTGCCATTCCATATCAGTCATGCCCGGCTCGCGGGCGACATCTCCAAGCGGGCCGGTGTTGTAGGTTGACTGCACAGCCAGTATGTCCCCAACTGCGCCGTCGTGTAACTGCGCCACTGCTTCGCGCATGGGCTTGAAGTAGCGCCAGCAGAAACCCGAGACCAGCGCCAGCGACTGCTGCTTTGCCAGCCTGGCCGATTCGAGCACAGATCGCACGCCCGGCGCATCAACCGCGACCGGCTTCTCACAGAAGACATGCTTCCCTGCTGAAACCGCTGCTGCCAGATGCATTGGTCGAAAGACGGGCGGCGTCGCAAGCAGAACGACATCCACGCCCGAGTCGATGACATGTTGAAATGCATCAAGCCCGGAAAAGCGTGTTTCGGGTTCGACGCGAATGCGCTCAGCAATCGCCTCGTTATTTTTCAGATGGCTCAGACTCCACTCGATCTTGTCTGCAAACGCATCGCCAACTGCGGTGAGCATGGTGTTGGGATCGGCATGAAGCGCCTGTTGCGCTGCCCCCGTGCCGCGCCCGCCGCAGCCGATGAGGCCGATGCGAAGCGTGTCAGTGTGAGCGCGATGGGCTGAGCGAGCCGCGAAGCCGGGCAGGACCAGCATGCTGCCCGCTGCTGCTGCAGCTGTACCCGCAACAAAGGAACGTCGGGAAAGCGGAGTTTCGGAGTTCATGGATGATGGTACGCCTCGCGCTTGGAAGAATGCCCGCGACGGGGATATGGTTCCACTTCCCCACACCCCCGCGATCCACCCATCAATGCACTGAGCACTGACAGAAGCGAGCAGACCCATGGCTGAAGCACCCGTAACCAACCCCGACGCAGTTGATTCCGAAGAAACCGATGAGCTCGCGCTTGATGTAAAGGTCGAGGATGCAGGCCCGGCCCGCAAGAAGCTCACCATCACTGTTCCAGCGGATGAAGTGACCGAGCGGCTGGGCGATTCAATCGACACGCTCACCTCCGAAGCGGTCCTGCCCGGCTTCCGTCGAGGCCATGCCCCGCGCAAACTGGTCGAGAAGAAGTTCGGATCATCGGTTCGCACTGAAACCCGCAATCAACTCCTCGCGCAGGCATACTCAAAAGCGATCGAAGACCACAAGTTGCAGACAGTTGGCGACCCCGAGAATGACAAACTCTCCGAGCTCGAACTCAACCCCGGCGAAGATTTCACCTTCACCGTCGAAGTCGAAGTGGCACCTGAGTTTGATCTGCCCGACCTCAAGAGCGTTGCTGTCCGGAAGCCGATTGTCACGGTCACCGATGAACACATCACTCCCGAAGTCGAGCGGCAACAGCAACGCTTCGGAGAGGTGCAGGAGATCGAAGGCGAGATTCAGCCCGGCGATCGACTGGTCGGCAAGGCCATCGTCAGCAACGCTGAGGACGGCGAACTCATCGAAGAACTGAATGATGCAGTCATCGGCATTCCCGCAGAAGGCGAAGGCACCAAGGGCCATGTGCTTGGCCTCTTTGTCGAAGATATGCACGAGCTCTTCGTGGGCCGCAGTGTGGGAGATGTGATTGAGCTCGTCATCGAAGCAAAGCAGGGCGACGAACGCCCTGACATTCGCGGCAAGAAGGTGAAGATTGAATACACCATCGAGTTTGGCGGCCGCGTCGATCCTGCAACGGTTGCTGCAGTCGCGGAGGCGTATGGCCTTGCTGATGAAGATGCATTGATTGCAGAAGTGCGCAAGGCACTGGAAGATCGGGCCGCTCAGGAACAGCAGGCAGCCATGCGCGAGCAGGTCGCAGAGCATCTGCTGGACACCATCGACTTTGCCCTCCCCGAGAAACTCTCAGAAGCGCAGGCCCGCCGGGCGGTCGATCGTCAGCGCGTCGAGATGCTGTATCGTGGCATGCCGGCTGATGACGTCGAAACCCGCGTCGCGGAGATCAGGCAATCGTCCGAAGATGAGAGCCGCAATCGTCTCAAACTCTTCTTCATCCTCGCTCGACTCGGGCAGGAGTGGGAAGTTGAGGTCGACGAGCGCGAGATCAATGGACGCGTCGCCCAGATTGCAGCCAGTCGCGGCGAGCGACCCGACAAGGTCCGCAATGAACTGGCCAAGCAGGGTCGACTGCAGCAGATTGCTCTACAGATTCGCGAGCACAAGGTGCTCGACCGCATCATCAGCGACGCAGCCGTCAGCGAGGTGAGCGCTGAAGAGTGGAACGAATACGTGAAGAACAAGAAGAGTTAAGCTTCGTGTTCTTCAGCAGAGTCATGAGTGACTCCGTCGCGAAGCTTGCCGTGTCTGACTGTGCCACCCACCACGATCGCAGCGCTGATCAGCACGAGATTCTTGATGATGTATTGTCCCTCAAGCGAGGGCGCCCACGGAAACGACGTGAAGCACACATCGGGAAGCAGCACCAGCGGTAGAAACGTGCCCGGCATCTGCAGAAACAGCAGCAGAATTCCAAGGCGAATCAGTGGGCGAATCAACAGACACAGACCGATCGCCACCTCCCAGCCGCCGAGGATGGGGATGAAGACGTCCGGATCGAACCAAAAGACAGTGCGTTCGATGATCGCGTCAGCCGGGCTGATGCGAAACGGCTTGAGCGCCCCGAACCAGATGAAAATGATGGCAAGTGAAAAGCGAAGGAGCACCATGCCCCAGCGCGCCATCCAATTGGCGATCGCTTTGTCCAGTTGGTTGATGGCGCTATAGGCTTCTGTGGCGTCTCGTCTCATGCGTGGGGCGGTTCCGGGTCAGTGGGAAGGGGAACCGTCTGATTGATGGTCCTGGAGGTCTCCGGGCATCCTCTGCGGGACAGTTCCCAGTTCAGAACCCCAGCGAGCATCAAATCTATGATGCACAATGATACAAGTCTGGATGGCATCCATGAATCTTGCCCAGCAACAGGTGCAGAAGAGGCCCGACTGGGCTTCGATCGCACTGTGGTCGGGGATCCTCATGGCGGCTGTGGTCGTTGGCATGATCATGGTCATTCTGGTCCGGCGATGGTTAGAGCCCGATGAGATTACTCTGGGTGATGATTTCACGCTGCACGGCCTGCGGCAGATGCGCGACACTGGCCAGATGACAGAAGCAGAGTTCGAGCGGGCACGGGAGGCACTCATTGCCAAAGTGAAGGCCCCGCCAGGCAACGGCGAAGAGGAAGACCCCGCGGTAAAGGCTGTGCGAGCGTTGCGTGGCCGTTCCGATAAGGCAGGTGGCGGGAATGCATGAGTGGTGCGATGGAGTTGCATGGTCGCGTGGACTCCGCAGTCCGGAAATGTGCAAGATTGCCGAGTCTGCGTGAAGAATCAGCCGCTGCCATCCGATACACTGATGGCGATTCGATTCATCGCTGCAGGTCGGAGAATGCGCTGCGCGCTGAGTGACTGAGATACGATTCAACCCCGAAACCGTTAGCAACAAGTCGAGTACACAATGTCTCAAACGCCGCGCCCGCCACGACGTCCTTCATCCAACCCTGCAACACCGCAGGCCGCAGCCGGATCCGGCAGTGGTGGTGGTGGCGGACGATCAGGATCGCGCGGCAGTATGGGCAGTGGCGGCGGTGGTGGGGGAAGCGGAAACAGTGGCGGGGGCGGAAGCGGTGGGGCCGGAAGTGGTGGAGGCAGCGGCAGCGGATTCCGTGGCCAGAAGATCACAACCTGCTCGTTCTGCGGCAAGACATCCCGCGAAGTCGGCCCCATGGTCGAAGGCCCCAACGACGTCTATATCTGCCCCGCCTGTACCGATCTCTGCCAGAACATCTTCCGCCAGGAGCGGCGAAGAGTGAGCGCCTCGCGCCCGCTCTTCAATACCATTCCTGCGCCCAGGCAGATCAAAGAGTTTCTCGACCAGTATGTCATCGGCCAGAATCGCGCCAAGCGCACGCTCGCAGTCGCTGTGCATAACCACTACAAGCGCCTCACCCAGATCGATAATGAAGATGCAGGCGTTGAACTCGAAAAGTCAAACGTCCTGCTCATCGGCCCCACCGGAACAGGCAAAACGCTGCTGGCCCGCACGCTGGCGCGCATCCTCAACGTTCCCTTCGCGATCGGCGACGCCACAACGCTCACCGAAGCTGGCTACGTTGGCGAAGATGTCGAAAACCTTCTGCTGAAACTGCTGCAGGCTGCGGATTACGATCTCGAATCGGCTCAGCGTGGCATCATCTATATCGATGAAATCGACAAGATTGGCAAAACCAGTCAGAACGTCTCGATTACTCGCGACGTCTCGGGCGAGGGTGTGCAGCAGTCGCTCCTCAAGATGCTCGAAGGCACAGTTGCCAACGTGCCGCCCCAAGGTGGACGCAAGCACCCTGAGCAGCAGTACATCCAGATGGACACCTCGCACATCCTCTTCATATGCGGCGGATCGTTTGTGGGACTTGATGACATCATCCGTCGTCGTGTCGGCAAGACGCGCATTGGTTTTCACGGCAAGGAAGAGAAGACTGTCGGGCTGGCCAAGGACGACCGCGCAGCCATTCTCGAACAGGTCACCACAGAAGATGTGCTCGAGTTTGGCCTGATTCCCGAACTCATCGGCCGCCTTCCGCTGATCACGCCGCTCATGCCGCTCGATGTGGCTGCGATGGTGCAGATTCTCACCGAGCCGCGCAACGCAGTCGTCCGCCAGTATCAGCATCTCTTCTCGCTTGAAGGTGCTGGCCTGGAGTTTACAGACGATGGTCTTGAAGTCATCGCGCGCAAGGCGATCATGCGCGAGACTGGCGCCCGCGCCCTTCGCGCCATCATGGACGAGTTGATGCTCGACCTCATGTACGAGCTGCCCGAAGCAGACAACGCCGGGGCAACGTATGTGATGGATGCAGAATGCGCTGAAGCTGGCTCGCCACGCCTGGCAGACATCCCGAAACGCATCAAACGCGAATCTGCGTAGCGATGTTGCGCGGAAGGCGCTTACTGGCGTGCGCGGCTCTGATGGGGGAGCGCAATTTGACGTTGTACGCTGTTGCACGGACGCCGCTTACTGCATGCGCGGCTCTGGTGGTCTGATGCATATCCTTCCTTCTCGCCCAGTAGTTGTGTGGAGAATGAAGCATGAAGAATCTCTTGAAGAGCACGGCGACGATATCTGCGATCACGCTTCTCGTGTTCGCATTTCCTGCCGGCAGTATTGTCGCAGCGGATGATGATGCCGATGGTGAGCATCTCGCCCTCACTGCTGTGCGGCTGTACAACGGCGTTGATCGCCCGGTCCCCATCCTCATCACTCCAATTGCGAATGATGCAGCTGTCGATCCAGCCAGAACAACCTACTCGATCGTGTTGATGGATGCGTTCGGCCGTGTGCTGCTCGACCCTGTTGCTGTCACGCCGGGCGAGATCGAACTCACGCAACTCCTGCCGGAGATATGGCAGATCAGGCACGCATGTTTTCTGCAACTGCTCGTAAATGGCTCGCCAGTCGGATCGTCTCTGGTGCTGCAGCCGATGATCAGTCGTCCTCCTTTGTGGGTTGACAAGGCAGTACGTCCCACCGGTCAGACTTACACCCGCGTGTTCGGTTGGGGCATGGAGCCGCCAGTCGGCTGGAAGCAGAATGAAGTCGATCGGCCCCGCATATTCGAGGGCGGCAACAACACCCAACCTCCTCCCGGAGAGGGGCAGCCTGCGACAACGGTTGATTTGCGCCAGCATGAGGATGCCCCCGAACTGGAAGAGCCGGTGTTTTCCGGCCTGCGCATTTATGTTGAACGCGATGTCATCCTGCACACATCAAAGGGTGATCTGCGCATTGCGCTCGCGCCCGAAGAAGCTCCCAACACGGTGTGGAGTTTTCGCGAACTGGCAGCTGGCGGGTATTACGACAACGTCATCTTTCATCGCGTTGTTCCGCTCGATCGCGATGGGTGGCCGTTTGTCATTCAAGGTGGCGATCCAAGTGGCACAGGCAGTGGTGGACCAGGGTACTGGCTTCCGCTTGAGCCAAGCGCACTCGAGCACGACTTTGGAGTGATCTCAATGGCGCGGGCGGATGATCCAGACTCAGCAGGCGGGCAGTTTTTCTTCTGTCTCTCGCGCGAGGGCACAGTCAGGCTGGATGGCCAGTATTGCGCGTTCGGCTGGGCGGTAGAAGGTGCAGACACCATTCTCGATATTGCAACAGTCAGGCTTGCGGATGTGAGCGCTGGGCGTCCTGTCGACCCGCCGGTGATTCTGCGTGCTGAACTTGTTCCATCGCTGCCGCGCGAGCCCGGCAGTGGTCGCCCCGACCGCTGCGTGATTCCCGAAGATGCAAGAGCAGGCAGCGGCAACAACAGGAATGATGGCGATCGCGTCGATCGATAGCCAATCCAATCGCACTTCTCCTGATGGAAGCCCCGGTGTTTGACAGGATATGGCGCGGGAGACCGCGTACAATAACTTAAGGTTCTGAGGCAGATCGGTTTAGCATCGGATTGCAGCGCGATTGTGGGTATGGCGATTGGACATTGATCTGCGATTTGAAGAACGGTACCGGATGCAAGTTTGCGTGGCCGACGAGCCGTTTATTCGAGACACAGCGGTGCGTCGTCACGCCCATGGGAAGGCGCAGTCGGACTGCGTTGTCACCTGGCCGACGCGCAGCGATGGTTAGAAACGGATGCCTGGAAAAGAGGCAGTCAGGTCCGCAACCGGTCGCCGCCGGTCGTGAGCCCGAAGCATGCAGAAGGATGCCGTGATGGAACACATGCCGCTCGTCGAGGATATCGAGAACTATGCCCAGAACATCGTGGACACGGTGCGGGAGCCGTTGCTGATCCTCGATGCCACCCTGCGGGTCCGCTCCGCCAACCGGGCCTTCTACCAGACCTTTCAGGTTTCGGCCAAGGAGACTGAGGGCCGCCTGATCTACGAGCTGGGCAACGGCCAGTGGGACATCGCTGACCTGCGGACCCTGCTTGAGGAAATCGTTCCCAAAAGTTCCGTCTTCGACGATTTCGAACTCGACCACACATTTCCGGTGATCGGTCGACGGGTGATGCTGCTCAATGCGCGCAAATTGCAGGCAGGCCGTCACGGCGAGTTGCTGGTCCTTGCCATGGAAGACGTCACTGCAGCAAAGCGCGCTGAAGAAGAGCTGCTCAAAGCCGGGGCGTTGCAGAGCGCAATCTTCAACAGCGCCAACTTCTCAAGCATCGCCACCGACGAGAAAGGCGTCATTCAAATCTTCAACGTCGGCGCCGAACGCATGCTGGGCTACGCTGCTGCGGAAGTGATGAACAAGATCACTCCGGCCGACATTTCCGATCCGCAGGAAGTGATCGCGCGTGCCGCTGCGTTGAGCGTGGAACTCGCCACCCCGATCACCCCGGGCTTCGAGGCGCTGGTCTTTAAGGCCGCGCGTGGCATCGAAGATATCTACGAGTTGACCTACATCCGCAAGGATGGCAGCCGCTTCCCGGCGGTCGTCTCGGTCACGGCCCTGCGCGACGCGCAAGGCGGGATCATCGGCTATCTGCTGATCGGCACGGATAACACAGCGCGCAAGCGCGCCGAAGAGCAGCTGCTCAAAGCCGGGGCGTTGCAGAGCGCCATTTTCAATAGCGACAACTTCTCAAGCATCGCCACCGACGAGAAGGGCGTCATTCAGATCTTCAACGTCGGGGCCGAACGCATGTTGGGCTACGCTGCTGCGGACGTGATGAACAAGATCACTCCGGCCGACATTTCTGATCCGCAGGAAGTGATCGCGCGCGCCAAGGCGTTGAGCGCGGAGCTCGGAACCACGATCACGCCGGGCTTTGAGGCGTTAGTGTTCAAAGCCTCGCGCGGGATCGAAGACATCTACGAGTTGACGTACATCCGCAAAGATGGCAGCCGCTTTCCCGCAGTTGTCTCAGTCACGGCCCTGCGCGACGCGCAAGGCGGGATCATCGGCTACCTGCTGATCGGCACGGATAACACCGCGCGCAAGCAGGTGGAAGCAGAGCGCATGCTGCTCGATCAACGTGTGCGCGATCAACAGTTCTACACCCGCTCACTGATTGAATCCAACATTGATGCACTCATCACCACCGATCCGCGCGGCATCATCACCGACGTCAACAAGCAGATGGAAGCGCTCACTGGCTGCACGCGCGATGAACTCATCGGAGCGCCCTTCAAGGACTACTTCACCGACCCCGAACGGGCCGAGGCCGGCATCAAGCTGGTGCTGGGCGAAGGCAAAGTCACCGACTATGAACTCACCGCGCGGGCCAGGGACGGCAAAGAGACGGTGGTCTCCTACAACGCGAGCACCTTCCACGACCGCGATCGGAAACTGCAGGGCGTGTTCGCCTCCGCCCGCGATGTCACCGAACGCAAGCGCTACGAGCGATCGTTGCAGAAAGCCAACCGCGCCAAGAGCGTGTTCCTGGCCAACATGTCCCACGAAATTCGCACCCCCATGAACGCCATCCTCGGATTCTCACAGTTGATGCTGCGCGACCAGGAGCTCACACCGACACAATGCCAATACCTCGGGACGATCAACCGCAGCGGTGAACACCTGCTGGCCCTGATCAACGACATCCTGGAGATGTCAAAGATCGAAGCCGGCCGCACGACGCTTAACCCCTCGACATTCGATCTGTCGGTCCTGCTCGAAGACCTGGAGATGATGTTCCGGATACGCACCAACGAGAAGAAGCTCTCGTTCTCGGTAGAAATGATCGGCGATGTCCCCAGATACATCGTGACAGATATCAACAAGCTGCGTCAGGTTTTCATTAATGTGCTGGGCAACGCCGTCAAGTTCACCGACCAGGGGGGCATCGCTGTGCGCGTGCTCGTAGAACGGAAGAGCGCAACTGAACCGCTCCTGCGGGTCGAAGTCGAGGACACCGGCCCGGGCATATCGACAGATGAGCTTGATAAGCTGTTCCGGCACTTCGAACAGACCAAGGCTGGGCAACAGACGGGGACCGGAACCGGGCTGGGCCTGGCCATCAGCCGTGAGTTCGTGCGGCTCATGGGGGGCGAGATTACAGTGGACAGCGAGGTCGGCGAAGGCAGCACGTTTGTCATCCTTCTGCCTTTGAATGAAGGGGAGGCCCAGGCGGTTGAAGGGAAGGAAATTGCGCAGCATGTCGTCAGACTTCAGACAGGGCAGGCGACGTGCCGCGTGCTGATTGCCGATGACATTGACGACAACCGCCACCTGCTGGAGCAACTGCTGACCCCCGTTGGATTCGAGATTCGCCTGGCGACCAACGGGGCGGAAGCCCTTCGCGAGTTTGAGCAATGGCGTCCCCATCTGATCCTGATGGATTTTCGCATGCCGGTGATGGATGGCCATGAGGCGATTCGTCGGATTCGAGCCATGGCTGGCGGCAAGGAACCCAAGATCATCGCTGTGACAGCGAGTGCGCTCGATGAGAACCGTCAGGATTTGCTGGCAATTGGCGCAGACGATTTTCTCAGTAAACCGTTCCGGGAAGCTGAACTGTTCCAGAAGATTCATCACCACCTCGGGGTGGAGTATGTTTACGCAGAGCAGCCCGACGTCGCGCCAGCAGAAGAGGTCGCGGGACTGAGTGCAGATTCTCTGGCCGACTTGCCGCAAGATGTTCTCAAAGGCATGCGTGAAGCGGTCATCACAGCGGACCTCGATCAGTTGCTGGCGAACATCCAGGACCTGGAAGCCAGCGATCCCCAGATTGCCGGGGAACTGCGCCGCATGGCAGAAAACTTCCAATACCAGACCCTGCTTGATCTCTTAGGCCCGGATGGGGTCCAATGAATTCTCAGAAGCCAAAGAATGACGTCGGGCAACCCGCCAGCATTCTGGTCGTCGATGACACGCCTGCCAATCTCCAGTTGCTGACCGGCATGCTCAAGGACCGTGGGTACAAAGTCCGTCCCGTTCCTAGCGGCAAGCTGGCACTGCTGGCCGCCGAACACAGTCCTCCAGACTTGATCCTGCTGGACATCAACATGCCGGACATGAACGGCTACGCGGTATGCGAACAGCTCAAAGCCGACGACAAGCTCAAGGGCATCCCCATCATCTTCATCAGCGCTCTCACCGACCAGCTGGACAAGGTAAAGGCGTTCGCCACTGGCGGGGTCGATTACATCACCAAGCCGTTTCAGATGGAAGAACTGCATGCGCGCGTCGAGACTCATCTGAAGCTCCGCCAACTGCAAGTCGAGCTCGAGGAGATCAACGCCCAACTGTCGAAGGTCAACAGCAGGATGTCCCGAGACCTGGAAGCCGCGTCCAAGATTCAGGAGTCGTTTTTGCCCCGCAATGGTCTTGGTGTCCCCGGCGTCGAGTTTGCATGGATTTACCAGCCGTGCGACGAGTTGGCTGGCGATGGCCTGAGCATCATCCCCCTCGCCGATGGCAAATTCGGACTTTACGTGCTCGACGTGAGCGGGCATGGCGTCGCGTCGGCCCTGCTGTCGGTGACGATGAGCCGGCTGCTCTCGCCGCCCACCGAGCCGTGCTCGATTTTGAATCAGGATGCGGACCGTGGTGGGCTCGACCTCACGCAGCCGTCTGAGGTGGCCGCTCGCCTGAACCGGCTTTTCCCATTCGACCCGGCGATCGAGCAGCTCACGACGATGGTGTACGGCATCCTGAACCCTGCCAACGGAGAGTTCCGCTACGCCTCCGCGGGACACCCCGGCCCGGTGCATCTTCCCTATGACGCCGATCCGGTGGTCCTGGAAAGTGAAGGGTTCCCGATTGGCCTGGCTGATGAAGCCTATGAAGAACGCTCGGTCCGCCTCGCGGCCGGGGACCGCCTCTACCTTTACTCCGACGGCGTCCCGGAGGCGATGAATCCTGATGGCGACCAGTTTGGAGAGGCCCGTCTCCTGAATGCAATCGCACAGGGGCGGTCCGTCCCCCTCCAGGAAAACGTTGCGAACATCCTGGCGGAAATCACGCGATGGCATGATCCCGGGAGACTTCATGATGACATCTCCATCCTGGCGATCGAGGTATCAGTCGCGTCGGAGGTGGCTGGGCCCTAGCCGCAGATTGTGGATCCATTCCTGAGTACCAAACGAGGACTCACGCATGTAGCCGCGACCTTAACCGCTACGCGAGTTTCGGATAGCATGGTCTGGCGGCCATGCTCAACGGGGTTCTTGTTCAATCAACTGTTCGGCGGCGGAGAGTTCCGCTTACCGGAGGAGAGAGTTAATGGACATAGCAGCGCTGCAACTGGGAGGGGTCACACGATGAACATCGTGTTGTGGGTCCTGCAGGTCCTCGCCGCGATCCTGTTCGTTGACCACTTCAGCGACGCGGTGGTGGAAAACCCGATCGTGGGCAAGAACTCGATGAACCCAGCACTCAGGAAGTGGCACACTGAGGACCTCGACAGGTTGCCGGGCCTCAAGTTCATGCGAACCCTGTGGGTCTGCCAGGTCACGGGCGGGCCATACCAATACTCGGCGACAAAGCGGGGAGCGACTGAACTGGGCCTTGAGGTGGCGCACCGTGACCTCAGGATCTCGCCAGAAGAATTCGACGAGGTTGCGGCCGAACTCGGGCGCAGCCTTGACTTCGCCAAAGTGCCTGCGCGTGAAAAGGGAGAAGTTCTCGCGGCCTTCGCTGCGCACAAGGACGAAGTCACGGCTGGCTACACGGCGAAGTGATGACCGGGTAGGCGCGGTTCGGTGGCTGATCCCGAACGGTAGAGTGTGGACTCACTCCTGAGTATCAAGCGGGACTTACGCACATCGTCGCAACCTCTCTTTGAAAGCGCGGGTGCTGATCGAACGTCGCATAGAACATGGTACAAACATCAGGGGAAGGCCGCGGGCACATGAGATCCTACAATCCCGCGCATGCTACTGGTCAATGAAACCGATGTACCGGAACTTGCAGCGCTGCTGACTGCGGCGCTGGAAGATGTCGCCGCGGTGATTGAGCAGCAACTCACCAGCGAACTGCCGAGCGTGAACAGGCTCTGTCGCCACATCGAGCGTTATCGCGGCAAAATGCTGCGCCCCACGCTTGTCATCCTCTGCGGCGTTGCAGCCCGCGGCGAAACACAAGGCAACTCGCCCCTCAGTCGCGACCATGTCGTTGCTGCGGCTGTGACCGAGTTGATTCACATGGCAACGCTTGTGCACGACGATGTGCTCGATGAATCACGCATTCGCAGACGAGCTGCAACCATCAACGCGCTGTATGGCAACGAAATGGCGGTCATGCTGGGCGATTACCTGATCTCCAACGCATTTGCATTGTGTTCATCGCTTGGTCAGCCAGCCATCAATCAGGCTCTCGGCCGTGTGACCAACACGTTGTGCGAAGGTGAACTTCTGCAGTTGTACAATCGCGATCATCTTTCGATTGACGAAGCGACATATCTCGAAATTGTGACGCGCAAGACCGCATCGCTCATCGGCGAGGCATGTGCCCTGGGAGCTGAGATCAGCAGAGCTGATGTGAATGTCGTCGCAGCGCTTCGATCAGCAGGTCAGGACCTCGGCGTTGCCTTTCAGATACAGGACGATCTGCTGGACCTCATTGGCAAAGAGCGGCTGGTTGGGAAAAGTCTCGGGCTCGATCTTGAAAAGGGCAAGCTGACGTTGCCGTTTATTCTGTACCTTGCAGAAGCTTCGCCGCAGCAGCGTGGCGAGATGTTGCGACTGATCGAGCAGCGCGAAGCAGCTAAAGCCTCGCGCGAGTTGATCGAATCCGGATCGATCGAGCAGGCACAACAGCGGGCTGCAGATCGAGTGAGACGTGCGTGTGCGGAACTGAGCCTCCTGCCGCCGGGCCCGGGACGTGACATGCTGCTTCGCCTGGCACAGCGCATTATCGACCGTGAAACCTGAGCATTTCCCCCGCCATTCCACAGCTTTTTCCTTGCTTTCTTGAGGGGCTTTCCAGTAGTATCTGGCAAGAGGAGAAAAGGGATGCATGGAAACGTTGGACATCCGGCCCGGGCTGTCGCTTCCACACTGCTGTGCGGAACGGCTATTTTGATATCCGCGAACGTGCATGCTCAGGAACTCGTCGACCCGCATCTGGACATCATCGAAGTCGCTCACAATCTGGGTGGCATTCAGACGTACATTACCACCGCGATTG
The DNA here is from genome assembly GCA_051004555.1 of Phycisphaerales bacterium. Lineage (GTDB taxonomy): Bacteria > Planctomycetota > Phycisphaerae > Phycisphaerales > SM1A02 > JBPCKF01. Next base: position 9,267 of record JBPCKF010000103.1, on the reverse strand, counting down.
TGTTTGTTGATGATGACACTGCACTGGGCGTACGCCGCGCGACTGGGGAGGTGTACCGCCTCGATCTGGTCCATGGCCAGAGCGTCGAGCCGGGCGCTGTTGTGCTGGATCTCGATGTGATCTCGCCCTGGATTCAGGATTTTCAGTCAGAGTATGGCGTGCAGGCAATGACACTGCATCCGGATTTTGCCAGCAATGGCTATGTGTATCTTCGATACGATCAGTCGCCCACCAAAGGCGTCGACACCGATCAGCGCCTGGTGACATTTCGCGATCAGAACTTCAGCGGCAGTCAACTCACCGACAATGTCATTGAGCGCTACATCTGGGACCCTGCGGGCGGCGGCTCACTGACTTTCGATCGTCACATCTATCAGACACCAGTTGATTCACGCTATCACCATGGCGGCCCGATGCGATTCGGACCCGATGGCAAGCTGTATGTTGTATATGGCGAACTTCGTCGCGATTCCAATGCTGGCTGGCGCGGCAGCGAAACAGCGGGGGCGCAGTTCACAGCCAACCGCATCGAAGGTGTTGTCGAAGATAACGGCGCGATCATTCGCATCAATGATGATGGAACGATTCCGGCAGACAACCCTTTTGATGTGAATCTGCCCGACGTCCCTGATGACGCAGGGGCGTGGTTTGCTTATGGCATCCGCAACAGCTTCGGTCTGGCGTTCGATCCTGCCACCGGCAATCTGTGGGATACCGAAAACGGCGAGTCGACTTTCGATGAGGTGAACTGCATCACGCCAGGCATGAACTCGGGGTGGCGCTGGATCATGGGGCCGCTCGATCATCCGCTGCAGCAGGGAAACATCAGTCAACTGGTGCACATCACCGGCTCGGCGTATCGCGATCCAGCGTTCTCGTGGGTCGATACCTTCGGCGTGACTGGCATTCACTTTCTGCACGGCTCGGCCTTGGGACCGCTGTACGATGACAGCGTGCTTGTCGGGTACATCAATGGCGGCTTTCTATGGCGCTTTCAGTTGAATGCAGCCCGCGATGGCTTTGTCTTCCAGCATGAGGGTCTGCAGGATGGTGCTGATGACAGAGACAATGCGGATGATGATCCAACCGGCACCGAAGCTGAAGAACTTCTCTTCGGCCGCGACATCGGTGGGCTTGCGCAGGGGATTATTGCGATCGAGCGCGGACCCGCGCACCGCGTGTTCATACTCAACGGCCGAGGCCGATTGTATGAGATCGTGCGAGTCCCCCAGGAGGCCGAGCTGACTGGATTCTCGATTGCATTTGGAACACTGATCGAGGGCGACCTGGCAGCCTTGCAGGAATCTGATGATGTGAGGTTGCGGGCCCGTTCGCAATTTGGATTTCTTTCATCCGAACCCAACGTGCTTGATCTGCGAGTCTTTGCAATCACCGACATCATGCAGCCGCCCGCTCTGAGCGTCTCGATCGAAGCCCGTCTGAACAATCCCGGTGGCAGCGCCAAAGTTCGTCTGCGCAATCAGCAGTCAAATCTGCTGACGCAGGTGCATCAGTATCCCATTGGGATCGAGGAGAGGGTGGAAGGTTTCGATGTATCACCTGCTGCGCAGTTTGTTGATGCACAGGATGGCAGTTTGGAACTCTCACTTCGCGCTGTAGTGATCGCGACGTTTTCAACCAGCGGTTTCGTGGCACATGTTGATGAGGTTGACATCACGATCCGCTAGGTTTCTTTTGATTTGAATGAGCCGTATCTGGCTGGAGGTTACTTCGATGAATATTCGCAAGTCTGCATTTCTGGCATGGGGAGGATTACTCGTTGTTGCCGCGCTTGCGCCTGCAGCACCGGCGGCCGCCGCGTCGCTGGGGGGTCCGACCTTTTCAACCGCCGCCCGCGAGGGTCAGACTGTTCCGGGCGTCGGCCTCATTACCCGCATCGACAACCTGGTAGTTAACAACAGCGGCCAGTGGATTGTCGAGGTTGACACCGACAATGTCGACCTTGATCGCGATGCCGTCCTGCTCAATCAATCGGGCCTGCTGTTGCGCGAAGGCGATTCGGTGGCGATGCCGGCTGGGGCAAGTATCGGTTCGTTCGATGCCATCACGCTCAGCAACGATGGCGACAGCGGCTGGAACTTTTTCCTGGATGGGACCGGCGGCTCCAGCGATGACAGTGGAATCTATTGGAATACCACGCTGGTGATTCAGGAAGGCGATCTCTCCATCTCGTCGGACTTCTCCAGTGGCACCGTGTATCGCGGCTTCTTTGAAACCAAGATTGGCAACAGCAACGACATTCTCATTCTCGCAACTGTAGATGATCCCAATATTCCATCCACCTCCGACCGAGCACTTGTCATTGCTGAGCTGAACGACACAGGCGGGTTGCTCGATGAGCATGTGATCGCCAAAGAGGGCGACATTCTGCCCGGGCAATCTGCGCCGGTGGCGGACTTTGAGACCGGGCCGCATGAGTTTGCAATGAACGCAGCGGGAGATGTGCTGTACCTTGCCAGGATGGACACCGCCCCTGCGGTTGACACAGCGCTGTACAGGAACCAGACACTGCTTGCACAGGAAGGTGACGATTCACCAGTCGATGGCCGAGCCTACGAACTCCTCACCCGCGCCGTTGATGTGGCCCGCAGTGGAAACTATGCATTCCGAGCCAATCTGGATGGCGACATTACAAATGATGAAGTCATTATCGTCAATGGAACCGTCCTGGCCCGCGAAGGCCACCCCGTCGATGGCATCTTTCCCGATGTTCTCAGCAGTCTCGGCTCAACCACCGGCCCCATCCAGATCAGCAACGCTGGTGAGCTTTTGTGGTATGGCGAATGGAACGATGGCAACAGCGCAGCACTTTTCATTGACGAGGAGATCCTTGTCGAGGCTGGTGTCACGCGCATCGGCGCTCGAACAGTCATCAGCATTTCCAACGTGCAGGATGCGTTTGCAATGAGCGACAATGGGGTGTGGATTATCTTTGAAGCAACGCTCGACAATGGCCTGGGTGGCGCGTTTCTCATCGAACGGCCCGAAACGACGGATCGATTTGCAACGCTGCTTTCATTCAACGTCACGTTCGGCAGCCTTGTTTCCGGAACCCTGGCCGATCTCGCGTTGTCAGATGATGTGTATCTTCGAACTGCCTCACAGTTTGGTTTCCTCTCGAGTGAACCCAACGTCATGACGCTGGAAGTCGAGGCCGCTGCAACAGGTTCGCCACCCGCTTCGCTCGATGTACGCATTGAGTCGCGCCTGAACAATCCGCTGGGACAGGTGAGTGTGCGACTGCGCAACTGGCTGCTGAACCGCTTTGATGGTGTTGATCAATACGTTCTCAACACCCAGGATCAGGTCAATGTGACCGCGAATGTTCCTGCAGGCGATTACGTTCGCACATCCGATGACCACATTCGTCTGTCCATGAAACATGTGGTTGTCGCAACATTCTCAGTCACAGGATTCCGCGCGTTCCATGACCACGTTCAGATTCGCCTGAACTGAGTATTGACCGCTGATTTTATTCGAGAGAAAACGTTCTACAGCACGAAGCGGCCGAGGTCTTCATCGGCAAGCACGCCCTGCATTCGCTCGTTTACAAACGCTGCATCGATCGTGATCGTGCGATCTTTCTTCTTCGATGCCCGTTCGGGTGCATCGAAACTGATCTCTTCAATCACGCGTTCGATCACGGTCACCAGTCGCCTTGCGCCGATGTTCTCCAGCCGATCGTTGGCATCGGCAGCGAAGTCCGCAATCGCTGCAATGGCATCATCGGAAAAGCGCACGTCAAGACCCTCTGCAGAAAGCAGAGCTGACTGCTGATGCGTCAGGGCAGCGCGAGGTTCTGTGAGAATGCGGCGCAGATCTTCGCGCGTCAGCGGGCTCAGTTCCACGCGTATGGGAAAGCGCCCCTGCAACTCGGGCATGAGATCGCTCACTGACGCAACATGAAACGCGCCGGCTGCGATGAAGAGGATGCCATCGGTGTTGACCACGCCATGTCGTGTGCTCACGGCACTGCCTTCGACGATGGGAAGCAGATCCCGCTGCACACCTTGACGTGAGACATCAGCCGAACCGCCAGAGCGACTTCCTTCGGACGGCGAAGCGATCTTGTCGATCTCATCAAGGAAGATGATGCCAGCTTGTTCAGTGCGTTCGATGGCAGCCTCAAGAAGCTTCTCGTTATCAATGAGTTTGTCGGTTTCCTCTTCCAGCAGCAAAGTCCGGGCCCGCGCGACGGTCACCTTCCTGCGGCGGTTGCGGTCAGGGACAAGACCTTCAAGAAAGGTCGCCATCCCCGGATCCAGCTGATCGGGCCCCATCATGCCGATGATGGGGATGTTGGCCTTTTCGGAAAGGCTGATGTCGATCTCCCGGTTATCAAAGACCCCCTCGCGCAGCTTCTTTCGCATGCGTTCACGCAGCACCTGCGTCATGTTCGAGTCATCAGCCGGTGCGTCGTCGACAGGCGGTTCATCAGCACTGTCAAAAACATCCGGATCATCATCCAGGTATGGCGCATCAACATCGTCCTCGTCATCGCGAAGATCAGCAGGCTGGGACGCCACTCTCGTTGTCCGCTTCGCTTGTGATTGTGATTGTGGTCCCATCAGAATGTCGACCAGCCGATCTTCGACGGCTGTCACAGCCCTGTCGCGCACACCTTCGGCCTGTTCGGCTCGAATCATGTTGATGGCGATTTCCAGGAGATCGCGCACCATCGACTCGACATCGCGGCCGTGGTAGCCGACCTCCGTGTACTTGCTGGCCTCGACCTTCACGAATGGCGCTCCAGTGAGTGATGCCAGTCGTCGGGCGATCTCGGTTTTGCCCACACCCGTCGGCCCCACCATGATGATGTTCTTGGGCGAAACCTCGCGGGCCAGTTCCGGCGCCAGTTGCTGACGTCTCCAACGGTTGCGGACCGCAACAGCCACAGCCCGCTTGGCGTCGTGTTGGCCGATGATGTGTGCATCAAGCTCTGCGACAATCTCTCGTGGCGTCAGGTGGTTCATCTCAGCGATGGTAGCGCCGGGCAAGGCACACGCCAGCGCGATACCATGACCGCGTGAAGGCAGTCTTTCTTGATCGCGATGGAACACTCATTGTCAACGATGGCGATCTTGGCGACCCCGACCAGGTTGTTTTGTGCGAAGGCGTTGCAGATGCTCTGGCTCAACTGCGGCAGGTTGGCTGGGTGCTGATTGTCGTCACCAATCAGGGGGGCGTGGCCCGGGGCCGCTACACCGAGAAGGAAGTCGACATGGTCCATCAGCGGCTCGCGGAAATGATCGATCAGGAATCGGGCATGTCAACTGTGATCGATCGCTTCTATTACTGCCCATATCACCCCCAGGGCACGGTTGCCGAGTATCGACGCGAACACCCCTGGCGGAAGCCGCAGCCAGGCATGCTTCTTCAGGCTGCCCGCGATCTGGGGCTGAATCTTCGCGAGTGCTGGATGATCGGCGACCAGTCGCGTGATATCGTGGCAGCCCACCGGGCGGGATGCAGAGCTGTGCATCTTGTGTTAGCAAGCGCGACCGACCCAGGCCTCAGCGATGCGGCCGTTGCGGAGTACACAGTGAACTCGATCGATGAAGCAGTGGATGTGATTCTCAATGACGATGATGAAGCGCGGGCAGGGCGCAGTCGAACACGCGCAGGTCGTCGCGCCCGCCTGGGAAGATCTTCGAGCGGCGGGATGGAAGATGGAACAGGGGATGATGGAACAGGATCAACGCTCGGCGATGCTGAACCTTTTCGCCGCGCCCTGGCTGAGCTTACCGAAGAGCTTCGCTCGGAAAGACAGCGACGATCCGAGTTCACACTCGCCCGCATGCTGGCTGGAATCTGTCAACTGGGCGTGATCCTTCTCGTGGTCTTGGCCTTCCTGCAGGTTGATACATTCGAGATGTTCATGAAGTGGATGATCGGCGCGGTGCTGGCTCAACTGGCAGCAGCAACACTGCTCGTTCTCGATCTGCGCGGATGAGATGATGCGCCGCGCTGAAGTTTCCGGGAAGGTGCAGCATGCGCGGGTGCCACGGCTTGGGCGCAGCCAAGCCGTGCAGTTGGAAGCTGATCCTACGTCTGCACGGCTTGCCCTTCGGGCGAAGCCGTGGCACCCGATCCGACCTGATACCATCCCCGCATGGCAAGGCGAATCATGTTCGGCGTGTTGGTGTTGATCGTGCTGTCCTTGGCGGCGAGTTACTGGCGTGTCGGTACGCGGCGACCAATGGGGGATTTGTCGCGCATTCAACTCGTCGATGGCGCGCTGGTGTGGACGAGCCAGCCGCTGGGAACGAGCCGCATCCTTTTCAATGGGTCGCAGCGATTCGGCGGCACGCTGTGGTGGACGAACTGGTCCTTCACCGGCGCGTCGATGACGATGGCAGCGGTAACGACGAAAGTGTACGTCCTGCCGCTGTGGATTCCGCTGACCGGCGCGGTTGCGATCGCGCTGCTGCTGCCGCGCCGCCGGTACGCGGGAGGGATGTGCCGAACCTGCGGCTACGACCTGCGCGGGGCCGACCACAAAGTCTGCCCGGAGTGCGGCAGCGCGGCATATGTCGCCGGTCTCGGATAGTTGGCGTTTGGTTGCGGCGGCTGCATGCTGAGCGTCCGCTGGTTGCGTGGATTTGTCTGGAAGGCCGAAGTTTGCTCAGCACAGCGCCAGAAACGTGAGAACGACCAGAACAGCCATGCGCTTGCGGCGGGTGGTGATTCTGAGGGCCTGGCTGAGCATCGGTTCTCTCCGTTCTTCAATGTTGCAGATCGCAGCCGTCGTACTTCCAGAGCATACATCAGCCGCGTCCTGCTATCATCAGAAATCATGCAGTTTGCAGCAGTTTTTGCGCTGCCGCCCGTTCCCATGCGGCAGCGTAAGCTTTTTCCGGACCCCCGGGCGCAGATGGACCGAAGTTTGAGAAACGAAAGAGGCAGGATGTTTCGCAGAATCAACAATCAACGTCGATTTCATGCATCAGTGTCGCTGATGCTGATCGCGGCAATGCTAACGCTGAGCAGTGCCACAGCCGCTTTCGCGCACCGTCAGGCTCAAACTCAAGATGATGTCGCATCACCCCTCCCAGACGCCGGAGATGTCGTCGCCGCCTATCAACTGCTGCGCGGCTGGCTCGATACGATGACCACGCCACCGGTTGATGATCCTGCATCATCGATCGAGATTGGCGGTGCGACGGGCGTGATGGTGCAGGTTCGCAGGAATGGGCTGGTCCTCGGACGCGGCTCCAGCACCCAGCGCGACGCATTAATTATCCGCCGCGCTGCGGCTGGGGCGTTTGGCGATCTCATCGGCGATCCGGTCGTGCGCGATCTGCCCCAGGAGTTCAGACGCACACTTGGCAGAGACGCAATTCTTGAAATGGAAGTAGCAGGCGCGCTCGAACCGTTGATTGTCCGCACGTTTCGCGATGCTGCTGCCCGCATTCGGCCCGGGCTCGATGGTTTCGCCATTCGTCACGGAAAAGAATGGGTCTATCGCTTTCCGTCGCAGGCAATCGATCGATCACCCGTCACGTACTTGCCTGAGGTATTGGTGGACATGGGGATCAACCGTGCAGGTCGGGAACTTGAGCAGCTGATGCGCGAAGAGGGTGTTTCGCTGTATCTGTTTCAAACCATCCACCTGACGCAGTTCGATGCCGCCGCGCCGCCGCATCCGCTGTATCGCGGCTCGACCGTGGTGCATTCCACTGATGTCGATGTCGATGCCCTGCGGTCAACAGCAAGCGGGATTGTCGAGCACATTCGCGCTCATCGCTGGCTGCACGATCCTTCGTCGGAGGTCCCGCCCCCCACGCCGCTCATCGTCGAACAGCCGACGGGGTTGTTTGGCGTGTATCATCCCACGCGTGATGTCTTCAATCCATCACTGGCTGACACCTTTGAGCAGGCAATCACCAGCTACGCGCTGTCGCGATATGCACAGACACCTGGCATTGCTGCAGAACGCGCTGCAGAAGCAGCGCTGCTCGCGCGCGACATTCTCGAAGAACTTGCATTGGTATTGCAGGGCGTCGAGCCTGATCCCATCGACAATCTCGAAACCTGTTCGATGATTGTGCTGGCAGTTGCCCACCTCATGAACGCGCCCTCCCCGAAAGTGCAAGCGCTTGCGGACAAAGCAGCAGAACGAGTCTGGGCGTCGTTTGACTTTCAGTCGAGGTCATTCCTTCCCGAGCTCGATGAGCAGCAGCGCTCCACGCCGCTGCCCGCAGCGACCCGGGCCCTGATCGCGGCTGCGATGGCGAAAATGTTTGCACTGGCCCCTGAGAAAGTTGAAGCCGAGCTTGTCCGGGCGGTCCTTGATGAAGCCTGGTTGGGCGTTGCAGTACACGAGCAACTCGAACTGATGCCCTGGATCGGATGGGCTGAGATTGATTATGAACAGAACGCAGGCTTTGGAGCCCCAATGTCCAAAGCTGCTGACGACTTCATGGTTGATCTGGCTGCTCTGCTTGATCTTGCTCAGGTCAGACGAAGCGAACCAGATGTTGCGCTCGATGAAATCGGGGGGTACAGACTCACCAGCGAAGGCGGCGGAAGGCCCGAGCCCACGGCTCAAGGGTTGCGACCGGCGGCGTGGCGGGCCCGGCGGCTCGCCGTGGTCGCCGATCGCGGGCAACTGCTGATCGAACTGGGGCAGGCTCTGGAGTTTGCCCGGTTTACCACACAGTTATCAGTCAGAAACGACGATCTCTGGGCATATCGCAACCCGGACCGGGCTCGGGGGGGTATCCGGGACGGCCTGACAAGAACTTCACAAAGTCTTCCGTTTCAGGCCTTGGCGCTGCTCACGATGTCTGATATCATGATTGCGGTCGATCGCCTCGAAAACAGCTCTGAGTGATGCGCTGCAGCCGTGACGGTCGATAAAGGTATTGTTGCAGGTATTCGTGTCGGACCTGCGTTAGAACGGTTTTTTTACAAGAATCTGAACGGTCGCTCCGCTTTGGGTGTCTAGTGAGGTGTCCCCTCACAGGAGAAACTACACAATGAAACGAACAATGACGAAACCCACTATGATCGCTCTCGCAGCTGGCTGTATGTTCCTGACGCTTCCTGCTTTCGGACAGGGGCTGTCGGACCGCTTCGGCCAGGTCTCACGAAACAACGCCCAGGATGACAACGCGTCCAAGTCAGCCATCCTCAGCAAACTGTTGTACGAAGACATCACTGTCAACTTCGACAACACCAATGCACGCGATGCAATCCAGTTCATCGCCAATCGCCTCGGCATCAACATCATCGGCCGGTACA
>JBPCKF010000102.1:0-29651 GCA_051004555.1 Phycisphaerales bacterium | reverse complement strand
GTGTGCTTGCAGTGATAGAACATGTCGCGGATGGGGGTTGTCTTATCCTGCTCCGCGAGTTCCTTGCAGCCGGCTGCGACGAGCATGGTCTGCATGAACTTGCGTGCCTGGCCCAAGTTGAAGAGATTGCGGCGTTGAGCAGCATCACCCATGGTGATGATGCCACGCTTCTCGTTCCACTCCGAGTTGGCAAGAGTGCGGCTGGGCACATCCACAAAGGGATCGCGACCGGCCAGCGATTCCTTCACCACTGCTTCGGTCATGCTGACGATCTTGCGCTCGGTCTGTTGCCGGCCGCCAGCTGCTTTCTTCCTGGTTGTCCCCGTGCTCTTTTTCCGTGTAGCCATGAACGCTCATCCAATCCGTTGGAGGTATCGCGAGGAAAGTTGGCGTGCCTGCTTACTGGCCATCTGCAGGAGGCAGGAGATTCATCCAGTCCATCACGAAGCCGTTGTCGACTGATCGCACCTGCCACACAGCTGGGCCGAGGTAATCCCTGGCAATCTCGACGAACTGTCGCTCATCCACATCGGGAGCGCCTGCATCGGCTGCAAGCGTCAGTGACTCATCCAGCATGGCTGCCGAATCCGCAAAGCCCCATGCCACAACATTGCCGCCCGGCAGTGCATCAATGGCGTGGCTGAAGACCTGCTCCTTTGTCAGCGCGCCTTCTTCGTTCAAGGCGCCTGCAGCACGCATTGCCATCTCGACATCGGTTGGATCGCCGATGATCGCGTATCCGCCGCCGATGCCGATTGCCATGGGCGCGAAATCGCCGGAGTAAATCGTCTGGCCGACAAAGTCGCGAGGCTCCAGCTGCATCTGCGGTGCAAATGCGCCCAGCGCACCTTCAAACTTCTGTGCATCAACGGTCTTCATCGCAAACACTGGACCACGCGTGCTCGTGGCCACATGAACCTCTCTCCCCATGTTGTTCAGCAGAGATTTGAGATCCGGGCCGAACTGCAGCATCATGTCGTCATATCCCTGCTGCACTTCAAACGGCAGCGATGCAACTGCGTCATCAATCACATCCATCAAGCCTGCAAAGTCGAAGTTGAAATGGCTGTAACTGGTGACATCAGCACCCACAAACGCTGGCACACTGTTCCGCGGCTGCTGATCCATCAGTTTCATCAGGCCCAGCTTCTCACCATCAATCAACATGCCGATGCGCTGCCTCGCCACCGTGTTCCCTTCGGGACTGAGATCGACTGACAGACTCAGCGCTTCCATATTGGCGAAGCCGAGCCGCTTCATCGGCTCTGAGAGCATGGGGCCGACCATCATGAACATCGGCTGCAGATCTGCAACACGCACAATGTTGTCAATCAAGACCACTGCGTGTCCATCACCATTGCCAACCTGTGCAAGTGCGTCACGGTAGATGCTCGAGTCGGCAACCGAATCCATGTCATCACCATCAACCACACCCAGTGCATCGCTCAGCACGGTTTCGCTGCTGCAGAGAAGAAGGCGGGCACCTTCGCGACAGACATACATCTTCTCGAGGCCGAGCGTCATCGGCTCCATCATGGCCATGGGGTTCATTGGATCGCCACCGCCGCCCTGATCCCACTCGTCTTCCTCCGCCTGGGGATTGTCGATGATGTACACGGTGCGCCCTGCGATCTGCTTGTCTTTGATCTCAGCGCCCTGACCTTGCATCTGATCGACCATTGCGTTCACCAGACTGGTCAGCTTGGCTTCGTCGCCGTAGTCGACCATTGCGATCATGCCGAGCGTATCCATGCCGAGTTCATCGTTCATCGCGGTGAACATTGCGATGCCAACCGGACCATCGGGCAACTGCAGCGTGCCCGCTTCAAGGTCGAGATCCTGCTCCATTGTTGAAAGGTTGAACGCAAGGTCATCGAGTGATTGGCTCATGAGTTCCTGCATGCGTTCGTCCTCCCACATGCTCCAGAGGTGTCCACTCTTGATGCTCTCGCGCATGGCTGTCATGTTGTCGACGCCAATAATTGCAAAGCTGCGCTTGGGCGCGATATCTTCGATGCGCTCCTGCGCCACAGCCAGTGACGAGGTAAATGATGCGGCCAGAAGCGAAGCAAGAACGGTGGCTTTCATGGGGGTTTTCACGAACGGTTCCTTCCAGCGAATCCTGAGAAGATAGGTGTGGGCGTGCGGAGAATCCTGACATATGACGTACAACTTCACAGCGGTGCAGTTGCATTGGAGATGATAGCCCAGCACTGGCGACGCGCCCTTTGCGTGCTGTCCATCCAGCGAGCGTGCTACCCTGTTTCAAATCTCTTCCTGATTTGAATACACCTACAAAAGGAGTCTCCCATGTCTGTCGCAAAGGTCATCGAAATCAGTTCCAGTTCCAAGAAGGGCTTTGAGGATGCCATCGCCAATGGCGTTGCCAAGGCTGCCGAGACGGTTGACCAGATCAAGGGCGCATGGGTGAAGGAACAGCAGGTTGTGGTCGAGGGCGGCAAAGTTGTCGAATACCGCGTCAACCTGCAGATCACCTTCATCCTGAAGTAACTGGCATCCTCAAGGAACTGCCATCCTGCAGGAACTGGCACCTCGTTTTTCAAAGAAAATGCCGATTCCAGCGAGCCAGCGGCCTTGTCAGAGTCGCTGCGTTCCTGTACACTCGCGCTTTGAAACACCCCCGCGATGGATGCGGAGGAAGAACATCAGAACGCCGGGCCACACACATACCCCGCGCCCGGCAGGACACCCATTTGGAAGGAGCCGTATTCATGCGTGGCCACTCAAGCATCATCCTCGGAACGTTCATCTGCGCAATCATGGCAATCAGCAGCGGCTGTGTGCCACAGGACAGGTACGACAACCTCTACAAGACCCATCTCACACTCAAGGAAGAGAACATCGTTCTGCAGGACAAGATTGATGCACAGGAAAATGCCAATCGACTGCTGCAGCAGCGCCTCGCAGATGCAGGCGGCTCTGTCGGAACGCTCGAAGCCCAGAATCGGCTGCTGCGTGGCGAAGTTGACAACATGGCTGGCAGCGTCGCGCGCATGGAAGACAGCATCCGCAACATGGAGTTCATTCTTCCCGCGGAAGTCAATCTCGCGCTGCAGCGCCTTGCAGATCAACACCCTGGCCTGCTCACGTACGACCCGCAGCAGGGCATGGTGCGCTTCTCCAGTGATCTCACATTCGACCTGGGATCAGCCGACCTCAAGCCCGAAGCTGCACAATCACTTCGCGCCCTAGCTGGCATTCTCAACGATCCCGCGCTGGGCTCCTACGAGGTCCGCGTGGTCGGCCATACCGATGCAGTGCCGATCGTGAACGAAGGCACCAAACGCAATCACCCCACGAATCTGCACCTCTCCGTGCACCGGGCCATCTCCGTGGCTGATGCACTGCGATCAGGCAGCGTCGACCCACGCCGCGTACAGGTCGCAGGCTACGGCCAATATCGACCAGTCGTGAGAGAAGCAGCCGGTGGGGCCGCTCAGAATCGGCGCGTGGAGATCTTCATCGTCCCCATGACCGGCACGCTTTCAGACCTTCCCGCAGCTGCATCGAGCAACACCACTGCGCCCCCAGCCCGTGAAGAAATCAACGAGCCGATGAAGTAATCTGCAATCAGAGCCGCGCACGTCAGTAAGCGTTTTCCGTGCAATGCGTTTTCCGAAGGGCGCACTAACGGCCACCGGCGCGTCAGTATTTTCACGCACAACGATAGAGCCGCGGGCTGATGCCGCGGCTTTGTTTTGTTCTTACCTCACCGCGCGACGTCATCGAGACTTGCGCGTGTGCCGCCGCGCCCGAGAAGTTCAGCGATCCTTTCACGGTGAGGCAGAGAGGAATCGAGCACTTCCTGCTTGAGCGTTCGTGTCAGGCGATCCTGTTCGAAGTAGCGCGTGGCGGTTTCAACGATGGCTGCGTAGGGCATATTCTCAAAGAAATCCAGACCCTCGCGGTACACGATCCCAGCTGCCAGCGTCGAGGCTGCGATCCAACCAAGATACGCCTTGGGCATGTCGGTCCAGATACGCGCGCCCGCAGTTTCGATGAGAATAGCAGGAAGATGCTGCACCGCAAGATCGCGCACCATCGGGTTGTTCGCCACGTCGCCACTTGCAAGTGACGCTTCGATTGCATCGCTGGCGCGGATAATCTCGCGGCTGAGTTTGATGCTGAGATCAGCCATGTGCGTCTGCGGATTGCGGCGATATTCGCGCAGCAGCAGTTCCGCTTCAAGCCTTGCCAACGTTCGCAGTCGCGTGATGACCTGCGGCACAAACGTGGACTTGATTGCGAGAAACTCGTCTGCTGAAAGCACCATGGATGCACTGATCTCGAAGCTCGAGCAGATCACGCCACACTTATTGGCGGAACTGTCCTTGAAGATGAGGGCGCCCAGATCGGACAACTCTTTGCGGGCTTCGGGCGTGAGGAAGAGGTTGGCCCCTTCGACAATCACGCGGCTGGATGGAGTGCCATCGGGCGTGAGATATTGTCGCCAGTTTCCCGCATGGATCGTGCGCGGCCGCCCGCCTGCAGGAATGAACGCATCAGCCACAATGCGATTATGCAGTGTATTGCGCAGAGCGAAGCCATCAGGCGCATCAACCGGAACGACACGTCCGCCCGGGCCCAGCTTGGATGAATCGAACGATGCAATTGGCAGCGAGAGCTCAACCAGTCGCAACAGTTCATCAATGTCGAGCCCATCAGCTTCTTCTGCTGAACCGCTGCCATCAGCAATGCCAACGATGCGGGCATTCTTGCCATACTCGCGGTTGAGAATGCGGATTTCGTTACCAGCAACATCGCCATCAGGGCCGCCCGTGATCTTTACGGTGAATGGCTGACTTGTTGGATCGATGCCCACAGCGCGCAGGGCGGTGTCGAGAAAGACTGTGATCCCTTCGCTGGTGACGCCGTACTGCTTATGGTTGATGCCTGCGCCTGGCTTGGAACTCATAAACGAGTTGGGCAGGCCGTAGCCTCGCCGTGCAGCGCGATCGACAATCCACTCGATCATGTCCGGGGTGATGTTTTCGTCCGGTCCGAGATAGAGCAGTTCCTGTTTGCCGAAGCGATCGATGATCTGCTTGTGGATAACAGGTTCAGGGGTAATGAGATCAAGCAGGGCATCGCCAAACGCCTTGAAGCAGCGGGAGATGGAGTCGCCCGGCTCGACCAGAATCACAGCTTTCGCGCCGCCTTCGGGAATGTCCTTGTTCTTGAGCTGTTGCGCGTAGGCAAGTCCGTACGCTTCATCGTAAAGGCGCTCACCCTCGCGCGCGAACTGATCGGCGCTGATGGGCCTGACCGCCCGCACGCCGCCACGCGCGATGTCGCGGAAGCGAACATGGAATGCGTTGAAACCGCGACCGTGGACGAAAAAGACGCCGTAGGGCAGTTCATCGCGTTCTGCGATCGAAAGCAGGGAAGGATCGATGCGGATACTCAGCGCGTAGCGACGTTCCAGATGCACATTGGTGCGCAGCGTGGCCTCGACAGCATCAATCATGCGATTGAGAAACTCTCGTGCATCTTCCGGATCAACATCCGAGGCAACCTCGGCTCGCAGGTTCTGCACACGACTGTTGAAGCCAATGTTGTCCAGTGGCGATTCGATGTCAAAACGATCGAGGAATAGGATCGCGATGCGGCGGGTGAGTTGCAGGTAGCGTTCAGCCAATCGAAAGAGGCGCTCACGGGCATAGGCAAAGGGATTCGCCTTTACAAGGACCTGGTGCACCAGGCTGGAAAGAGCGATGATGACCTCCGACTTGGTGAGGCCGAGATCGACGTAGGATCCTGCCAGGCGAAGGGCCTCGGGGTCGATCCACTTGATGCGCAGAAGGTCGCGACGTGTGCGCTTCCATAACGCGTCTTCAGAAGTGATGGGAGCGCCATCTGCAGACTGCACGACAAATCCGAGGATGGTGATCTGTCCATTCTCGTCGTCGTCGACCACATCGAGATATGCGCGGTCGATGTTGATGCAGCGCTGGCTGAGTCGAGCTGCAACGCGTTCGAGCATGGTGCGCGTGCGCGAGTTGCCCACAGCAACAATGATGCGGCTGTGCTTGCCATCTTCTTCCTGCTCGAGCTCGACAACGGTGTCATCGGTACCGGTAAGCTGCGTGAAGAGCCGCCACTGGTGGTAGAGTCGCAGGGGTGTGAGCGTGAGAATGTATTCAGCAGAGCAGCGGCTGAAGTGCGTTCGAATCTGCGCTTCGGTCCAATCGGGCGCTGAGGTTTTCGCGAACGCGATTGTTTCTTCGAGTTTGCGCGTCTGACGTTCATCGGTTGGATCAAACGGTTGTCGCTCGCCAAACTCGAAGACATCCAGCACCAGTGTGCTGTCACTCGCGGTATGGATCTTGGCAGCCCGCAACGGCGTGTCGAGAGGCAGCTCGTGGACCATCTCTGCCAGAATGCCTGGCTTGTCGTTGGGACGGATCATCGTCCATGTGCGGCTATCTGCGCTGCGAAGCGTGAGCTTGGGTGGTTGCCCCGAGGCTTTGGCAGCAATGATGGCGCGCAGGTGAGCCAGTTGACTTTCCCCATCGGTGTCCTGGAAGTAGCCGCGCGGCATCTGCTCGAGGAACCAGGGCACAACTTCATCAGCGGTGCTGCGAAGGCTCTGCATCAGTTCTGCCGTGATCGCGCCTGCGTCCTGACCGATGTCGCTTGCAGCCACTGTCATCTCCGTTGCCATTGTGAACCCCTATCTCCTTTCCGGGAAAAACGCTGTCGGTGATTGTCATAGCGCCATCCGTCGGCGCGATCAAGAAAAAGCGGTGCTGCTTTCTTTACCTGCCGCAACCCGAACGGCGAGCCGCCGTCCTATCGTGACTGCTCATGCAGTCAACCACAGTGGTAAGTATCGGCAATTTCGATGGGGTTCATCGCGGGCATCAGGCACTGTTCGCGCAGGCCAGAAGCCTGGCTGGACCGGGCGGCCATGTGGTTGCACTCACGTTCTTCCCTCACCCCCGGACAATCCTGCAACCACACGTTGACATCCTGCCGCTCACCACATTTCAGCAGCGTGAAAAGCTTCTCAGCCAGGCAGGCGTGGATACTGTCGAGCAGATTGTGCCTGCCTCTGATCTGCTCTCGCTCACACCAGAGACGTTTATCCAACAGATGGTTCGCCGCTGGCAGCCCGAGGCCATCATCGAAGGACGAGACTTTCGTTTCGGGCACAAACGGCAGGGTGATATGAACACCCTGCAGCAATTGGCCCCGACCTACGGCTTTGATGTGGTGTGCGTTCCGGATTGCAACGTCGCGCTGACCGATCACACCGTGCATATCGCATCGAGTTCACTCTGTCGCAGACTGCTCCAGCAGGGACGGGTTCGTGATGTCACATGTGTGTTGGGAAGACCGTTTGCAATCGAATCGACGGTCATCAAAGGTGCGCAGCGCGGCCGCGAACTCGGTTTCCCGACTGCGAATCTGGATGCTGTTGCGTGTCAGCTGCCGCGCGAGGGAGTGTATGCTGGGACAGCGACGTTGCCTGATGGACGGGAAAACGTTGCAGCCATCAGTGTCGGAAGGAATCCGACATTCTCGGATGGTTGCGTGCGGGTCGAAGCGCATCTGCTCGACTACGCTGGCGAGTTGAATCATTACAACTGGCCGATTCGGTTGAACTTCCACAGTTGGCTTCGTGAGCAACTCGCCTATGAATGCATTGCTGCGCTGGTCGCGCAGATCGGGCGCGATGTTGATCGCGTTCGCGCAATGATCCCTCCCGACACCAGCACCGGCGCGCATGCCCGAAAGGCTCGATTGCATGAGCAATGACAATCCCTACACCAGCAATACGACCTACAAAGCTGTTGCCAGGCAGATTGCGCAGGCGCGTTCGATCGCATTGTGCAGTCATCAGAAACCCGATGGCGATGCGCTGGGATCGTTGCTGGCGCTGCGGCGAGCATTGGCCGTGCTGGGCATCGATGCGACCGTCACGCTGCAGGGTCCGCTGGCGGGAAATCTTGCAGGAGTGATTGCAGATGATGAGGAGGTACACATCATCGCGGACGCAAGTGAAGTTCGCGATGTTCCTGCTGATCTGATCATCATTGCAGATACGGGCGCCCGTTCACAGCTGGAAATGCTGCTGTCTTGGCTTGATCGCAATCGTGATCGGTGCGTGATTCTCGATCATCATGTGCATGGCGACTTTGAAGCAGCATGGCGAATCATCGACCCCACCTGCGCTGCAGCAGCTCAGTTGATCCTGCGACTGCTCGATGCCATGCACGTTGAAGTTACAGGTGGACCCCATAGCATCGCAGAAGCGCTGCTGCTGGGCATTGCCACGGATACCGGCTGGTTCCGTTACAACAATGCAGATGCGACGGTCTTCCGCGATGTGGCTCGGCTGCTCGAAGCTGGCGCTGATAAGTCGCGACTTTTCAGTCTGGTTGAAGAGAATGATCGCCCATCCCGACTGGCCCTTCTCAGCAGGGCTCTTGCGTCGCTTGAGATTCACGAAAGCGGCGTCGCGCTGATGACACTGCGTCCAGCCGACTTTACCGCAGCCCACGCCCGCCCGGAAGATTCGACAGGCATCGTGAATGAACCCTTGAGCATCGGCTCGGTCCGTGCTGCGATTCTCCTCACCGAAGTCGAACCCGGGCTGACCAAGATCAGCTTTCGAAGCAAGCCTGCCAATGGAACAGTGAGCATTCACGCGGGCCCGATCGATGTCAATCGACTGGCAGCGGTCTTCGGCGGCGGCGGACATGTGCATGCAGCCGGGGCCCGCATCAAGAGTGATGCGAGTGGTGCACGAAGCAGAATACTCGCAGCTGTGTCAGACTTGTCATGAGTGACATCGATCTGGCTGGCGACCCGCATCACCGAAAGCGGAGAGCGCGCGGAGCCACTCGTGTCAAACCTTGCAGCTGCGAGCAACGATCAACGGACCGCGATGGCAATCTGATCAACTTCTGCACGGAAGCCGGAGGTCGAGAACGTCGCGATCACGACTGTCTTCATGGAAAGCTCGATGCGACTGTCACCAGCGCGAACGTATTGCGATGCAGGTTGCACGTTGGCTGCTTCTCGCTGCTCCGTCGTCCCCAGGCCGAACGCATCGACCTGCATCAGTGTGTTGGAGTTCCAGTTGCGCAGTCGCACGGTGACGTTCCCGCCAGGATTGTTGAGTCGGGCCTCGATGTCGATGTTGATCTCCTCAGGCGTATCGAGGCTGCTGGTTGCCTCGACGCGCAGGTCGAGCACGTTCGGTTCGCTCGACAGGAATCCGAACTGTGACTGACAGCGCAATACCAGGTTGTCGGATTCTTCGAGTTCAGCAAGACCGCCCGAAAGAATCGTGCCCAGAGCGGCCGTCACATTCTCAAGCGGAGCCTGACCCGATTCGCGGCCAGACAACCCACGCAACAGCACCACTCCATCAGAGAATCCCGCGAGTGACGGACTGACTTTGGTGAGTGCATCGCGCGTCCCGTCGTTATCAAAGTCGTCGATGAGCGTGATCGTGGCAGAGTAGCCAGCGCCATAGTGATGCCCGTTCGCGGACAGGAGTTGATCAACACCATTGCTCGCGAAAATCGAGACAGCTTTGGGCGCATTGCTCGTGAGAATCAGGTCATCAAATCCGTCACCGTTCATATCCGCTGCATCAACTTCGGTCGCGATTCGGTACGCGCTTTCGCGTCCGGTCGTTCCAGGGACCGTTTCAACGAATCCAAATGATCCGTCACCGTACCCCAGCGCAAGACCGACTGTTGTGGTGCCGAACGATGGTTGCGCCAGAAGCATGAAGACGTCGAGATCGCCATCAGCATTCGCATCGCCGAGTGCCCATGCATAGGGCGCCTCACTCGAAGTAATCTCATCGGCGAATGCAAAAGGCGCAGTCCCGAGGTTCACCATCATGCCGTCAGATGAGCCTGCGACCAGGTCGAAGGTGTCATCGTGATCAATGTCGACCAATGCAAAGTCAGTCACACGCCAAGGTGTGGGAATCGAGGGCTGAGGGACAAAGTTGCTGTTGTTGTCATTGCGAATGGGAATGTAAGAATGTTGGCCAGTTTGTGTGCTGCCGACAAGATCAAGGTCGCCATCGCCGTCAAGATCAATCGCCTGCAGGCCATCGAGATAGGCCCCGATCGGATGAGAGACGTGCGATGTAAACGTACCGTCGCCCTGATTGATGACGATGGTCAACGTCTGATTATTCAGCGCAAGCATGATGTCTAGGAAACCATCGCCGGTAAAGTCGCCAATCACGACGTTGCGTGGATTGGGCGATGGCAATGTGTACGAGACAAAACTGGCGAAGCTGCCATCACCATTGTTGCTGAGAATGCGCAAGTGACTGTCGAGTGAAACGACATCGAGATCACCATCGTTATCGAGATCGCCGCGCGCGAGTTTCTTAGTAAATCCCGGGAGTCCGTATGCAGGCAGTGTGGGGAAGCTCCCGGCCCCATCGTTGAGGTGAACGGTCATCAGCGACGAGTCGTTGGCAGCGGTGACAAGGTCAAGATCACCATCGCGATCAGCATCGACCGCTTCAACCTCGCGAGTTCCCTTGGCAGCAAAGTAATAGGTGGCTGATCCAAATCCTTTTCCCTGCCCGTCACTCAGCATGGTCCAGAATCCGTCGTGCCCTCGTCCGCCGCCGTAGGTGATTGTGAGGTCTGCGAAACCGTCCGCATTCAGATCGCTGGTGCAGATGGTGTGCGGCGTCCAGCTTCCATCTGGAAACTCGATGATTTCGGGAGTGTCTGGAAAACCGCCCTCGCCATCATTCCGGCGCAGTGACAGCTGCGCTTTACCAAAGGTGGCCCTCACCACGCCGGCGCCGAGCAGATCAAGATCGCCATCATTATCAATGTCGACAAGGCTGATGACAGGAGCCTGGCGGTATGCACCCGGGACGGGAACAAACGTCCCAGCCGAGGTGAATGCGCCGGTTCCATCGTTGAGCATCAGCTCGAGCAGGTTCTGACAGGCGACTGCCAGATCGACATCGCCATCACCATCAAGATCGCCGTGTGCAATCTGATGTGGTCCGTTGCTGAGTGTGTAGTTGACTGCATCGTTGAACGCTGCGCCCGGCCCCTGTACTCCATTGTGCAGGAGCACGGAAATGGTGTTTCCCTGGAAGACATACCCTTCGTTGGCAGTGACAACATCGGGCAACCCATCACCATTCACATCCACGAGCGCCAGCCCGTGTGGTCCTTCGTTGGCGATGAACGGTTCGTAGTCTGCGAATCCGCCTTCCCCATCATTCCGCCAGAGTGTGACGCGGAATCCGGTATCACTCGGGCCGGGCATGGTTGCAACTGCATCCAGGTCGCCATCTGCATCGACATCCGCAAGTTTCACGTCATAGATATCGCGTCCGATTCCTGTTTCGTAGATTGCGGGCGATGTATATGTTCCATCCCCGAGACCAAGCAGGACTGAGAGGCCCGGTCCGCTGAACGCTTCGCGGGCAGCGACAATGTCGGGGACGCTGTCACCGTTTACATCTCCTACTGCAAAGTTCTCGGGCGCATATGTCGGGAAGTGCCCTGCATCAAAGCCGCGCCAGGGCGCATCAAGCAGTGGATCATCTGCATGAACAGCGCACGTGATGGTCAGCGCCGCCAAGGTACACGTGGTGGAGAGTGTGCGGCTCGTATTCGTTTGTTTCATCGTGCGTCTCGTTGCGTTCGTCCGTAAGAGAAGGAAAATTTGATCTGTTGTCGGAGGTTCACCGAACCAGAACTTCCACCTGATCGACTTCGATTCGGAAGCCGGAGGTTGAGAACGTCGCGACGACGATGGTTTTCATCGAAAGTTCGATCCGGCCATCACTCTCCCGAACGTACTCACCGGCCGGCTCCACGCTTACGGTTTCGCGCATCTCGGTCGTTCCAAGAACGTACTGATGCACCTGCTCAAGATTGCCGGTATCAAAGTTGCGCAGTCGCAGTTTGACATTTCCGTTGGGATTGTTGAGGCGTGCCTCGACGGCAAGATCAATTTGAGCAGGTGATTGAAAGTTCGTTGTGTAACCGACCCGCAAGTCGACGACATTCGGTTCACTGGAGAGGAACCCATATTGGGATTGTGCTCTGACGATTACATTGTCTGAATCTCGGAGCGCATCCAGATCACCTGAAATCAGCGAGCCAAAGACGACTGCAAAGTCGGTGAGAACCGCGGCCGCCACTCGTACCGCTCCAGTCACCCGGTAGCCAAGACGCTGTATCTCCGGAACTCCGTCGATGCCATTGAGCATGCTGAACATGATGACTGCGTTGCCATTGCCCCCACCGACAGCGGGAAGATCCTCCGGCAACTGCGTGTCCGTTACAATCAAGCCGTTGGGATCGAGCACTGCGCCGCCTTCGGTCACACGGGCTGCACGAATGTTGGCGCGTTCCTGTTCGATTCCCTGAATATGGCGATAGTCACTCCATGCCACAACAAACTGCAGTCCATCCCAGCTCGCGGCTGGATACATTTGTTCATTGTTCGCCGTGGAGATGCCAAACTCACTCGCGGAAGTTGTCCCATCGGGAAAGATGAATCTTCCTTCCACATCATCCTGATGAATCGTGGTGTCATCGTGCCAGACCACGAGAGCGCGATCTTCACCGATGGCGACATCAGGCTCCTTGCCTCTCTGCGCGCTCAATCGCACGCGACTGGTCCGCTCGCCGGCAGCATCAATAATGATCGCTTCGGTGTAGGCGCTGGGAGAATCATGGGTGTTGTACTGATCCCAGGCCAGGATGGCCTTGTCTCCAAACGAACTTCCGATCATTGTTCGTGAGAAACCTCCAGACAGAAGCACAGGATCAGCATCAAGAGCCTCGCCATCGGTACCGCGAACCCGCACATAGGTGACATAACGCACTGGCTCATGGAAGTTAATGCGGTGGAAGATGCCGACGACAAACACATCGCCAGCCGCTCCAACACCTCCAGCTGTGTAACTCTGTCCCGCAGGCGGCGTGGTTGCAATCGGTAGCGGGTTGCCGTCGATCAGCGCGTTTTCAGCGCTCAGGCGTTTTCCAACTGTGGTATCGCCGAGGGTCCAGACAATGAGATACACCTCGCCGTTCCAGGCAGCCATGGGCTGGGAACCAATCAGATTGGCAGCATGAACCACCGTGGGTTCGGAATCCAGGACCACGCCACTTGTGGTGATGCGCTGCGAGAGGATTCGCATTTCTCCGTCGCGCTCACTCAGGAACACCGCGAGCATCTCATTGCCGGGCCCATGTACAAGCTGCACTCGGCTCTGTCGCGGCAGCCCCAACGAGATCGTCTGCAGATTGGATACCGTGCCCTCGTCCTCCAGAAGGGCTGAGCGAATGGAGTTGGCTGTCGAAAAGGGTGCGTTTACGAGAAGCGGATAACCGATCACCGCCTTTCCGTCAAGGCCCGCCACGCTGGTCCGTTTTTGCGGCCATCCCTGCGAGACGTCTTCCACCTCAATGGGAGATGTGTCAATCAGCGTGCCGTCATTCGCAATCCGCTGGAAATACGTCTTGATCGTTGCATTGACTGAGAGGGCCATCGACGTCACCCACTCCTCTCCCGTCCAGCCGACATCCATGTAGAAGCCGCTTGAGTTGCCGCCGAGATGAATCCCCGGTTGGTCGATGACAGTGCCATCAGTTTCGACACGGTGCGCATCACGACCGATCACCATGAACCGGCTGCCATTGGAGGCGACGCGGGGAACCGATGCGTCAGACGTGCCCAAACCTTCGCCAATGAAGAAGAGGTTGCCGATTGGATTGACATCGACATCAAATCGCTGACCCCAGACGTCGTTCTGCGAGCGATGCGCTTCAACCACAAGATAGACGCCATCGGCAAAGGCGACGTCGGGGAACATCAGCGAGGTGGTCTGCATGACCGTAAACGCCTGCGGCTCGAGTGTCGAACCATCTGCAGCAACGCGTCGTCCACGAACAGTCGGGCGCGAAGGATCGCCGAACCACTGTCCGCTCACCACCAGCCAGTTCTGGCCATCGCTGGCAACAGCAGGGTCGTACGCCCCTTGGCCGTTCTCCTCTTGCATGAGCAGAATCGGATCGGGATCGAGTACGGTGCCATCGGCTGCAACCCGCACGGCGTAGACGTTCTGATTGAAGTACCAGTCAGGCTGATCAGACTCAAATGCGACCAGCCACGCTTGAGCAGCTTCATTCCAAGCCAAGTCGGGATCGTCCTGGTTGCGTCCCTGATTTGAGATCACAATCGGCCCACCAACCCGATTCCCATCTGCATCCAGGAGCTGCCCGTAGATATCAACGAGGTTCCCAGCAAGCTCATCACCCGGGGCGTTGATGTTGCCTGACAGCACAGCACGCTCATCAGACCACACCGCCAGATATCCGCCTCCGCCCGCTTCGATCACGACATCTTCCTGATCCTGCACTGCCGGACCAAGCGTGTCATCGCCTGGCAAAAACTCGATTGGCGAAAGCTCGGGTGGGCCAGCCAAGGTGGCCGGGCCAACCAGACACAGGGACGTTCCAATGATCAATCTACTGATTGCGAGTGAATGATGGGCTTGTCGAGCGAGCATAATTATCACCTTTCTTGTGTTGGCTGCAGAGATGAGAATCTATTAATCTCGCATCCTTGTTAGCCAGCCGAGGGCCTTGTAAGAGCAGAGAGCAATTGGCACCACTGACGTACATTTCCTTTCGGGAAAGGCTGTTTTCAGGCATTTTTCCGCGTTCATTGTCTGTGACGCTCCTTCTATTCGCCTGTTCCTGTCTCATGCACGTTAACGAACCGACATCTCAACATGGTCGACTTCTACGCGGAAGCCGGAGGTTGAGAAGGTCGCGATGACGACGGTTTTCATCGAGAGTTCGATGCGGCCGTCTGAGCTTCGGACGAACTGCGCCGCCGGCGTCACGCTTGCGGTTTCGCGGGTTTCTGTTGTACCTAGGATATAGGTATGAACCGATTGCAATCCGCCTGTGTTGAAGTTTCGCAGTCGCAGGTTTACGTTGCCGTTGGGGTTGTTCAGCCTCGCTTCGATCGCGAGATCAATCTGTTCAGCCGGATCGACCGCCGTCGCTGCTCCGACTCGAAGGTCAAACACATTCGGCTCGGAACTGAGGAATCCGAACTGTGATCTGCCAATGAGATCGACATCATCTGAACGACTGATTTCTGGCAGTCCGCCTGAGATCAGCGAACCGAAGGCGACGGTCACGTCGGTAAGCTCAGCAGGCACAGGGGTATTGTCGGGTGGGTCCTGCATGTTCCAGCGGGCGATGTACGCACCTTCGGGGTCGCGAGAAAATGCTCCCTTTGTGGTATCGCCGTCTCCTGCAATCAGCACCAGCAGGTTGTTCATTTCATCAATGAGCGCGTCTACCGTCGTCCCAGGCTGGGCCAGGAGGACCGGACCTTCCAGGCGAGTAGTCAGTTGTGGATCGAACTTATAGAAGCGCGTCGGCGGCCACTTTTCGAAGTTTTCGGTGATGATGATTTGGCCGAATGAATCCACACCGACCGCGACGGAAAACTCACCGGCTTCTCTCCGCCCGAGGTACGTCCCCGCAGTCAGTTCTGATCCATCGGCGGAGAACGAAAGCGCAAAGATATCGCGGGTCGGGCTTCCCCCCGTCAACGCGGGTTGATAAGCATCTGGCGGCATCGGGGGAAATCTGTCACCCGCCTGTCCAACGGCAGTGACCGTCCCGTTCGGCGCAATGGCCAATGAGAAGAAATTGAAGCGACCACCGGTGTCTCCGATGCGTTTAATCCACGCGACCCAGTCAACCGCTGAAATGTCGGCTGCGAGTTTCGTCACATGAATGATGCCTGAAGATGTTCGATTCCCGTGGGAATACCCGCCTGCGGTTTGCGGCCACCCAGGTCCTGCGCCGCCGACCAGCACGGGGCGGTCCTCCGAATCAAGTGTCATGTCCCACACATCGTCTTGGAACTCATCGCCGAGGAATGTCGAGGCGAGAATGGTCTGACCATCGGCGGTCAGCTTCATGACGAATGCGTCTGGAAAGAAGCCGCCGAAGGTATCGTCGATGGCGTTGACCGTCGGAAAGTCTGGTGAGCGCGTCGTCCCTGCAAGCACAATAGCGCCGTCCGCAGCGATCTCAACCTCACCGAAGTATGTCCCAAAGTTGCTGATACTGCCGCGCGGATTCTCGTCGCCGGAGCCGCCGATGTACGTTGAAAAAACGATGTTGCCATCCGCATCAAGTTTGAAAAGCGCAACATCCGACGGGCCATCAAGAGATGTATCGATGGCGTTCAGCGTCGGGAAATCTGGTGTTTCCGTTCTCCCCGTCACAACAACTCCACCATCATGGGTCGAAGCACAATCGCTTGCGACCTCGACGTTGAAAATCTCGCCTGTACCGCCCATATACCGCGACCAGTGGAGCGTGGTGAGATCACCGGAGAACTTCATCACGTACATGTCAGAATGGCCGGTCTTTGTGTTCAATGCACCCGGGAGTGCCGGATCGTCAGTCAATCCGACCACGAAGATCGAGCCGTCCGCACCTTGGCACATCGCAAAGCCGAGCGTGTCGGCCCCGCTGAAAGTCGCTGCGTCCAAGACAGGATGATCATCGGCTGCGAAGGCGGACATTCCAGTCATCAGACTGGTCGCCGCGAGTACAGCGGGCAAAATACGATTGTGGTGCTTCATTGGTTATTCTCTCTTACATGTATTGCTTTAAGTGAAGTACTCGATCGGACAGCGTGAGATGTGGTGGTCTCAACGCAGAGTGATAAGAATCTGGTCAACTTCCGCGCGGAAGCCGGAGGTCGAGAACGTCGCCACGACGACGGTCTTCATGGAGAGTTCGATGCGACCATCATTGTCGCGGACGTATTGAGCGGCAGGCGTGACGCTTGCGGTTTCGCGGGTTTCTGTTGTACCCAGGATATAGGTATGAACCGATTGCAATCCGCCTGTGTTGAAGTTTCGCAGTCGCAGGTTTACGTTGCCGTTGGGGTTGTTCAGCCTCGCTTCGACGGTGATGTCAACCCGCGACGGCGTTTCCACTTGGGTCTCTGCCCCGATGCGAAGGTCAAACACGTTGGGCTCAGAACTGAGAAAGCCGAATTGTGAGCGGCCGATGAGATCGACATCATCGGAGGTCAGCAATTCCGCAAGCCCGCCAGACACCAGGGTGCCGAACGCCACATTCACATCAACCAGCTCTGCGGGCTGCGCGCTTTGCGGGACATCGCTTGCGAAGATAAAGCCGTTGCCGCCAGTGGCCCAGATTTCACCCGTGGGCAGCACATCAATGGCTTTTACGAGTCCTGCAAACTGGTTGGTCGGCTCGCTCAACGGGTCGAGCATGGTCCAGGTTTCGCCGTCTGTCGTCTGGTAGATGCGGCCGGTATAGATACTGCCGGGCCGGTAGGTGGCGGCGTAGGCCACGGTGGTTGAGAGGGCATGGACGTCTGTCAGGAAGTCGCCAACTCCGGGAGGGCCGGGCTTGAAATCCGGAAGCGTTTGTGTTTCGAAGATGAGACCGCCGTTCTCGGTGCGGAGGATGGAGCCATGCGCATCACCGTACCAGCCCACGAGCGGGGTGGTGTAGTGCAGAGCGACCCACGATTCGGCGTTTCCCCTCGGAAGAAGGCGGAGATCGAAGGTGTCAAAGCCATCATCCGTAAGAAAATGCTCCCCGAGCAATAGCGCCACCCCGTCCTGAGGATCAAACATCTGTGCACGCCGGGGGATACCCACATCGCTGTAAAGCAGTTCCCAATTCGCGCCGCCGTCACTCGTGCGGGCAATGAGTCCGTTGGGTGCGTTCGATTGGCCGAAGACCCAGCCGTCATTCGCATTCGGAAACTCGATATCGAACACGATCGTGTTACCGCCGAAGATACTGTTCTGATCGGCCCCGAGTTGCGCCCAGTTGAGTCCACCATCATCGCTGCGGAAGACACCGCCGAGTTGGCCCCCGACCACGAACGTATCGTGATCGACCACTTCAACAGTTTCCAAATCGGCTGTCAAAATGTTATCGACCAGTAGTTTTGAGGCTTTCCACCGGAGGCCGAAATCAGTCGTGCGCAGGAGAACGCCATCTTCTCCCACCGCCAGGCCGAGCCCGGTGGGCAGCATGACAATATCGTGAAGATTGCGGGCGGCACCGTTACTGAGCTGTGCCCAGGTTTGACCACCGTCCACCGTCTTCAAAATAATCCCCGCGCCGCCGGTCGCATAGCCGGTCCGCCCGTCCGGAGCGAAATCGGCACGCACCGCGCTTCCAAACGAGCCGATCACCGGCGCGGTCTGATTCCAACTCGCGCCGTTATCATTACTCAAGAACACGCCATACGCCGTATCCACGATGGCCACCGAGTCATTATCGATTATCGCGGGGGCGGGAAAATTGCTGGTGGTTTGTTGGACGAGCGTCCAGGTCACTCCGCCGTCATCGCTGCGGAATACGTTCTCAAGACCGTTCGTGTTGATCCCGGTTCCGATGATGATGTCCTGATCGATCATGAGCAGATCGTTGATCCCGAATTGAGAAATCATCGTCCACGTATCGCCGCCGTTGGTCGTTTGAAAGACATCACCACCCGATGTGATCAGGCCGAGATTCTCGTTGAGGAAGCTCACGCCGCTGACGCGTTGAAAGATATTCTGGAACGTATCCCCACCATCAGCCGTGCGACGCAATCCGCCGTTGGTTGAGAGGAACCCGAGTAACGGGCTGACGAAGTCCATCGAGTCGGTGGTACCTTGAAAACCGAGGTTCTGCCAGGTCTGGCCGCCGTCGGTGGTGCGGTAGAAGTCGCGGTTGGTTCCGATGAAGCCGTGCTGCGCATCAACAAACTCAATCTGTCGGAACGAATCTTCGAAAAACTGCGGATCGCGAACAAAGTCGGGATGTTGAGACCACGTCTCGCCTCCGTCTACGGTTCGCATGACGATGTTATCTTCACCGACAATCCAGCCCTCATGTGCCGACAGGAAGAACACATCATTCAGATCATTGTCCGCTGGATACGGCGTTTGAGTGATCCAGTCCTGTCCCAACGCAGGGACGACAATGATTCCGGCAATAAAAAGCGATGAGAGTAGTGAAGTGCGTTTCATGGAAGGGCCTCTTTTTCGTAAACGGAATGGAATTGTCTTGAGAGGGGCCACCGCGCCGTTGGGCACATGTGATGAGTTATTGAAGGGCAATTGCCACCTGATCGACTTCGATTCGGAAGCCGGAGGTTGAGAAGGTCGCGATGACGACGGTCTTCATCGAGAGTTCGATGCGGCCGTCAGCGCTTCGGACGAACTGCGCCGCCGGCGTGACGCTTGCGGTTTCGCGCAACTCGGTTGTCCCGAGAATGTAGGAATGCACCTGCTCGAGATTCCCTGAATCATAGTCGCGAAGTCGGATGTTGACATTTCCGTTCGGATTGTTCAGCCGCGCTTCGACCGCGAGATCAATCCGTGCAGGTGACTGCACGTTCGTTGTTGAACCAATTCGTAGGTCAAACACATTCGGTTCACTAGAGAGGAAGCCGAACTGTGATCGGCCGATGAGATCGACATCATCCGATTCGCGAATGTCCTCGAGTCCGCCCGAGACCAGCGTTCCAAGTGCAATGGAGACATCTTGCAGGGTTGCAGGGGTACCGGATAGACTGCCGTTGCCGAGCAGGAGGATCACGCCCGGATACCACCATCGTGCAAAGCGGACTTCGCACACGACTGCGATGTCGCCGATGCCATCGTTGTTGAAGTCGCCATACTTAAGGTCGTGTGGGTGTTGCCCGACGCCGATCCTGAGCACGCGTTCGAATGAGCCGTCAGCAGTGCCCTGCCAGAGTGAAAGATCCTGTGCACCGACTGTTGCCGACATTGCATCAAGTGCACCGTCTTCATCCACATCGTGAAGTTGCAGAGAACTGGTATTGTCGGCCCGGTCATAGGAGCCGTGCTGATTCATCATTGGAAAGAAGTCGCCATTACCGCGCCCGGGTTTAGAACTGATGCCGGTTTCATCGTTGCTGTAGTACGCAACAAAGTCGAGATGTTCATCGGCATTGGTGAATCCAACTGCAAACGCGTTGACAGCACGTCCGGTCTGTGCGTTGCGACTGGTGCCGAACGTTCCATCGCCATTGCCGAGGCTGATCTGCGCACGGCTCTGCGGACCTGTGTCGGTGAGCAGATCGAGGTGTCCATCGCCGTTGAAATCGCCAAATGCAAAGGCGTCGATCGCTGTTCCCTGGTTCAGGTCGCGATAGACCGGCGCGAGATATGCGCCAGCGCCCTGCCCGAATGAAACGCCCAGCGAAAATCCTGCGTTGACAACCACATCGAGATTGCCATCTTCGTTGAGGTCGACGGCGTCGACCTGTGTAATGCTGCCACCGAACGTGTGCCGCATCTGCCGGGTAAACGTGCCTGATCCGTTATTGACAAGGACACCAAATCGCCCTGATGAGAGAACAAACAGCACATCGAGATCTGCATCTGCATCGGTATCGATGAGCTTGATCGCAAGCGGATAGGTTGAATCGGGATAGGCCTCGATCGGCGCAAACGTTCCGTCACCATTGTTTCTGCGCACGTTGATTCCGAACGATTCCTCGAAGTCCGACCGCGTTCCGATGATGAGGTCAAGATCACCATCACCATCAATATCACCTGCTTCGAGATTGGTGGTGAACGAAGGCGCATCGGAGGTTGGCGTCATCTCGATGACATCCGGCTGTGCAAACGCACCATCGCCTGGATTCAGATAGACGCACGCTTCGATCGAATCGGTTGCAATCACGATAAGGTCGCGGTCGCCATCCAGATCGAGGTCAGCAGTCTGAATGTTTCTTGGAACCGCACCCGCTCGAAACCGTTGGGGCGTGAGCAGATTGCCTGCACCGTCGTTGAGCATCAGCCACCAGTCGCCATATACACCCGTCGCTGCAAACACATCCGGCCAGGTGTCACCGTTCACATCAGCCGAGTTCACATGAACGCCACCACCGGTGTATTCATTGAATGAAATCGTCTCGGGTGCTGCGAATGTTGCATCGCCATTGTTGCGCCATAATCCGATGGCCCCGTTTGCAAAACCCTCGCCACTGTCGATGTTCGAGAAGAATACGTCCAGATCGCCATCACGGTCGAGGTCGACGAGATGGGCTGTGGGAAACTGCGGGATCGATCCGGTGGGGATGCCTCCGATGGGCGCACGCGGCACAAAGCCGCTGTCAGTATTCTCAATGATCGTCCATCGATTGGTTTCATGTGCCACAACAATGTCGTTGTCACCATCATTATCAAGATCGCCCGATGCGATCTCGCGCGTTCCTGCTGTCAGGTTCAGGACGATCGCTGATTGAAAACCACCATTGCCGTCGTTGAGAATCACCGCCGCGGTGTTGCCGTACTCGATGTAGCGGTCGTGGGCAACTGCAACATCCATGAAACCGTCATTGTTGAAGTCGCTCGCAGTGATGCCGCTCGGGCCATTCACACCTGCATCAAACGCGCCTGCATAGGCGAAGCCTCCCTCGCCATCGTTCTGCCACAGCGAGACAGATCCGCCTTCCCAGAATCGCCCCGTATCTGATGTCACAATATCGACATCACCATCATTGTCGAAGTCAGCCACTGCGAGATCGAGACTTTCGAGTTGCAGCGCATACGTAACTGGTTGCAAAAAGCCCATCACTCCATCGCCGAGCAGAATCGAGAGGTGCCCGGACCCGCCCCAACTCACCGTCGCAAGGTCAGGCACACCATCATCGTTGAAGTCCGCCATCTGTCCCGACCACGGCCCCAGCCCCTGCGGATAGACAGCCGTTTCATAACCGATCCACGGCGCATCAAATCGCGTTCGCAGGTCGTCCTGTGCGTGGGCGTGTGGTGACAGAACTTCGACAGCGGTGACAATGATCAGGCAGGCAGTATGTCGTGCAGTAGTCATGTTCATTCAGACCTTGCAAACAGGGGAGCAAGCGCTCACTCCACATTGATTTCGATGTGATCGACTTCCTGCCGGAATCCTGAGGTCGAGAAGGTCGCCACGACGACGGTCTTCATCGAGAGTTCGATGCGGCCGTCAGCGCTTCGGACATATTGAGCGGCAGGCGTGACGCTTGCGGTTTCGCGCATCTCGGTTGTGCCCAGGACATAGGAGTGAACCGACTGGAAGCCGCCGGCATCAAAGTTGCGCAGCCGCATGTTCACCATGCCGTTGGGATTGTTCAGCCGCGCTTCGACAGCCAGTTCAATACGGACTGGTTCATCTACAACTGACAAGGCTCCAACTTCAATCGCGACAATGTTCGGCTCGCTGGAAAGAAAGCCGTATGCGGATGCAATGACAAGATCGACATCATCTGAACTCCTGAGCGACTCGATCGTGCCGCTGAGAAGTGTGCCGAACGTGACTGCCACGTCTTCGAGATTTGCAATTGCGCCCGAGCCGACATCCTCATATGCAATCGTCGTCTGATCCAGCGTGCCGGTTTCGCCATACGACTCGCCGATCATGTACGTCAGCCCAGCACTTCCAAGTGCCAGCGCGTTGGCACGAGCTCCGTCGCCCGACGGTCCGCCATACATATCGAGCCACAACTCCGTTCCGTCAGGAAGAAGCTTGGCTGTGAATGCAAAGCCAACGCCCGTGAAGGGCCCAATTACGCCTGCGGCATAGATGTCGCCGCTTACATCCACTTTCACATCGTTGGCACGATCGTTGTCGTTGCCCTCCCCAGCAATCGTGTGATCCCACAACAGTTTCCCATCACTTGCGTACTTGATCACAAGTGCATCATCGTTGCCTGCGCGGTCAGTCGAGCCAGCGACAACAATGTTGTCTTCCGAGTCGATCGCGAGCGTGTATGCCCATTCGCCCTCATCCAGTCTGCCGAATGTTCGCTTCCAGATGACATCACCATCGGGCGAATACTTCAGCACGCGAATATCAGTATCGTCGATCGAGTTGAGGCCGATGATGCCCAGGACGATCACGTTGCCTTCGCTGTCGAGCACAATGTCCTGCCCGATGTCGCCGGTGAAGCGTCCGAAGGAACCTTCGGTCCTCTCCCACAGAGGCGTGCCGTTCACATCAAGTTTGAGGACACCAATTTCAGCGGAATGGGAATTGCTGTCGACCCAGCCGGTCCAGTATACATTCCCGCTTTCATCCGCGACAACCGCAGCTCCCCCAGCCTCAATAAACTCCGGCCCGGTGTACCGCGTGCGCCAGACCTGATTGCCATCGTTGTCGTATTTGACGATGGGGGAGTGGTTGGGATTGCCGAAGGAGCCGACGTACCCCGTCAGATATGCACTTCCACTGCCGTCCACAAAGAGATCGTGCGGCTGCGAGACGAAGGAAGAATCTGCAACATACACGATCGACCAGACCAGCGTGCCGTCGGGCGCATAACGAAGCGTTGCCCAGTCATCGCCATTGTCAATCTGTCCAGCGACGATAATGTCGCCGCTGACTGGATCGATCTCGATTTCGTATGCAGCTGATGCGGAATAGCCGAACTCGCCGTGAAAGTAGCGAACCCATTGCTCTTCGCCCGAAGCATCGAGCTTGCGCGTCACATAACGGGGATAGAAAAGGTTTTCCTCGACCGCCTCGAATGCAAAGCCAGTTACATACACACTGCCATCAGCCGCAACTGCAATATCGTTGCCATAGTCGTGGTACCCAGCCGGGCCATTAAAGCGATCAACCCAGCTGCGCTGCACATCGCCAGCCAGCGCAGGCAGACACACCACCATTGCCAGAATCGCAAGAGGAAATGGGGTAAGCGAGCGTTTGATGTTGATCATCGGTTTCTCCCTGCAGCAGGATGTGGGAACGATCGAGGCGATCAAAAGAAGAGTGCGATCGCACTGGCGCGCCGTAGTAAGTCGAGCGTCGTGATGCCGACATGATACATCCAAACTCAAAAAATGATGTGAAAACCATCTCATCGCGCCAGCAGATAGCACGCGTGCCACTCGCACAAGGAAGGTGCGCCTTGCGATTGTTCATTCGCGCAGCCGGACGTGAATGTACCCGCCGTGAGCCGACGAAAAAAGCGGGTGAAGGGACTCGAACCCTCAACATTCAGCTTGGAAGGCTGACACTCTACCATTGAGTTACACCCGCTTTTGCAACTCGATTGTAGCCCGTTGTCATCCGCATGATCCATTGGTGGACCCTCTTTGATCGACGCAGAACGTCCGCGATCAGTTCTCGAACTCGCCCGCCCCACGCTGACCGCGTGAGAGACTCCATGGCCTCGACAAGCGCATCAATCGCAGCCCGGCTGATGGCATCGCAGGCGTGAATCGCAAGGCGAGTCTCCGGACAGCCATCTGCGAATGTGATTACGGCGAACGGCTCACCGCGCGGGGCCTCCTTGCCGAGCGTGACCCTGCTTACCTGGCTCAGATTGATCCAGCGGATTTCATCATTCATGATCAGTTTGAAGAACATGGGGGGGGGGGCTCCGCGTGCCTGGGTCGGCGCGATTCTGCCGCTCAGCACGGCAGCATACAGCACCGAGTTGTAAAATCAAGATTTTATAGTACATTTCTCTTGATTATTTCCGATGAAAGGGTAGATTGTATGGAGGCAGGCTGATCGCATGTGCCCAGCTGCCGGAGCGGACTTCCTCACGATGGAGTACCAACCATGTCAAACCTCACGATCAGTCATCACTCGCAACTTCAACACGAGCTCGTGGCGGGCCAGCCGCGTGATCGCAATCCTGCTGGTCGCGCAGCAGGACAACCGAGAACCTCACAGACGATCGAGAGGGCTGTCGAACGTACCCGCATCCGGACCGTGATCGCGATTTGCGTCGGCGTCATCGTCGTGTCGTTCCTGTTCGCACTCTTCCTGGCGGGAGGCGAGGAAGCTGCGCTGCTCACGACGGGAATCGGCCTGACAGCGTTTCTCTTTGGCCTGCCCTTCTGGATTGCAGCGATCGATGCTCAATGCGAAGGAACGCGCGACACGCTCTCGCGAAAGAAACGGCATTGAACCCACGACCCTGATGCAAAAGCGCGCTCGGGCGGTATACTCTGATCACATGTATGGCAAGGCTACTGAAACCGCGATCGCAGCAATGACGCGACTGGCAGAGGTGTACGACGGCGCCACCTCGCGGCTTTCGGCTGCCGATATCGCTGAGTCGCGCAGCTTGGCTGCGCCCTTCGTCGCCAAGGTGATGACAACGCTCTCGCAGGCGCAGTTGGTGGTCGGATCGCGAGGGCCCGGCGGCGGATTTGCATTGGCGCGGGCACCTGGCGAAATCACGCTCTACCAAATCTGGGTGCTCTTTGAACGCGAGGATGACAGCGACATATGTCCCTTTGGTGGCGGAATCTGCGGCGTCGGTGATCCATGCCCGCTCCATCACAAACTCGTGGACGTGCAGAAGGCTGTGGACCAGGTGTTGCACAACACCACGCTCGAAGTCTTCCGAAAGGCCTACCAGGAAGATGGACTTCGTCCAGCAAAGCGGTCTCCGAAACGCAAGCCGCGGAAGTCATACCGTGCAGCGGGGAAGAAGTAATCCGAACGTCGCTGAGTGATGCATCGCCGAAGGCAACCCTCACGCCACCGCAGCGCACACTTTGCTCGCAGCATCCGTGAGGTCAGTTGCCGCCTGCATGCTGGGAATCTCGGTTCGCGCGTCTTCGAGAATCCTGCGGGCTGGCTCGACGTTTGTCCCTTCCAGACGAACCACCAGCGGGACCTCAAAGCCCACCGATTTTGCGCTTGCAACAATCGCACGCGCGATCTTGTCGCATTGCATGATCCCGCCGAAGATGTTCACGAGCACACCCTTTACTGCATCATCATCGAGAATAATACGGAACGCCTCGGTAACTGCTTCTTCGGTGGCGCTGCCGCCCACATCGAGGAAGTTGGCTGGTTCGCCGCCGTGCAGTTTGATGATATCCATTGTGCTCATCGCCAGTCCTGCGCCATTGACAAGGCAGCCGATGTTGCCATCGAGCGCAACATAGGAAAGGTCAAACGTTCGGGCCCGCAACTCTGCAGGATCTTCTTCAATCGGGTCAAACATTTCCGCAATGCGATTCTGTCGGAAGAGGGCTGAGTCGTCAAAGTTGAACTTGGCATCGATTGCCAGCACTTGCCCGTCAGGATGCGCTGCTGTTGCGGGCGTGACGATGAGCGGGTTGATCTCTGCAAGCGATGCATCGCTGGAGAGAAAGAGTGTCGCCAGGTTGAGCATGATTCTGGTTGCCTGGCCAATCTGTTTGCCAGTAAATCCCAGACCGAAAGCAAGCTCGCGGGCCTGATATGCCTGCAGGCCGAGCAGTGGATGCAGGTGAGCCTTGTGAATGGCATCGGGATTCTCCTCTGCCACCTTCTCGATCTCGACGCCGCCTTCAGCTGAAGCGATGAGCGTGTTGGTGTTGTTGGCTCTGTCGGTGGTGATCGCGAGGTAATACTCTTTGGCAATATCAACCGCCTCAGCAAGCAGCAGACGTTGGACCTCGAGGCCTTCAGCTCCTGTCTGGGGCGAGACCATCCGGTTGGAAAGCATGAACTTCGCAGCCTCACGTGCATCGGTGACATTCGTGACGAGTTTGACGAAGCCAGCTTTGCCGCGACCGCCAGCATGCACTTGGGCCTTCACGACGACCTGCGTAGCCCCGCTGTCGAAGATGGCTCGGGCAGCCTGTTCAGCAGCTTCGACGGTGGTGACCATTCGTCCGGATGGAACCGGGATGCCAGCCTCAGCAAGGAGCTCGCGTGCCTGATATTCGTGGACCTTCATGGTGTTGAGAATGCCTTTGTTCTGGTGAGCCAGGGAGCGATGCGCGGTTGACGAAAAACCTCTCCGGATAACCGTGAAGTTGAATCGTCGCAAACAATATAGACCATTGATGGGAGGGGGGCTGTTGATGCAGCGCGGATTGCGCGATGAATTTCAATGGCGGCGGTGGCGGGGGCGACACTTCTCCGCTGGCTATCGTCGCGAGTTGGCTTGCAAGCGTCAGACCGAACTGCGAGAGCGTGTCATGC
This sequence comes from Phycisphaerales bacterium, assembly GCA_051004555.1. Classification (GTDB taxonomy): domain Bacteria; phylum Planctomycetota; class Phycisphaerae; order Phycisphaerales; family SM1A02; genus JBPCKF01. The sequence continues at coordinate 2,640 of JBPCKF010000102.1, read as the reverse complement.
GTTCCTGAGCGTAAGACGAGAGCGACCTTGGCCGCAATCAAAAAAGAGACAACCGGATCGCGGGGCGACCCGGTTGTCAGAGACTTGAAGAGCTGCTTCTCGCGAACGAGAAGACAGATAGTCGTCAATCAGTTGCGACGACGGCGACGCGCAACCATGCCAGCAGCGCCAAGGAGAACGATCGCGCCTGGAGCAGGAACGAGCGGCGTTTCCTTGAGGATGAACTTGGCAGGATTATCGTCGCTGAGATCGACATCAATCACCAGAGCACCGCGCGTGAGGCCGGGCGTCCAGATCTGGCCATCAGCAACTGTGCCACCATCGAACGTCACGATCTTGTTGCCATTGCTGTAGGTGCGGTTGGTGAATGGATTGATCGAGAAGGTGGATGATGCACCAACGTTGAACGATGCATCGTCGCCGAGCAGTGCTTCGCGGAAGCCGCCCCAGTTCACGCCGGTATTGTTCGCGATGAACATATCCGTGAACACGATGCGACTGACAGTGTTGGCATCATCACCTGTCTGATTGAATGCGATCGACAATGACGCCGGCAGGCCGGTGAAGTCATCAATCTCGGTGAAGTTCGCAAACTTCTGCAGTACGATGGTGTCGTTGCCGATGAAGTCGACAATCAGGTCAACACGCTCTTCATCGAAGATCGTTGCAGACCAGCCGCCACCAAGATCAATCGTCACGTCCGCCATGGCGGAAGCACTGATAAATCCAGCAGCGGCAATCGAGGCTAGAATTCTAAGTTTCATCTTTTCTCTCTCCAGTTCTCAACGGTTGTAAAACGAGTCTCTTTCCCGAATACTGCAATCTCCAGAATGCAGATTCCCTCGGAGTGTGTATCATGCCACGGCTTGTGGTGCTTGTCAACTGAGTTATCGCCCGATTTGCGAACATTTTTTTTCTCTCATGTCGACGATCCTTCAGGCGCATGCGACAATGCTTACCTAAGTTCACAAATCCGGCTGACGCCATCGCTTACAGGCCTAAGATGCTGTATCCGCCATCGACATAGATCACTTGGCCTGTCACTCCCGACCCCAACCCGCTCAAAATCCAGACCGCGGTATCACCCACTTCCCGACCCTCAATGTTCCGTCGCAGCGGAGCCTTTTTCTCGACCCAATCGAGGATTTCAGAGAATCCACCAACAGCCATGGCTGACATCGTCCGCAATGGGCCCCCTGAGATCGTGTTCACGCGGATCCCCTTCGGCCCCAGTTCATGGGCCAGATACCTGGTCGAAGCCTCAAGGGCAGCCTTGGCGACGCCCATCACGTTGTACCCAGGCACTGCCTTCTCTGCACCGTAATAGCTCATCGCCACCATCGACCCGCCCTCAGTCATCAGCGGTGCAGCCCGGTCAGCCATCGCTATATAGGTATACGCGCTGATGTCCAGTGCATCGCGGAAGACCTGCCTGGGGGTTGATGTGAACTTCCCGTCCTTCAGCCAGTCCTTATCCGCAAAGGCGATCGAGTGTACGAGGAAGTCCAGCCGCCCGAACTCCTTCTCGACTTCCGCAAAGACGCGATCGAGATCATCATCACTGGCAGCATCCATCGGCCGCAGCCAGGGATCGCTCACACCCAGCGACTCGATGGCACCCCGACACCGCCGTTCCATCTTCTCGCCCGGCAGGTGGGTAAAGAGGCACTCCGCCCCGTGCGCGATGAGGGACTCAGCAATGGATGATGCATACGAGCGATCGTTGGCAATGCCGACGATGAGGCCGCGCTTGCCGGACATAAGGCTGGATGCCGCCATCGCCGGTGCAGAAGCGGGCGCTCCCGCCGGGGGGGTAGATGAGGTCGGGGTAGAGGAAGTTGACATAGTGAAAGTGTATGGCTGCGAATTGTCTGGAAGCACTTCTCACAACCGAACCGTATGACAATGCAGCGCCCGGCATGAATACCATGCACGCATGGAACCGCAGCAGCCACAGGGAACCATTGTGATCGCACGAGGCAGCGGATTCCTCGGCACGAGCCTGGCCCACCACCTGGCAGAAGGTGGATGCAAGGTGATTGTTCTCTCGAGAACTCCCCGGACCGACAAGCAGGCAAGCTCCCTCACACATTCCATTATCGAATGGGATGCCCGTTCGCTCGGTGCCTGGGCTGACTGTTTGAATGGCGCGAGCGGCATTGTGAATCTTGTGGGACGATCAGTCGACTGCATCAAATCCCCAGATCATTGTGATGAGATTCTCCGCTCGCGCGTCGAAGCAACCACAGTGTTGGGTGCGGCGGTGCGCGCGGTGGACCAACCGCCGCCTGTGTGGCTGCAGATGAGTACTGCTCACATCTATGGCGACCCGCCCGATGTGATCTGCGATGAAGATGCAGCGTTCGGATACGGCCTCGCGCCTCTCGTCGGCCAGGCTTGGGAAGACGCCTGTGCCAAAGCCGTTCTGCCAGACATGCGAACGGTCATCCTTCGCACGAGCTTCGTCATCGGCCGCGGCGGCGGCGCACTTGCGCGACTTGGTCGACTCGCCCGACTTGGACTGGGCGGAACCATCGGTCACGGCCGCCAAGGCATGAGCTGGATTCATATCCACGACATGAATCGCATCTTCGATCGCGCCCTGACCGATCAATCCATCCAGGGTGCATACATTGCAAG
>JBPCKF010000101.1:0-23352 GCA_051004555.1 Phycisphaerales bacterium | reverse complement strand
CCATGCAGGCTGCGCTGGCGCATGTGCCTGCAACACCATCACGCGATGAACCATCACGCACCGATCGCATGCGGGCATTTGTTGATGCCGGCTGGAACGCGCTGCATGAACAGGGCATCTCGTGGATTGGGTTCTATCTCGAAGATCCAGGAGCGCCCGACGAGGAGCGGCTGGTGCTCGGCCCATCGCGCAACAAGCCAGCGTGCTCACCCATCGGCATGCACGGAGCCTGCGGACAGGCTTTCCTCAGCGGCGAGGTGCTGATCGTCCAAGACGTGCGCGACTTGGACGAAAACTACGTGGCATGTGACCCACACGATCAATCAGAACTGATCATTCCAGTCCGGAATGCTGCAGGCAAGATCGACGCGGTCCTTGATCTCGACTCGTTCGAGATCAGCGCATTCGATGCTGACGATGCTGCCTGGCTGCAGATGTTGCTTGCATTTGTTGGCGACGATGACGGGTGAGCCCCTCACGCATTGACAGCAGTTGCGACACCCATCGCCTCCGCCATGACAGCGCCCATGTCCGCGGGTGACTCTGCCACGTTGACGCCGCACGATTTGAGGGCCTTCATCTTGGCATCTGCGGTGTCATCCGCGCCGCCGATGATGGCCCCTGCGTGACCCATGCGTTTGCCTTTGGGAGCCGTGCGGCCGGCGATGAACGCTGCCACAGGCTTGCGCATGTTGGCTTTGATCCATTCGCCTGCATCGGTTTCGTCGGAGCCGCCAATCTCGCCGATCATGATCACGCCATCGGTTTCACCATCATTGTTGAACATGTCAAGCAGTTCGATGAAGTTGAGTCCCTTGACAGGATCGCCGCCGATGCCGATGCAGGTTGTCTGGCCGATGCCCGCGGAGCTCGCCTGCCAGACTGCTTCGTAGGTGAGCGTGCCTGAGCGGGAGATGATGCCGACGGCTTTCCCGGTCGCTGCATCCTGCTTTGCGGTATGGATGTAGCCGGGCATGATGCCGATCTTGCAACCGCCTTTGAATGTTGCGTCTGAACCCTCGCCGGAAACCTTCTTGCCGGGCGTGATGATGCCGGGGCAGTTGGGGCCGATCAGGACTGACTCTGGGAAGTCTCGCAATGCTGCCCGTGTGCGGATCATGTCCTGCACTGGAATGCCTTCAGTAATCGCGCAGATGACATGAATGCCCGAGGCTGCAGCTTCGAGAATTGCGTCGCCTGCAAAGGGTGGCGGCACGAAAATCATCGTCGCATCCGCGCCGGTTTCAGCGACGGCATCCGCAACGGTGTTGAAGATCGGCAGGCCGTTTTCGTCTTCCTGCCCACCCTTGCCGGGCGTGACGCCGCCAACCATGTGCGTGCCATAGGCAAGGCACATCTTCGTGTGAAACGCCCCGGCCGAACCGGTGATGCCTTGGCAGAGAACGCGCGTCTTCCCATCAACAAGAATGCTCATGCCGAAGCATAGGGAGTGAATGCACGGGATGCGCTCCAGCCACAATTTCCTGCATCTCTGGCAGCGCCTGCCGAAATGACACCGCGTGCTCGGCAGAAGCCCCATCCGCGGCCCGAAATCGGCCACTTCCAGCCGCAGAGACTGGCACACCATCTGCTTATGTAGAAATGACGCGGGCAAGTGTGAATGCCCCGCATGAACCCAACCCACCAAGTTCATTCAAGGAGTAGACACATGAACAACAACAACAACAACACAAACATTGCAACACGTCACGCCAACACCAGCGACTGCTGCAACCCCCGCGCAGCTGCCCCGGGTTCCATAAGGCAGATCGTCGAATCATTCTGGGGCGAACCATTCTTTGTGAATGTTTCCGGTCGCAACAGCAGCGAATTGGCAACGCCGCTTGCTCTGCCTGTGGATATTGCCGAAGTTGACAACACGATTGTCGTGACCGCCTCGCTGCCTGGCTACAAGAAGGATCAGGTCAACATCGAGATTCACGAAGGCGAACTGACGATCAGCGCTGCGTTCGACGAATCCAGCGACGTGACCCAGGGCACCGTGCACCGTCGTGAACGCCGCACAGGTTCAGTGATGCGACGCATCGCGCTGCCGACTGATGTCAAGAGTGACGAAGCTCAGGCTGAACTGGTCGATGGCGTTCTCACCATTCGCGTTCCCCAGGCTGATGAAGTCCGTCCGCGCAAGGTGAACATCACCTGATTCATCACGAGTCAGCGAGTTGAAACAAAATGAAAAGTGAAGGGCCTGTGCATGGTGGTGGATCATGCACGGGCTCTTTCTGATCGGGGCTGTCGGAACCAGCACGTTGAGGTTGCGACCTCCTGGCTTCATTGCTTCCGCCCCCAACCGCATTCGGGGCAGCCGGGGGCCTTACTGCCGCGCAGGTCGTAGTTGCACTCGGGGCAGATCAATCCGCGTCGTCGGAGTTCCAGTCGGGCGGCCATTACCAGAAACACGACATTCAACGCACCAGTAACAGCAGCACCACCTGCGAACATGGCACCAACGAGGCGCTGCTCACCAACACTGGTGTCGAGAAGACCTCCTCTGAATGCAGCGATTGCAATCACGACGCACGGAAGAGTGCTGACCATGAAGAGGAGGGAATTGGCGGCATGAATCGCGACTATGGAGTTGGAGCGCCTCATAGATGCAGCATTCTAGATGGCCCGCGCTGGACAATGCGCAGGGTTCACTTCATTGACGGAACAGTTTCATCATTGCGTGGTGATAGGGGTGTGTCCAATCGCCCTGCCGTTCCCGGACCTTGCAGGTTCCTTACCACTCTTGCCTGTTCGTGCGAAGGCAACTGCAGCAACGCTGCGTGAAGTCCAACTTGTGCAAACAGCTTGCATTGCCCGTCGACCGATTCATGCTCCCGAAGAGGCGATATCGAGAGACTGGAGCATGAACATGAACAAGACACGACGTCTTCCAACAGCGATGGCTGCGTGCGCCTGCGCAACTGCGTCCATCACATTCCATACCTCAGCAGATGTTGCTGACGTCGGCCTGTTCTGGAATACAGGCGGCGGGACGATCCACTACGAAGGCAGCTTTGCTCAACACATTGCTTCCACGCAGCAGGGTGATCGCGGACAATACACAGTCATCAACATTGACATTGCTGGCATCATGCTCGAGCTCGGCTCGCGCACCCTGCTTTCCATCAGCGTCATCGATGGCGGCGAAAATGTGTACACCAGTGCTCCGGGCGCAGATGTCGACCTCTTCCGGCTGAACGATGTCGATCCCGCTTCCTACGAGTTCATCTACAACGGGCCAACGGTTGTTCATCAGAATGAAATCGAAGCGCAGCTGCGCTCGCGCGTGAACTCGCTCAACTGGGGAACCGGCAATGGAACACTGAGCGCGGGAACCTTCGCGTCGCTGGGTGAGTACGGCCGTCTGACAGCCCGCTTTCTTGAACCATACATCCTCGAGCCGGGCGGCAATGGCTTCAACAACGGCGGCAACTTTGGCGGCGGGGGAAGTGGATTCACAATCGATCTCTCCGAGGCAGGAACAATCGAACGCTTCCGCGTCGAGATCGAATATGGAAATGTGCCAGCTCCAGGTGCAATGGCGCTGCTTGGCCTGGCGGGGTTATGTGCACGCGGGCGACGCCGCCGCCATGTCTGAGTGAGTGGGGGTGCCGGCAGATCCGGAAGGCGAACCGCCACACACACCTAACTGGCTGCTATCCTACACTGTGACTGATTCACCCTTGTGATCCACAGAGGAAGCTGCCCACGATGATGCCCGTCAACCACCCCACGATTGCGATCGCGAATACCACACTTCTTGCGGAAATGCCCATCTGGGGATGGGGCCTGCTGGCTGTGGGCCTGCTGTTTGTACTCATCTTCATCATCTGGGTGGTGCAATACATCGGCCTGTGGATTCAGGCGTATGTTTCCGGTGCCAAGGTTGGCTTCGTGAATCTCATCATGATGCGCTTCCGCAAAGTGAAGCCGCAGACGATTGTCATCAATCGCATCAGTGCCAAGAAGGCAGGTATTGAGATTACAACCGATATGCTCGAATCGCACTACCTTGCAGGCGGCAACGTTGATCGCGTGATTCGCGCATTGATCGCAGCTGACAAGGCGAAGATTGAACTGCCCTGGGATCGGGCCACCGCAATCGACCTGGCCGGCCGCGACATTCTTGATGCAGTGCGAACATCGGTTGATCCCAAAGTGATTGACTGTCCATCTGCCAGTTCCGGCCGCACCACGATTGATGCAGTTGCGCAGGATGGCATTCAGCTCAAGGCCCGGGCCCGCGTGACAGTACGTGCCAACCTTGCCCGCCTGATCGGCGGCGCGACTGAAGAAACAATCATCGCGCGCGTCGGCGAAGGCATCGTGACGACAATTGGTTCGTCGCCATCACACAAGGCGGTGCTCGAGAATCCCGATCGCATTTCCAAGACTGTGCTCAACAAGGGCCTTGATGCAGGCACCGCGTTTGAGATTCTCTCGATCGACATCGCGGACATTGATGTGGGTGACAACATCGGCGCCAAGCTGCAGGCTGATCAGGCCGAAGCAGACAAGCGCCGCTTCCAGGCTGAGGCTGAGAAACGCAGAGCCATGGCTGTCGCCCAGGAGCAGGAATACCGGGCCAAGATCGAAGAAAACCGGGCCCTGGTTGTGCTCGCTGAAGCGGAGGTGCCCAAGGCAATCGCTGAAGCCTTCCGCTCAGGCAACTTGGGTATCATGGATTACTACCGCATGAAGAATGTCGTTTCCGACACACGCATGCGTTCAGCGATCGCGGGCGAAGAGGACTCGAGGAGCGGCGGTTGAGCGGCGGCTGATCGGGTGGCATCGAATCTCAACCCCGCACGACATTAAACTTGAGCAGGCACGGCAGAGGCGCTACGCTAGCCGCTGTTGCAGGTGTAGCTCAACTGGACAGAGCGTCGGTCTACGAAACCGAAGGTTGCAGGTTCGAGTCCTGCCACCTGCGTTGCAGGGTGAACGTTGCGGGTGATAGCAAAGCCACGATTCCGAGTCCTACCATCGGGGACACGCCCGGCTGTTCCCGGATTTCTGGCTCATGGCTCGACGACCATTTCTGAATCATTTCCTGCGAATGCTTTCGCTCGCGCTGCTGCCTGGCCTGGTAACGGCATTGCCTGCACCGGCGCAGACCACAATCACCGCTGAGAACCTGCGCGACCATCACGTTGGCAGCGCGATTCGCGCGATCGTCGATGAACTCTACTCCCGCAAGCTGGCCGACAAACACTGGGAACCATCGCCTTATCCCGGCGCGACTACAGCCGGACAGGCCGGGGGCTATACGGCGCTGGTGGCGCTCGCGCTCATTTACGCTGGCGAGACGTATCAGGATGAGCGTCTGGCTGAAGCGATCGAATATCTCGAAAAACTCGACATGGGCGGAACCTACGCTGTGGCGGTGCGCTGCAACTTGTGGGCCCTATTGCCGCCCCGTTTTGAATCGCAACTCGACAAGGATCGCCGCTGGCTGCTCAGCGGCTTCAGTGATCGGGCAGGTGGCTGGAACTATCAACAGGAACCAGCCACAACTCGCCGTGACAACTCGATCACACAATACGGAACGCTTGCGCTGTGGGAAGCAGCCAAGCGCGGCCAGCGCATCGAGAAACGCTACTGGCAACTGCTGGAAGATCGCTTTCTTGCAATGCAACTTGGCGATGGGGGATGGAACTATACTGGAACAGGCGGCGCAACCGGATCAATGACAACAGCCGGGCTTACCGTGCTTTTCATTACCCAGGATTTCCTGCACGCACACGAAGCAGTGAAACTCGCAGCAGGCAGCACCAGCGCCAATCAGGCAGCGATCGATCGTGGCCTTGCATGGATGGAACACAACTTCTCCGTCACCGAGAATCCCGGCCGCGAGACTGATTACTTTTACTACATGTATGGCGTTGAACGTGTTGGTCTCGCCAGCGGGTACAAGTATTTCCGCAATATGGACTGGTATCGCGCTGGCGCAGCTGCGCTCATCAACAAACTCTGCTCATGGGACCCTGAGAGCGGCGAGATGAAGGTGCATGAACGCCTTGATGGGAACGCACGCGCGGGTGAGATTCGCACGGTCGACCTTGCATTCTCCCTCATGTTTCTCAGCCGCGGGCGTGTGCCCGTCTCGATCAACAAACTCTCACTCAAAGACGCAGCGTGGAATAACCGTCCTCGTGATGTTGCGAATCTCACTCATCGCATCAGCGCTCGCACCGAAACCGGTCTCAACTGGCAGATCGTGAGCGCTGATGCGGATGCAGAAGAATGGCTGGATGCGCAGATGCTCTACTTGGCATCAAATGCAGCGCCCGGCTGGCTGCCTGCTGATCAACAGGAGCGAGAGCAGTTCCTTGGACTGCATCGGCAGTATCGGGACGCTGTTGCGCGCGGCGATGTGCCCGACGCATCGCCGCTCGACACCGCTCCGATGCTGCGCAAACTCAAGCGTTATCTTGATCTTGGAGGGTTACTCTTCGCCAACGCTGAGGGCAGGAGCCGCGCGTTCGCTGAAGAGTTCGAAGCGATCGGAACGACGTTGTATCCGCATCTGAGCTGGCGTGATCTTGAACCCGATCATGCTGCTTATACGTTGTATCAGCCGGTGACCGGAGCGAGGCCGCCTCTGCGCGGGCTTTCCAACGGCGTTCGCGAACTCATCATTCTCTCGCCAACGATTGACTTCAGCGAAGGTTTGCAGAGCCAGGCCCCGGCTGCTGATGCTCGCTTTGATACTGCGATGAATCTGTTTCTGTATGCCAGCGAAATGAACCGAGGTCGGCCACGCGTACAGCCACATGTCCTGGAAGAAGATGACGATGCACTTCGCGCAGGGGGCATCAGCGCACGCATCGTTCGTGCATCGCATGCAGGTGCGTGGGACGCAGAGCCGGCTGCGCTGGAAGTTTTCAGCGCCTGGGCGTGGAAGGAGCGTGGTCTCAACATCGAAGTCGACACTTCGCCACTGGCAGCAATTGCAACGCTTGCTCCGAAGCCGACGCTGGTGTGGGTGAGCGGCATTGATGCGGTTGAACTCTCGCAGGCCGAGCGCGATGCTATACAGGCATACACACAAGGCGGCGGCGTGATCCTGTTTGAAACGGCCGGCGGCAGGGGGGCGTTCACATCCGCTGTCGAAACTCAACTGCGCGAGCAGTTGCAACAGCCGATCCGCGCGCTCATGCGGCATGCGGTGGTGAGTGGTGCTGATGTGCCGGGCACGGAACCGATCAGCCGCGTCGAGTATCGCGCGTTTTCCCGCGATATCTTTGGCGCACGCGAAACTGCTCCCAGACTGCGTGGCATCGTTTCAGATGATGGCAGCGCGCGAGTTCTTTTCAGTCGCGAAGACATCTCGCAGGCACTTCTCGATCAGCCGCGCTGGGGAGTGAGCGGCTACACACCGCAATGGGCCCGACAAGTCGCCGCCAATATCGTCCAGTATGCAGCATCGCAGCGGTGAGGCTTCTTGCCGCATTCCGATCGCGTTGCTTGCGCCTGCGCCTATTGCCGCGTTTGGACAATGCGATGCACTCGACCGGTGGTAGCGTCGGTGAGCTCGACTGACCGATTGACGACATCAATGTGCGTGATGTACCAGGTGTCGTCGACCACAGCGCCAGTGCGGTAGTACGCTCCATCGATGAGCACAATGGACGCGAGGCCGGACACAAAGGCCTGGACTTCAAGCACCGGAGGCAATGCGAGAATCTCTTCCTCGTCCTCAACTTCGGGAGTGAACACAACAACAGTTGGCTCAACTCGCGGCGGATGATAGAAAGGTGATGGCGCATCTAGAAGTGCAAGCAGCTGCTGTGCATGCTCGCGGGCAGCGGTGTTGCTGGGCGGATCAGGAAGCTCGGGCACTGGCGCGATTGCGGAAAGTCCGCTGTTTGCAGTGGCACCATCGACCGTCTGGGTTGGGACGGCGGCTGCAACATGCCTCGGACTGTGTGGCATCACAAGGCTGGCTGCTTTCACAAGCAGAATCGGAGCGCACAATACTGCAAGGGTCTTCAGGCGGCTGCGAAAGTCATTCTGCATCATCAACGACCTCCGTCAAAGCAGCAAGCAGCGAGGGCGACACCGGGAAGCTCAGCACGCCCACTTCCACAAGGCCCGTGCATCGACCCGGCTGATCGGAAATCGGACTCAGTCGAATCGAGATGGGAACGATGAAGGCATGCAACTCAGAAAGACCCGCCACGAATGATGTGATCGCCTCATAGCTGCCCTCGATCGACAATGAAAGCCGGGCGATCTGCTGTGCTCCGCCTGCTGTATGGTTCGAGGAAATCGTCGGGGTCAGGCGATCGATCACAACATCCTGTTCTCGTGCGTACTGCATGATGCTCTCGAAGAGCACTGCTGCGTCAGCGACAAACCGATTGCGGCGATCAACATCACGAACCAACTGCTTGAGGGCGCGTGACTCATCTGCAAACTGCGCGAACGAGTGTTCAATGGTCTCGGTCGAGATCGCGTTCACTGTCGCCAGTTGTGCTTCGATCTCAGCAAGTTCACTCTGGCGACTGTCGACAAAGAATGCCCAGCCGCCCACGCACAAGGCTGCAATGATCAGCATCTCAGCAACGAGGTCGCGTGGTGAGTTTGTTGTTGCAGATTTCATGGCGACACCTCCTGCACCTGCACAAGTTCCGCGAGCGATGCTGGGGCCCAGGGCGTCAGCGTGACCGCGATATCGAAGCGCAGCGCAGACTTGCCATCGACTTCCGACGTCTCGACAGTTCCGAGCGCCACATGGGAAAAGAGGGGACTTGCTTTCAAACGTGAAAGAAAGTCGCGAAGTTCAAAATTGTTCCCCTCGGGCGAAACGGTATCTGCCATCACATAGCCAATCATGCTTCCGCTCGGACCGGTGTTCTCGGCATAGGCGAGCGTGAGCGCGGTGAGAAAGACGCTTCTTTCGACGAGTTGACTGATTTCGCGCAGGGCAGGTGCGTAGGTTCTGGCTGAACGCATCTCGCTGCGCAGGAGCGTGCCAAGCGATCCGACATCGGCCTGCAATGCAGTCAGACGATCGCGGGTTGCTTCCAACTGCGACACTGCATCGGCGTGCATGTTCATGCTTGCCACGGTGGCGCGGGTCTGACTGATGCGCGAATGAAGACGGAACGAATCGAAACCAACCACGCCCATCGCAAGAATGGCACCTGCCCAGGCACAATGACGCAGGCGCTGGAATCGACGACGTTTCATGATGCGATGAGGCAAGAGCGAAAGCCCGCTCGATCGGCCTTGCCTGGCCCGAATCGCAGCAGCAAGGTCGCTTCCCGGGCTGGCTGGAATGTGGGGAATCAGTTCGTGAGGATCCGGCTCCGTCTTGGCGTTGATCCCAAGCTCTTCGGTCAGTACAGTCGTCAGTCGCGGAATCGACCCGCCTGGTCCAATCACATCGACGCTGAGGGCTGCTCTTTCGCCATCATCCAGGCCGAAGCGGATTGACTGTCTGATCTCAACGATCAGTCGCTGCAGAACCGGCGCAAGCACGGGGATGACATGGGCGCCGACCAGACCTCGTTCCTGATCGACGACCATGTCGTGCTCAGGAATACCAACTTCACTCAGCAGACAGGCAGCATCAATCTCATTCAGCGAGATGGTTTCGCCAGAGCGTGTCTGCAGCTCGAGCATCAGTGTTCGCACAAGTGTGCTGACTCCCAGCGCGATACGACGGCTGAAGCGCAGTCGTCCGTTGCAGGCCACTGCGAAGAACGACGACAGTTCGCCAATGTGCAAACAGCCACGCGGCCCGGAACGATGATCGAGCGCTCGCTGTGTGACCGACGCAAAGACTGGGGCATCAATGGGAACAATCGCATCCAGTCGCATGCCCACTGCTTCGACAAACGCTGCAATTGCCTCAGCAGTCTGATCGCGTTCGACAGCTGCGATAACATGCCGCTTGCGTTCAGTGCCCGATCGATCTACGCCGATGACGCAGGCCTCAGTGATCGCGGCATCGAGTGCGTATGAAACCGTCTCCTGAGCTGCCAATGCTGCGGAAGTACATGCTTCGCGGCTGGTGCGCACCGACGCGCTGATCACATCCAGTCCGAGTGAGGGAGTTTCGCAGAAGACCGTGACCAGAGCGTCCTGCAATCCCAGCGCTTCGACTTCGTTGCGCATGGCCGGAGCCGCGTCCAGCAGATCGCGGGCCCAGCGGGTTGCTTCGGCATTGAGATGGAGCGGAACGCGGCGCGCAGCGCCATCGTCACCACGGCCAACTGAAAAGAGGTCAGCTCGATCGAGACGGATTTCAAGAGCTGCGCGTTGACGATTCTTCACTGTGTTGAGGCTCCTGATCTATCTTCGACGAAATGCGGCAGCAGCTTTCTCCGGGCGTGTGGAACTTGCCAGTTGGGACGAATCAGCAAGCGGCTTATCGGCCACATGGCGCATCTATTGCGTGGGATCAACTTCCTGCCAACGGACCACAGATCGCCGCGATGCATCTTCAACCACCGTGAGCATCTGGGCGATTGTGCTTGATGCAATGGTGGTTGACACATCCCTGGGCACAACGGTGACGTCCTTTACACCAGTGTTGAAATGCACGCGAATGATGTATGTGGCTGCGTGATCGAGGCCACCAAAGTGCAGCCAGAGAGGCTCGGTGCCGCCATATCCGCGTGCAACGCCGACATCACGCCGCGCCAGAACAGCGCTTCCGCCTGCATTCAGTAACTCAACACGTATGCCCACTGCACTGGCGCTTGTCGCTCCGGCCCCAGCACCGATGACGCGCACCTTCAGGAAAGCGTTGTCGTCGGTGTCATTGCGCAGAAGTACGGTGCTGCTGTTCTCGCGCGCGACTGCCAGGTCGAGGTCGCCGTCGTTGTCATAGTCGACGAAGACAGCATCGTGCCCGTTGCCGGTTGCACCCGCCCCTTCGTTCACAACTGTGAACGTTCCGTTGCGGTTGTTGCGATAGAGCAGGTTGTCGCTGTTGCCGGCAGTGACGACATACAGATCAAGGTCGCCATCGTTGTCGTAGTCACCCCATGCAGCACTGCGATGCGATGATGTATCGCTGATTCCCGCTGCGGCGGCGACGTTAACAAATGTGCCATTGTCGTTGCGCCAGAGCGTACTGGGCTGACCCTCATCGAGCCTGGGCACAAAGAGATCAAGGTCGCCATCATTGTCATAGTCGCCCCACGCGCTGCCGATCTTGTCATTGTTTCCGGTGACCACCGAGATGTCCGACGCGTCCTGGGTATACGTTCCATCAGCATTGCTGAGAAAGAGCTTGCCGTTTCCGTAGTGATAGAAAAAGTCGATGTATCCGTCGTTGTTGACATCACCGGAACTGACATAGTCGCCGTTTCCGAAGTCGCCGGGCTCCATCATTCCATATGCGCGATCATCCGAAGCGGTCAGCGCTGCAGGCGATCCGATCGTATTGTGGCCGATCCAATTGCCGTTGCTGGAGAACATGACGACATCCTCAAGACCGTCATGATTCACATCGCCGATCGCAACTCCTTCATTGTTACTGGGCCGATTCATGCCGAGATGTCCAGCATCGATGAATGCCGCATTGCCGATGTTTTCGAAGAGCGTTTCGACGTTGTTGCCATTGATGCTCGCAAGCCACAAATCGAGGTCGCCATCATTGTCGATGTCGATTATTCCCGCCTGACGCCGCACGCTGCCGACCGAAGCTGAGACGGTGAAGCTGTTGCCGTTGCTGTTGTTTCGCAGGTAGCGCGCGGTATGACCCGTCACCCACGCATCAAGGTCGCCATCGTTGTCGAAGTCAGCCCAGTGCCAGCCGGATCCATACGACACACTGGGTGTTGTCGAGGTTGCGAATGAAGTTGCAGCAGTCACATCTGTGAACAGAAATTTCACGACCCCTTCATAACATCCCACATCCCAGCCGGTTCCAATCGGGCGCGGCACACTGTTGATGTCAACAAAGAGGGATGCAATCAGCGGGGGAGGTGCGGCATTGAGTGCTGGCGATGTGTTTCTGAGTCGATAGTCATTCGAGCCTGCAAACTGCGGATCAACCAGCATGTCGGTGGGGTCGGGTGATCCATCTTGGAACGCGCTGCCGGAGTTGCCGTAGACGATGTTGTAGGTGTGCGTTGCGGTCGCGCGGTTGATGTCGACACCGTCGTCGCCATTGAACGCTGCGATACTGTTGAAGAGGCGCAGTGTGCCGCCGCTCATCTCAATTCCATCACGTCTGTTATTGGCCAGCGTACTGTGCCATAGCGTGATGTCGTTCCGATCGTTCGACCCGACACGCACACCAGAGTGCCCGTTTGCGACGATCAGTGCGTTGGTGATCAACGCCGTTCCAGTGACCATGTCAAGGCCGATACTCCCATTGCCTGCAATGACGCTGCGATGCAGTGCAAAACTTATCCCCGCCGATCTGAGCAAGACGCCGCGCGAGCTGTTGTTGAGTACCTGCGAATCACTGATGGTGAGGTCGGCTCCGCGATCTGCACGTACGCCGTGACCCGACGTGCCGGAGATCGTGCAGCCGCGCACTTCCAGGGATGCGTCGCGCAGGAAAAGGCCGTACGAACGACTGTCAATGATCGTGCAATCAGTGAGTTGGCCACCAGTAGCGTTGATCCATCGCACTGCATTCCTGCTGTTGGCGATCGTGAAACCATCGAAGTGAATGTAGTTGTTGCGGTTGATGCTGATGGCGCTGGTTCTGGTACTGAGGATCACCACCAGACCTGCATCACCGGTCTGAGCTCCATTCACATCAGCAATGAAGCGAATCGGGGCTGAACTGGTCCCACTCCGGACGGGCGTCACTGACTCGGCGTAGACACCAGCGCCCACGAAGACACGATCGCCCGCGGACATGACATTGGCGGCTCGATCGATTGTGCGGAACGCTCGGGCAGCGCTCGTGCCAGGATTGCTGTCGCTGCCGCCGGTGCGGACGTAGTAATCGCCTGCCTCAGCAGGATGGGCAGCGATGCACAGCAACATGGCGCTTGCAGCATGAAGAATGTGTTTCATGGCAGGTTCCCCTTGGGATGAACTATTCAATAACAACTTCAATCATGCGAAGCGATGTCCCAGCCCGACCTGCGCTGCGCAACACCGTATCCGTTCCCACCAATCCAATAGTGACCACCACGCGACCGCCCCCGATTGCAGGATCGTTCAGCGAATCGTCATCATTGGAAATCGTGCCGACTCCGCCGTCGCCATCTTCATCTGCATTTGTCATGATCTCGTGCAGAGCCATCTGGACACCTGATTCTGCTGCGTAAAAGGCGCGGACAGTCTGTGTGCGCGCGATCACCAGATCAGCTTCACGACCACTTCCGAGGACCAGGCCGAAGACAACCAGATTCGCGATCATCAGCAGCATCACAACGCCAATGATGGCCACGCCACGACGGGAGCAGCGAGAGCGGGCTGAGGGCTGTGACGTTCTCAATCGCATCATCTCAACTCGACTCCCGCGCGATTGTCGCGCGCAGAAAGATGCGGGTGCGAATCTGTTCAGTCGTTCCATTCCGTGCTGCAGCCAGTGTGATACCGACACGTCGAACACGGTCACACCCTGCATCATCAAGCGGCAAAGCGATGACGCTGCCATTCTCATCAAACGCGGTCACAGTAAACAGCGTCACGTCGCTCGCCAGCCGTGCTGGTGTTCCTGCTGCATCAATCACTTCAAGAATACTGCCGCTCAGACGCACGCCGGAACCGCTGCCCCATGTCATCGACTGACTGGCCATACTCACAAGATCAGCTGCCCCGGTCTGCGGATCTTCCGTGGCAAGGCTGCGCAACTCGCGGACGATACGGTCCATAGCAACAGACAGTTCGCTTTGCAGTTGCGCCCGTGCTGAGGCTGCTGCGTACCCATCAACAGCAGTGAAAATGATGCTCCCAGCAACGCCCGCAATGGTCGAGAGAATCACCATCGTGGCCAGGAACTCGATCAGCGCGAAGCCTCTGCGATTGCACCGCGCGGATTGTCTGGAGGAACGGCTCACAGATCGTACTCCGTGAGGACCGATGTGACGTCAAATGATTGGGTCACGCCGCGCGCGTCGGACCACGACACGCTGATCGTCACGAGCTTGTATCCGCTCCCGGGTGTCGCGAGGTCAGGACCGGTTTCGAGAACGGCAACCGTCCGAGTAAACTGGCCAAAGCCAGTGACCGGTGATTCTGCTTGATACCTGGCAGCGACGACCCAGTCGTATCCGCGCGCGGGGGCGTAGCGATCAGCAATCACATCTTCCATTCGTTCGACTGCCAGCCAGCGAGCCTTGGCAACCAGCGCTGGATTCACGCGGGCAACGTGCGCTTCGCGAACCGCGTAGAGAATCGGTGGCACACCGATCGAGAGCACCACAATCGCTGCGATGGTCTCGATGAGTGTGAACGCTCGATGTCGTGTCTTCCCATATTGCATGTCTCACGGCCCCACTTGCCAGATGTGCCCGGTATTCACTTCAACGATAACGATGTGTGTTCCGTTGATGGTCACGCGCCCCTGAGCGCTGAGCGCGGTTTCTCCCGCATGAAGCGGTTGCCCCAGCCAGTCAAACCCAACGCTTTGATCGTCATCGAACTCGACGCTGGTGATGTCTACAGCGCTGAACTCGCCGCTGCCAAAGATGCGCTGGCAGGGTTTACCCGTGATCGGATCATTCACAGGCACTGCGCTGCCAAGTCCCGGCTGCGTGAGCTGCTCTTCGCGAATCTCGTAGGAGTTTGCGTCTTCATCGAAGAGTACCCAGACGTTCACGCCCCGCGCCACGGCTCGCTGCCGTGCCCAGGAAAGATCGCGCGCCAGTTCACGGGCAGCAATCCCGATCTGCGTATCCCGCAACTGCGCGAGAGTTGGCATTGCCACTGCTGCGAGGATACTGACAATCACCATGACTGCGATCATCTCCAAAAGCGTAAACCCGCCCCCCCTCCGTGGGAGACGGGTTCCGCGTGTGCGTCTGCGGACGAGCGATGTCTGCTTACCAGACATTCTCGCCGATTGTGTTGGAGTTGGCCCAGAACTTGCCAGCTGCAGCGTCGTAGTTCCAGCCCTGTGCGTCAGTGGTGACGGGTGGAGCGCTGGCGTTCCAGGTTTCAGCACGGATGGCTGCAGCCGAAGCGCCGCCCTTGTAGGGGTTTTCCGGAATGGGTTCCTGCATGACAGTGCCGATCGCCTGCAGCTGAGCCAGCGTGGGATATGCAGCTGATCCGTTGATCGCGTTGTTGGCATAGAAGTTGGCCACACCAGCCCGCACGCCGCCAAGTACGCCGCGTGCAGCCGACTCGCGCGCCTTGGTGGCATAGTCAAAGTAGCGGGGCAGTGCAACGCCAGCCAGGATGGCGAGAATCACGACCACCGCGATGAGTTCAATCAATGTGAAACCACGTTTCTTTGCAAGCATGTCTTTCATGTTCAATCTCCTCAGATGCGTTCAGAGTCCAGGCTGTGTTGAAACGAGTTTCGTCTTCCGGGTCAAGCCTGTACGACCCCTCGACGCTTTTTCCAACCGAAACTATCCGAGCACAACAGCCATATTCCACATCGGAAGGAAGATGGCCAAAGCAATCAGGAGCACGATGCCAGCCAGCCCGACAATCATGATCGGCTCAATCACCACCGAAATGTTCTTGGCCAGATGAGCGACTTCACGGTCGTAGTGCCGTGCCACGATCTGACACATCTTGGGCAACTCACCAGCCTCTTCACCGGCCCGGAGCATCCTGCGCGGGAATGCGGGAATCGAGCGGCAGTCCCCTAATACATCGGACAAGCGACCACCCTGATTGACCTGCTGTGTCATCTTCATGGCATCAGCCTGTAAAAGTGGACGGCCTGCGCTGGCGCCAGCCATCTCCAATGCGTCAAGCAGCCCCAGTCCGCTGCGCAGTGAGAGTCCGAAAACATGACAGAAGCGGCTGAGACCGACACCGATCAGCAGATCACGCAGGTAGGGAATGCGACTCAACCCCTTCTCGACCTTCACTCGCATCGAGTTCCTCTTCATCATGTGACGGAAGACAAACACGCTGCCCAGGAGCGTTGGCACAATGATGAACCAGTAGTTCTGTGCGCCCTGCCCGATGCCCATGAGCATCCGTGTGAGCAGTGGCAGTTCAACGCCACGTGATGCGAACATTGCTGCAAACTTGGGAATCACGAAAATGATCAGAAACGCAACCGCCAGCATGAGCGCTGAGATCACGCAGATCGGATATATGAGCGCACTGCGAATGTTCTTGTGCATCTCATACTGCTGATCCAGCATGTTGGCCAGGTGCCCGAGCACCATCGTGAGATTGCCACTGACCTCAGCAGCGCGGAGCGTTTCGAGATACACCTGACCAAAAAGTTCGCGATGGGGGGCCATGGCTGATGTGATCGACTCGCCGGATTCGATCTTCTCAGCGACTTCGAGCATGACTTCGCCCAGGCAGGAGTTGGATTCCTGCTCGGCAATCGAGCGCAGTCCCTCAGCAATGGGAATGCGGGCTTCCATCAACACCGCAAACTGATAAGTCATGTGCGAGATATCTTTGAGGCTGATCTTCGGCTTGCGTTTCCACCCGAGCGATGTTTTTCGCACGATGGAGATGGGGCGCAGACCACGGCTCATGATGTCGCGGTACGCTTCGCTGCGATCAGCAGCCCGCAACGATCCCCGCGCCGCTGTGCCGCTGATATCGGTTGCCTTGTATTGAAACGTGATCTGACTCATCAGGCAGCCTTCTTTTTGAGCGGTCGTACAGCTGAGAGCGAAGTTGCCTTGGCCACTTCCTCGAGCGTGGTCAACCCCAATCGAGCTTTCTCCAGACCGTCATGCCACATCATCCGCATGCCGTCACGCACTGCCATGTCGCGGATGCTTTCGACACTGCGGCCCTCGGTGACCAGGGCCTGAATGCCGCGTGCGAACTTGAGAAACTCGTAGATGCCAACGCGACCGCGGTAGCCTGTGCGTGCACACTTGGCGCATCCGCGTCCCGTCTGAAAGTCGCCAGCCTCTGCCTGCGTTTCAAATCGCTCTGCCAAAGCCGGATCAACCGCAGATGCAGTCGCGCAATGCGAGCACAGCCTGCGAACCAGGCGCTGAGCCAGAACCCCCAACACTGCAGCGTTGATAATGAATGGTGGGAGACCAAGATCGCGCAGGCGCGCAACTGCACCCGGAGCGTCGTTCGTATGCAACGTTGAGAGTACGAAGTGCCCCGTCATCGCGGCTTGCAGCGCGATTGTGGCTGTTTCGTTGTCGCGAATCTCACCCACCAGAACAATGTCAGGATCCTGCCGCAGAATCGAGCGCAGGGCATTTGCAAACGTCAGCCCAATCTCGTTGTTGACCTGCACCTGCCGAATGTAGGGGAGGCGAATCTCGACAGGGTCTTCAATGGTGATGACGTTGCGCGAGGGATCGTTGAGTTTGTTGAGCGCTGCGTACAACGTCGTGGTTTTGCCCGAGCCGGTCGGCCCGGTCACCAGCAGCATGCCGTTGGGGCGACTGATGATCTGTTCAAGCTCGGCCGCCACGCGGGCATTGAGTCCCAGCTGATGAAAGTCGCCAATCACTGTGCGATTGGCAAGCAGCCGCAGAACAACATTCTCGCCGCACACAGTCGGCAATGTCGACATTCGAACCTCGATGTCATCACCGCGATGCTGAAAACGAAACTTGCCATCCTGGGGCCGACGCGACTGCGTGAGGTCGAGATTCGCGACAACCTTCAACCGTTGCACAATACCAGGATGCATCGAGAGCGATGGCCCCTGACGCTCAAGCAGTACGCCATCCACGCGGTAGCGGATGCGCAGCTGCGTTTCGTCGGGGTTGATGTGGATATCACTCGCGCCTGCCTCAGCTGCATCAGCAAGAAGCTGGTTGACTGCTGCAACCACCGGCTGGCTGGAACTGTGATCGTTGTCGTGTTCGATTGCGACTTCACGAGCGGTGGGGCGATGATCATCGCGAGTTGCACTCAGACTGTACGCTCGCGCAATCAGGGCCTTGATGCGATCGGGCTCTGCCAGGGCGATGTCAATTTCGCAGCGCACCAGTTGACGGACCTGGTCCAGTGCCCGCAGATCCAGGGGCTCTGCTGCAGCAATCGTCATCACGCCCTCGACTTCAAACACAGGGAATATGAGATGTCGCTCCGCCAGAGCGCGTGGCAGGCGCTGGGCATTGCTGAAGTCAAACTCGTAGTCGATCAGACTGACGAATGGAAGTTCCGCGATATCAGCCTGCACAAGTGACATCTGCTGACTGGTGACCAGACCCAGTTCCACCAGCGCATCAGTCACGCTCAGCTCGCGTTTGCGGGCATGCACCATCGCCCGTTCGAGCCCGGCCTCATCGACGGCCTGTCGTTCGAGCAGCGCCTTGCGAATGAATGCATCCTGATCACGCATCATGCAGCGTCAGCTTCCTTGGGGTGGAATTGGTCATGGGCTTCAGCCATCTTGAATACATCATCAATGCGCGAGCTCAGATTCGGTTCGGGATCGAGAAACGTCAAACCCAGAAAGTACGACGGTTCATGCCCGGTCAGATAGACGCGACGAACCTGAACCCGATGTTCAAACATCACCTCGTGGACAGGCGAACCGTCGGGCCGATAGCTCACCGGTTTGGGATCGAGGATCCGCAGTGTGCCACGGCAACCGCGCGGCAGAAACTTTTGTGAAGAAAGTCCAGCCCCGCCAGCGCTCAGGTCAAGCGTGCGCGCTGCCAATGTGTGCGTATCGACAACACCCGCAGATGATGCAAAGGCAACTTGACGCTGATGATTGCTATCGATCACAAACTCGACTCGCATATCGAGATCGTGACGGACATGCTGCCTGATTGTCAGTCCACCTGTTTCTGCCATGGCGCGACCTCTCTCCCTCTCTCTCGCAAACGCTGGTTCACATTGGCTGCGTGATCTCCGCGCAGCTCACAGCCTTCATCGACACGAACAAATCAGAAGTGGAGCGGCGTTTTTCAGCTTGGCGCTTGCGTCCCGGCCGGGCGCGTCCGAGAACGCGCGCGAATGTTCCAGGCACGGCCACACTGCAGCATCCCATTGCATGTGGTGCGAAGATTCGTGTCACGGAGCGTGCGTGAAATCCGCGCGATCTGCAATGGGAATCCAGCGGCGTTGATCGTTCAACCCATCAGGCGATGAACCCTCGGTGTGGCCATCTGCATTCAGAACCGCAATCTGATGCGTGTATCGCATGATGGGAACAGATGTTGTGGCCATGACGATGAGGTTCGACCCCTCACTGTCCCACTGCCTGGACATGGCAACAATCGGCGGCATGACAAAGTGCGACCCTGCAATGTTGTCTTTCACTTCCGCAAAGCGATCACCCGTGTTGCGATTGGCCGATGACGTAAAGATGATGTTCTCGCTGGGCCTCCGCAAGGAAGTGACGGTACGTGCAATCACATTCGCCGCCTCAAAGCGCACAACTGGCCGACCGTTGGGTTCGACGGCCTCAAACCATCCGCCAATGTAATGCGCGTTGTAGCCAAACGCAGGTTCAAATGCAATGTTGTCCAGCCGCGGGCGTGGATCGGAGTCCGACAGTTGCGTGTAGTCGTCAATCAGAAAGTGATTCTGATCCAGGTAGGGAAGCAATCGCCAGGGGTATGACGCAGCCTGTGCCTGTGGCACCGTAGTGTCGTCGTACTTCAAAGGAAACGACACATTCCATGCTGTCTGCACATCCGGCGCAATATAGCCCGGCAGAATACGACTGTTGGAATACTCAGAATACATGCTCCATCCCATGCCGATCTGGCGGAGACTGTTGAGCTCTGCTGTCTTCTCGCTCGTGCCTCGGGCAGAACTCAACGCAGGCAGAAGAATCGCGATCAGCACTGCAATGATCCCGACAACCACCAGAATCTCGACGAGTGTGAAGCCGCTGCGGGAAGATGCCTGCGAACGCGTGATCATAAATGCTCCTTACCATCTGATACGGTCGAACCGACGATCTGCTACATCATCGTGGCTGCTACTGGGCGGCGGCAGTGGCTGGCCCTTGGTAAAGGGTGCATCATCGCGCAGTCGCCTGACAATGTCAGCCAGCACGCGCGGATCACTCGCCACGGTGAGATGCGAAGGATGCAGCACCCGGGCGGACACCCAGTAGGGATGCTCCTCCGGCATGGCAGCGTTCTCGACGCCAACAATCCAGTCGCCCAGCCGCGCGTATGGAATGATGGGAAAGTCCTGCGTGGTCGGATCTGCGTTTAGCTCCTCAAGAAACGCTGAGCCAGCCCGCATGTCATGCTGCCGCTTATCAAACGATGGCAGACCAGCCATCCGCGCTCCCTGATGTGGCGTTGCAATTGTGAAGAGGCGATGAACCTGCAACCGTCGCCTGTTGGTGTGTTCGACGTCATCCCCGCCGCCCAGCCGTGCTGCGTGACGTGCGACCAGACCACCCATTGAGATGCCGATGACATCAACTGGGGTTGTCATGATCGGATCGTTGCTGGGAAAGGCTGCATCGACCATTGTGATGACCTTGTCGCGGCATTCATCAAATGTCGATTGATTGAAGAACGCGATGGAAATGACCTGGCCGCCATTGGCAAACATCCGCCGCACCCGCGCCGCCATTGCCATCGATGCAAAGCCAGGGTCCTGATAGCCAGCCAGCACAACCACGGGGCGCTTCAGTGACACGGGCTGTTCGCGCATCGACTCAAGCGCATCACCCGCGCCGCGAATCCCAAGCGGAAAAGCAGGATTCAGCACGCCAACAGCGCAACCACTCAGTGCCATCTGCACGCTCACCATCACGATGATGATGCTGCGCCACGCACCTGATGCAATGCTGAACCGCTGAACTCGCATCAGGCTTTGGACACTGTAACCGTTTCCACCAGGCCCGCTGCGATTTTCTGCGTCCCGCTCCCGAGTTCGCCAATCGGATCGGGCGGGACAATGTCAACTTTCTTTTCCCCAAGTTTCGCTTCGCCATTCCTGACGCGCTGCTCGAAGGTACGGCATTCATGCAACAGGCGATCAAGAATCTCGGCTTCGGGCACATTGGCAACACGTTCGCCCTGCACATAAATAATGCCACGGCGATCACCTGCAAACACCGCCACATCCGCGCCTTCCGCTTCGCCCGGCCCGTTCACCACACACCCCATCACCGCAACCTTGAGTGGCAGTTGGATCTCGCCAAGTTTGGCACGCACTTCCTGCACAAGCGTGAAAAGGTCAACCTGAATGCGGCCACATGTCGGACACGCAATCAACTCGGCGCCCTTGCGCTCACGCAATCCCAGACAGTACAGCATCTCCAGTCCATCTTCGACTTCGAACACCGGATCGCTGGCATAGCTGATACGCAGCGTGTCGCCAATGCCATTGGCAAGCAGTGTCCCCAGCGCCACAACACTGCGGATCGTGCCGGTCTCCTTTGGCCCTGCATGCGTCACTCCCAGATGCAGAGGATAGTCAAATCGCCTGGAGACTTCGGTGTAGATGTCGATGACCAGGCCAGGATCCATCGACTTGGCACTGATGACAACGTTATGAAAATCGCGGGCATCAAAGATATCGAGATATTCTTCGAGTTTGGCAATCATCAGTGCTAGCAGATGTCCGCTGCGATGGCCTGCGAAGTATTTTCCGAGTTCAGTTGCCCGCTGCTGTTTGTCCTTGCGCTCGATAATTGAACCTTCGTTCACGCCCACGCGAATGGGAATGCCCGCTGCTTTGCACGCATCAATGACAGCATTGACCTGATCGCGATCATTGATGTTTCCCGGGTTGAGGCGAATCTTGTGGACGCCTGCTTCGACAGCCTCAATGGCGCGCTCGTAGTGAAAATGCACATCAGCAACAATCGGCACGCGGGTCTGCTTGAGAATCTCACGCAGGGCTTCGGTGTCTTTGCGCTTGGGGACTGCAACACGAACGATGTCCGCACCAGCTGCCACCATTCGATTGATCTCCGTGACGCAGGCATCGATTTCGTAGGTGTAGCCAGCCGTCATGGTCTGAACGGAGACAGGGGCATCGCCGCCAATGCGGATGATGCCTGTATGGGAGTTGCCGACCGAAACTTGTCGTGTCTTTCGCCTTGGTTGCATGGTGGGTGATGATAGAGCGCGAGGGAGCGAAAGCACCAGTGCGGGCCTGGCACCCTGCTGCCACATGTTCCCTGTCAAATGTGGGTGGCGGGCCGGATCGCCCGATCATCGGCAGCGTTGATGACGGGGATTTGCCACCTGTTGACTGATTCGTAGCAACTGCTACAATCCGGCAATGTCGACGCGGCCCATCAAACGAAACACGTTTGCCAAAGTCCGGGCAGATCACGCTCGTGAGACGGCAGAAGATTACGTCGAGGCTGTGGCTGACATCATCCGCGACAGCGGCGAATGCCGCGTCGTCGACCTGGCCCGGCATATGGGGGTCAGCCATGTCACAGTCACACGCATCGTTGCTCGCCTGCAGGCTGAGGGATTCGTTTCGACCGAGCCATACAGGCCCATTCGCCTCACGCAACAGGGTCAGGATCTGGCCCGTGAGAGCCGCAGGCGGCACACCATCGTGCTTGAGTTTCTCCGCGCAATCGGCGTGCCAGCGGCCGATGCCAGCCGCGATGCAGAGGGGATCGAGCATCACGTCAGCGATGGCACACTCAAATGTATGGCTGCCCTTGTGCGGAGGCAGCATGCAACAGATGAAAAGAGGACGCAGCATGAGATGGCCTAAAATGTATCAGTCGCTACTGTTGCTCGCAATGTTTGCAGTTGCATGTCTCATTGGATGCGGGCAGGTGAACAGCCCCGAAGAAGGGGGCGCGCAGACAACAGGGCGGCTGCAGGTAGTTGCCACGACCGCGATGGTGGCGGACATCGTTCGCCAGGTTGCAGGGGATCGAGCGGATGTGACATCGCTGATGAAAGAAGGCGTTGATCCGCATCTCTATCAGCCTCGGCGAGGTGATGTGGTTCAGCTCGAAGCCGCCGACATGATCTTCTACAACGGCTTGCGGCTGGAAGGGAAGATGACCGATGTTCTTGCGCGGCTTGCAACATCAGGCCGCCCAGTAATCGCTGTCGCAGAGTCAATCGCCGAGTTGCTCGAAGAGGTCATCGAGAATCAGACCCATGTCGACCCGCACGTGTGGATGGATGTGATGCGCTGGAGCGTGGCTGTTGATGTTGCTGCAGAGGCGCTGGCTGAGCATGATCCTGATCATGCTGAATCCTATCGCAGCAACGCGCTGCAATACAAGGCTGCCGTCAAAGCACTCGACGAATATGTTCGCAATGCTGTTGCGACCATTCCCCAGCAACAGCGTCTGCTGGTGACGGCTCACGATGCGTTCGGCTA
>JBPCKF010000100.1:0-36734 GCA_051004555.1 Phycisphaerales bacterium | reverse complement strand
GCCGTGGTTTGGCCGGAAGCGTCGCTCTGATACACTATCCCTGTATGCAACTCGTGTGCATGCAGGGATTTGAGCGCGAATGAACCGTCAGAAAAGCATGAGCTGGGTGGGCGGATCTTCGGTTGGTTTGCGTTTTTTTCCGTGATAGACCTCCATTTTCCCGAACTGCCGATCCGTCACAGGTAGCAGTCGCACCTGCCCGTCGGGTGGCAGCTTGTTGCGCAGCCGTGTCTTGAGAATATCGCCAGACTCTTCACTGGCAAGATGTCGCGCATACACAGAAAACTGCAACATGGTGAAGCCTTCCGACAAAAGCAGTTTGCGGAACTGCGTGTACCGTTTGCGGGCTGCCTTGCTGGTGGTCGGAAGATCGAACATTGCAAAGAGCCACATGGATCGGTACGCCGAAACAGGTTGTATTGCTGGTCTGCTGCTCATTGCACGCCCTCGCGCCAGAGACCATCGGGATAGAAGATCGATTTTGCTTCGCCGAGGAACACCTTTGCAAGGGATGCAGCGGTGCGGCTGATCCAGTCAAAGACCGTGCGCTCCTCGCCATCCGAGTGCAGCCGCTGCGTGAGCACGCCGATGAGCATGGTCTTGGCCTCGCCATCAAGCGGGCAGGCGTTTGTATAGAGGCCGACGAGTTCGACAGCCGCTGCATCAACGAGCGGGCGATAGGGTTCCATCACATCATCAGCCAGGCACCAGGGATTGGTACGTGAGTGGTGATGCACGCCGATGGAAGGATGCAATCCGGTTGCACAGAGCGCTCTGCCAATGGCTGCGCGGAGAACTGCATAGCCATAGTTGAGGAGTCGATTCTGATCTTCAGCTGCGCGGAAGCGTCTGAAGTTGGGATCATCAAAGAGCATTGGCCAGTATCGCTGTGCTGCCTGGGCTTCAATGTTCATGGGGTCACCTGATCGCACTGCGCGCGCAAGCGCAGCGAGGCCACCATCGTCCTTGTGCAGTTGCTGAAGCAGGACTGCCTGTGCACGAACCTTTGCCTGCACGATGTCGCGCCAGATGCGTTTGTTAACTGGCTGCGATGCACGCACCTGTGCAATCATGCGCTGCGTCTGGGTTGTGTGTGCAACGAGTGGCAGCATCATGCCTGCAGGTTGGAAACCATCATCGCAGACAATGACACTGCATCCATGCCTTGCAAGACCAGCAAGAGCAGGTTGGGTGGCAGTGAGGCGCGGGCTGGTGAGCACGACAGCAGCAAGTTCTGCGAGTGGGACACTGACTTCAGACTCGTCATCGCCGCGACGGATGACGAGTTGCTCGTGTCGCATTGAAAGGTGGACAGCGGCATCGGTGAAGTCGATGATGCGCTCAGCCGCCGGCATTGGACACCTCTCCGAGATAGTTGATGTGGACTTTGCGTGCGTTGCGTTTGAAGAGAGCCGATCCGCCGACACGTTCCCGATCTCCTGCCTGCTGACGATCTTTCATTGTGCGCCCGTCGGTGTGATACGCAAGCTCGATGTCGCGCTTAGAGACACTCAGCACCCGATAGATGCGACGCGTCTGATCTTCATCTGAAGCATCCAGTTCGACGAAGTCGTTCGCCGCCAGCGAGAACTTGAAGCGATATCCTGCTGGCACTTCGCGCGAGACGAGCGGCTTACCGTCCTTCACGCGGTTCATTGCATCGAAGAGCGATACTGGCTCATCGACCCATGTCTTCTCAGTGCCATCCTTGTTGAGTTTCGCCATGATGACGGTGTGATGGTTCGATTGAAGATTGACAAGGCGTGATCGGCTGCCTTCGCCGACCGCGACCGGTTTTGCAGAGACATCAATGCGGACTTTGCGGACGCGATCGCCATGGGGAAGTTGCGGCCGATGCTTCTGTTCGCTGAACGCCTGTGCAGGATTCTTTGCGCCTTCCTGTCTGCGCTTTGCATATGCCAGCTGCACGACAGCGCGGATGCGCGGGTCGATGATTGCATCGATCTCCTTTTCATTGAGTTTGTCGAGTTCCTTGCGTACACGATGACCGGATTCGCCCTGCTTCCCGCTGGGGTGAGGCTTGCTGTAGATAGTGTCCTTGTGAAACTTGCCACGGGCCTTGCGGTTCTGCCGGTGACTGACGACGATGGCTTCGACAGCGCGGCGGGCATCATCGAGAAACGTCTCGAACGGCGGCGTAACTTCAGCAAAGCTGCGATGCGAGCCTGCATCATCAGCCTGCCGCGCGGCCCGCTGCAGTTTCTGGACAGCGCTCTGGGTTGTGAGCGCAACAACGATTGCATCGACTGCATGATGACGATGATCGTTGCGATCTTTCTCATCCCGATAGGAAAGGATGGCGTGCATGCCCCACTCCCGCCGCAGCCAGGCCGTCAGCCCGCCGGTGGTGACGTGCACTCGCCGGGTTGACTCATCATCGCTGTACCCGCCGAAGAGCAGCGCGACATATTCTGCTGCCTTGCGCGAAATGTATTGCGACTCGACAAGATGCCTCGCTGTGAAGCCCTCCGGCATCTCGGCTGCTGCGAAGCGCTCGCGCTTGATTCGCGCCGCATCGCCTTTGAAGCGTGCCACTCGTTGCAGAATCTCTGCAAAGCGTTCGCCGGAATAGACCTCGGCTGGCATGCGGTTGCGCTTGACATCCCGATTCTCGTTAACGCAGCAGATGGTCTTGTTGAGGAAGGAATCATCAAGCGAGCGACTGAATGGCCAGATGTGCTCGACCTCGACAGTTGGATGCTGGCCGAAAAGATCAGCCATGCCGAAGCAGCGGCCTGTGAATGGGCAGTGCCAGTCGCATTCTTCTGCGAGGAGCATCCTTTCGACGTCCGAACGACGAGGGTCGCTCACTGTGGTTTCACGGAGCAGAGTCTCGGTTGCGAGTTCGCGCTGCCTGCGGCGGTCGCTGATGTTCTTGCTGATTGCCTCGCGGCGTTTGCGTCCCTTTTTGAGATCGCGCGCAAGTTCGATGCGAATGTGTTCGGGCTTGTCATATCGGCGAATAATTGCGTTGATCACGCCACGCAGTTCGGAGAGCGCGCGGGCAACAGCCGGACTGAGCGGTTCTTTGAACGCCTCTTTGAGTGGCGGGAGTTGTTGGAGCGGCTCGGTCGACGCAAACGATTCTGGGAACTCCTGCTTGCGGGCTGTGGCGTACTGCATTCCCTGTTCAAGCAGAGGCAGCAGGCGGCGCATGGCTGCGCGGGAGAGGTTTGCATATCCCTGCTCGAGCTTGAGCCGTACAAACGCGCTGGCATCATCGGGTGAGAGCTTCCAGTGATCGCGTGCACGCCTGGCCATTGCATCAGCCCGCTCGAATGAAAGACAATCCTCGACGGCGGCATTCTTCTCACGTTCAGAAAGTTCCTCCCAGCGATCGTCGAAGACGCTTCGCAGTTTTTGATCTGTTCGCATGCCGGTGAGTTTTTTCTCCCCACCTTCCTCGAAGTTGAAGCGGGCCTTCTTGAAACTCTTGCCGAGTGCTTTCCGCAGCTGGCTGAAGGTTGCATCGCCATCCTGAAGTGCCGCGATCACACTCTGTCGTTCCGCAGATGTGAGCCGTCGAGTCTCGCCTGTGTCGGTGAAGAGCACTTCGAGGGCGTTCACTTTCTGCAACATGCGAAAATGTTGATAGAGCCGATCGGCGGCGGGAGCCCGACGTCGTGTGGGCATCAGCGAGCACTTAGCGATGAGGTGGCGCTGACTCTTGAGCGGCCGCTGGTGGAAGATCGCGTGGTGGACTGCACTCTTTGCATCATCAGTCAGCTGATCGGGATGATGCTTGCACTGTTCGTCCCAGATGCGATTGAACTCGTGCTGATACATGCTGCGCCCGGTCCATCGGCCACGGATGCGGCGGGAATCCGGATCCGAAGGATCGAGTGATGCGAAAAACTCGCCCAGCGTTTCCTTGCCCGCTGCGTTCATGAGCGTTTGCAGTTCGGAAATGCCTTCTTTCACCACGCTGCTGTTGTCATCGTTCTTACCATTGCTGGCATCGTCATCATCGCCGTCGCCATCGGTCTTGCGATTGCTGAGGAACCCGCGGCGCTGCGCAAGGTGATAGAGTGCGCGGCCAACCTCGAAGGGTTCCAGACGTCGATGAATCGCAGCAGCGCGCAGGCGGTAAGGAAGCACTTGCCGCTTTTGATGGTCTGTGCCCTCTTGTTCCCATGATGCGCGTAGGGTTGCATCGAGCGTTTTGAGATATGCATCGATCTCCGCAGGATCGTGCAGTCGATGCGGAGGCTCGGGAAGCAGGCCGTGCTTAATGAGTCGATTGAGGACGAGTCGTTTGCGATAGGTTCGTCGCCACGTCTGACGGCGTTGTTGACGCGCATCTCGCCTGGGTGTGGCTTTCGACTGCTCCTTGCCGGATGCCATGGCGGCTTCCTCACCTTGTTTGCCGCCATCTATACCAGCTTCGAACAGGTGGACACCAGCTCGTACAATGCGACCAGGCTCACTGCCAGCAGCTGGCTCAACAATGGCCCAGCCGATGGATGCGACGCCGAGGTCGAGGCCGAGGATGTAGGACGTTGGCCGAGGCGGGCCATTCTCAGTACTCATTTGATGTTCCCCAAAGAGCTTTATGTTGCGCGACCGCGCACCGCTTGACGCGACCCCCACAGTATGCTACCGTGTCAGCAGTGTATCAGAGCGATGCTTCTCGCTTATCACGGTAAGTGGAAAGTAATCCGCGCAGGGCAATGCCGCCGGCACCCCTTCTCGCCTCGCAAGGAGAAATCCGATGGGGCGTTTTTTATAAAATGCTGTAGCCACGAGGCTGCCCGAGCAGTGGGGGCGAATCTGGCTCCAGGGTTGACCTGCCTTCCTGTTCTTCGCCTTCGTCATAGCGGATCACGCCCGGTGTGGCTGCGAACTTGGGGACAGGTCTCAGCGATCGGACGGGTCGACTTGTCGCATGGAGACTGGCACGTCGAAGACTTCGCGGAGGATCATTGCGTTGCGGAGTCCAGCGCGATCGGTCAGGCCGAGGCGTTCACGGACGCTGTTGCTGCTGGTTGATGTGCTTTGGCGCTTGATCACTGTCATTGCGGGTGCAACAGTGTCGAGGCTGTGCGAGATCATCTTCTCAATCGGAAGCGGCGATGAATCTGCAACCAGACGTTGTGTGTTGGACTCACCAGTATCTCGAATGGCTGGATCACGCATTGTGGGGGGCGGAGCGCTGCTGCGTTGCGGATGCTGCTGTTGGCGTTGCTTTGCAACTTCGCGTTCCAGTCGCCGTTGTCGTTTGCTGGAGCGATCGCTGCTGCTGCTGCTACTGCCGGGCATTGATCCACGAAATGGTGCTGGCACAGCACGGCCCGATGGTGGGTCGGGAGTGGGTGGCTGTCGTTGTGGTGGAACGCGCAGGTTGTCCCGCTGAGCCTGGTTGCGGCGACTGAGTTCTTCCAGTTGCTGTTGTCGCCGTTTCGCAAGGGCGTCCAGCGGGCTGATGCGATCGGAGCGGGTGGCGGTTGATGATTGTCGTGATTCGTGCTCGCTGGTGTGCGACACAAGGCTGCGCGGCTGATATGGTTGCGCGACTGCTTGCTCGGGTGGCGGCTGCATGGCCTTCGCCTTGCGCTGCTGCTGTTTCTTCTTCTCAGATGCAGCAAGGGCCAGCTGCACGAGTGACCAGCCGATGAAAATAATGACCGTGATGATGGTGCCAGTCATGGTGCATCATCATATCGCAGTCGTTCGCTGGCTGGAAGAATGATGTCGTGCTGGCAGAATGATGTTGCGATTGTCGTGGGTGATGGCTGTGAAGCTGACGTCGAAGACTTGTTCGAGCGTTCCTGGCGTGATGACATCTTTGGTGTGTCCAGAGGCGATGAGGTGACCTTCCTTGAGCAGCAGTGCGTTGTCTGCGATGGCCAGTGCGTCGTTCACATCGTGCAGCACCATGAGGACAGTGACGCCATCATTGGCGAGGTTGCGCACGACGGCGAGGGTGTGCTGGGCCCATGCAAGGTCCATGGCTGCGGTGGGTTCATCGAGCAGAAGATAGCTGCTGGGTTCGACTTGGGCCAAGGCCCGAGCCATCATGATGCGCTGCTGCTGGCCGACCGAAAGCTCTGCGAGGGGGCGATGCAGCAGCGGCTCGATCTGCATGGTCGCGACTGCCTGATCGATGCGATCGGTATGAAAGGGTCGTGCATACCTGCCGAGTTCGATGACTTCCAGCGCGCTGAGGCCGACTGTTGTTGAGGCCCGCTGGGCAACGTATGCCAGGTGCTGTGCAATGAGTCTGGCTGGCAGTTGATGGACAGGTTTGTCATCGAGCAGAACGTTGCCGGCTGATGGTGGCACACTGCCGAGGCAGGCACGGAGGAGTGTTGTCTTGCCACTTGCATTGGGGCCGATGATGGCTGTGACTGCACCCTGCTGAGGTACGAGCGAAATGTCGCGCAGCACAACCCGGTTGCGAAGGGTGACTGCGAGGGCGTTGATGGTGAGGCGGGGGGGTGACACGGTGACGACAGCGTAGCATTGACCCGCCCGAATTGACCCACCAAGGGGGAGGCGTTGACAAATGCCTTTGCGGTTTCTACGCTGCTTGCTCGCGATTGCCCCCTCATGCTGGGTTTCTCACAAGGGTCTTGCTCATGCCAGTTCCAGCGTTTCGTCAATCACCCGGCCGCACCCGCCGCCGTCGTTCTCACCAGGCGCTGCGTGGCACCCACACGGTCACCTGTCCAAACTGCGGGGAAGCCCGACGTCCACATTGCGCCTGTCGGCAGTGTGGTTATGTTCGACCCGGCCTGAAGCTTAATAAAGCTTCCGAAGGGGAGTAATGCATGCGTATCGGGCTGGACGTGATGGGTGGCGACAAGGCGCCGCACGCCATCCTTGACGGCGCAATCGCTGCTGCCGAGCATCTTGCTCCTGATGATGAGCTCGTCCTGTTTGGATGCAGGAAGACTATCGAATCAGCACTGCTGGCAGCTGGCCTCGATCGCGACTGTCGCTTCAGCATCGAAGCAACCAGCAACGAAATCGGCATGGAAGAATCGCCTGTCGAGGCAGTTCGCGCCAAGCCCGAAAGCGCTCTGGCCAGCATGGCCCGGGCCGCAGGCAGGCGCGCCGAGAATCGTCTTGATGCAATGATCTCAGCCGGCAACACCGGCGCATGCGTGACCGCAGCGCAAATGTACATGCGGCGATTGCCCCACGTGCATCGGCCCGGCATCGCAGTCGCTGTGCCAACCTTTACAGGGCAGGTGGTGTTGATTGATGTCGGTGCCAACATCGAGCCCAAGGCCCATCACCTCGCCCAATATGGCGTGATGGGCGATGTGTTCGCACGCAGCGTGCTGGGCATCGAGCGGCCGCGCGTGGCTGTGATGAATGTTGGCGGCGAAGAACAGAAGGGTACCGATGAGATGCGGCAAGCCCGTGACCTCCTCCGCAGTGATGAACGACTCGACTTCATCGGCTTTGTTGAGGGTCGTTCGGTCTTCGACGGAGCAGCAGATGTGGTCATCACCGATGGCGTGGTTGGCAATGTCATGATTAAACTTGCAGAAGGACTCTCAGCCGGACTCTTCAAACTCATCACGCGCGAAGTGGCGCGCATCGACCCGGAACTGGGTGAGCGCTTCAAGCCCATCGTGCGCAGCATTTACGCAAAGCATGACTATCACGAATATGGCGGCGCTCCGCTGTTGGGTGTGAACGGCATTTGCCTGATCAGCCACGGATCGAGCGAGGCCCGCACCATTCGCAATGCTGTGCGAACGGTTCGGCAGCTGGTTCATGCAGAAGTCAACCAGGCCATCAGCGACCGCCTTGGCGCCATGGAAGCACGCGTAGGATAACGCCTGATGCCGCAGCCCCAACATTCTAACTGTGGCGTTCGCCTGGCTGGCACCGGATCGGGTGTGCCATCCAACGTGCTCACCAATGCTGATCTTTCGGAGATGATGGACACCACCCACGAGTGGATTGTGCAGCGCACGGGGATCTGCGAGCGGCGCGTGTGCAACGAAGATGAAAACGCGATGACACTTTCGCGCGATGCAATCGGCAATGCGCTTGATGCAGCTGGCATGCAGCCCAACGATCTTGATCTCCTGATCGTCGCGACATGCACGACCGAGATGCATGTTCCTTCAACCGCCTGTCGCGTGCTGAATGCGCTTGGGATTGTGAAGGCCGCAGCGTTTGATTTGAATGCAGCCTGTACCGGCTTTGTGTACGCACTGAATATCGCAGACTCGCTCATCCGCAGTGGCCGCCATCGCGCGGTTGGTGTGGTCGGTTGCGATGTGCTCTCGCGCATGGTTGATTATAATGAGCGCAGCGTGTCGATTCTGTTCGGCGATTCAGCAGGCGGAGCTGTGCTGGTGCGCGATGACAACCCCGAGCGCGGATGCATCTATCAGCTCCTCGAAGCAGATAGCAGTGGCTGGGACGTCCTCTATTGCCCGCGCCGGCAAGAGGATGTTCGTGAGTGGGATCGTGACAACACCATTGGTCTGGGAAATCTGCGAATGCAGGGGCGCGAAGTCTATCGCTTTGCAGTCACCAAGTTTCAGTCAGTGATCGAAGATGCGCTGCAGAAGACTAACCTCACGGCTGATGATGTGACGCAGTTCATCTGCCATCAGAGCAACGCCCGCATTATTGAATCTGCGATTGAGAAGCTCGGGCTGGCGCCGGAAAAGGTGCACATCAACATTGACCGCTTCGGCAACTGCTCGGCTGGTTCCGTGCCGCTCTGCCTTGATCAGGTGATGCGGGCAGGCAAGATAAAGGACGGCGACATCATCCTGCTGGCGGGTTTCGGCGCAGGACTGACATGGGCCAGCAGCGTGTGGCGGGTGTAGTCTGGCGAGCCGGGCCGCTGCTTACAGTCCCACAATCCCGGCACGTTGTTCGAAGAATCGATCCATGCGCTGCCGAATGGTTTCGCGTTCATCATCGAGTTTTGCGCAACTTATAAGTAACAGATCGACCAGGCCGTGAAAGTCTGCGATGGAGATATACTCGCGTCCGATGCGGGCGGGCCGCTTCCCCTGCGCGACTGCATCGATATCACGCATGTTGTGATAGCTGCCCAGAGGCAGGCAGACACAGGTGGAGTCATATCCGAAACTTGCGAAGGCTGTTGCTTCGCATGCGCCGCCGGGCATGAGTTTGCGTTGCCATTTGAATGATGGGTTCTTCCCTGCATATTCAAGCAGCAAGGCGCACAGCGCGTTTGTAAGATTGGGCTCGAAGACGCTGATGCGATCGCCAACGCGCAGAATTGGTCCGCCGCCGATGGGAGATTCTGCAAAGCTGCGCGAGTTTTCCAGACAGATCAGTCGGGCTGTTTTGGGAATGCTGCGCAGACGGCAGGCTGCGATCGCGCCCACAAAGCCGACTTCTTCAGCACGTGTGAAGAGCAGACTGACATGTTCAAGCCCTGCCCGCTTATACGTGATGTCAATCACCGCCAGGGCAGCAGCAACTGCAGCGAGATCATCACAAGCATTGGTATGCAGTTCGCCCGCTGCATTGATGCTCGGCTTGGGAAGCTTCCACCGCGCGATATCGCCGGGAACGATTCCCTTGCGTGATCGTTTGAGCCGCGCTGTCACACGTTTGAACGGTGTGGCTTTATTATTCAGTTTGTCGATCGTGGCTGCATGGGAATGATTTTCAGAGTCGATGATTTCGATTGTTGCAGATTCGAAGTAAGGATCGTTGACGCCGCCGCGAAACTCAAGCTCGATGATGTCATTACGGACTGATTGGACGATGAATGCAGGGTGGTCCAGATGGGCAGTGATGTAGAGCGGCCGGGATCGCGTTGCTTTAGAGTCGGTGAGAGTGGTTGCTTTGCTGATGAGAAGGTTGCCAGCTTTGTCGCGGGAAATCGACAGGCCGGGCCGATGTGCCACCCATGCTTCGATCC
Organism: Phycisphaerales bacterium; assembly: GCA_051004555.1. Classification (GTDB taxonomy): domain Bacteria; phylum Planctomycetota; class Phycisphaerae; order Phycisphaerales; family SM1A02; genus JBPCKF01. The sequence continues at coordinate 26,839 of JBPCKF010000100.1, read as the reverse complement.
AGGCAATCACGCGATCTTCGCGGCCAGCTGCTGTTGGAATGGCGGTGATTTCCTTGAGCCAGTCGAGGTGCACATCGCGCTGTTTCTTTGTGACATTGGGAACCTGCATGACACAGCGTAGCACAGACAGCCGGATTGCAGCAGCCGTCGTACACTTGCGGCCATGAATAGCCAGCAGGTGTTAAACATGATCGTCGATGCTGAGGTTGCCCGGCTGCCGCGGGTGCTGATGGAGTGGATCGGGCGCGCCGCCGCCGCTCGCAATCTCATGAAGCATGTGCGGGGCGAAGCGGACAGAGCGAATCGAACAGCCCGTTCACGAAGTCGCGCTTGAGCAGGGCGCTGGCAATGTGATTGCAGCACGGATGCGTGGCGAGTCGGCTGATTCACACGATGCAGCACCAGCACAACGACGGGTTGAAGTGCTGGGCACAAGTGGTTCGTTTGACACTGCAACTGCGATTGATGAGCTGATTGCGTGGGCGACCGACACGTTCGCGAAGGAAGAGCCGGTTTCGCTGCGTATCTGCCGCAGCGCACAATCGAGCGCGGAACTTGATGCGCTGACTGGGCATGCGCGGGTTGCGGTTCGTCGCTGGATTCTGGCTGCGCCGTTTCACGTCGTGCGATCATCTAAGATGGATGCATCTCTGTTGGAGCGGATTGAGATTCGTGTGCCGAGCGATTTGAGTTTTTACGATGCGTATGTCGGGATGTACCAGCGATTCTGGGACGACCAGCCGCACATGCGCGGCGTTGTGCCGGTTGAGCCGGTTGCGCATCTGCAGGCAATGCATGTATGTGGCGGGTTGCGGCTGGTCATGGTGGATGGCGACTTTGCAGGTGTGTTTGCAGCCAAGCCGCGGCAACTGCATGTCATCGATGGCTGGTGCATGGGCGAGCGCATCATCGCTCGTGAGTTTCGCGGCCAAGGGCTGGGGCCGGCTGTGCTGCAGCTTTTTCTTCGCGATCTGCCAGTCGATGGCGAGACGGTTCTCTTCGGCAGGATCGCGCCGGAAAATGCAGCGTCGTTGCGCTCGGCTGAGCGGCTTGGAAGGCGATGTGTCCTGGCGGAATATGCTCTGGAACTGCGCGACCATCCGCACCAGAAACAGGCCTGAACCAGAGCAGCGACCTGGAGTTGTGCATGCCAGATCACCCGCATGACACTTCACCCAACAACAATGCGGACCAGCCATACAACAGCGGCCATGATCTCTGCGAATATGTGCATGACTTGCACCGGTTGCAGCGCGCACGCCGTTTGCCCAAACTTACCACGACAGCATGAGCTGCACATCGGCGGGGAGGGCATCCAACTCCGCTTGCGAAAGGCTGTTGCGTATCTGCTGGCAAGTGTTGTGAACCAGCTGTCGGTTGCGCATCCATGCATCGCGAGCGGGAAATCCGGTCCACACGAGGTGGGCGTCACCGCCGCCCTCCTCTTCAATCTCACTGCGCATGTCCAGGAGGACTACCCGAGTGGCCAGCGTATCCCATCGCTCCCAAGCGTCAGCGATCTGCCGCCGCAATCTTCGCTGGGCGGGAGCGTACACCTGCAGGTGCTGTTGAACATTCTGCATTGTCTGAAACGATAGCCGTTCATTTTTCAGTCGCGCTGCGACATACTCTACGGGCGATGTTGCGTACACTTGCGGATAGAACATTGCGAACGCATGCTCCACAAACGCGTCCGCCACGTCATGCGACAGTGAGCGACTGAATCTCACCACGAACCGCTTATTCACATCCTCAACAGCAAATCGCACCCGCTCGGCTGCGAGGCGATCCGCTCGAAAGTCGCGATGACGCAATTCGATCGACTCCGCAGACTGATAATTTCGAATTGTCTGCTCATTCAGAGCGGGAAAGCGAAAAACGAACATGTCAATCGCTGCATCAAGCTCCGCTTCGTAGGCTGAGATCATGTCATCCGCATCCTCTGATGCACCGTCGACGAACGACTCTGCGATCTCTGCAAGATCAACTGCCCGACGAACGCCGACGCGGGCGACGTATTGAAGGGCACGGCTTCGATAACGCCGCTGTGCAAGAATCTTCCACTTTTGGCCGCTCGCGGCATTCAGCAATGCCGCGATGTCGTTGAGCAGTTGCTGATCCATCGACGATCGTTGCACGCGCCAGTTCTCGTAGACGTCCGGATATGGTGGTGGCGTGTGATCCTGTCGGTCATGGGCCGCAGCCTGTCTTCTATTGTGCTCAATGTTGGCAAGGTTTTTCTCGCGGAACTCTTCGAGGTTGCGGTTGAACTCCTCGAGCCAGGCCGAGAATGCAGCGTCGCAGATCGAAAGAACACCTGGGTCTGTCACGCCGCTCTCGTGAAGGATCGCGCCCAACTCAGCTTTCTCGAACATCGGCGAGACGACTATTGACCCCGCCTCGCTCTGGGCAACCGTCGGCAAAGCCAGCGCGATCGCGCAAAGCCATGTTCCCAATGCTCGCATGCCAACCCATCGCAGCCCTCATGTGTCCTTATCCCTCAGTGCGAGAATCGTACATTCCGATCCGAAAGCATCAACAAGAACAACCTCAACCGGGAACTCTCCGTTGTAACCGGCGAGATCAATCGTCACGCGAAACCTTGCTCGCCCTGAGCGACCAAGCTCCTCTTGAGTCGAAGCTGGCTCCACAATAAACCAGTCATCGAGGGACATTGTCGCACCCACTGGCGATTTGACATAGAGCACTTGCGATGTTGGATCAGGGGCAGTTTGGGTAACATCGACCTCGAACGCAAGTGGCGAGTCTAAATGCACGGCCGAGCGTGATGCAAATAAGCCGACTTTATCGATGCCGGTAACATCAAGGTAAAAATCCATCCGTTTATGGTTCACAAAAAAAACGGAGACATACTGCGCGTGGCGTCCGGCGTCAAGCACGTTGATCGATACCCTTAGTACGCCGATGTCGCCAGTTGGAATAACGTCTGTACTAAGCTCCGCGCGGAGGCACCCGCAACTCGAGACGATTTCTGTTCTAACCATGTCGTGGCTCGAGTGATTCGGTACATCAAACTCCCAAGACAATACCTGAGGACCTTCGCTAACATCGACTTCGCCAAAATTGTGTCGTTGCTGTGTGGGCGTTGCCGCGTCGCGACGCCCGCACCCTAGACAGAGACAGCTCGTTACCACGAGCACGCCGATCACTGCCGACCTTGGTGAGCCCTTGCCTAACTGAGAATGCCTGATCGTTTGTTCGCGCGCCTTCAACCACGCTCGCATCTCACTGGTCTCAATGAGAGGATCTTGCTGGAACGCCGCGGACGCAAGAATGGCGACGACGGTAACAAGAATCATCGGCTGAACTCCATCTCACGACTGCCGGTTCGTGCCTACCGGCAAATCGCGACTTGACAAGCGGCTCCCGTAGGCACCGCGGTGCCCGGACTACACCAGCATTTACCTGTACCTGGCGTAGTCCTCGCGGTGCACGATGCCGCATAATCCCAAAAGCCGCATTCCACGAGGCTGGTTCCACCAAGTTTCGTGCAGGTGTCAGTTTGAATACCAGTATAGTAGCAATACTGATTGCCTTGACGCTCACAGAGTACGCCACTGCAGTTGATCAACTCCTTCTGCAGAAATGGACGCAATCTGTCAAACCATCCGATGATATTCGCAAAACGATTGATGAGATGACCGCGCGGCGGGATGAGCAGCGATTAGTTGAACTCTTCAAGCCGGACCTTCAATGGGAGGCTGATTTGTTTCAGATGACGGTGCGATTCAAGTCGCGACTTGAGATGCAATGCCTGCCGGATCAACAATCTGCATTTGCGGAAAAGGTTGACCGCATCCTGTATGGGGCAGCGCATGATGCGGGCAATGCTGAAGATTTTGAGGCGTACAAAGCCGAGCGCGAAGCGATGATGAGCGATGAGGGTGTCATGCAGCGCGCTCGCGCATCGGCTCGGCAACTCCTTGAAGAAACAGGCGTGAACCACAGCAGCGACCTATAGTTGTGCATGCCAGATCAATCGCATGACACTTCGCCCAATAACAATGCGGACCAGCCATACAACATTGGCCATGTGATCGAGCGCGAGATCAACGCTGAGCTGCACGACAGCTATCTGACCTATGCGATGTCGACCATCATGGATCGCGCTTTACCTGATGTGCGCGATGGTTTGAAGCCTTCGCAGCGGCGGATTCTGGTCGCGATGAACGACCTCAACCTTGCTCCCAATCGCAAGCACATCAAATGCGCCAAGATCTGCGGCGACACGTCTGGCAACTATCACCCGCATGGTGAGTCGGTGGTGTATCCAACACTCGTCAACATGGGGCAGGACTGGAAGATGCGGGCCATGCTGGTCGACAAGCAGGGCAACTTCGGCTCGATCGATGGCGATCCGCCCGCAGCCATGCGATATACCGAAGCCCGCATGACTGCTGCCACGGTCGAAATGATGGCTGACATCAAACTCGACACAGTGAACTATCAGCCGAATTATGATGATCGTCTCACCGAGCCGGTGGTGTTGCCAGCCCGCTTCCCCAACCTGCTCGTCAACGGTTCGAGTGGCATCGCGGTGGGCATGGCGAGTTCGATGCCGCCGCACAATGTTGGTGAAGTCTGCAACGCGATTATGGCTGTGCTGGAAAACCCCGATCTCACGATTGCAGAGATTCTAACGCATATGCCCGGCCCTGATTTTCCCACGGGCGGCATCATTCACGGTCGCGGCGGCATTATCGAAGCCTATACCACGGGACGCGGAAAAATGTATGTGCGGGGCAAATTGCATATCGAAACCCTTGCAAATGGCCGCGAGCAGCTTGTCATTGATGAGGTTCCCTATCAGGTTGTGCAGGGCAACCTCATGGAAAAGGCAACTGAAGCGGTCAAGGCTGCCCGCATTCCCGATATTGCAAACATTCGCAATGAGTCCGGCCGCAAACATCGCACCCGCATTGTTGTGGAACTCAAGCGCGGCGCTGATGCTGGGGTTGTTGAGAAGCAGCTGTATCAATTTACCCCGCTGCAGTCAACCATTTCGATTATCAATATCGCAATCGTCCGCAACCAGCCCCGCACGCTTTCCATCAAGCAGCTGATTGAAGAATACATCCGTCATCGCACTGAAGTCATCCGCCGCAGGACTGCGTATCTTCTACAGCAGGCCCGCAAGCGGGCCCATATCCTCGAAGGTTTGATGTTCGCAGTGTGTGACATTGATGAAGTGATTGCCCTGATTCGTGGCAGTCACACCCGCGAAGAGGCGATCGACAAGCTCATGAAGCGGTCCTTCCGGATTGCAGCCGATCATGAGCATGTCCGCCTGATTCCCCAGCGTCTGATGGATATTGCCAGCCGCGAACAGGGCGTTCTGCTCACGCGGGTTCAGGCCGACGCCATCGGCAGCCTGCGTCTGATCCAGCTGGTCGGACTTGAGATTGAGAAGCTTGCCAATGAATATGGTGAAGTCGCCTCCGAGATCGAGGATCTGGAAAACATTCTCGCGACTCCCGAGCGCGTGCGCGCGTTCATCCGTGAAGATCTGATTGGAATTCGCGAGCGATTTAATGATCCCCGCCGCACTGCAATTGAAGATGCAGAAGTTGATGATTACAACGTCGGCGACCTCATCCAGGAACACGAAGTCGTGGTGACCATTTCCCACGATGGCTATGCCAAGCGGATTCCCATCGATACGTATCGCGAGCAGGGTCGTGGCGGCCGCGGCGTGAAAGCCTCCGATGCCAAGGAAGGCGACTTCATCGAACACCTCTTCGTCGCGTCATCACACGATGATCTGTTGTGTTTCACCAGCAATGGCCGCGTGTTCAAAATGAAGGTGTATCAGATTCCCGAAGGTTCGCGCACCTCTCGCGGCCGGGCGATCGTCAATCTGCTCGAACTGCGCGAAGATGAAAAGGCCCGCGCGTTCCTGACGATTCAGGACTTTGAGAAGTCAGAAGATTTTCTCTTCTTTGCAACAGCATCCGGCAAGACCAAGCGCACTGCCCTGGCAGACTATCGCAATGTCAATCGCTCGGGCATCATTGCCATCAAACTCAATGAGGGTGACAGCCTTGTCGATGTCGTGCACACCACTGGCCGGGATCACATTCTGCTTGCAACTCGTAACGGCTATGCGATTCGCTTCGATGAAAATGATGTTCGAGTCATGGGGCGCACCGCAGCAGGCGTCCGCGGCATGAAACTGCGCGATGAAATGGACAAGGTCGTCGGACTGGTTCGCTGCCGGGATGATGCCGACCTTCTGACCGTCACCGAGCATGGTTATGGCAAACGCACCGCGCTGACCGAGTATCTCGTGCAGAGCGAAGATGGCAGCGCCCGCCCGCAGAATCGCGGCGGCAAGGGACGCATCGACATCCGCACCACCGAACGCAATGGCGACGTCGTTGCCATCCGCTGTGTTGAAGATTCCGACAGCATCATGTGCATCAGCGAAGGCGGGATGATGGTTCGCATTCCTGCAGCCAGTATCTCGCATGTCGGCCGCGCAACCAAGGGCGTGCGTGTTGTCAATCTCAAGAATGATGATTCACTCGTCGCCATCGCGCGCGTGGTGGAGAGCGATGAAGCAGATGAAGAAATCACGGGTCAGACGACCGCATAAACCACGGCGACCTGGGACGGCGACGAAGGTCACACCGCTTCATCGGATGTTGTCGTTGTGACCACCTTCTTCAATCATTCTCATTCCCGCTGCCGCCGCCATCGCCGCCGTCAGGTGGCTGTTGCTGATCCTCGTCCTTCTTCTTCTTATCACGATTGAGTAGACCATCAAGCAGGCCGCCGGGGCGTAGACCTTCGCGAATGATGTTCTCCGGCTTGAACTGAATATCGAACGACATCTCGAGCTGGCTCGAACCATCCGGACCGGTCGCCAGCGGCCCGGTGAACTTCACGCCCACCTGCGCGACGTCCGGCACATTGCGAAGCTCATCAATCGAGCGGCCGAGATCCGAGATGGGATACACAGCCGAAAGAGCATTGACATAGTTCTCCGGCAGATTGATATCGCCGGTAAACACCAGGCGATTCTTGTATTCGCCCTTGCGTTCACCCACATGGATAACGAGATTGTTGTACTTCACGATGCCATCGGTGATGTTGATTGCGACAGGCGAGCCATCGACAGGCCCGATGAACCCAGGAATGGTCTCGCGGTCAGCTGTCTGCACAAACTGCAGGATGCGCAGGAACTGCGAACTTGATTTGAACTCAACTGCGCCGACTTTGAGCTGGATCCCTGCGTTGAGTCGCGACTTGTTATCATCGCCGGGCAAGAACGCATCGTTCACAGTCAGGCGGATCGCTTCATCTGCAAACATGACATCTGCAAAGATAGGATGCAGGCTGGACAACAACTGATCGCGCAGTGGCTTGCTGAGAATAAACTCCGCCGTCACGGGTTTGTCAGGCGCGGTGCGGTAGCCGTTATCGCCGCCCAGGAGCGTTGCGTTGAGTGATGAACCGTTGGTGCTGTTCATCGTGGCTGTGAGCGTGCCACCACTGGTTGAGAATGCTTCAGCCCGAACGTTCGCATTCACGCGTTCGCCGAGTGCTGCGACATAAAGATCATCCTGCATGAAAGCATCCAGAACCCACGCGGGGAGATCCTTGACATCCGCATCCAGATGCAGCGTCGGGGCAGCGGCTGAGAACTTTGATTCTGCATCTACCAGATCAGCGATGCGGACATTCAGATCGATGGCAGATGTGCCTGCTTCCTGCTCGCCCTGGAATGTGCGGATGTTGCCGCCGAGCACTGCAGTGATGCCTTCGCGCAGATCGTTCCCTGTGATTTGGGCCTGCCACTGCTTCATCCGAAACGATTCGACGTTGCCAGTTGTTGGGTCGGTACGACTGATTGCAAGCGCGTTGCGGGTCTTGAGCGCGAGATCGATTTCAACCGCAGTTGATTCGAGCGGTTCAGAAGATGCGATCGCAGCAGGAACCACCAGTCGTGTGATGTTCACTTCCAGCGGGACATCCATTTCGACGGTCAGCCGAACCGCAGGCGGGTTGCCATCAGCATCGGGCGCGTTGAGCCATCGCTCCAGCGCCTCCTTCTTGAGGACAACGGTCGAATCGCGGGCCGTCACCTCGTAGTTGCGCTCGGTGGCGGTGAGATCGAACGATCCACTCAGATTGGGAAACGCTGGCTGCAGGGTTGCAGTGAAACCCTCATCTGTCGGCGTGGCTGTCAGTGTGAGTTCGCCACGATCGCCAAGGAAAGTTGCAGGCGATGGTCCGTCCGGCGACATTGCGGTCGCCAGGCGTTCGACATTGATATCACGCAATGTTGCATTGGCAGTTGGCTTCATGGGCGCATCAGCTGCAGGCCGTTCCAGCACCACGTCAAATGTCGCTGCGGTCAACGCTACCGAATCGCTGGCTGTGAACACTTCGGCTCGGCCGTCCACTGCGTACCGCGCTGCATCACCCAGCGTGGCTTCGATGTCGGCAGTGAAACCATCCAGTCGCAGTGCCTCAGCAATGCCGGGCACATGCGTGACCGTCAAAGGCGACGATTCCACCGCTGCGCTGATCGATTCGAACGTGACGGTGTAACTGCCATCATCATTCCGGCTGGCAATCTGCATGGGCTCGTCGATGCGGACAACCGCGCGATCAGCTGAAAGTTCGATCGGCTGTTCCGCGTCCGGCTGCAGAACGCGGCTGAGTTCGGGCGTGAGCCGAGTTGTGAGTTCGAGCCCTTCGAGTGTGACATCGCGCAGACTTCGGCCGATCCGCACCTTGCCACCCAGGCCGCGGCTGTCAATGTCAATCACGCCCTGCAATGTCCCCGCGCTGAGTTTGGTCACGGCGGTCAGTGACATTGGACCATCAAGCACGCCCTCAATGAGCGCTGCATTGTCGGGCGCGAATCGCACGATCTGCTCGGGCGTGATGTTGCTCATCGTCAGCGTGCCGATCGGTGTTGCCTGCATCACTGCAATCGCGCCGCTCTCATCGAAGATGTTGGAGATGGTCTCGTCCAGCAAAATCTCTGCATCGTTGGCCCGAACAGTGCCATCCACTTTTACAGCATCGCCAAGACGCTTTGCACTGAACGCAATGCCAAGCTCGCGGATTTCCAATGGCTGCACATCATCAACAGCCAACCCATCACCAGCAACGGCAATGCGGTCGCCACTCAGCCCGATGCGCCCATCGAGGTCGGTGATATCTGCAAGTGAAAACGGCTTGTCTGCGTTCCCCGCAGGCAGCGCGAATGAAGTTGCGGAGATCGTGAGATGCTGGGGCAGCGCGATGCCGCCATCCTTCATGTATCCGCTCAACAACTCGGGGTGGACATCGGTCTCAACTGCAAGCCGCCGTCCGATGATGCTGCCATCAGGATGCACCAGCGCTTCAATCGCAGCGTCAAGATTCGCGCCGACAACTGCAAGCGTGATGTCGCGCGATTCACCTGAAGAGAACGACGCCTCCACAGTCACAACCTCGCCAATGTCGCGATTGAGATTGATCGGCATGTCACGAACAGCCTCAGCAAGTAGCACAGTCGGCACATTGGCAAGCGTGGCTGAGCCTGTGACCTTTGCAACGTCAAACGCGATCGCTCCATCTGCCTGCACGGGCGCATCATGCGTGAGATCAATCGAAATCTGCGTCGCCTCACCACCATTGATCACAGCACTACCGTTTGCGACAAGATGCGCAGCACTCGCGAGTGGATCTGCTGTCAACTGTGCATCGAAATCTGCAAGATCAATCGAGCGCAACTCCGCTGATTCGCTCACCAGCAGCCGCGTGTTCCGCAACGCCAGATATGCAGTCAACGAAGTTGCAGCCCGATCGAGACTGCCTGCTTCGGTGAGCGGCGCGTTCAGGCTGGTGATCTCCAACTGCACATTGGCTGGCGAGGATGGATCGATCGACTGCAGCTCAAGACGGGCTGCGCTGAAGAGTGGAGCAGGCTCGTCTGGTTGCGCCGCTGCATCACCCCCAAGAAACGCATCAACAAGAGCATCGCTCAACTGTCCACGCACAATCACCGGCGATGCAGGATCAATCACAATCGCGCTCTTTGTGAGGTGCACATCACCCCGCACGCTCAGTCGCTCTGCATCGATCGCGATCGAGGTCAGCGCATCATCCAACTGGCCCTTTACGACCACGCTCGCTGTCTGCACCGTGTCGCCGCTGATCGCAACCAGCTGATTGTTCATCCCCAGCAGTGCATCGAGCAGCGTGACTGAAACATCTGCAAGTTCTGCTGTCAAATCGACGCTGCCGCCAGCGCGATTAAACGAGCCATCTGTGTTCAGCAGATTTTGGGCTGTGCCCTTGATCGACATCGAGCCCTGCGCGTCGCCAGCGCGGGTATCAGCTGTCACATCGATGTGCGTTGTTGCGGTGGGAGCGAATGTCACTTTCGCAGCTGCATTTTCCAGGGCAAGATCAAGATCATTCCCCCGATCGTGAAGGGCAAGATTCAAGTCGGTCACAGTCAGATCAAGTGCATACTGCGAAAAATCCAAAGGAGGGGCATTGGGATCAGTTCTGATCAGCTTCTGCAGGCTGGTCGAACCATCTTCATAGCGAACTCCTTTGATGTCGCCTGTAACCTGCACATCGCCGAAGTCGCGCGAGCCGAATACCAGTGGCAGCAAACCCTTGTCCATCGAGACCGAAAGATCAACATCTGCATCGCCATCATCGCTGCGAATGCGAATGTGCTCGATCTTCTGTCCGCTGAACCAGCCGACGCTTAGCGTGTCGATGGTTGCGGAGCCGTTGATCTGTTTGGAGATGAGATTCTCGATGGCGCCTTTGCCAATGCCCCAACTGATAAGCGAAGGCGCGAGCGCGACAAACACGATCACGAGAACAAACACGATTCCAAGCAGTTTGATAAGACGGCGAACAGGACGGCGTTTGCGCTGTCGCGTCGATGTAGTTTGATCTGTCATAAGGAAAGAACCCCGAAGCGTGAAAAATGATCAGTCAATCATAGGCTGGCGCTTGGGTCGATCTGTTGTGAGATGTATAATGTTTCATCGCTGCAACTCGTCGCCGGGCGCGCGGGCCGAGCGATTCGGGTGTGGAGGTCGGCGCAACCCAACCGCGCCCTTCTGGGCGCGGCTGGTGAGATCCGTCACTGCCTATTCGACGTTCTGCACCTGCTCGCGGATGCGGTCGATGGCACCCTTGATTTCAATAATCATGCGGCTGATTTCTGCATCGCCCGACTTGCTTGCAATGGTGTTGGCTTCGCGCAGCATTTCCTGTGTGAGAAAATCGAGCGTTCGGCCAGCTGGTTCATCATCAGACGAATCAATAATCTCTGCGAACTGTTCGAGGTGGCCCTGCAGCCGCGTGATTTCTTCTGCGATGTCCGACCGTTCTGCGTAGACTGCAACCTCACGCACCAGATCTTCCTCGCGGATCGCGGTGTTGGTATCACTCAGCAGCATTGCAATACGCTGTTTCAGCCGCTGCTGATAATCTTGAACGACCTGTGGCGATCGCTTCGTGATGATTGCCAGGCGATCTGCAATGACGTTGCGCTGATGATGCAGGTCGTCATGCAACACGCGGCCCTCGCGCGTCCGCATTGCGAGCAGACCTGCACATGCGGTTTCGAGCAGTTCCATTGCCACGGGGCGCAGCCGCTCGAGGCGACCTTCACTTGTTTCGTGCACGATGACGCCAGGCAGATCGAGCATGGCTGTGATGTCAATCCGCGTTGATGCGTGGGTCAGCTCCTCGATTTCGAGCAGCTGCTTGAGATAACTCTGCACCGCTGCAACATTAATCCGGGCAGCTGCATCTGCTGATGCGTCAGAGACCTGCAGGGTGAAAATGACGCTGCCGCGATTGAGGTGCGACCGCAAGGCAGGTTCGATTTCTGCTTCCAGGGCCTGGAGTTCATCCGGCAGGCGCACCTGCGACTTGAAATACTTGTTGTTGAGGGAGCGCACTTCAACGGCGACATGAGCGCCATTGACTTCAGCTGTCGCCAGGCCGAAGCCCGTCATCGAACGGATCATCCGCCCGACTCTCCGCCATTGCTGCTGGTGGTACTGTTGTCGTCAGTTCCGGTGCCTGTGCCGGTGCCTGTTCCTGTTCCTGTTCCTGCGTCGGTGCCGCCGGGTGCAGGAGGCGGTCCATCTTCGGGTGTGCTGACATCAGTGGCTTCTGCAGCTGCGCCTTCCTCAATCGTTGAAGATGTGCCGCCCGGATCGAGCCAGTTGAGGCCGATTGCGACGCAGAGGAAGACGATGAAGATCACTGTGGTGGCCCAGGTCAGGGCGTCGCCCACGCGGCCGCCAAAGACAGTATCCGCGCCGCCGCCACCCGCTCCGCCGAACGCGCCGGAAAGTCCGCCCCCCTGTGGCCTCTGGACCAGAATGACCAGCACCAGAACAACCGAGATGACGATGAAAAAGACGGTGAGAAGTGCAAATGCCATAGTCAAGCTGCCTGCGTTGAGGAGTGAGACTGAGAGTATAGACGTAAAGCCGGATTGGCGTCCAAGCCCGACCGCTCCCATGCCCTGCCACTGGCGATGGTATGCGCGATGCTTGAAAGTTGGATGCCCCACCCCCTTCCCGACGACGTCACAGTCGCGCCAGCTCTTGCCCGTTCAGGACCGTGTGCGACCATGAAACGGTCTTCCGACTTTTCTCTTGTCATCCCCCCCCCGGATACACTGGTCCTGCCGCGCCAAATCTTCACTCTCTGAAGTGCCGCGTGTAAGGAGTAACGGTGTCCCGCCCCTCCCGCCAAACGATCGTTGCCTTAGCTCTGTTCGCTGTGATTGCTGGATGTCTGACGTACATTGCAGCACAACGGCTGCAATGGCGAACACCCGCTTTGCCCGCTATCGAACGATTCGATGAAACGCGTCGCGAGTTTGCACGTCTCGATTACGCTCCTCTGGCTGGTTTGCAAACGGTTCGTTCGATCCTGAACGCAGCGGAGTTTCAGGACGCCAATCTCGCCACGGCTGAGGCGCGCGAGAAGCTGCTCGACACCGTCGCGGCGGCGATCGATACCTACTATCTTGCCGACACGCCGGATGTGTATAAGGCGTGGCGAATGCAATCGTCTGCATTCCGATCGGAAGAAGCGATCGATATTCGAGCCGCGATTGCAGACCTTCGAGCAATGCCGGGCGCCGATAAACTCGCAATCGCGGATCCGCACACTGTCGAGGATGTCTTCGACGAGTCGTGGAAGGCCCTGCGTGCAATTGATGATGGTGTCAACTGGCCAGTGGCGATCTGCACCAGTTCATCTGGTCTTCGAGCGATACTCACACGCACCTCCGCAGCACTCCCGGTCGGATCAGAGTTTGCTGGCGGCCTGAGCAGAACTGCATGGTATGGCGGCGTGGCAATGGGGCCATCGCGCCTCTTTGCAATGCACCTCCCATATGATGAGTATCTGCGATCGACTGTCGACCCTTTGATCTGCGAGTGCGCAGTTGTCTTCGAGTTTGCAGATGGCACACAGCGACCGGTCCGATTCAGTTGCTATTGGCAGCCAGCGTCCAAAACTTGGACGCTGTACAGCGTCACTCAAAGCAACTTTCGCTTTGGAAGGGGTGTCCGGTCATGGATGCTGTAGCCGGATCGAAATGGCGGCAAGCAGTTGGGACGATCATGCTTTGGCTGGTCGGCATTGTGTTTCTGATCGTAGCTGTCGACAAGGCACACTTTCCTTCTCCCCTCAGCGCAGTTGTCCGATACTTCGGAGGCTTAAGCATAAATGTCGGCTCATCATCCGCGCTATCCGTTGGCGTTATCCTCATCGAGTGCTTTATTGCGATTGCGCTTCTGACTCAGTGGCATCGCCTGCTCGCGGTGATTGTCGGGTGCCTTTTTCTGGCGGCGGCTTCGGCTATCCTGATTGTGCTTGCAGCCGATCCGGGAGCGCCGAGTGGATGCGGCTGTGGGCGATTCCTGTCGTCCGTCGCTGACACAACAGGCGCTATGCTTTTTCGCAACACAGTTCTCCTTGGGATGCTGGGAGCGGGAGAGTTCCTTGCTCGATCTGGTGATATGCTGGCCGTTTCCGCGATCGAGGGGACATGAACATCACCGACGAGTACACCAACCCCATGAAACCGCTGCCATGCCCATGTTTGCGCGGCTTTACGCTGATCGAAGTGCTTGTTGTCGTTGCAATCATTTCAATCCTCATGGCCATCACCATCCCCGCCATGCAGCATGCCCGCGTCAACAGCCAGGCAACGGCTTCGCTGGCCACCATGCGACAACTCCAGGCAGCACTTGCCATGTATTCCCAGAACAATCGAAATGGATATCCCTTCTTCGGGAAGCCTGGCGATCCATACGCGCCACTCACGATTGGCAGGACTGAAATCGATCCCATGGGAACTGGCTTGACGATCGCCTGGCACTCGAGGTTCTGGGCCAGTGCCATTGCGCCCTACCTGGGCAGCGGCATGCCTCATCTCGAGGGCGAACCCATCTTCCGCGCCCATCCGGATTTTCCTTCATCGCGCGCGCCGCATGGCAGTGATGTGCTCATCGGACGCTTTCGGATGACGCACACCGCCTTTGCAGGGCCAGCATTCTGGAAGTCAGATGGCGATTTCAATGGCTCCGATATCCACGGCATGCGCGACACACAGGTACGTTACCCATCAAACAAAGGCATCCTGCTCGATCTGGGTGGGCCGGATAGTCATGTCTGGTACTCCGATCGCAAATCTGCGCGGGTGAGCTTTGCAGATGGGTCGGTGCGAGCGATCAAATGGTCCGCTGAGGCAAACATTCAGCCAGCGCGCTCGCCATCATACCTCTTGCTGACCGCCTTCCCGATCATGGCAACGACAGATGGCCTTGCAGGAATCGACGATTGAAACGCTCTGAACCTGGAAGCCCAAGAGTCATCTGCGACCTCAGGATCGCGCGCCTTCAGGTTGGCCAGATGACCGCAGAAAGCCACCCATCGGTTCGACATCCCGCCTCACCACAATGATCAACCCGATCACGCCGCTGAGGATCATGAGGACGCTCAGCAACTGGCCGCGCTGCAGGCCGAGAATTATGGCGACACCTTCATCAGGCTGGCGGTACACTTCAGTCGCAATGCGCAGGATGCCATAGGTGATGAGAAACGTTCCGCCAACAACGCCAGGCTTGCGCGGCTGCAACCACACGATGGCGAGGACCATCATCAGGAGCGGCCCTTCTGCAAAGGCCTGGATCAACTGCGACGGGTAGTACGCGGGGAGCAGCGGCTGCAATGCATCGGCAAGTGGCTGGTTGCCATGGCGCAACTCGATGACGATGTCCTGTATCCAGCCATCAAATAGACGGTTCGCCTGTTCGCTGCGGCCGTAGTCGCGGACCGTGATGGCCCAGTCGGTTGTGTTAATGTTCATCGCGCGCGGGATCGCGAGCGCGTTGGCAAGCTCCGCTTTGTGGCTGGGGTCAACAGCCATGTGGGCAAGCTCAGCTGGATACTTGAGGCTCCACCAGGGCGACTCTGCCTGAAGATGTGCTGGCAGCTCCTTGCCCCAGAGTTCACCATTGACGAAGTTGGCAACCCGCCCACAAAAGAGCCCAATGCAACACGCGAACGCTGCGAAGTCGAGCAGGTGCAGTTTCGAGAGCTTGTTGATGTGCGCGAAGATGCATACCGCAAGGATGACGCCGATCGCGCCGCCATGAAATGACATCCCGCCATCCCACACAGCGATGATGTCGGTGAGAGGCCAGAGAAGCGATTGATCGTAGAATGCAACATATCCCAGGCGTCCGCCCACGAGCACACCAACAACGACGAACATCAGGAAGTCGCCAGTCCTGGCAAATGGAATGCGAACGCGTCCACTGCGACTCATCCATCGCAACAGCAGCCAGGCCGCGATGAACCCTGCAAGATACGCAAGGCCGTACCAGCGAATCGCAACATTGCCCCAGATCGGCAGCAGCACCTTGTCGAGACTGTGCAGATAAGCATCAGCAAAAAGCGTCATCGTCGAAGTCAGCATATGAGGGTTCGGGACGTTGACGCATGCAATGCCTGCGCACCACACAACGCAGACATGCGCCTGACAGAATGGAGCGTATCGGACTCGAACCGACAACCCCTGCCTTGCAAAGGCAGTGCTCTCCCAATTGAGCTAACGCCCCGTGGTGCCAATCACCCGCGCCAAAGGCCGTTCGCGGGATAGCGGAGAGTATAGCCGCGATGATTCTGCCGGAGTGACGAAAGCCGCCGGAAAGATGCGCTCTCATCGTGTTGACGGACCTTGCTGCAGATGCGTCCTCTCGCGGGCTGCAGCGATCGCAGTTGGTTCCGCATCGCCCTCGGGGCGCCTCTCCATGCCTGCCAGCAACCCTGCAAGCACAAGGGCTGCGCCTACGAAAAACTCCCAGCCGATGTGGTTGTCCTGCCACAGCCACGCCCACAATGCAGAGAGGACGCAGGGCACAAAGAGATACATCGCAATGCTCACTGCAGGCAGACTTCCGCCCAGGGCCGTGTACCAGCATGCATATGCAACTGCAATCGCAATGAACCCCAGATAGAACGATGCCCACCAGCCAAGCAGCGGTATTGCGGACATCGAGGTCACATCTGCAAAGGGAGTCAGCGCGAGCGCGATGATGATCCCAACTGTTCCTGCCAGGCAAAGCAGATCAAGCGGATGCAGCGATCTGCGGGCGGCCCGAGTCGCAACTGTGTTCAATCCGCCGATGATGGCTGATGCGACCACTGCCAGCACGCCCATCAATGTAGTTGTGGTTGTGATTGCATCATCGAACAGATGCCCCGCCAACACCGTCATGACGCCAAGCAGCCCGAGTACAAGTCCAAGAATGCGCCGCAGCGTCAGTGGCTCGCGCAACAGCAGCCATGCCAGCCATCCGACATGCACGGGCACGGTCGCAATGATGAGTCCGATGAGTGATGCGTTGGTTCGTCCCTCATCGCCACCCCATGCCACGGGATAGTGATAGAGCGGCCCGCTGGCGCAGCCGACTGCAATGATGATCAGCCACTGGGCCGTTGAGCGGCCGCGCACGGTGGGCCGCCGCATGATCCACAGCGCAATCACGCCAGGCAGAAAGAAGAGGTTGCGCAGGATCACCAATTGCAGGGGTGTCACATATTCAGCCAGCCAGATGATGTGAATGTAGCTGAACGACCAGATGAACGCGGTCGCAGCAGCGAAGACATGCGAAAACCAGATTGGCCGCGCTGTCGATTGCGTCACTGCGGGAATCCCGCTCACTTGGCAGCCTGCATGAAGTGGCGTCCCCAGAGTGGTTCCAGTCGCTTCACTTCATCGCAACTGATGAGCGATTTGTCGGTCCAGATGGCAAGTGCCAGCGCATCATGAGCTGGGCTGGGCTGCTCACGCAGGGACGACACATCATCAAGCGCAGTCTGAATAAGCGCTATCGAGTTTGCAACAGCTGTGTTCAGGTTGCTGATGATCTCTTCAATCAGCGACATCTGTGTCTGCGATTCGGGCCGCTCACGCCAGCAGTCATAATCGGTTGGCAGGGCAATGAGTGCGTAGGCCATTTCAGCTTCGCGCGCCAGCCGCGCTTCGGGAAGCGCTGTCATGCCGATGAGATCGCCGCCCCATTGTCGATGCAGCATCGACTCGGCCCGTGTGGAAAAACTGGGGCCTTCCATGCAGATGTACACGCCCCGATCATGCACCGTCACATCCTCCAGACGCTTGGCTGCCTCCTGCAACCAGTGCTGCATGAGCGGGCAGACCGGCTCGGCAAATTCGACATGCACAGCAGCGTTTTCGTAAAACGTGCGTGGCCGACCATCAGTGCGATCGATCAGTTGATCGACAAGAACAAGATCGCCCGGCTCGATCTCTTCGCGCAGCGATCCAGTCGCGCCCGAGGCAATGATATGCGTGCAGCCAAGCGATTTCAGTGCGAAGATGTTGGCGCGGTAGGGGACTTTCGCGGGCAGAAGTGTGTGTCCGATCCCGTGCCGAGGCAGAACCGCAATAGGTACGTCACGATACTGTGCAGTGATGATGGGAGCGGAAGGCTTGCCGAAAGGCGTTGTGAGATCGTGTTCCACGAAATCTGTCACATCATCTTCGAAGCCGGACGTCAGCGCCCGCCCGAGGCCACTACCGCCGATGATTCCGATGCGGAGTTGATGAGGCTCGTTGGGCATTTGATCGGAACCGGTGTGATGGCCCATGGGATGCGATGGTAGACGGGAAACGCACGCCGATGCTGCTGATGCATGGGTGCAACGCCTCCGGTCCTCCCCCGGAACAAAAGGGCGACTGAAGGGACTCGAACCCTCGACCCCCTGGACCACAACCAGGTGCTCTAACCAGCTGAGCTACAGTCGCCATCTTCACCGATTCTTCTCAACAATAGGCAGGCAGCACATACGATCCAACAGTAGAATCCACCAATACACACCAAACCTTGCATCAGCGTCAAATCGACGCGACTCCAACTTATTCGGACGCAAAAAAGAGTCGATATCAATCGACACCTATAGTTCCGACCATGTCCCGCATGCACGCCCACATCAGCCGCCCGCGAAACGCACAGTCGATGACTGTCGCGATGGCTGTGCTTTTGCTGGCTGCTGCTTCCAGCGGATCACTGGCAGTGAATGCGTCCGGCAACGCTGAAGCGGCTGCGGCACGGATCATGGCTGCTGCGGTCTCAGCCATGCAGGAACTGCTGCAGACCGAGCGCTCATCCGCACGTCTCACTCAATCTGCTCATGGAAGTGCAGGTGCAGGTCAAGCTCAGTCGCTTCGCCTCGCAACACCGCTGCACCTTCCGAGCTGCGCATTTGTGCGGACGCATTTTCCTCACGTGCAGCATCTGGACCTTCCGCCGCCACTTGCATGAATGATCGCGTGCCGGCTCAACTGCGCATTGATGTGCGCAGCTGTTCCGAAATGGCAGAAGCGCGACCTTTTGGTTCACGCTTCTCCGCGCAGCGCGAGATTGATCGCGGCAGATTCAAAGGTTCATTGCAAATCCTCGGAAAGGTGATGTGTTATGGGTGTTCCCATTGTTGGCAACATGATGAAGAAGATGTTCGGCACGCGGAATGACCGCATGGTCAAACGCTATATGCGCGTGGTCGATCAGGTGAATGAATACGAACCAGAGATCCGCAAGCTGAGCGACCCGGAGATCCGCTCGCGCAGCGAGGTCTACCGCAAGCGCATGGCTGCGGGCGAACGCGCCTACGACATGATTCCCGAAGTCTTTGCAGTGGCGCGCGAAGCAATGGACCGGGCCGTCGGCATCCGCAACATCTTCAACCCTGCCCATGCTGACGCGTTTGATGCATCAACGCTGCCTGCATCTGCAAAAGCTGCCTACGACGCGGTGCAGAAAGAGATCGCATCACTCGAACCGCGCGAGCCCGAGGGAGACCTTCTCGGCAATACCCGCCCGATCGAGCCTTGGGAGTTTGTCGAGATTCCCGTTGCGCTCTACGACGCAGTGCGCGAGCTTTATCCCGAATCGCGTCCGCCCTTCCGGGCCCGGCCATTCGATGTGCAGATCATCGGCGGCGTGGTCCTCTACGAAGGCCGCATCGCAGAAATGAAGACCGGCGAAGGCAAGACCATCGTTGCACCGCTTGCAACATACCTGGCCGTCCTCGAAGGCAAACAGGTGCACGTTGTCACGGTCAATGACTATCTCGTGCAGCGCGATCGTGACTGGACGTTCCCCTTCTTCCGCGCACTCGGGCTCACAGTCGGCGCCATCCATCCCATGCACATGCAGCCGCCACCCATGAAGCAGGAGGCGTATCAGTGCGACGTGGTGTACGGCACAACCAGTGAGTTCGGGTTTGACTTCCTGCGCGACAACATGAAAATGTCCACGCAGGAACAGGTGCAGAAAGGTCGCCACTTTGCAGTCGTCGATGAGGTCGACTCGACGCTCATCGATGAAGCTCGCACCCCCCTCATCATCTCAGGCATGGCCCACGCACATCAGCCGCGCTATCAGTTGGCAGATCAACTTGCCCGTCATCTGGTGGAGAAGCAGAAAGAGTGGGACGCTGCAGATGCCAAAGTGCAATCGTGTCTGGTCGAGATCGCGGGACTCGAAGGCGACATCCGTAACGCGCGCGACAAGTCAGTGGTCCCTGAAATGCGCAGTCGACTTGAAGCAGCCAGAAAGCGTCTGCCCGGCCTTGAGGGTGAGCGCGATCGGTACACGCAGTTTTACGAAGTCGAACTCGACAAGAAAAGGGCTGCCCTCACGCACGACGGCGTCGCTGAAGCCCAGCGGAAGGCTGGGGTTGGATCGTTTTATGTCGGGGACAACGTCGATCTCCCGCATCTTCTGGAACAGGCGATTCGCGCCCATGTGGTGTATCAGCGTGACCGCGATTATGTGGTTGCCCCGGAAAAGCCGGGCGGCGAGCCGGGCGTCATCATCGTCGATCAGAACACCGGCCGCAAGATGATTGGCAGGCAGTGGTCCGACGGTCTGCATCAGGCAGTTGAAGCCAAAGAAGGTGTGCGCATCAAGGAAGAAACCCAGACGATGGCCACCATCACCATCCAGAACTTCTTCAAGCAGTATGAAAAACTCGCAGGCATGACTGGCACCGCCGACACCGAAGCCACTGAGTTTCACGAAATCTACAAGCTCGATGTCATCTGCATTCCCACCAACGTGCCGGTCGTGCGCGAGGATCGCAACGATCTTGTGTTTCTCGCAGAGAAGGACAAGTGGGACGCCATCGTCGATGAAATCAAGATGTTTCACGATGTGGGCCGTCCCGTACTGGTTGGCACAACCAGCGTCGAGAAGTCGGAGATGCTGAGTCAGATGCTGAGCAAGCGGCATCAGATCGAACACGCAGTACTCAACGCCAAGCAGCACGAACGCGAAGCAGACATCATCCAGGAAGCTGGCCGTCTCGGCGCTGTCATGATTGCCACCAACATGGCAGGGCGCGGCACCGACATCAAGCTCGCAAAGATTTCACCCGAGCAGCTCATCGATCACTGGAAGCGTCGAGCTCTCTGCCCCAGACATGTCACTTCTGACATGCCCGAAGATGAGATCGTCCGAGCCTGCTATCGCCACATCGCGCCGCGCGAGCTTGAGTTGCGCAAGGACAAAGTCGAAGCCATGTCAGATGCCGACATTCGTCGTCGCCTGCTCGAAAAATGGACGATCGCGCGAACATATACACATGACAAGAAGGCAGCTTCCATGAGCGAAGCTGAATTGCTCGAAGCCCTCGACGCTTCAGGCACCTTCCTGCTGCATCGGCTGGGAATGTTCCGCACCACCGAAGAACTCGGCGGATTGCATGTGGTTGGAACTGAACGTCACGAATCCCGTCGCATCGATAATCAGTTGCGCGGCCGCTCGGGTCGCCAGGGCGACAAGGGGTCCAGCCGTTTCTTCCTCAGCCTCGAAGATGATCTCATGAAGATGTTCGCAGGCGAGCGCACGCTGGGACTGCTCAGCAAACTAGGCATGAAGGAAGGCGATGCCATCGAGAACCCGATGCTCAATCGCGCCGTGGAACGGGCCCAGCGCAAGGTCGAAGAGCGCAACTTCCTCCATCGCAAGAACATTCTCGAATACGATGAGATCATGGATGTGCAGCGCAACTCGTTCTACGGAACTCGGCAGGACATCCTCGAAGGGCGCGGCGTCAAGGAGCTTATCTTTGAACAGATCGACGACTCCGTCAACGATGCTGCTGCGTTGTATCTCGACAGGAACTACCCGGGCACCTGCATCGCAGACTGGGTCCGCGACGAGTTGGGTGTTGGGATCGATCCCGACCGCGTGCGCAGCAAGGATCGCGAAGACCTCCACCTTTCAATTCGCCGCAATGCTAAGGAAGAGAATTTCAACACGATCCGCATCACGATTCCCGAGTTCATGCCCGATGAGATGCCACGCGAGGAGTGGGATTACCAGGGCCTGGTGGACTGGGCCAAGTCGCGCTTCAAGCTCGATCTGCGCCTCTCGGATGTTCGCGACATGACACGGGATGAAGTCGTGGATCGACTCGAAGCTGCGGGCGAGAAGATGATCGAGGCAGCAGACCTTTCGCCGCTCGACACATTCCTTGTCCCTCACTACGGCGAGCAGAAGTTCGCGGAGTGGTCCAACAACAAGTTCGAGACCGATTTCAAGGCCGAAGATTTTGTCGGCCGCGAAGACATCGAAACCGCAGTCGATCACGTGATGGAGCGGGCCCGCCAGGCCTACCGCAAGCGTGAGATGACGTATCCCATCGACTTTGCGCTCGACATGACAACTGCCAACATGCAGCGTGATCCCCGTCAGGCATTTGAACAGTTGGCACGCTGGGCCAAGGTTCGCTATGGCCTCGACTGGACTGCAGATACCATCGCAGAAAGCAAACCCAAGGAAATCCGCGATCAACTCCTCGAAGCTGCGGAGAAGTGGACCGATGAGGAAATCGTCCGCCGCGCCCGCGAAGCATCTTCCAGCGCGAAGACGCCCGATGAACTCGAAGCGTGGTTCAAGGAACACTACGGCGCGATTCTCTCTGAAGATGATCGCGAACTCGCAGAGGCTGATCTCGAGCAGGCTGCTGAAACCAAACTTCGCGGTGTGTTGCGGGCTGAGCTGACGCAGTTTGAACGCTGGATTCTTCTGCAGATTTTCGATCAGGCCTGGAAAGATCACCTCCATGCCATGGATCAGGTGCGCGACTCGATCAGCTATCGATCATTCAGCCAGAAAGACCCGCGCATCGAGTTCAAGCGTGAAGGTGCGCGACTCTTTACCGAGATGCAATCGACTGTGCGCGACAAAGTGACCGACTTCGTCTACAAAGCCAGACTGGCTCCGCAGCCAGCGCCGCAGCAACAACAACAGCAGCGACAGGCGCAACCTTCGCAGCAACAGCAGCAGGGTGAGGAGCGCGGCGGCCAGGGTGCACAACAACCGCACCAGCGGCCACCGATGCCAGCCCAGGCAGCAACAGCTGCAGCCCAGGCGATGGCACGTCAGCAACAGGCCGATCGCACGCTCGCTGATGAAGCTGGCTCTGCGCCTGTCGCCACACGCAAACGTCAGCCGCGCACCGTTGCCCAGACAGTCGGCCGCAACGAACCCTGCCCGTGTGGGTCGGGGAAGAAATTCAAGCAATGCTGCGGGAAGAAATGATTCTGGTATCATCTCTCGCGAGTCGTTCACAACCCAATCATTCGCTTCACTTTTGTGAAGCGTTCTCTATCGAGGGCAAGCAGTGCAGCAGATCAAATTGTTCAAAGGCGTTGAATCTGAGATCGGTGAGCTTCAGAAAGAAGTCAACACATGGCTGAAGGAATCTGGCGCGAAGGTTCTCAACATCTTCGGCAACATCTCGCCCCAGACCACTTCAGCCCAGTCCGCAGGCAAGCGATTCCTCGCATCTGACATTCTCATCGCCGTTGTGTACGAGGAGTAGATGTGAGCGGATGGTGGGTCGCAGATCTTTATCACACCAGCGGACTGGCTCTGGTTGTGACGTGGGTCGTGTGGGTGATCGGATCGATCGTCCTGCACGAACTCGCGCATGGTTGGGCTGCACTCTGGCAGGGTGATGACACGCCCCGCCGACTCAACCGCATGACGCTCAATCCGCTGGTGCACATGGGGCCGGTGTCGCTCCTGATGTTTGCGCTGGTGGGGATTGCGTGGGGTCTGATGCCTGTGAATCCCAGCAAGTTCAGGTGGAAGCGTAAAGGGCGCGCGTTCGTGGCAGCAGCTGGCCCAGCGATGAATGTTGCGCTCGCGATCATCGCGTTCACTCTCATGGTGGTTTGGATCCGCCTGGCGAGCGGTCGCGTGGATGAGCCGCTCTTCTCCAACACCGCCCGATTCTTCTATTATGGCGGCTTCCTGAACATTCTGCTTGCGATGTTCAACCTGTTGCCGATCCCCCCGCTTGATGGCTCGTCGATTCTTGCGGGCCTGTCGATGCGGTGGTATATCTGGTTGCAGAACCCGCGCTTTCTGATGGCTGGCATGTTCATCGTGCTGGTGATTTTCTTCAGCGGAGCAGCACTGCCGATTCTCTTTGCCTGCGCCAAACTCGCCGACTGGTGTGCCAACTTCGGGCTTGAACTCACAGGGTGGCCCTTGCCCTGGAGAGCCTACCTGCGCGCGTAAGCGCTATACTCGCTTGAGCGGGAGGAGCAAGAAGTGGCAGCCGGTCGCATACCTGCCGAACTTTTGTAGAACTTTTATCGGAAGGGGGTTGCTTTTTTTGCGCTGGTAGAATGGGTGCATGGGAACGTTATGGGCTGGTGTCATGTTCGCCCTATGCTTCGCTCCGGGATTGCGAGGTGTGCTGGCCGCTCCTCAAGATGCATCCGAATCAGCGGCTCACGAGGCCACGTCCAAACTGTTGCCCGCGGTAATGGAGCGAGACTGGTTGGAACACCGGCTCGATAGCGACGATCCGATCGCGAAGCACGATCGCCTGCGGGGCGAGTATGAACTGTATCGCCAAGCCTATATGAACGAAGCGGCGCGTCGCACTCCACGGCTGGACGCACTGGCTGACGCGCATCTCGCACACAGCTATGCAAGAATCGGAACCGCCCGCGAGTTATGTGTTGACTGGCGAAAAGCCATCGAATCGCTTGCGGCGATCGAACGGTCGTTCTGGGCGGCGCTCGACGAGATCGCCGATTCGATGGACCCCGCGCCTTCGGCCACGCTGCTGGAACTGGCCCAGGTCGAACGTCAATGCGATCTCATCGACATTCCGATCCTGAATCATCTCCCCGAAACGAGATTGGAAGTTCGGGCACTGATCAGGCAGGCGAACATAGCGTTGGATGGCAATTCCCCTGTGTGCCTCATACTTCTCACCGAGCAGAAACGACGCCTCGCACTTCTGCGTCAGCGAGCTGATGCAGTCATCCCCTGCATCGATGAAATTGGGGAGCACCTTGAACGGGTCTATCGCGTTCGTGATGATAATCACGACGAGTTGGGCGCGGCTCATGTCGCGGACGCCAAAAACAAGTCCTTCGTAGAAGCTGGCCAACGTATGTACAAGGCGAACGCTGCTTTGTGCCACCATGCACGAACAACCATCGCGCATTTGATCAGCACCCTGAGTGAACCCGAAGCCGATCGCTTGCGCGATGTTGCTGAGCGGTACTTGTACCCCGAGGTTTTTGACAGGCCCGATACAGTCCAGCAACGTGTGGAGGCAGAGGGAGTGCCGTTGAGTGACGAGACGGCAGCGATCATCGCGCGTTACCGCAGCGAAAGAGAGCGGCTTGAACGATCCATGGTACGTCGAACCATAGAGTATCGCGACACCTGGCTGGCACTCACGGGCAACCCTCTGATCTATTCGCCGATGGCTGAATTCCAAGCATCACTGGATACGTTCAATGAGGAACTACGCGATCTTGAGACTCAAACGCTCGCGCGTCTTGTAAATGATTGACACTCCGTTTCGTCCTCCTACTCTGAAAAGGAAGCTGCAATGAACCGACTTCTGATCTCCCTTGTGACGGCGGTTGTCCTGTTTTCTATCGGCGCGATGACACCTCTACTCCTGGCGCAGGATGAAGAAGTGCCAGCTCCCGGCACAACTCCCCTGGCGGATGGAGCCAATAGTTGGGATGGATATCAATGCCCAACGGCTGCTATTGCGTTGGTGCGGGGGTTGCAACCGGATCGAATTGCATGAGCGCCCAATGCATTTGATACACCTCACCATGCTGGTTCTTGCATCTCAGCAAGTCATTCACCATCTGGGGCCAGGGGCCGTCGCGTCTGCATGTCAGGATGGTACGGCGACTGTCGACCGCCAGGATGAGGCAAGGGCAGTTGTAGAAGCCCTGCTGGCACACGATCGATCCATCAGTTCAATCGAGTGTCAGCAGGAAGTCGCAGTACGTCGCCTTGTTGCAGCCAATCCCCAAGGCGGTGAATGGGACGAGTGGGCGGTGATCCGCAACGGCCGCTTCGGCGAGGATTCCTCGGGGAACTGGTACTTCAGAGGCCAGAATGGGGGCCGATCAACCCCTGATGGTCCGGTCACGCTTCATGAAGATGCGTTCGTGAGCGACACCTTTCACACGGTCGCCTTCCGACCGGGAGCCAACCTCTACATCATTTGGGAACCGCAGCAGCACCCGCGCTATTTCCCCGGTCCGTTTCAGGCGCTCGGTCGATGGCTCGACACAAGCGGGACGAAGCGTTTGGGAGAACTCCTTCTCGACGCAGATGACCTCACCATTCAGGATGTCGATGGTGACGACGGTCTCATCCTGCTTCGCGGCGAAGCCATGATTGACGGCGTGCTTTCCATGCTGCTGGTGACCGTCGACCGCACGAGATCATTCGCTCCGGTCGTGATTCGGCGTTTCGATGCAAATCATAATTACCTGGCAGAAGTGATCATGAACGAAGCATTCGAGCTTGTCGAGGGCGTTCATGTTCCCTCGCGTGGTACACGCACGCTTTACACGAGAGCTGGCCCATCGCCCGAAGAGACTCGCGGATACGATGCTGCATTGCAGCGAGCGGCCATGAAGCTGAAACGCTCAGTCGATGATCCGCAAGTTGTTCGCGAAGCCGCATCCGCGTTCTGGGGGCAGGACGGCTGGCCCGTGACGCCAGTTGGGGGCGTGATGAACCGTTATCACTTCGTCACGTTCCACAGCATCAATCGGGGACTTGACACTGATTCAATGCGCGTTCGGATTGCACCCGATGCTGCTGTTTTTAACAACATCAATGGTCTCGATAACAATCCACAGGAGGGTGAGCCGTTGCAGAAAGTGATTGAAGGGTATCCATTTGACCTGCCCCCATTTCATGTACCAGCCTCTATG